>DBEYWP010000042.1:0-178352 GCA_048183675.1 Collinsella sp. | reverse complement strand
TCGCGGCAGATTTATACCCGTGCCCGAGCTCGAAGAGCCCTATGGCCGCCTTCCTGGCCTCGACATCATGCTTCACCCTCAAATCAACGCGCATAAAGAAAGCCTCCCATTTCTCGTGTCCAAGAAATGGGAGGCAGTTCAGTGCGAGCTGCAGGGTCTTTTGTTAAGTGACGGATCGCTTGTGGAGCCGCGCTCCATTTTGCTCGTTAGCCCTCCTTGCGAACTTTTTGCAGGTAGCGGTAGACGCTGGGCTCCGAGATGCCCAGCGCGGTGGCGGCGCAGGCCACGGCGCCCTTGAGCATGAACACCCCGTTGCCGTTGAGGTGGCGAATGACGTCCACGCGGTCGCTCTGACCAAGCGACGCTACATCCAGCCCGCGCGCGCTCAGCAACTCGGAAATACTGCGGTCGATGAGCTCCTGCGTAGACTCCGAAAGACTTTCGACCTCGATAGACGCGGGCTCCGCCTGCCTTGGCACAGCGTCGAAGCAGGCCATGAGCTGCTGAGTCATGGCGTTGATGGAGCGTATCGTGGAAAGATCGGTGTTGACGCAAAGCATGCCGACGATCTCGTTGTCCTCACGGATAAAGTACGTCGCCGACTCCAACGTCTTGCCACCGGCACCGCGTCCCTCGTAGCCCGTTATAAACGGCAGGTCGCGATACTTGGCGTCGTGCATGATCTTGAGTGCCAGATCGGTAGCGGGACCGCCGACCTTGCGGCCGCTCACGATACCGTTGCGGATATCGACGATGGCGTGGTCGGGATCCGAGAAATCGTGCAGCACGATTTCGCTGTTCTTACCGAGTACCTGCTCCAGGAAATCGACCATCGGCAAAAAGCGGCGTACGGTCTCGTTCACGGGCAACTCCTTTGGGTTCTATCGAAGTGTTCATAACAATTTTTTATCATGGTAACACGCTGCTCATCATCTCGTATATCCGCAGGTACATTGCGTAATGCAGACGAACGGTAGGAATTTGGCGGTAAACGGTTGACCAAAAGAAAAGTTAGATGTTATTTTGAGCAGACACTTTCCTGACCTGCGGAAATGCATTATCTCAGCCGAAGAATAGTCTGATAACAAAAAATTATTATTGAGAATGAGAATCATCTTTAATACGATATGCAACGAAGGCACAACCTCAACCCCGCACTGCGTCACAATAGAGCGTTAGATGCGAAAACAACTATTTCGAGGATTGGTGGTCAAATGACCCAGGAGACGGTTAAGAACGGCACTGAAGCCCTGTTCACTCGTGAAGGCATGCCTCCCGTTAAGGAAATGATCCCGTGTGCCCTTCAGCACGTACTGGCTTCGTTTGCCGGTATCATCACCCCGGCTGTCATCATGGCCGGCGTCTACGGCTTTAATAGCCAGCAGAGCACCGACATCATCCAGGTCGCGCTCATTCTTTCGGCAATCGACACGGCCCTTCAGGCCTTCGCTCCCTTCCGTCGCATCGGCGGCGGCCTGCCCATCGTCATGGGCGTTTCGTTCGCGTTCCTCCCGGCCCTCCAGGCCATGGGTGCCTCGGGTTTTAGCTTTGGTGCGCTGCTGGGCGGCGAGATCGTCGGCGGCGCCGTCGCGGTCCTCTTTGGTCTGGCTTACAGCAAGATTAAGTGGCTATTCCCGCCCGTCGTGACCGGTACGGTCATCTTCTCCATTGGCGTCTCTCTCTATCCCACGGCTGTCAAGTATATGGCCGGCGGTATGGGTACGCCGCTGTGGGGCACCCCGCAGGCCTGGTGCGTCGCTCTTATCACCTTCGCCGTGGTCTTTGCGCTCGCCAACTTTGGCAAGGGCACGCTCAAGCTGGGATCCGTGTTCTTTGGCATGATCGTTGGCATGATCGTTTCGATTCCCTTTGGCATGATCGACTTCTCCAGCGTCGCCACCGCTCAGGTCTTCGCCCTTCCCAAGCTCATGCCCTACGCGCTCGAGTTTGATCCCGAGGTCTGCATTACCCTCGCTGTCGTGTTCCCCATGGTTGCCATCCAAGTTATCGGTGACGTTTCCGCCGCCTGCCTGGGCTCCATCGACCGTATGCCCACCGAGCGCGAGCTCTCCGGCGCTATTGTGTCCCAGGGCCTCACCTCTATGGTCGGCGGCCTGCTGGGCGGTCTTCCCACCAGCGCCCTTGGCCAGAACGTGGGCATCATCTGCTCCAACAAGGTCGTCAACAAGTGGGTCTTTGTGATCATCGCGGCCGTCTTTGCCATCGCCGGTCTGTTCCCGCAGCTCTCTGCCGTCCTTTCCGCTATCCCGCAGCCCGTCATCGGCGGCGCGACCGTCGGCGTCTTTGGCACCATCACCATGAACGGTGTGCGCATGTTCACCCGCGAGGGCCTCACGCAGCGCACCACCACCATCGTCGGCACCTCGGTCGTCTTTGGCCTGGGTATTTGGATGGCCAGCGGCTGCCTCGCCGGCGAGGGCATGCCCACCTGGGTGTCCACCGTCATCGGCTCCAACGCCGTGACCCCCACCGCCATCATGGCCATTGTCCTTAACCTGATCCTTCCGCAGACGCCGGTCGTGGCTCAGCACATCGATGCCGCCAAGGATGCCGCTGTGGATCTGGTCCTGCCCGAGAGCAAGAAGTAACCAATTCGGTGCTATTCGCCGGCGGACGCATCGCCTCGTCCGCCGGCGCCATGCGGCGCCAAGCCGCACTTCAAAGGGCTTGTCCCTTTGGTGAAGCGTTGACGGGAGAGGGCCCGTTTCCGGTGTAGGCCGGCGCTTCGCACTTCCGCCATGTCAGAGGTGTCAAACCCCGCCCCTGATGTTGAAGGGAGCATTTATGCTTCTGGTCGCTAACGGTTCCGTCTTTACCCGCAACGCTCAGACTCCGTTTATTCCCAACGGTGCGGTCGCCATTGACGGAGATACGATCGTCGAAGTGGGCCCCGAGCGCGAGCTCAAGGCCAAGTACCCGGATGCCGAGTACGTCGACGCCCAGGGCAACCTCATCATGCCCGGACTTATCAACTGCCACACCCACATCTACTCGGGTCTGGCCCGCGGCCTTGCCATTAAGGGCTGCAACCCCACCAACTTCCTGGAGAATCTTGAGCAGCAGTGGTGGAAGATTGACGACAACCTGACGCTCGACGGCACCAAGGCCAGCGCCTATGCCACGATTCTGGATTCCATCCGCGACGGCGTCACCACGATCTTCGATCACCACGCGAGCTTCTGCGAGATTCCGGGCAGCCTCTTTACCATTAAGGACGCCGCTCAGGAGCTGGGCATGCGTTCGTGCCTGTGCTACGAGGTTTCCGACCGCCGTGGCCAGGAAAAGTGCGATCAGGCTATTGCCGAGAACGCCGAGTTTGCCCAGTGGGCCGCCAAGGAGCGTCGCGATAACGACAACCACATGATCGCCGCAATGTTTGGCGGTCACGCCACCTTTACGCTGTCGGATGAGACCATGGATAAGATGGCCGAGGCCAACAACGGTCTGACCGGCTTCCACATCCACGTGTGCGAGGGCATGAACGATGTGTGGGATTCCCGCCTCAACCGCGGCGGCATCAGCCCCGTCGAGCGCCTGCTGCAACACAACCTGCTCGGCCCCGACACCATGCTGGGCCACTGCATCCACGTGACGCCCGCCGAGATGGATATCGTCAAGGAGTCCGGCACCTGGCTGGTTAACAACCCCGAATCCAATATGGGAAACGCCGTGGGCTGCGCCCCCGTGCTCGAATTCTTCCGCCGCGGCATCCCCGTGTGCATGGGCACCGACGCCTACACCCACGATATGCTCGAGAGCCTTAAGGTCTTCTTGATCATTCAGCGCCACAACGCCGCCATGCCCAACGTGGGCTGGTGTGAGGCCATGACCATGCTGTTCGAGAACAACGCCAAGATGGCCAGCAAGTACTTCGATCGCAAGCTCGGTGTGCTCGAGCCCGGCGCTGCCGCCGACGTCATCGTCATGGACTACAAGCCCTTTACGCCGCTGAGCGAGGAGAATATCGACGGTCACATGCTCTTTGGCATGATGGGCAAAAACTGCCGCACCACCATCATCAACGGCCGCGTCCTGTACAAGGATCGCGAGTTCGTTGGCATCGATGAGGAAAAGATCAACGCGTGGACCATGGCTGAGTCCAAGAAGCTCTGGAGCACGCTCAACAATCGCGCCTACTAATTACAAGTAGATTCACGCGCGCCGGATGTTTCGCCGCATCCGACGCGCGTATAGGCGACCTCCGCGGGGTCGCCGGCGCTGTGCTAGCGCTACACCGTATTTGCGCCCGCCGCGCGGTCTCGCCGGGCGTTACAGAGAGGAGCTCACTATGAGCGACATCATGAGGCCGATCCCGTTTTCGCAGCTGATGAACTGGATCATCGAGGAGCACAAGACCCAGGGCGCCGTCTTTGGCGTGCGCAAGATGGTCACGGCCAACCAGGAGGGAGCGCTTCCCATTTTTGACGAGCGCATCGAGACTCCGTTTGGCCCGGCCGCCGGCCCCAATACGCAGCTTGCCCAGAACATCGTGGCATCCTACGTTGCCGGTTCCCGCTTCTTTGAGCTCAAGACCGTCCAGGTTATGGACGGCGAGGAGCTCTCCAAGTGTGTGAACAAGCCCTGCATCGTGGCGCAGGACGAGTGCTACAACTGCGAGTGGTCGACCGAGCTCGAGGTTCCGCAGGCCTTTGCCGAGTACGTGAAGGCATGGTTCGCCTGCCACCTGATCGCTCGCGAGTACGGCCTGGGAAGCCCGGACGGATTTGTCTTCAACATGTCCGTGGGTTATGACCTGGAGGGTATTAAGAGCCCCAAGGTCGATGCCTACATCGAGGGCATGAAGGATGCCAGCGGCTCCGACGTCTGGAACGAGTGCCGCGCATGGGCGCTTGCCAACCTGGACAAGTTTGAGCATGTCGACGCCGCGTTTGTCGAGTCCATCCCGGCACGCGTCTCCAACTCCATCACCGAGTCCACCCTGCACGGCTGCCCGCCGGCGGAGATCGAGCGCATCGCGACCTACCTCATCACCGAGAAGGGCCTCAATACCTACATCAAGTGCAACCCCACGCTGCTGGGCTATGAGTTTGCACGTCAGCGCCTCAACGAGCTGGGCTTTGACTACATCGTCTTCGATGACACGCACTTCCGCGAGGACCTGCAGTGGGCCGACGCCGTGCCCATGTTCGAGCGCCTGATTGCCCTGTGCGCCGAGCGCGGCCTGGAGTTTGGCGTCAAGCTGACCAACACGTTCCCCGTCGACGTGACGAGGAACGAGCTGCCTTCCACCGAGATGTACATGTCCGGTCGTTCGCTGTTCTCGCTGACCATCGAGGCTGCCCGCCGCATTACCGAGCAGTTCGATGGCAAGCTGCGCATCAGCTACTCCGGTGGCGCCACGGTCTACAACATCCGCGCCCTGTATGACGCCGGTATTTGGCCCGTCACCCTGGCGACCGACGTTCTCAAGCCCGGTGGCTACGAGCGCTTTAGCCAGATGGCCGGTGAGTTTACCGACCTGGACGGCAAGCCGTTCGCGGGCGTCTCGCTCGAGGCCGTAACCGCGATCCAGGCTGACTCGCTCACCAACCCGCTCTACAAGAAGCCGCTGCGCCCGCTGCCCGACCGCAAGGTCGCCGGCAAGAGCCCGCTTTCCGACTGCTTTACCACGCCGTGCCGCACGAGCTGCCCCATCCAGCAGGATATTCCCGCCTACCTGGCGGCCGTTGACGAGGGCCGCTACGAGGACGCACTCAACATCATCATCGAGCGCAACGCCCTGCCGTTCATTACCGGCACCATCTGCCCGCATCCCTGCGGCCGTGCCTGCGAGCGTGCGTTCTACGAGCCCGAGGGCGCCCAGATTCGCGCCAGCAAGCTCAAGGCCGCCCGTGAGGCCATGACCGCCGTGCTGCCCAAGCTGCGCGCCCAGGCCATCGCCAACGACGGCGAGCACAACGTAGCCGTTATCGGCGGCGGCCCGGCCGGCCTAGCGACGGCGTTTTTCCTGACGCGCGCCGGCGTGCCCGTCACCATCTTCGAGGCCCGCGACTCGCTCGGCGGCGTGGTCCGTCACGTGATCCCCGAGTTCCGTATCGCCAGCGACGATATCTCCCACGACGCCGAGCTCTGCCTGGCCTTTGGCGCCAAGGTGCAGCTCAATGCTCGCGTGGAGTCCATCGACGAGCTCAAGGCTCAGGGCTTTACCGACGTTGTCGTGGCCACCGGTGCCTGGATGCCCGGCTCTGCGGGCCTGGGCGAGGGTGCCGAGCTCGATGTACTGGAGTTCCTCGAGGCTGCCAAGAAGGGCGAGAAGCTCGAGCTGGGCGAGGATGTCGTGGTCATCGGCGCCGGCAACACCGCCATGGACGCGGCTCGCGTGGCCAAGCGCCTGGCTGGTGTGAAGAACGTGCGCCTGGTGTATCGCCGCACCAAGAAGCAGATGCCCGCCGACGAGGAAGAGCTCGATCTCGCTCTTGCCGACGGCGTTGAGTTCTGCGAGCTGCTGGCGCCCAAGGCACTCAACGGCGCCGTGCTGACCTGCGACGTTATGGAGCTTGGCGAGCCGGATGCAAGTGGCCGTCGCAGCCCTGCCGCCACGGGCGAGACCGTCGAGCTTCCCGCCACCACGGTGATCTGCGCCGTGGGCGAGGGCATCGACGCCAGCCTGTACGATGCCGCGGGCGTCGAGCACGACCGTCGCGGTCGCCTTGCCGCCACCTCCACCGGCGTCGAGGGCGTCTGGGCTGCGGGCGACTGTCGTCGCGGTCCGGCCACCGTGGTCGAGGCTATTGCCGACGCCGCCGAGGTTGCCCGCGCCATCGCCGGCGTGGACTTTAACAAGTACGCCGACTGCAACGAGCAGGCCGGTCGCGAGGACACCTGCTACGAGCGCAAGGGGTCGCTGTGCCGCGACAAGCGCAACTGCACCAAGACCCGCTGCCTGGGCTGCGGTTCGGTGTGCGAGGTCTGCTGCGACGTGTGCCCCAACCGCGCCAACGTTGCCATCAAGGTGCCGGGCCTGGCCAAGCATCAGGTCGTTCATGTCGACGGCATGTGCAACGAGTGCGGCAACTGCGCCGTGTTCTGCCCCTACCAGGAGGGTCGTCCCTACAAGGACAAGCTCACCCTGTTCTGGAGCGAGCAGGACATGGAGAACTCCGAGAACGAGGGCTTCCTGGCCGTGGGCGAGGACCACTTTAAGGTCCGCGTCGCCGGCACGGTCCGCACCGTCTCGGTCGATGCCGTCAACACCGGTCTGCCCGAGGCCGTCCGCCTGACCATCAGGGCCGTGCGCGACAACTATTCGTACCTTCTTAAGAAATAGGCGAGTCTCTTATGGCCAAATCCATTCAACATCACGTGGCCTACGTTGCCTGCGGAAGTGGTTGCGCCTCCGCAGGCGGCGACGCCCGCTGCAGCGAAGGCTGCATTGGCTGTGGTGCCTGCGTCACGGCCTGCCCCCACGGTGCCATTGCGCTGGTCGACGGCGTCGCCCGCGTGGACCGCTCCAAGTGCACGGGCTGCGGCCTGTGCGGCATGGCGTGCCCGCAGCGCGTGATTGCCTTCGTTCCCGGCTACCAGAACATCCTGGTGCGCTGTAACAACACCGACAAGGGCGCCATTGCGCGCAAGATCTGCGACACGAGCTGCATCGGTTGCGGCATGTGCGCCAAAAAGTGCCCTGCCGGCGCTATTCGCATCGAGGACAACTGCGCCCATATCGACGGCGCGGACTGCCTGTCGTGCGGCATGTGCGCGGTTGTGTGCCCGCATGGCGCCATTCACGACCGCACCGGCATTGCCGCCGGCGTGTAGAAGGGAATCACCATGGTACAGGAATTCACTTTTACCGTTAACGGCGTCGAGCGCACGACGACCCAAAACAAACCGCTGCTGCGCTACCTGCGCGATGACCTGCATATCCATTCCGCCAAGGACGGCTGCTCCGAGGGTGCCTGCGGTACCTGCACCATCCATGTGGACGGTGCGGCTGTCAAGGCGTGCGTGCTGACCACCGCGCTTGCCGCCGGCCGTAACATCGTGACCGTCGAGGGCCTGCCCGAGGACGTGCGCGAGGCCTTCGTGTACGCCTTTGGCGCCGTGGGCGCCGTGCAGTGCGGCTTTTGCATCCCCGGCATGGTCATGGCGGGTGCAGCGCTCATCGCCGAGGACCCCGAGCCCACCGAGGAGCAGATCAAGTACGCCATCCGCGGCAATGTCTGCCGTTGCACCGGCTACAAGAAGATTATCGAGGGCATCTCGCTGGCAGCTGCGGTGCTCCGTGGCGAAAAGCAGATCGACGAGGATCTGGAGCGCGGCGATGACTACGGCGTGGGCAAGCGCGCCTTCCGTATCGACGTGCGCAAGAAGGTGCTCGGCGAGGGCAAGTATCCCGACGACATCGACGAGCTCGATCAGCCGGGCCTGACCTATGCCAGCGCCGTTCGCTCCAAGTATCCGCGCGCCCGCGTGCTCTCCATCGACACCTCCAAGGCCGAGGCCCTGCCCGGTGTGGTGGGCATCCTGCGAGCCGAGGACGTGCCGGTCAACCAGGTCGGCCACCTTATCCAGGACTGGGACGTCATGATCGCCCAGGGCGATATCACCCGCTGCGTGGGCGACGCCATCGTTTTGGTAGTCGCCGAGGACGAGGCGACGCTCGAGAAGGCCAAGAAGCTCGTAAAGATCGATTACGAGCCGCTGGAGCCCGTGCGCAACATCGCCGAGGCCAAGGCCGCCGACGCCCCGCGCCTGCATGACAGTTTCTTTGCTTTTGGCAACACGGTGGAGCTCAAGGACAACGTGTGCCAGAGCCGTCACGTGACGCGCGGCGACGCCGCCAAGGCGCTAGCGGAGAGCGCATTCACCGTGACGCAGCGCTTTACCACGCCCTTTACCGAGCACGCCTTCTTGGAGCCCGAGTGCGCCGTCGCCTACCCGTACAAGAACGGCGTCAAGGTGCAGTCGACCGATCAGGGTGCCTACGATACGCGCAAAGAGTGTGCCCACATGTTTGGCTGGGACAACGAGCCCGAGCGCGTGGTCGTCGAGACCATGCTCGTGGGCGGCGGCTTTGGCGGCAAGGAGGACGTGTCCATCCAGCACCTGGCCGCGCTCGCTGCCTATAAGTTCCAGCGTCCTGTGAAGTGCAAGCTCACGCGCGCCGAGTCGCTCGCGTTCCATCCCAAGCGCCACGCCATGGACGGCACCTTTACGCTGGGTTGCGACGCCGAGGGCAACTTTACCGGCCTGGATTGCGAGATTAATTTTGATACCGGAGCCTACGCGTCGCTGTGCGGTCCGGTGCTCGAACGCGCCTGTACGCATGCTGTCGGCCCCTACAAGTACCAGAACACCGACATCCGCGGCTTTGGCTACTACACCAATAACCCGCCCGCCGGTGCGTACCGCGGCTTTGGCGTTTGCCAGTCCGAGTTTGCGCTCGAGAGCCTGATCGACTTGCTGGCAGAGAAGGTCGGCCTGGATCCGTGGGAGATCCGCTACCGTAACGCCATCGAGCCGGGCGAGGTTTTGCCCAACGGCCAGATTGCCGACTGCTCCACGGCGCTTAAAGAGACGCTGCTCGAGGTCAAGGATGCCTACTATGCGCATCCCGGACACGCCGGTATCGCCTGCGCCATGAAGAACGCTGGCGTGGGCGTTGGCCTGCCCGATGCCGGCCGCTGCAAGATTCGCGTCGAGAACGGCGTGGCCGTGGTCTATGCCGCCACGTCCGACATCGGCCAGGGCTGCAACACCGTCTTTTTGCAGGACGTTGCCGAGGCATGCGGTCTGCCGCTTCACTGTATTGCCAACGGCGAGTGTTCTACCGAGAACGCTCCCGACTCCGGCACCACGTCTGGCTCGCGTCAGACGGTCGTGACCGGCGAGGCCGTGCGCGGTGCCGCCTTCCTGCTGCGCGATGCCATGCTTGACATCGAGGCCGGCAAGTCTGCGCCCGCCGCTCCCGTGAATGCGCATGGCGACGGCGTCAAGATCGAGTACGACGACGGTCGCGCCTATCAGCTGCACACGCAGGAGCTCGTCGCCGGCCAGGGTATGCATCCCCAGGACCCCGCGGCCGCCATCAAGGCGCTCGAGGGATGCGAGTTTGGCTACGTGTACCTGGAGCCGACCGACAAGTTGGGTGCCGATGTTCCCAACCCCAAGAGTCACATCTGCTACGGTTTTGCCACGCATGTGGTCATTCTGGATGATGACGGCCGCGTGAGCGAGGTCTATGCCGCGCACGATTCCGGCAAGGTGGTCAACCCCATCTCCATCCAGGGTCAGATCGAAGGCGGCGTGCTCATGGGCATGGGTTACGCACTTACCGAGGACTGGCCGCTCAAGGACTGCGTACCCCAGGCAAGGTACGGTACGCTCGGGTTGTTCCGTGCGCCCGAGATTCCGGATATCCATGCCATCTACGTGGAGAAGGACGAGCTGCTGCCCGTGGCATACGGCGGCAAGGGCATCGGCGAGATCGCAACGATTCCCACGGCGCCCGCCGTGCAGAACGCCTACCGCGCGTTTGACGGCAAGCTGCGTCCGGATCTGCCCATGGTGGATACGCCGTACAGCCGCGCCCGTCACCGCGGCTAGGGTAGAGCGCGGACGACCATTGCTGATGGGCCGTTCGCGCTCAACATCAACTACATACGCTGCGCCTTTGGCCCCGGCTCCATCGCGAGCCGAGGCCTTTTGTTTGGAGCGCCTCCGCATACGGAAACTGCGTCCCGGAATCGTGCCTCAGAATGGGACGTACTTTCCAGACGGGGCTTCAAACGGAAACTGTATCCCGGATTCGACGCTCAGAATGGGATTCGTTTTCCGCTGGCCGGCCGTTTGGAAAGTGCATCCCAGTTTGAGCGTTTATTCCGGGATGCGGTTTCCGCTGAAGGACTCAACCGGAAAGCACGACCCGTTCCGAGACCTGATTCCGGGACACGCTTTCCGCTAGGCCCGCCATCCGGAAAGTGCATCCCGTTTTGAGCGTCCAGGCTAGGACGCGCTTTCCGTTGGCGTGGTCGTTGGGAAAACGCGGCCCAAATAGGGGGGGGCGATCCGGCGATGCGTGGCCTAGCAGCTCCTACAGGTCCACCTCGTTGAGCCATGTCGGCAGCGCGGTCTGCCGGATGCCTGCCGTCTGCAGCTTTTTGGCGAGCACTCCTGCCGAGCGGACCTCGTTCATGGTAAAGCGCAGCAGAGGGTGACCGTAGAGCGATAGGTGCGCCTCGCGCTGTCGTTCGGCAACGAGCGCCTCGGCGGTGGTGCGTCCGGCCAGCATGGTCTGGTCGGTATATTTGATGAGCCCGTCGAGCTCGCCCAGCGTGAGTTCCCGCGCCTGGCGCTCCCAGGCAAAGTCCGTTCGTATGGGCTTGGCCGAATCGAAGGGGTCCGTCAGCTCGTATTGAAGCCAGTCGGGCGCAAAGCCCGTCTCGATCATGATGGCTCGGGCGACCGATTCCCCGCCGCTCTCGGCGCGGGCGTCGGCATATCGAAGCGTTGTGAGGGCAGTGCGAATCGCGCGACCATTGCGGGCAATCGCTCGTTGCTCAACGGCCTCCATCAGCTGTTCCGGCGCAAGGCCGAGCTTTGAGATCGCCGAATCGGCAATGGGCATGCCGTCGGCAAAACCAGTTTGCAGCAGGCAATCTGTGGCCGTTTGGATGGGCGGCGTTACCGATATGCCGGCTCTGCGTATTGCTCCGGCCGGCTCAATCTGGTGTCGCTGAATATGTGCGCCCGGACGAGCCGACGGCTTTGTCGAGCTGCAAACATGCACGACGTTCAGGTGTCGCCACGAGACCTCGAGCCCCAGCAGGCAAGCTGCCGAAAACGAGCAGAACGTCCAATCGGGATGGATGATCGCAAGGGCGCGGAGGATTTCGCAATGGCGTTGCGCTCGGTTGAGTTCATCCCAGCGCGTTTTTCGCGCAAACAGCCCCGGCATGGGCGAGACAACCGTGCCGCCGGTGCGCCGAAGGAGCGCTTTTCGGATCGCCGTGCTCGGGGGAATCAGACAGCGCCTCTCTTGTTCGGCTTGAGTGAGCAGTTGGTCGATGAGCTGGTCATTGCAATGGGTCATGAGCTACCACCTCCTTTTGGGTAGCAAAAACGTATCAGCTGGAACTTGCCGCTCAGCTGACCAAAAGCTGACCAAAATCTAACCATGCAGGTAGATGACCTGCTTTTGGCGACATATTTCTTGTTTGAATCGGTGAGCGGTAATCGGCGACCGTGAACGGTAGCTGGATATGAAGTCTTGGTAAGTTTCGGGACGTGTACTTTTTGAAAAAGAGCATTCTATCTGCTGTTTTGTGTTTCTGGATCGCATATTTGAAGGCATGTGATAAGGGCGGCGGACTGTCGCCTTGTACCTGAGGAAACCGTGACCCGGAATTGCCGCTCGGAACGGGACAAGCTTTCCGGAACAGCCCTCAACCGGAAACTGCGTCCCGGATTCGACGCTCAGAATGGGATTCGCTTTCCGGTAGAAGTTTCAGCGGAAACCGCATCCCAGAATTCAGGCTCAGAACGGGACACGCTTTCCGGATGGCATGCTTGGCGGAAACTACGGCCCAGTTTTTGGCTCCAGAACGGGATACATTTTCCGGAACGGTCCACGTGCGGGGGTGTACCGCCCCTTTTGCGTGCGCCGCTTGTCGAATTGCGTTATAGCTAGCTATATTATAGGAAGGTATAATATAGCTAGCTATAACGCAAAGGAAGGATGGCCCTATGTTTATCGGAAGAACAGTGGAAATGTCCGAGCTCAATCGACTGTATGGCACGGGCTCCTTTGAAATGCCTGTGATTTACGGCCGCCGTCGCGTGGGTAAAACGCGTCTTATCACAGAGTTTATCCAAGGCAAGAAGGCTATTTACTTTCAAGCTCGTCGTACCAATGCAGTGGCAAACCTGCACGGCTTTAGCCAGGCGATACTTGCGGGTTCGGTTGGTGCTGCAGGTGTGTCGTTTCGTAGTTTTGACGAGGCGTTCGATGCGTTGGCCACCATGGCTCGCACGGAACGTTTGATTGTCGTGATTGACGAGTATCCCTATCTCGCCCAATCGAATCCCGAGATCAGCTCGTTGCTGCAAGACAAGATCGATCACTTGTACAAAGAGACCAAGCTCATGCTTATTCTGTGCGGGTCGTCGCTTTCGTTCATGGAAGAGCAGGTGCTGGGCTACGCGAGTCCGCTATACGGTAGGCGTACGGCCCAGTTTAAGATCATGCCGCTGGATTATACGACGACCCTCGGTTTGTGGCAGAGCATGGGTCGCGAAGACGCTGCGGTTTGCTATGGCATGACGGGCGGCATTCCTGCATATATCGAGAAAGTCGATCCTACCGTATCGCTCGAGGACAACATCAAACGTCTTTTTCTTACTCCTACGGGCTATCTCTTTGAGGAGCCGAGTAACCTGCTATTGCAAGAGTGCCGCAATCCCGAGCAATATGATGCGATCGTGCAAGCAATTGCCCAGGGGCGCTCGAAGATCTCAGAGATTGCGAGCTCTATGGGAATCCCTGCGAGCAACGTAAAGAGCTATGTGGATAAGCTGGCGTCGCTTGGGATTGTCGAGCGCGAGCTGCCCCTAAACGAGACGAGCAATAAGCGAGCCGTGTATCTGCTGAGCGACCAGATGTTTAGGTTCTGGTACAAGTTTGTGCCGCAGAACATTGGGCTGATTCAAAACGATATGGCCGAGATGGCGTATAGGCGCATTGAGCCGCACGTATCGGATTACATGGGTACGGTCTTTGAGCTTATATGCAGACAATACGTGTACGAACTCGCACGCGCGGGCGAACTTGGTGTGGTGCCGGCAACAGTTGGCCGTTGGTGGGGAACGGACAATCGGACGCGTACGCAGGAAGAGATCGATTTGATTGTCGACGACGGAGAGGGCGCGGCGCTCTTTGCGGAGTGCAAATGGCGTAACGAACCGGCAGGCGAGGATGTTCTGGAAAAGCTCGTGTACCGAAGCGAGCTCTTTAGGCGTCAGCATAAAAGCTACGTGATCTTCTCGAAGCGTGGCTTTACGCAAGGATGTCAGGAAGCTGCGGCGAGCAGGGGAGATACCAAGCTGATTTCGTTTGCCGAGATGTGCGAGCGGAGATAACCAAGCGCGCTCTGATGTGATTGCTCGGAATGGGTCGCGCTAAGGATGCCAAGCGTAAAACCTACAATGAAAATGGCGTAAAAACTACATTGAGAACGGCGTAAAAACAGCATTGAGAATGGCGTAATTTCGTATATCGCATGATCGCCCGAGCTTGCACACGGCCTTTTGCGAGCTCTTGCCATGAACGAGAGCCAGGCTGTCACGTACAAGACGCTCATAAAGGACGCCTCGTACGGTGAGACGGGCCCCGACGAGAGGACCATCGCTGCGCACCTGGATCTCTTCAACAGGCTCAAGCTGACCGAGGACCTGTGCGGATGGGAGCCATCGAGGTCAAGCTGAGTGATGCGAAAGCAGACGATGGAGCGAGAAATCTCAAGGCGCTGGAGAGGAAAGTGCTCTCCAATCCTGCCGCCCAGAATGCCGCGCCGGCGTTTTTGGCGGTCGTGGTTGGAAAGGGGAGCATTGCCTACACACGCGACGACGGCGTGGCGGTGATCCCCATGGCGGCACTTGGGGCGCAGTGGTTTTGCGGGCGTGCCGTGCTTCCTTTACCGAAAATCCATTTGGTAAACCAGATGCTCGCGGATAGAATAAAGTTGACGGCAGCCCAAGTTCTGGAGAGCTGGGAAACGCCGTTGCTTGGTCAAGAGGTCGGTGCCTTAATGGCAGCGACTTGTTATGCTTCGAATGCTGCTTGAGTGCCTCGGAAAGTTCGATAAGCGCCGTGAAGAGCGAGACCAAAGCAACCAAGAGCTCTACGAGCTCTGATGGGCCCGGGATGACCTCTGATTCAAGTCACCGGGCCTCAATCTTTTTCATCCATTTGAATAGAGCGGGCGACTCTCTTGGGGCCATCTGCATGGCGCGTGCCTGGCGCGCGTGGCACAGCATCCCATTTTTGTGTCCGCACGGGTGGCTACGCTTACCGCAACGTAGCCATTCGTGGAAAGGACGGATGTCATGGCAACGGATAAGACCGGTTATGTGAGCGTTGGCGCCGAGATAGAGGACGAGGTTATGCCCGACCGCGTGATCTTTAGCATTGGCTTTGGTGGTCGCCGCACCACCAAGGAATCGTGCCTGGAGGATTACAACACCGATCGCGCCCGCGTAGCCGCCGCGCTGGCGCCCTTTGGTTTGGATAGCGAATTAACATGCTGTCGGTACACTTGTTATGCGCAGATGACGCGCAAGAAGGCGACGATTGTGGGCTACAACTACTATGCGTACGGTACGGTTGCCGCGCCTGTCGATTCGACTGACTTTGCTGCTGTGTGGACCGCACTCAATACCTGCGAGTCACATCCCGACATGAGCATTCGATTTGAGTTGGCGGATCAGCGCGCGGCGGAAGACGCCCTGATTGCCCGTGCGGTTGAACGTGCTCGCGGCAACGCGCAGGCACTTGCCGTTGCGGCGGGGTCTATGCTGGGCGGCGTCAAGCATATCTCGTATAACAGTCGGGCGGCGGGCTATGGTCGAACATACTGTGTTGCCGCGTGTGCTCCCGATGAGGCGTCCGGAGGCTCCGAGGAGACGGTGCTGGAGCCAGAGCCTATCGAGGTCGAGTGCTCCGTGGATATGGAATGGTGGCTGGAGTAGGAAGCAGGTGCTGAGCGGCTGAGGGACCGAGGCTTCGCTACCGAAAAAACCATTTGTTAAACTCAATGTCCGTGGGTAGAATAAGGTCGACGGCAGCCCAAGTTGTGGATAGCTGGGCAGCGCCGTTACTTCGATTAAGGGGTCAATGCCTTAACGGCGTCGACCCCTCTTCTTTTGCTTCGTACGCTGCTTAAGTGCCTCGGAAAGTCCGATAAGCGCCGTGAGGAGCGAGACCAAAGCGGTCAGGAGCTTCACGAAATCAATCAGATCGGTCATGGGCATCACCTCCCGTCGCATGGAGGGCGCTGCCCGGCACATGGAACTGCCGTCAACAACTGCCATTCTATCAAAGCGCGGTCATAAATACGAATATATGTTCGATAATAACAGCAACGTGATTCCCTCGAATAGCAGCCTTTCGTAAGGGCGGCAGAAGACGGCGCTGGGCGATTGGGGCTAGACGCGCAGGTCTTCGTCACCGAAAGCCCGTTTGATTAACCAGCCCTCTGTAGGTACACTGCATATTGATGGGCCCGGGATGACCGCTGATTCAAGTCACCGGGCCTAAATCTTTTCATCCATTTGAATAGAGCGGGCGACTCTCTTGGGGCCGTCTGCATGGCGTGTGATTAGCGCATGGTATTGCGCCCAGCTTTCATGTCCGCGCGGCCACCTATCCTTACGGCAATGTAGCCGCTTATGTAACAAGCGGCAAGCAACGGAGAAAGGCCCTAACCGTGTCAGCTGAAAAGACGCCGTGTATCTCGGCTATCGATACGACGAACTTTGCGCGCCAGATTGTGCTGGACTTTGAGTTTGCGCCGGTGCCAAAACAGCGCCAGCGCCGTGGGCTGCGCAATGAGATTATCGAGGTCGGCGCCGTCAAGCTCGATTACCACGGCAACGCTATGGGCGAGTTCTCGCAGTTTGTGCAGACGGAATTTACCGAAGGCGTTGCGTATCCCGTCCGCGAGCTCACAGGGATATCGGCTGTGGACACCGCGATGGCCGATCCGCTCTATGTGGTGATCAAAAGGCTCAGCGATTGGATTGGTCGCTACTCCGCCCAGGTGGTCTGTTGGAGCGGGGCGGACCATCGACAGCTTTTGACCGAGTGCCAGGCAAAGCATATCGACCTTTCCGCATTTCCTACGGACTGGGCCGACCTGCAGGCGTTTTACACCTCGATCATGGACGTGGGCAGCCACGGGCGCGTCTCGCTGGGCGACGCGGCGGCGTGGTTTGGCATCGAGTTCGACGAGTCGACGGGCCACGCCCACAGCGCTGGCCGATGCGCGCGTAACCGCCAAGTTGCTCAAGCAGGCGATGGACGGGGACTACCGCGTGAGTCCGCGCGCCCAGGAAGTCCGCCAACGTTGGGGGATGGGCGAGCGGGCCCAGACACGCCTCTCTAGCAAGTGCCCCGAGCTGGGCGACCTGCTGCTGAAGCTGAAGGCGGCGGGAAGGTAGGGGCGTTAGCTGTCTGCATGGCGCGTGCCTGTCGCGTATCGTTACTCTTCCTGCTGCTTGGCAGGCAAGATGTAGACGTTCTCGGCGTCCACGGCGATCTGCGCGGGGCGGTTGTAGAGGGTGTCGATCTCCTTTACGCTCTGCTTGAACGGCGTGACGTCGGGCGTCTTTGCCTGATGGAGCTTTTCGAGGAGTTTCTCGGATTGCTTGTCGTTGAACTTTCCGATGCTCTCTCCTGCGCCTTCGAGCGCCTCGTCGATGAGTGTATGGTCGCCCACGGGGGTCTTTGCGATGGCGTGACCGAGCAATTTGCCCGCGGACGCGATACCGCCCAGCAGTGCCGCATCGACGGTGTCGACAGCCCCCGCTTCGAGTGCGTTGTAGCAGTCGGTGTAGAGCTCGCGGTACGCGATCGAATCAGCCTCGATCTTCGCAGTGGCGTCCGCGAGCTTTGCGGGCTCGAAGTTCTGGGCGAGCATGGGTTCGAGGAACAGCGAGAACGCGTGGATGTAGGTGGCGAGCTGGCAGTCTTTGAGGTAGTCGAGCACCTTGTCGAGGCGTCTGCCCAAGCCGTCTCGCACCTCGATGAACCCTTTCTTTTTCAGATCCGCCTGTGCCTGCGAGCGGAAGAGTTCCATGTCCTGCGCGGACGACTGCTTGATGTCGAGCACCTTCATATGGGCGTTTGCCATGTAGGTGGCGTTGCCGTAGTTGAGGCCGTAACCGTTGAGGATGTCTGCGAGCGTCTTGAGGTTGCCACGCATGTTGGCCTTGTCGCGCTGACGCATGTACTCGAACATTTCGTCGACGGACTCCTGGATGGAGTCGAGCTTTTGGTTTATCTGCGCGATTGCGGCTGCCATGAATAGCGATGTTGGATCGTAAGGCACCTGCGTGACGCTCGTGGCGATGTCGCCCTCGACTACGTGGAAGCGCGCCTGCCCAAGGCCCTTGGCGGCGTCGCGGTAGCCCCCTGTGAGACCGCTGCCGTCCTTGAACGTGTTGAGTTTCGACGGATCGAGCGGGTTACCATATTTGTCAGTCGCCTGGAGCAGCGTGGGCACGCTCACCGTGTTGGTGACGGTGCGAAACATCGAGGGGAGCGAGGCGAACGCCACGCCGAGTTGGGGAATTCGCTCGAGCGGTAGCTTGATGGCGCCGGAGACGTCCACCCGCTTCTGAGTGAGCGCGAGGTGGATTTTGGTCGATGCGAGCTGTTTTGCCACGAGCTCCTCTCGGCCGTCGTTCGCCGAGGGTTTGGTCTCGTTGTCTGCCATAGCGCGCTCCTTGCTTACGTTGATAGTCGTGGGCATTATCTCATCGCCTGGTGGCTTGCTAGAGCGGGGTAGAGGCCGAGCGTCTGGCGAAACTCGTTAACTGATTGCATTTCAGCGGATTGGGTTGATTATAAGAGAAGGACGGCTATCCATCTGCCCTTCCCAGTTGAGTTCGCTTTGAGCTACTGTTCGTGCTTATGCTGCTTGGGCTCAAGCCTTCTCGCTGCCGTGAAGCAGGCCGTGGCCGCCATGGCCAATGCGATGCTGGCCATCCAAGTGGAGTCGCCGGTTGCAGCGAGCTTTGGTTCATCGGCTGTCGTGCGTCCCGACTTTTTTGTAGCCGCCTCGTCGGCGTCCTTTTCAGGAGTGGCAGGATCACTTTTGTTGTCGCCGGGTGAATCTACGTCGGTCTTTCCGCCCGCCTGCTCCCCTTGGGCCTTCCCCTCCACGGTGAAGGACGCATCGGTCGCCGTCCCGTCCTTCCAGACGGCCGTGACGGTGTGTCCGCCGCCGGCGAGCGTGTCCAGGTAGGACGGCCTGAGCTCGATAATCGTGCTGCCCCTGGTTGCGGTGTAGTTTTCGGCGGAGACCTCAGTTCCGTCCACGAGGAGACGCGTGAACTCATCGAGAGGACCGCTGAAGCGGAAGGTCAGACCGGCCTCGCCGTCCTTTGCATACGCCTGCCCGTCGCCCTTGGTGGCGGCATACAGCGGAGCGGTCACGTCGAAGGTGACGTCCCCCGCGTCGTCGACATCAAAGGTCTGAACGCCGGTCTTGCCGTTACGCTCGGCGTAGGCGGAGCTGTAGACGAAGGTCTCGTGGCCCGTCTTGTCGAGGACCGCGAGGGCTTGGATTTCAAACGAGCCCATCGAGAGCGACGTGGGGAACTCGATTTCGATATAGCCCCTTGCCGCATCGTAGCTGCAGCTCAACGTTTTGCGGGTCTTTAAAGAGTTCGGGTCCTCGACATAGCCGGGGTCGCCGAGGATCGGGGAGACAGACTTTACGCCGTCCGCGTCGCCTACATTGCAATAGATACGGAGGATCCCGCCGACGGGGACCCTCTTCGCGGAGATGGAAACGTTCGAGACCGTGGGCGGGTTCCGGTCGATTGCGCTGCCGGTCACCTCGAAGCACAGCTCGCTCGGGTCGCCAACCGAGAAAGTCGCGCCCGAAATGCCGTTGGCCCTGGCGTAGGAACTCTCGTACACATCGGTCTCGAACCCTAGGCCATCGGTGACCGAAAGGCCGATCAGCCTGTGCCTTCCGATCCTATTGCTGTCGAATGTGAGGTCAAACCCGTCGATAGACGAGCCTCCGTGATAATAGGCTGACGAAACAGAGCAGCCGTCGTCCGAATTCTCCCAGCCCTGCCGCAGTATGGGGGAAACGGAGCGAACGCCGTCGGCATCGGAGACGGTCCAAGAGATGTGGAGGTCGGCACCGGTTGCGACCTCCCTGCTCGAGAGCGACACGGAGGACACGGTCGGCGGGTTTTGGTCCTCGGGTCCCTCGGTCACCTCATACTCGAGGGGGTCGGTGGTGAAGGTCGGACAGTCGAGCCCCTTCTCCTCGGCATACGTCGTGTCGTAGACATCGGTAACCCATCCAAGACTATCGGTCACGCCGAGGCCGATGATCCGGTACCTGCAGGGCCGGTCGCTCGGGGAGGTGGAGATATCGAAGCCCGCGGTCGTGTTGCCGGTCGACGAGAAGGCGAGACGGGAACTGATTCCATGGTCTCCGGTATCGTTTTCGACAAGGACTTCGACTATGGGCGTGACGGACCGTACCCCGTCAGGGTCATCGACGCTATAGCCGACATGCAGCGTGGAGCCGGCCGTGACTGTCGTCGCGGATATCGTCACGTTGGAGATGCTGGGCGGGTTCGGGTCCGACGCGGCTAGGGCGGTTGAGGGCAAAGCAAGCGCTACGGTGGCGGACAGCGAGGCGAGCAGGCTAAGCGCGAAGCGCCTGGAGAATTTCAAGGAGGTCATTGGTGGTGCCGATCTTCCATAATTGTTGCAGCGATACCAGTATATCTTTGGCCCATGCTAGCCAGATGTTCTTTCCGCGAACGGCTCGTTAGTTTAGAGACGGCATATGGACGCCTGTCTCGTCCACGTTTCTCGTAAGGGCGATTATAAGGACATGAAGAGACTTTCTCGGAACAATCAATTGGGGATATCAAAGAAATGCTGGACGCCTCCTGATCGCTCAATGCCTTTGAGGTGAAATGCGGCGCATCGGCTACGTTGTTGAGATCATTTATCGAGCGATACGTCATTCCAGCTGAGGCCACCGTCATGAGGCTTCTGTTCCTACACCCCCCGCAATCCCGCGCGCGGCACCCAACAGCTCGTACTCCCTCTCGCTCCACTGGCACAGCTCGGCAGTCTCGACGGCGTCGCGACACAGGTCCAGAAACACCTCAGCTCCCTCGCAGAAGCACTCGCGGGCAAAGTCACCCGAACCGCTTGCGACGCACGTGCCGTCGGCAAACAGCTTCCAGCTAGACAGCTCGCGCGAGTCGTCTCCAAGCAGCTTGATCTGCAGTACGTGCGGGTCGCCGGCGGTGTAGAGCTCTTTCTCGAGCGCCTGCACGGTAAAGCACATCTGGTGGGAGAGGCTGCTCTTGACCATGGCCGAGGCATAACCATTCGGCTTATCCAGAAGATGCATTCGTTTTGGCCTGGCTGCTAGGTTGTGGAAATTGCGCTCACTGCGCACGGAGAAATTGTCCATACGGACTCCTTTCATCGATGTTGGCAGGGCCACCGTGCCTCTTGGCCGGTTGGCGTCGGGATCGTGGAGCCAACTCTCTACCCCGACTCTGGATAAAACGCGCCCGCTCCTTGCAGGCAAGAGGAAGTCTATCAACGTGTACGGACGGAAATCAAGCGCCGCCTGCGAAATGACGCGTGAACGGCGTTGGTTTCCCAAGTGATTATTCGGCTTTCATTCGGAAAAGTGTGGAAATCAGCCGTGTAAAAGTACGGAAAAGTGTCGAAATGGGCACCTTAAAACTTCGGAAAAGTGTAGCTGGATGACAAAACAGCACTTAGAAGCCGGTGCTGGATGCGGGATCCTGCGGCTGCCTTCAGCTCTCGCTACTCATCGTCTCCGTCGTTGGGGTCGCCCTTGAGGGTGTTGATGTCCAGGTACTGGTTATCGTCCTCTTTTTGCTGGGTCTCCGACTCCGCTTGGGTGGGGCCGCGGAACAGCTGGAACCCCTCAAACGCAATGACACCGAGCAGGGCAATGATAATGGCGATAAAGGCAACCTTGACTGCCTGCGGAAATTCCGAGAAACGCAGCGCCTTTTCCTCGGCGTAATAATCGGCGAAGCGCTCTTCGCCCGTGCTTTTGGTATACGCCGGCGCGGACGCGGCCTCCGGGTCATATTCCGGTGCAGGCGTGGCGGCGTACGGATCGTTGAGATAATCGCTCGATGCGGTGCCATAATCCTCGGTCTCGATGCGACCGGTGCCAGCATAGCCATCGGAATAACCGGAATATGCCGCACCGCCCTCATAGTCCGCGGCGCTCGTGTTGGCGGCAAAAAGCGGGTTAACTGGAACATCGAGCGCCGGCATGCCGGTAGAGGTCTCATCCAGATCGGTTGCAGCCCAGGAATCGTAGGCAACCTGATGGGCAACGGGCTCATCGAGCCTTGCGACCGGAGGCTTGCGTGCCGCAGGAACAGGCAACTGCTGGGCGCTGTACATAACGGTGCTGTCGGCCGATTTGCCCTGCGTCGCTGCTGCGAGAAATGCCGCCGTCTCGGACGGGTCGCTTGCGGGGCGGGGAGCGGGCGTGGGCGCCGAAGTGGGTGCGGGCGTAGGCGCGGGCGTCGAAACAGGCGACTGCGCAGGAGTCGGCGCAGATACGGGCTCAGGCGCAAGTGCGGGATTGGGGCTTGACGGGCGAGCCCCGCCGCCGCCCATGAGTTCGTCGGCGGTCCACGGGCGATCATCCATCACGTCGTCAAGGCTCAGCGAAAACAGGTCGTCTTCACCCTCATCGAACATGCGGTGCACATGTCCACCAATTGCCGGAATCAATCCGCGACCGGTGCATGATGCCTTGCTCAACGCCATTCTGTCCCATCCTTTCGAAATACTAATGACATCGATTATATGGAACTTCCCAAGCGGCTCGGTCTCGGATTCGTGCTTTCCAGAACTCGCGCCCAAAAAGGGAGGGGCAATCCAGGCGAGTGCCTACTTGTCGCCGGCCGCCGCCTTGGCCTCATTGAGGTAGCTATAGAAGCTGTACTTGGAGATGCCAAAGAACTCGCAGGCGCGCTCACTCGACTTGGAAATGAGGAAGGCACCGCGACGGTCGAGGTAGCCAATGGCACGAATGCGCTCGTCTTTGGTCATGAGCGCCGCGGGCTTGCCCACAAACTGCTCGCACTCGTGCAGCAGGTCCTCGAGCAGGTCGCCGATGTTCTTGGTAATGGGCTCGGGCTCGGTATAGCCCGTGCCGCCGGTGCCGGTAAAAGCGTCGAGCGAGCGCTCAAATGCCTTCATAAGCGTAATGTCAAAGTTGATGCCCAAAATGCCGACGGGCTTGCCCTCGTCGTTGCGGATAAAGATCGTCGACGATTTGAGCAGCTTGCCATCGGTGGTTTTGGTGAGGTATGGCTCGCGGTCGTGCACGTCGGTGGTGCCCTCGTGCATGGACTCAAACACAATATGGCTGGGGCCGTCACCCAGTTTGCGCCCGCTGACGTGGCCGTTTTCGATCACTACGATGGAGTGGTCCACGTCCTCGGTCTCCAGATCGTGGACGACGACTTCGCAGTTGGGGCCAAATTGGAGCGCCAGACCGTGTGCGAGGCGCTTGTAAAACTCAATCTGTGCGGGGGTCATGGGTGCCTTCCTAAAAATTAGTTTGGGCTCACTGTGCCATAAACCACACATGACCGCAAACAAATCCATCAACAAGGCAATTCATGACCGTTCGGCGGCGAAAAAGTACCGATTGCGGAAACAAACAATTCGTTAGGTATACCAATCAAAAAGTGTGATAGAACATTACTAACAAACTTTTTGTTTGGCATCCACATAAAAGTTCAGTCGCATGAATGGGAATGGGCTGAAACGCGTATGCGGGGGCCGGCAAGAGAGGACTTAAGGAGTTCACCGTATGGCCGATAAGATCCAGTGGGCGGGCAACACGATGCCCAAGAGCGATGACAAGCACTTGGGAATCATGAGCCTCGACCATGTGAAGAAGGCCCGTGCCTTCCACCAGTCGTTCCCCCAGTACACCGTCACTCCGCTTGCCCGCCTGGATGGCCAGGCCGCGCGCCTGGGCCTGTCCAACCTGTGCGTTAAGGACGAGAGCTATCGTTTTGGCCTCAACGCCTTTAAAGTTCTGGGTGGCTCGTTTGCCATGGCCAACTACATTGCCGACGAGACCGGCAAGGACGTTACCGAGTGCACCTTCGACTACCTGACCTCCGTTCAGCTTGCCAAGGACTTTGGCCAGGCTACCTTCTTTACCGCCACCGACGGCAACCATGGCCGCGGCGTGGCATGGGCTGCCAACAAGCTGGGCCAGAAGGCCGTCGTGCACATGCCCAAGGGTTCCACCAAGCCCCGCTTCGATAACATCGCCGCCGAGGGCGCCACGGTGACCATCGAAGAGGTCAACTACGACGAGTGCGTGCGCATGGCCGCCGCCGAGGCCGACGTCTGCGAGCGCGGCGTCATCGTTCAGGACACCGCCTGGGAGGGCTACGAGAAGATCCCGTCCTGGATCATGGAGGGTTACGGCACCATGGCCTCCGAGGCTGCCGAGCAGCTGCGTGAGATGGCCATCAACCGCCCGACGCACGTGTTTGTCCAGGCTGGCGTGGGTTCGCTCGCCGGCGCCGTGGTGGGCTACTTCACCAACCTGTATCCCGATAACCCGCCGACCTTCGTTGTGGTCGAGTGCGCTCCGGCCGCCTGCCTGTACAAGGGCGCTGCCGCCGGCGACGGCGACCCGCGCATCGTGGACGGCGACATGCCCTCCATCATGGCCGGCCTGTGCTGCGGCGAGCCCAACATCTTGGGCTGGGATATCCTGCGCAACCACGCCACCGCCTTCGTGTCCTGCCCCGACTGGGTCACCGCTCGCGGCATGCGCACCCTGGGCGCTCCCGAGAAGGGCGACCCGCGCGTCATCTCCGGCGAGTCCGGCGCTGTGACCACCGGCCTGGTCGAGACTCTCATGCTCGATCCCGAGTACGCCGAGCTCAAGGAACTCATCGGCCTGGACAAGACGAGCTCTGTGCTCTGCTTCTCCACGGAAGGTGACACGGACCCCGACCAGTACCGCCGCATTGTTTGGGAAGGCGAATATCCCACTTGCTAATCGTTGGGGCGGAGTAAATAGGTATCGCTCCGCCACCTCACAGGTAGATTCCTTCGTTTGAAAGGTTATGAACAATGGCTAAAGAACTCGATTTCGACGCAATCAAGGCTGCTGCTGAGTCCCATCGTGCTGATATGACTCGCTTTCTGCGCGCTATGATCTCCCATCCCTCTGAGTCCTGCGAGGAGGGTGAGGTTGTCGCTTGCATCAAGGCCGAGATGGAGAGCCTTGGCTATGACGAGGTCAAGGTCGACGGCCTGGGCAACGTCATGGGCTTTATGGGCGAGGGCGACAAGATTATCGCCATCGACTCCCACATCGACACCGTCGGCATCGGCAACATCGAGAACTGGGATGCGGACCCCTATGAGGGCTATGAGACCGACGAGATCATCTACGGCCGCGGCGGCTCTGACCAGGAGGGCGGCATGGCTTCCGCTACCTACGCTGCCAAGATGATGAAGGACATGGGCCTCATCCCCGAGGGCTACAAGATCATGGTCGTCGGCACCGTCCAGGAAGAGGACTGCGACGGCATGTGCTGGCAGTACATCTACAACAAGGACGGCATTAAGCCCGAGTTCGTCATTTCCACCGAGCCCACCGACGGCGGCATCTACCGCGGTCACCGCGGCCGCATGGAGATCCGCGTCGACGTTCACGGTACCTCCTGCCATGGCTCCGCTCCCGACCGCGGCGACAACGCCATCTACAAGATGGCCGACATCATCGCCGACGTCCGCGCCCTCAACAACAACGGCTGCGACGAGTCGACCGACATCAAGGGTCTCGTCAAGATGCTCGACCCCAAGTACAATCCCGAGCACTTCGAGGATGCCCGCTTCCTGGGCCGCGGCACCTGCACCGTCAGCCAGATCTTCTACACCAGCCCCAGCCGTTGCGCTGTCGCTGACTCCTGTGCCATCTCCATCGACCGTCGCATGACCGCCGGTGAGACCTGGGAGTCCTGCCTGGACGAGATCCGCAACCTGCCGGCCGCCAAGAAGTACGGCGACGACGTGAAGGTCTCCATGTACATGTACGACCGTCCGTCCTGGACCGGCGAGGTCTACGAGACCGAGGCTTACTTCCCCACGTGGATCAACAAGGAGACCGCTCCGCACGTCAAGGCTCTCGTCGACGCCCACAAGGCCATGTTTGGTGACGAGCGCATCGGCTGCGAGCCCAGCATGGACAAGCGCACCGGTCGCCCGCTGTGCGACAAGTGGACCTTCTCCACGAACTGCGTTTCCATCCAGGGCCGCTACGGCATCCCCTGCGTGGGCTTTGGCCCGGGTGCCGAGTCTCAGGCTCACGCTCCCAACGAGGTCACCTACAAGGACGACCTGGTCACCGCTGCTGCCATGTACGTGGCTGCCCTGAACCTCTACGATCCGAGCCAGGCCGATGGCGACGCCACTGTGTTCCGCGCCGGTCTGACCAACAACAAGATCGATTAGTCCCATTCCTCGATTTTGTTGAGCCGGGGGCTGCTCGTGTCCCCGGCACCCCCTGTTGACTTGGGGCCCGCGGTCGTTATCTCCCATGCTTCCTCAACGGTGGCGGGTCCTCGTCATGGTGCTCTGCATGTTCTAGCCACACGCGCATGCCGGAGCACATCTACTCATTGCGATCGTTTCATCTTTAGAAAGGACATTTTCATGGACGCTAAGTTTACCGAGCTCGTCGAGCAGCTGAACGGCCTCGATTTTAAGGGTATGTACGGCAGCGACTTCCTGCACACCTGGGACAAGACCACCGATGAGCTCAAGGCTCTCTACATCGTCGCCGACGCCCTGCGCGAGCTGCGTGAGAACAACATTTCGTCCAAGATCTTCGACTCGGGCCTGGCCGTCTCCCTGTTCCGCGACAACTCCACCCGTACGCGCTTCTCCTTCTCTAAGGCTGCCAACCTGCTCGGCCTTGAGCTGCAGGACCTGGACGAGAAGAAGTCCCAGATCGCTCACGGCGAGACCGTCCGCGAAACCGCTACCATGATCTCCTTCATGGCCGATGTCATCGGCATCCGCGATGACATGTACATCGGCAAGGGCGACGCCTACATGGCCGAGGTCTCCGAGTCTGTCCAGCAGGCCTACGAGGATGGCGTCCTGGATCACCGTCCCACGCTCATCTCCCTGCAGTCCGATTCCGACCACCCCACGCAGTCCTCTGCCGACATGCTCTACCTCATCAACGAGTTTGGCGGCCTTGAGAACCTCAAGGGCAAGAAGGTTGCCGTCACCTGGGCTTATTCGCCCTCTTACGGCAAGCCGCTGTCCTGCCCGCAGTCGCTGATCAGCCTGCTGCCCCGCTTTGGCATGGATGTCACCCTGGCCCACCCCGAGGGCTACGACCTCATGCCCGAGGTCGTCGAGCGCGCCAAGGGCTATGCCGCCGAGTCCGGCACCACCTTTAAGCAGGTCAACACCATGGCCGAGGCCTTCGAGGGCGCCGACATCGTGATCCCCAAGAGCTGGGCTCCGTTTGCCGCCATGGAGAAGCGTACCAACCTGTACGCCGAGGGCGACGACGCCGGCATCGCAGCGCTCGAGAAGGAGCTGCTCGCCCAGAACGCCACCCATCAGGACTGGTGCTCCACGACCGAGCTCATGGAGAAGACTGCCAACGGCCAGGACACCATCTTTATGCACCCGCTGCCCGCCGACATCTCCGGTGTCTCCTGCGAACACGGCGAGGTTAACGCCGACGTCTTCGACATGCACCGCGTGGGCATGTACAAGGAGGCCAGCTACAAGCCGTACGCCATCGCTGCCATGATGTTCCTGCAGAAGGTTGCCGATCCCGCCGCTACCCTCAAGGCCCTCGACGAGCGCAACACCGCCCGTTGGCTCCAGGCCTAAAGCCGGGCTGAGGTAAGCCATGTAAAGGGGGCGCTCTGCCAACTGGCGGGGTGCCCCTATTTTGCATCGCGGGCGTGCGGGATAAGCGCTTTCGATGTGGATGCCCGCGGCGCGAGTTATGGGTACGATGGTTTCAGGGGAGGTATCACCATGAAACTTGGATGCGTCATTATGGCTTCGGGCGAGGGCAAGCGGTTTGGCTCCAACAAGATGCTCGCCGATATCTATGGCGAGCCGCTGATTGCCCGGACCATCGATTCGGTTCCCCGGGGCTTTGACGTTGTGGTTTCGACGCGTTGGCCCGAGGTCGCCCAGATTTGCGAGGACAAGCATTGCCCGTGCGTGCTGCACGATGGCGAGCTGCGCAGCGAAAGCGTCCGTGCGGGCCTTTCGTGGGGAGTCGAACGCAACTGGAAAGGTTGCCTCTTTTTACCGGGCGACCAGCCGCTCGTGAGTTCGGATTCTTTTGAGGCTATGGTTCGTGCATTTGACGAGCGTGGCCGCAAACATCCGGTGTGTCTTGCGTGTAACGGTGAGCCTTCGAGCCCGGTGCTCTTTCCGGCGGAACTGTTCGATGCACTTATGTGTCTTGAGGGCAAGGACGGCGGGGGCTCGATTCTCAAAGGTCGCACCGACGTGGTGCTGGTCGAGGCGCGTGCCTACGAGCTGTGGGACGTCGATACCGTCAAGGGACAGCGACGCATAACGGAGCATATTGCCGCCTGCTCGTATTTTGATCGCGTGGCCAACTGTATTAATCAATAAGGAGCAACATGATCATCATCAAAAACGGCGCGCTCGTGACGCCCCAGGGGCTTCGCCGCGCCGATCTTGCCATGGAGGGCGACAAGATTGTGCGGATTGCCGCGGCGATTGAGCCGGCCGAGGGCGATACCGTCGAGGATGCCGTGGGCTGTTGGGTGTTCCCCGGCTTTATCGACGGCCACACGCACATGCAGTGCTGGACTGGCATGGATTGGACAGCCGATAGCTTTGAAACCGGCACGCGTGCGGCTGCCTGCGGCGGTACGACGACCATCGTGGACTACGCGACGGCCGATCGCGGCGTGACCATGCCCGACGCCCTTGCCGAGTGGCATCGCCGTGCCGACGGAACCTGCACGGCCAACTACGCCTTTCATATGGCACTCGCCGAGTGGAATGAGCGCAACCGCGCCGATCTTTCGGCTATGCGCGAGGCGGGCGTATCGTCGTTTAAGACCTACTTTGCCTACGATCATTTGCGCCTGGACGATGCCGAGACGCTCGAGGTGCTCGAGGAGCTCAAGCGTATTGGCGGCATACTGTGCGTGCATTGCGAGAACGGTACGCTGGTGAATGAGCTGCAGAAGCGCGTGTACGAGCAGGGGATTCATGGGCCCGAGGGGCATGCGCTCAGCCGTCCGGACGCGTGCGAGGGTGAGGCCGTGAGCCGCCTGCTGTATCTGGCGCACTTGGCCGGCGACGCCCCGGTCAACGTGGTGCACCTTTCGACCAAGCTGGGGCTCGAGGCCATTCGCGCTGCCAAAGCGCGCGGGCAGAAGAACATCTATGTCGAGACATGCCCTCAGTATCTGATACTCGACGACACCTGCTATCTGGAGCAGGGCGAGGACGGCTTTGCGGGCGCCAAGTACGTGATGAGCCCGCCGCTGCGCCATGCCGGTGACCGTGCCGCGTTGCGCGAGGCGCTTGTGGCCGGCGAGATCGATACGATTGCAACCGACCACTGCAGCTTTAACCTGCACGGGCAAAAGGACCGCGGGCGCGACGATTTCCGCGCGATTCCCAACGGCGGGCCCGGTGTGGAGCATCGCCCCGTCGCGATCGCTACGAGCTTTGAGGGACAGCTGGGCCCCGAGGATTTGTGCCGCTTGATGAGTGAGAACCCGGCGCGCGTCTTTGGCATGTATCCGCGCAAGGGCTGTCTTGCCGAGGGTGCCGATGCCGATGTGTGCGTGTGGGATCCCCAGGCGCGCTGGACCATTCGCGCGGCGACACAGCATCAGGCTGTGGACTACACGCCGCTCGAGGGTTTTGAGGCACATGGCCGCGCCAAGGCCGTGTTTGTGAACGGCGTGCTGGCGGCACGCGACGGCGAGCCCACCGGAGCCCAGCCCGGTCGCTACGTGCCCCGCTAGCAGGGGGAGTGCCGGACCCCCTCCGCAGTTGCGGTGAAATACGGACTGTTTGCGGCCGTCATGCAGCCAAACAGTCCGTATTTCACCGCAACTGACGAGATGGGGCCGGCTACTTGAGGCTGGTGGCGACGATGGGGCGGTCGAGAGCTGCTTCGAAGCGGTCGGCCATCGTGGGATCGCTGAGCGTGTCGACTTGGTTGAGCATGACGCGTGCGGTGCTGAGTCCCAGCGCCTGCATCTCGGCATTGAGCACCTGGGCGACGCGCTCGGGCGTGGCGATGTCGGTGAGCTCGCAGCCGCAACGCACGCAAAAGAGCTCGGGGCGGTGGACGGCTTCGTTGATGGGCTTGTCGAACCCCGAGGCGCCGACGATCCAGACGATGTTGGCGGTGCCAGAGGGGATCACCGGCTCCCAGGCGGCGTGGGCCTTGAGCGGGAGCCGCTTGCTGCCGTCCGCCTCGGCCAAGACGTAGTTAAAGCGCTGTGCCAGCTCGCCGAGCGGCTCGGCGGGGGCGGAGAGCTTGCCTGTCTCCGGGTCCAAGACGCCTGCCTGGCAGATGCTTCTGCGCGCAAGGCCCGCGCATGCCTCGCAGGTGCAGCCGGGAACATGCAGGGTCCCCGGCTTCCAAGGCGCGGCGTCCAGGCGACGACTCGACCCGTCCCATGGCACGCCGGCGACGGGAAACATGTGCGTGGTGGTGCAGAGGAGCACGCGGCCGCCGGCGCGCATGAGCTCGAGACCCAGCGCCTTCAGCAAGGTCGACTTGCCGCCGCTGCCGATAATCGCGGTAATGCCCGGCTCGATCCTGAGCGCCGAGGCAAGATTGCCGCTAACCGTTTCCATCTGTTCACCGCCGTATAATACTGTGATAATAAATAATCATCAGAGTAGCGGTCGAACCGCTTTTGCTCTGCTCAAACCGTAGCACAGGGAGGTGCCCCGGGAATGCTCGTTTATGTTCGCGGCGCCGGCGATATCGCCACGGGCGTCGCCGCTCGCTTGGTGCGCGCCAGCGTGTCGGTTGTCATGGCCGATATCGCGGTTCCCACGTGCATCCGTCGCACAATCAGTTTTTGCGAGGCCATTCGCCTGGGCGAGGTCCAGGTCGAGGGCATTCGCGCTCGCTTGGCGCAGACGCCGGCAGAGGCGCTTGCAATTACCGAGGCCGGAGACGTCGCCGTCGTGGTAGACCCCCAGGCCAAGATGCTCGACGAACTGAAACCCGCTGCCGTGGTCGACGCGATTTTGGCCAAGCGCAACTTGGGCACCACGCGCGATATGGCGCCTGTCGTCATCGCCGTGGGGCCGGGCTTTACCGCGCCGGTCGATTGCGACGCCGTGGTCGAGACCATGCGCGGGCATTTTTTGGGCCGCGTGATTACCCAGGGCTCCCCCCAGCCCAACACGGGTGTGCCAGGCATGATCGGCGGATACGGCAAGGAGCGTGTTATCCACAGCCCCGCCGCCGGCGTGTTTCGGTCCGACCGCGCAATCGGCGACATCGTGAGCGCCGGAGACGTGATTGGCTACGCGGACGATACGCCCATGATCACGCAGATTGACGGCTGCTTGCGCGGCCTTTTGGCCGACGGCGTTCAGGTGACCGAGGGCTTTAAATGTGCCGATGTCGACCCGCGCGGCGATGCCAGCTATATCAACTACATTTCGGACAAGGCGACGTCGGTCGGCGGCGGCGTGCTCGAGGCACTCGCTATGCTCACCGATATCTTTAGAGGATAGAAGGCGGCAATGGAAAAGCTCGATGTTGTGAATGCGGCGCTTGCCGCCCTGCGTGCTGGCGAGACGTGCGAGCTGGTGGTCGTGGCCGGCACGGCGGGGTCGTCACCGCGCGGTGTGGGCGCATGGATGGCCGTCTTTGCCGATGGCAGCCAGGCGGGCACTATCGGCGGCGGCAAGATTGAGCTCTTTGCGCTGGATGAGGCGCGCGAACTCCTGAGCGCGGGACAGTCGCGTCTGGTCCGCTACACCATGGGCGGCGAGAACTCCGATACCGGCATGATCTGCGGCGGAGCCATCTGCCTGTGCTATCTACATCTGGATGCGACCCAGGCACCGTTGTTCCAGGAAATTGCCGACGTCTTGGTCTATCGGCGCATCGGCGACTTCGTCATCGACTTTGAACCGTTTATCGCGAGCGCGCTCGAGGGCGATGTGGCCGAGTACCATGGCGAGGCATCGCGCCATACCATTGTGGGCTGCCCCGGGCTTTCGCTGGCGGAGGAGGGGAGTAAGGTCACCTACACCAACGCGGCCTCTGAGATTCCCGCGGCGCACATCGAGACGCTCTGCCCCGAGGGGCTGACCTATATCTTTGGCTGCGGCCACGTGGGCGCCGCGACGGCGCGGGTGCTCACGGCGGCGGGCTTTGCCGTCGTGGCGTGCGACGACCGTCCCGGCACGTTGACGCCCGAATGGGTGCCCGGTGTCTACGACCGTCGTCTGGTCGACTACAAGAACCTGAGCAAGCAGTGCCCCATCGGCCCGCGCGATCTGGTGGTCGTCGCCACGGCAGGCCACAAGTCCGATATCGACGTGGTGATTCAGGCCATGCGCGCCAAGCCTGCCTACCTGGGCTGTCTGGGTTCGCGCCGCAAGACGGCCTTTGTGCGTGCCCGCCTGGAGCAGGAAGGCTTTACACAGGACCAGATCGACGGGCTGCACCTGCCGATCGGTGTTGCCATTCAGGCCGAGGACCCCGAGGAGATCGCCATCTCCATCGCCGCCGAGATGATTCACCTGCGCCGCACCAAACTCGTCCCCCGCAAGCGCTAATCGCATTCCCACCAATAAGTTGCGGTGGAATAGTTCCTAAATGGGCCCAATAAGCGGCAAAACAGGAACTATTCCACCGCAACTTCCATTTGATCCTTCCGTTCCCACGGGGTCAAAATGCTACCTGTCCCAAATGCCCTATAATGTGCGCCCGCTGGGCGGCATGGGGCCGCCGTCTGTGGTATGGGAGGCGCAAATGGCAGAGTCGGCAGCAGGGGATGCCCTGTTCGAGCGTACGGGAAAAGTATCGTTTGTGCAGGTATTGCCCCATGCGCTGCAGCATGTGCTGGCGGCGTTCGCGGGCATCGTCACGCCCGCCATCATTATCGCGTCGGTCTGCGGCTTTACCCCTCAGGAGGAGGCCGCCGTCATCCAGGCGTCACTCGTCCTCTCGGCGCTCGACATTTTCCTTCAACAGTTCCCCATAAAAGGTGTCGTCGGTTCGGGCCTGCCCATTGTGATGGGCGCGAGCTTCACCTTCGTGCCGGCGCTCAAAGCGGTCGGTCTCGAGCTTGGCTTTGAGGCCGTGCTGGGCGCCCAGGTTATCGGCGGCGCCCTCGTCGTGCTCTTCGGCCTGCTGTTTAGGCGTGTGAGTTTTCTGTTCCCGGCCCCGGTGCTCGGCACCGTCATCTTTGTCATTGGCCTGTCGCTGTGCCCGGTTGCCGTGGCGTCCATGGCGGGCGGGGAGGGCGCTGCCGATTTCGGCAGTGTCACCAACTGGGCCGTCGCGCTTGTGACGTTTGTCGTCACCTTTATGGCCGGCAACTACGGTAAGGGCGCGCTTAGGCTGGGCAGCATCCTGGCCGGCATCTGCGCGGGCTTTGTTTTGGCTGCGGTGCTGGGCATGGTCGATTTCTCGGCCATCGCGACCGCCAGCTGGTTTGCTCCGCCGGCACTTGGCGCCCATCGTCTGGTGTTCGATCCGGCAGCGTGTGCCGTCGTGGGCGTCGTCGCCATTGTTAACGCCGTGCAGGTTATGGGTGAGTTTGCCGCCGTGTCGTCCGCCGCTCTCGATGCCCCCGCGACCGATAGCCAGATCTCGGGCGGTCTGATCGCCAACGGACTGGTCGGCATGCTCTCGGGCTTTTTGGGCGGCGTTCCCACGGCCACGTTTGGCCAAAACGTCGGCATCATCGCCGAGAACAAGGTCGTCAACCGCATGGTCTTTACGCTCGCGGCTGCCATCCTGCTCGTCGCGGGCCTGCTGCCCAAGTGCGCGGCGGTGCTTACGTCCATTCCACAGCCGGTTATTGGTGGCGCCACGATCGGCGTATTTGCGACCATCGGCATGAACGGCGTGGTCATGTTTGCCCGCCACGGCCTGTCCCAGCGCGACACCACGCTCATGGGTCTCTCCATCGCCTTTGGCACGGGCATTGAGCGCACGGCCGGCGCACTTACCGGCGCTGGGTTCCCCGCATGGGTCGGCACCGTCTTTGGCGGATCCTCCATTGCCGTCGCCGCACTTGTCGCCGTCGTCCTTAACCTGGTGCTGCCTCGCCAAAAATAACGCCCCATATATGAGTTGCGGTGAAATAGTTCCCAGATAAGCCTGACGGGCGGTCAGCCAGGAACTATTTCACCGCAACTGCTTTTTGGGGATCACTATGTGCGGGGGAGTTGTGGAGTTGTGCAGGCAGACGAGGTTTTTCTGGAAATACGCTCCCGATGCGCGTATAGTACCGATTGTTTTGTCGGCTCCTGCTGCGTCGAGTCCAAACCGCGAAATGCCATGAGCGGCGCGGATGCAGCCAGGAGGCACGAGGACAACCCATCGTGGCCACGCCCCGTGCTTAAAACCCCAAGAAGGAGTGAACAATGGCAGAAGAGAAGTATGTGCCGCGTCTGAAGACCAAGTACAACAACGAGGTCAAGCAGCAGCTTCAGGACAAGTTCCAGTACGAGAACGTCATGATGATCCCCAAGTTTGAGAAGATCGTCGTGAACATGGGTGTCGGCGAGGCCGCTACCGATTCCAAGGCCATCGACGGTGCCGTGCGCGACCTGCGCGCCATCACCGGCCAGCAGCCGATGATCACCCGTGCCCGCAAGTCCATCGCTACCTTCCGCCTGCGCGCTGGTATGCCGATCGGCTGCAAGGTTACCCTGCGTGGCGACCGTATGTGGGAGTTCTTCGATCGTCTGACCTCCGTCGCGATCCCCCGTATCCGCGACTTCCGCGGCATCTCCGCCAAGAGCTTCGACGGCCGTGGTAACTTCTCCATGGGCGTCACCGAGCAGCTCATCTTCCCCGAGATCGACTTCGACTCCGTCGATCACCAGCGTGGTATGGACATCACTTTCGTGACCACCGCTAACACCGATGAGGAGGCCAAGGCCCTTCTGGACGCCTTCGGTTTCCCGTTCAAGAAATAGGTTCACCTGCCCTATAAGCGCCGTTCCCACAAGGGGGCGGCGTTTGGGGCGAACAATACTCTATGTGAGGAGGATATAAGTGGCTAAGACATCGATGATCGTCAAGTGCAATCGCAAGCAGAAGTTCTCTACTCGTGAGTACACGCGCTGCCAGCGCTGCGGCCGTCCGCACTCTGTGTACCGCAAGTTCGGCCTGTGCCGTGTCTGCTTCCGCGAGCTTGCACTCAAGGGCGAGCTTCCCGGCGTTAAGAAGGCCAGCTGGTAAGTCACTACCAGCGTTTCAAGCATCAGTTTGGAACAGGGAAAACGCGCTAAAAAGGCTTTGCCGTTAAGGGCGGCGAAGAACCAAGAGCACGTGTTCATCAAGAACGAAGGAGAATCTGTATGAACCTTACAGACCCGATCGCAGATATGCTTACGCGCATCCGTAACGCTAACTCTGTGAACAAGGCCACGGTCTCCATGCCGAGCAGCAAGAAGCTCGTCGAGATCGCTCGTGTTCTGCACGAGGAGGGCTACATCGAGGGCTACGATGTCGAGGACACCGTTCCCCAGAAGACTCTGCATATCACGCTTAAGTATGGTCCCAAGAAGGCTAAGGTCATCAACGGCATCCGCCGCATTTCCAAGCCGGGCCTGCGTAAGTACACCGGCGTTGCCGACATGCCCCGCGTCCGCGGTGGCCTTGGTACCGCCATTATTTCCACCAGCCATGGCGTCATGACCGACCGCGATGCTCGCAAGCACAACGTCGGCGGCGAGATCATCGCTTACGTCTGGTAATTCGCTCGGTAGGTAGAAGGAAAGGAGATCACCGTGTCTCGTATCGGTAATAAGCCTGTCCAGATTCCCGCCGGAGTCGAAGTGGCAGTCAACGGCAACAACGTTGTCGTCAAGGGCCCCAAGGGCCAGCTCGAGCTCGATGTCTTTGAGAAGCTCGCTATCAACGTCGAGGACAACGTCCTCACCGTTTCCCGTCCCGACGACGAGCGTGAGACCCGTGCCCGCCACGGCCTCACCCGCGCCCTCATCCACAACATGGTTGTTGGCGTTTCCGAGGGCTTCGAGAAGAAGCTCGAGCTCGCCGGCGTCGGTTACCGCGTGCAGCAGAAGGGCAAGAACCTCGAGTTCTCCCTGGGCTTCTCGCACCCCGTGATCGTCGAGGCTCCCGAGGGCATCACCTTCGAGGTTCCCGACAACACCCACGTGAACGTCAAGGGTATCAACAAGCAGCAGGTCGGTCAGATCGCCGCTGAGATCCGCGGCCATCGTCCTCCTGAGCCTTACAAGGGCAAGGGTATCCACTACGTTGGCGAGCACATCCGCCGCAAGCTGGGTAAGGCCGCCAAGTAGTCGTAACCGACTCACTCGCATAAGACCAGCACCCCGTCAGGTGCTGGCAAGATCAACCTTTTTAGGAGTTTACGTATGAACAAGCATAAGGCGAAGCTGGAAGGCCTCAAGCGTCGTCAGCGTCGTGTTCGCGGCAAGGTCTCGGGTACCTCCGAGCGTCCGCGTCTTCGCGTGACCCGTACTAACGCCAACATCTATGCCCAGATCATCGACGACAGCAAGGGCTCCAGCCTGACGCTCGTCTCGGCCTCGACCCTCGAGGCCGAGTTCAAGGGCACCCACACCTCGAACAAGGAGGCTGCGGAGAAGGTCGGTCAGCTCGTTGGCAAGCGCGCCATCGAGGCCGGCATCACCAAGGTCGCCTTCGATCGCGGTGGCCGTATCTACCATGGCCGCGTCAAGGCCCTCGCCGACGGTGCTCGTGCCGCCGGTCTCGAGTTCTAGGAGGTATGTAGCACATGGCTCGTAATCAGAAGCAGCAGCGCGAGGCCTCCGAGTTCGAGGAGCGCGTCGTTTACATCAACCGCGTGTCGAAGACCGTCAAGGGTGGTCGTCGCATGAGCCTCGTCGCTCTCGTCGTCGTTGGCGACGGCAAGGGCAACGTCGGCGTTGGCATGGGCAAGTCCGCTGAGGTGCCCCTGGCCATCTCCAAGGCATCTCTCGATGCCAAGAAGAACATGTTCCACGTGCCGGTGACCGAGCAGGGCACCATCCCGCACGAGGTTCTCGGCCACTTTGGTGCCGGCCGCATCATCATCAAGCCCGCTGTCGAGGGTACCGGCGTTATCGCCGGCGGCGCTGTGCGTCCCCTCTTTGAGCTTGCTGGCATCAAGAACGTCCTGTCCAAGTCCCTCGGTACCGACAACGGCCTCAACATCATCAAGGCTGCCGTCGAGGGCCTCAAGGAGCTCTCCAGCCCTGAGGACGTCGCGGCTCGCCGTGGCCTGACGGTCTCCGAGATGTTCGTCGGTAAGGAGAACTAAGCATGGCTGACACCATCAAGATCAAGCAGGTCCGCAGCACCAACGGTTGCAAGCAGGACCAGGTCCGTACTGTCCGTGCCCTCGGTCTCCACAGGATCCGCGAGGTTCGCGAGATTGCTGACAACGAGTCCGTCCGCGGCATGATCTTCAAGGTCAAGCACCTTGTCGAGATTGTAGAGGAGTAGCAAATGCAGCTTCACGATCTTACTCCCGCGCCCGGTTCCACCAAGAACCGCAAGCGCGTCGGCCGTGGCAATTCTTCGGGTCACGGCACCACTTCTGGCCGCGGCCAGAAGGGCCAGGGTTCCCGCTCTGGCGGCACCAAGGGTGCCGGCTTTGAGGGTGGCCAGACTCCGCTGGCTATGCGCCTGCCCAAGCTTCCGGGCTTCCGCAACCCCCGTCGTATCGAGTACACCGCTGTTAACGTTGAGCGTCTCGAGCGTAAGTTCGAGGACGGCGCTGTGATCGACGGTGCCGCTCTTAAGGCCGCTCGCATCACCAAGAGCGAGTTCGAGCCCGTCAAGGTGCTCGGCAATGGTGAGCTCACCAAGAAGTTCACGGTCAAGGTCGACAAGGTCAGCGCTTCTGCGCAGGCCAAGATCGAGGCCGCCGGCGGAAAGGTCGAGCTGCCGTGCTAAATGGTCTTAAGAATGCTTTCCGCATCAAAGAATTGCGCGAAAAGATTCTTTTTACCATAGCTATGCTCGTCGTGTACCGCATTGGTGCGCACGTTCCTGTGCCCGGCATTCCCTTCCAGGGGATGCTGGGCCTTTTCTCGACCGATAACAATTCGGTCGCCGCAGGTGCTATGGCCCTCCTGAATCTTTTCTCTGGCGGCGCGTTGAGTTACGTTTCGGTGTTTTCGCTGGGCATCATGCCTTACATCACCAGCTCAATCATCCTCCAGATGCTCCAGGCCGTCGTGCCTTCCCTGCATGAGCTTGCCCGCGAGGGCGAGGTCGGTCAGACCAAGATTACGCAGTATTCGCGTTACCTCACCCTGGCTCTGGCAATCCTCAACTCCGTGGGTTACCTCTTCCTCTTTAAGAGCTTCGGCATCAGCTTTAATGGTGCCGGCGCTCCCGAGATCATCTTCGACCTCATGATTGTCGGCACGCTCACCGCGGGCGCCATGCTGATCATGTGGATTGGTGAGCTCATCACCCAGCGCGGTATCGGCAATGGCATGTCGCTGATTATCTTTGCGAACATCATGGCCGGTCTGCCGCAGGCTATCTTCTCCAGCACCGAGGGCAATGCCGGTGGCATCATCACCATGGTGATCATCTGCGCCATCATCCTGCTGGTTATCCCGTTGATTGTTTTCCTTGAGCGCGGCCAGCGCCGCATTCCGGTCTCCTACGCTAAGCGCGTCGTGGGCCGTCGCATGATGGGTGGCCAGACCACCTACCTGCCCATCAAGGTCAACACCGCGGGTGTCGTGCCGATCATCTTCGCTTCGGCGCTGCTGTACTTCCCGGCTCAGATTGCCGTGTTCTTCCCCGGCATCGGCTGGATCCAGGCAGTTGCCTCTGCGCTTTCGCGCGGCTGGCTCAACTGGGTGCTTAACGTTGTCCTCATCGTGTTTTTCGCGTACTTCTACACGTCCATGGTGTTCAACCCCGATGACACGGCCGACAACCTTAAGAAGCAGGGCGGCTTTATTCCGGGCGTGCGTCCGGGTAGGGCTACCGCGGCCTACATCAAGAACGCGCTCAACAAGATTACGCTTCCCAGCGCTGTCTTTTTGGCGCTCATCGCCATCGTGCCTTCGATCATCTTCTCCTTTACGGGTAACCAGCTAATCCAGGCATTTGGCGGCACGTCCATCCTCATCATGGTCGGCGTCGTGCTCGACACGGTCGATAAGCTCGAAGGCCAGATCAAGATGTATGATTACGATGGATTCTTTAAATAGGCTAGAGGAGGATTGCTCATGAACCTCGTATTGCTCGGAGCTCCGGGTGCCGGTAAGGGTACCGTCGCACAGGAGCTCGTCGCCGAGTTTGGCGTCGCTCACATTTCCACGGGCGACCTGCTGCGTGCTGCCGTCAAGGGTGGCACCGAGCTTGGTATTCAGGCTAAGAAGTACATGGACGCTGGCGAGCTCGTTCCCGATCAGCTCGTGATCGACCTTGTCAAGGAGCGCCTTGCCGCCGATGACGCCCAGCAGGGCTTCATCCTCGACGGCTTCCCGCGCAACACCGCCCAGGCCGTGACGCTCGATTCCGAGCTCTCCGCCATGGGTCGCGAGATCGACTGCGCCCTTCTGGTCGATGTGGCCCCCGAGGTCATTATCGATCGTCTGTCTTCGCGTCGCACCTGCCGCGCCTGCGGTTACACCGGCACCGCTGCCGATGCTACCTGCCCCAAGTGTGGCGGTGAGATGTATCAGCGCGACGACGACAAGCCCGAGACCATCAAGAACCGTCTCGACGTCTACGAGAAGTCCACGAGCCCGCTTGTCGACTACTATCGTGGCCAGGGTCTGCTCAAGTCGGTCAACGGTGACCAGGCTCGCGAGACCGTGTACGGGGATATCAAAGAGGCTCTCGGTCTATGATCAAGATTAAGTCTGCAACGCAAATCGAGCAGATGAAGAAGGCAGGAGCGCTATCTAAGATGGCGCTCCGCCACGTTGGAGCCATGGTGCGCCCCGGCGTTTCGACTTTTGAGCTCGATCAGCTCGCGGAGCAGATTATCCGCATGCATGGTGGCACCCCAGCCTTTAAGGGTTACGGCGGGTTTCCCGGAACCATTTGCGCATCGATTAACGATGCCGTGGTACACGGTATTCCCAACCCCGACATGATCCTGCGCGATGGCGATATCATCTCCATCGATACGGGAGCTGTTGTCGACGGTTGGGTCGGCGATAACGCTTGGACGTTTTTCGTCGGCACCCCCACGCCCGAAGCCAAGGCTTTGTGCGAGATCACGCGCGATTGCCTTAAGGCTGCCATCGAGCAGGCTGTTCCCGGTAACCATATCGGGGACGTCGGTTATGCCGTTCAGTCCCTCGCCGAGTCTCACGGTTACGGCGTGCTTCGCGATTATGTGGGCCATGGCATTGGCCGCGTGATGCACGAGGACCCCAACGTTCCTAACTATGGAAAGAAGGGGAGGGGCGTTCGCCTCCAGGCCGGCATGGTCATTGCCATCGAGCCGATGGTTACGATGGGTTCCAACCATGTGAGCACGGGCTCCGACGGTTGGATCGTCACGACCAACGACCACCTGCCCGCCGCGCACTACGAGAACACCGTCGCCATTACCAATGACGGCCCGGTGATTCTCACCACGGATGCGCAAGGTGCTTGGTGTTCGCTCCAAGGCGGAGAAATGTAAAAGTCGCCGCCCCCTGATGCCCAACCTCGCCTTTCAATTTCGAAGGCATGACCCCAAGGTCTATGCTTTCTCATTTCAAGGCGATCTTGGGCATCAGGGAACGGCTTTGTTTTACATTTCAAATGTAACAAGTTCCACTTAGTTGTGGAGCCATTACGAAGTTATTACGATGCGTGCATACGTGTTGTAGAATACTCAATCGCTGTCGTTTTCTAGAGAAAGATGATTGCTTGTGAAGAAGGAAGACGCAATTGAGCTCGAGGGTACGGTAAAAGAGCCGCTGCCCAACGCCATGTTTAAGGTCGAGCTCGAGAACGGTCATTCGGTTCTGTGCAACATTTCTGGCAAGATCCGAATGAATTACATCCGCATTCTCCCCGGTGACAGGGTTGTCGTGGAGCTTTCCCCGTACGACCTGACCCGCGGCCGCATCACCTATCGCTATAAATAGCGGCACGCATACACGCTCTTTTCCGACTGCAGGCTTAGCTCAACCTACGGTCGGTTTGCGTGTGAAGACCAGCCATAGTTTTAAACGCCTGCGGCTGGGCGAGTAGATAGTAGGGAAGTAGTTTGAGCGCTACCGAAAGGAAGAACGATGAAGGTACGTCCTTCGGTCAAGAAGATGTGCGATAAGTGCAAAATCATTAGGCGCCATGGCAAGGTCCTCGTCATTTGCGAGAATCCCCGTCATAAGCAGCGTCAGGGTTAAGAGAGGAGACTACGTTGGCCCGTATTAATGGTGTCGACCTCCCGCGTGAGAAGCGCGTTGAGATCGGTCTGACCTACATTTACGGCATCGGCCGCACCACTGCGACGAAGATTTGCGTCGAGTGCAACGTTAACGTGGATACGCGCGTTAAGGACCTCACCGAGGATGAGGTTAACGCCATCCGCGATTATATCGATAAGAACCAGATCATGGTTGAGGGCGACCTCCGCCGTGAGCGCAACCAGAACGTCAAGCGCCTTATGGACATCGGCTGCAACCGCGGCCTTCGTCACCGCAAGGGCCTCCCGGTCCGCGGCCAGCGCACCCACACTAACGCTCGTACCCGCAAGGGCCCGAAGCGTCAGATCGGTGCTAAGAAGAAGAAATAAGGAGCGCTAGATAGATGGCTACTGCTAAGAAGAACGTTCGCGCTGCCCGTCTGAAGCGCGCGGACCGTAAGAACATTTCCGTGGGCCAGGCTCACATTCGTTCTACGTTCAACAACACTATCGTTTCGATCACCGATCCCCAGGGCAACGTCATTTCCTGGAAGTCGGCTGGCCAGGTGGGCTTCAAGGGCTCCCGTAAGTCCACGCCGTTCGCTGCCCAGATGGCTGCCGAGGCTGCTGCCAAGCAGGCCATGGAGCACGGTATGAAGAAGGTTTCCGTCTTCGTCAAGGGCCCCGGCTCCGGTCGTGAGACCGCCATCCGCTCCCTCCAGGCTGCTGGCCTCGAGGTCTCGAGCATCCAGGACAAGACCCCCATTCCGCACAACGGCTGCCGCCCCAAGAAGCGTCGCCGCGTGTAACTGAAAGGATCGTATCAATATGGCAATCGACAGGACTCCTGTTCTTAAGCGCTGCCGTCAGCTCGGGATCGATCCCGCTGAGCTCGGTTACAGCAGCAAGAAGGAATCTATCCGTCAGCCCAAGCGCCGTCGCAAGGAATCTGAGTACGGCATGCAGCTGCGCGAGAAGCAGAAGGTCAAGTTCATCTATGGCGTTCTGGAGAAGCAGTTCCACGGCTACTTCAACAAGGCCCGTAAGATGAACGGCGTCACCGGTGAGAACCTCATGATCATTCTTGAGTCTCGCCTCGACAACGTCGTCTTCCGTCTTGGCTTCGCCCGCACCCGCAAAGAGGCTCGTCAGTCCGTCCGTCACGGTCACTTCACCGTGAACGGCAAGCGCGTGGACATCCCGTCCTACCGCGTCAAGGCCGGCGACGTCGTCGCTGTCGGCGAGAAGTTCCGTGACCTCCTCCCCATCAAGGAGGCTCTGATTTCCTCCGAGCGCTTTGAGGTCCCTGGCTGGCTCGAGGTCGATATCGAGAAGCTGTCTGGTAACGTGCTCGCTCTGCCGACGCGTGAGCAGATCAGCGGTGATATCAACGAGCAGCTCATCGTCGAGCTCTACTCTAAGTAGTCCATCCGGGCTGCTGAGGCTGGAGGTAATACATGTCAGAATTCATTAGGCCTCAGGTTCAGGTCGAAGAGATCAACGAGACGTCTGCTCGTGTCTCCGTCGAGCCGCTCGAGCGTGGCTACGGCGATACGCTGGGTAACTCCCTTCGTCGCGTTCTTCTGTCCTCGCTCGAGGGTGCCGCCGTCGAGGCTATTCAGATCGATGGCGCGCAGCACGAGTTCATGACCATCCCTAACATGGTCGAGGATGTCACCGACATCGTCCTGAATGTCAAGGGTCTTGTCTTCAGGGCTCTCGGCACGACCGACGAGGCGACCGCCACCATTTCGGTTGACGGCCCCTGCGAGGTCACCGGTGCGGACTTCTTTATTCCGTCCGAGTTTGAGCTGGTCAACCCCGAGCAGCACATTGCTACGCTCACCGAGGGTGGCCATCTCACCATGAGCATGCGCATCGGCTATGGCCGCGGCTATGTTTCTGGCGAGGCCAACAAGCGCGACAACGATCCCATCGGTGTGATCCACGTCGACTCGCTGTACTCGCCGGTTTCCCGTTGCGCCAAGCTCGTTGAGGCTTGCCGTGTCGGTCAGCACACCGACTACGACCGCCTTGTCCTCGAGATCGAGACCAACGGCTCCATCGCCCCGCGCGACGCCGTGGTCCAGGCTGCCAATATCATCAACCAGCATATGGCCGCCTTTATGAACCTTGCCGAGACCCCCGAGGTCGAGGAGGAGGCTTCGATCTTCGCTCCCGAGGTCACCAACGACAACGCCGAGCTGGACAAGCAGATCGAGGATCTGGACCTTTCCGTCCGTTCCTACAACTGCCTTAAGCGCGCCAGCATTCACTCGGTCCGTCAGCTCGTTGAGTTCTCGGAGAACGATCTGCTCAACATCCGTAACTTCGGTGTTAAGTCGATCGAGGAAGTGAAGGACAAGCTTGAGTCCATGGGCCTGAGCCTGAAGGCTTAATGCTTCGCATATTTGAGGAGAAACTAGACCATGCGTCACAACGTTAAGAAGGGCCTGAAGCTCGGCACCGATGCGAGCCACACCAAGGCCATGAAGAAGAGCCTTGCTAAGGCCCTCTTCGAGAACGACCGCATCAAGACCACCGAGACCCGCGCTAAGGCGCTGCGTTCGGTCGTCGATCCGATCATCACTTGGGCCAAGAAGGGCGACCTGCACTCTCGTCGTCTGGCTATCGCCAAGCTCGGCGATAAGCAGCTCGTTGCCGAGATCTTCGACAAGGCTGCCCAGGGTATGTGGCAGGATCGCAACGGCGGTTATACCCGCATCATGAAGCTCGGTAACCGCAAGGGCGACAACGCTCCCATCGTTATCATGGAGCTCGTCACCGAGCCTTGCACGCCTAAGGCCAAGAAGGCTGCTCCGGCCCCCAAGAAGGCCGCTGCTCCCAAGAAGGTCGAGGCTGCCGAGGAGGCTCCTGCTGAGGAGACCGCTGAGTAGACAATCCGTCTGCATAGGCTATATTCGAGGGGTACGTTCGCGTACCCCTCTTTTTTTGTCGAAATGCCATTGCCTGTTTGTTGGGAGCGCCCATGACCGCGCCGTCTGATTTCAATTCGATTCCAGAGCTCGATGCCACGCTCGTTTTCCGCGTGGCATACGATGGCTCGTCCTATAGCGGCTTTGCCGAGCAGCCGGGACAGACGACGGTTGCGGGTGAGCTGCGTCGAGCCATCGAGACGCTGCTTCGCCGTCCGATCGATCTGACGTGCGCGGGTCGCACCGATGCCGGCGTGCATGCCGTGGCTCAGTACATCAGCGTGCCCGTAACGGACGCTGAGCTCGCCCTAACGCGCCGTAGGTGGCTGCGGGCTATGGATGCCCTGCTGCCCAAAGATATCGCCATCAACGAGGTCTACAAGGCCCGTAAAGGCTTTTCTGCACGTTTTGACGCGCGTTCCCGTACGTATACGTACCGTATTGCCGATCGAGATGCGCGCCCCGTGCTGTCCCGCGGTGCGGTGTGGTGGCATCGCTATCCCTTGGATGTTGAGGCTATGTCTGCTGCCTGCCCCGCGCTGCTGGGCGAGCAGGACTTTAAAAGCTTTTGCAAGGTTGCTTCTGCCGTGGGCAAACCTACGCACCGCTGCGTAATGCGCGCCGAGTTTGGCCATGAGGTTGCGTTTGGCGAGGACATCCTGACGTTTACCATCGAGGGCAATGCGTTTCTGCATTCGATGGTCCGTACGATCGTTGGCACGCTTGTCGCGATTGGCATGCATCGCCGTGAACCCGAGTGGATGCGCGAGGTCATCGATGCTTGCGACCGTACCGCTGCGGGCCCCACGGCTCCTGCCTGCGGCCTTACGTTTATGGGCGTGGATTACGATCCCGCCGAGCTCGTCGTGCTCGACTAGGGGAGGGCTCGACGCGTCGTGCGTCGACACCCATTATCTGTGGGCTGCGCGTGTGCAACATCTGTTCTTGGCGTGCAATACAACCGGTGTCTCATTGCTTTTATTGCCGGGGTGTACCATGAACCACGGTTTGATTCATTGCTGTCGAGAGGACGGATAACTTGGTTCGACGTGGCTCGCATCCGCGACTTTCGGTGATCCTTGTGGTAGAAGGTTCGCCCAGCTATGCGATGCGTGCGCTCGAGAGTATCCAGAACCAAGACCTCTACGATTTGCAGATTGTCGTTGTTTGCCGCGATGCTGCGCCCGGTGTGCGCCATTCGCTTCAAGTTGCTGCCGACAGGGACATCCATATTGATTTGATTGACGTCGAGGACGCGAAGCGCGGCGCTTGCCTTCGTGCCGGTTTTGCTGTCTCGCGCGGCTCTCAAATCATCGCTATGAACGCCGATGAGTGGTTTGCTCCGCAGTCCCTTTCCAAGATGGTCGATATCGCGTGCGATACTGCGGCAGACATAGTGTTCCCCACGGTGTCGCTCGACCGCTATGATGCACATCGAGAACGCCATTCGCGCGTCTTGGATGCTGCCTCTATTGCCATAGAAGACGAGTCTTCTATGGTGACTGGGCTGCCCCAGTTGATTTTGGGCGGCCTAGTCGCTCAGACCTCTGGCGTGATGTATAGCCGTCCGCTGTTTGAGGCATGCCTGTCGCGCGGCAAGGCGTACCGTACGGTTGAGTTTATGGCTTATGCGCTCTCGCAGGCACGATTCGTGTCCGGCTGCGGCGACGCTTGTTTCCACGCGGTGGCACCTAAGCTTACAGATGCCTTTGATCCCACCATGTATGCCAGGATATCCGATGACACTCGAGCGCTCGACGAGCTTGCGGACTCACTCTCGGAAGCAGATAGCGGTGGTCGGCTCAAGCTGGCAAGCCAAAAGTTCTACTTTGCCGGACTGGTCGCCTGCATCGAGAATTTGTGTCTTAGCCCGCATGGAGTGTCGTCAATCGAGCGTTCCGCCCGCATGCGTGATATGCTCGAGGCGCCTCGAACCCGTCAGATGGTCGCCGCGCTCAAGGATAACCATCGGGGACTCGGTTTGTTGTTTGGGCCGATCGCCAGCGCCAAGCCCGCGCGCTGCGCGATGTGTACGCATCTGGCAGCTTTTCTTAACCGGACGGGCGCAAAAACCGCCTAAACGGCTCATTTCGAAACAAATTTGCATAGAATTGTTTCGAAATGCGTTCTTATACACAAAAGCCTTCAAATAGCGTTAAACTATTCAGTCACTGATTGATTGTCTCCGCCATCTTTTGGAGAGAGGGTTTGTATGGCTAAAAAACGCAATGGGCGCCAGGATGCCATTAGAGATATTGTGCGCAATAAGGACGTCCGCACGCAGCGCGTGCTGGTCGATGAGCTCCGCGCTATGGGCTTTGATTGCACGCAGGCGACTGTCTCTCGCGATATTGCCGATATGGGGCTGCGTAAGCTCCCCGAGGGTATCTATGTTCTGGCAGAGGACCTGCACCTGCAGCGTATGGTTTCCGAGCTCGTAACGGGCGTTCTGCGCACCGATAATCTGGTTATGATCAAGGCTCAGCCTGGTACGGCTTCCGGCATCGCCGCCGCCGTTGATGCGGCAGAGTTGCCCGATGTGCTTGGCTCGCTTGCCGGCAACGATACGATTTTGGTTATTGCCCAGACGGCCGAGGACGGCGAGCGTCTCGAGGCGCTGATCAATAAGCTGAGCAATTCTCGCAAGTAGGCGTGCGGGTCGTGCGCTCGGCACTGTGTGCGTGACATGGTGGCTTGTAAGGGGGTATCGACGTTGGTCGGTACCCCCTATATTGTTTGCCGGTATAAAGGCCGTCCACCAGGTCGCTTTAAACTAAAAGGCCCCCGAGCACTTTAATAAGCTGCTCGGGGGCCTTGTTGCTAATGGCCGGATGAATTTCTAGCCAACCGTATCGTCAGGCGTGGGCGAGGGGTCGGGAGTGGGTGTAGGCGTAGGCGTAGGCGTAGGCGTGCCGCCATCGCCGCCGGTCGAACCACCAGTGGAGCCGCCCGTCGAGCCACCGGTCGTACCGGTGCCGCCGGTGGTGTCGCCGCCCGTGGTCTCGGTGGTCGTGGTCGTCGTGGTAGTCGTTGTGGTGGTTTCCTCTTCGTCCTCGTTCTCGTCCTTGTCGTCGTTCTCCGTCTTCTTGGTGTTGTTGGTGCCGTAGAACTTCCAGACGCTGTTGTTCTTGTAGGTGGGCGCCGTTCCGGTCGCAAACTCCTCGCGCTCGGTACCGGTCAGAACGGTGTTCATAAACCGCTTAAAGACAGGCAGGTTGGTGCTGTCGCCCAGCAGGTCTGTGCCGTATTTTTGGATGGGAATCTCGCCCGCGGAATAGCCGGTCCACAGGGCGCACGCCAGCTGCGGGGTATAGCCGCAGAACCACAGGTTGGTGGTGTTGTCGGTGGTGCCCGTCTTGCCGGCATAGGGCTGGTTGACGCTCAGGGCGCCGGCAGCACCCGTACCGCCGCCCTTCATGACGCCGGACAGAACATCGGTGACCGCGGCGGCCTCGCCCTCGGTAAGTACCTGTGAGGGATTGTCGGTGTGCTGATACAGCACCGAACCGGTACGAGAGTCAATCTCGGTGATGGCGATCGGCTGGCGATAGTAGCCGCCGTTGGCAAACGTCGCGTAGGCGGCGGCCATCTCGAGCGGCGAGATCGAGCCGGTGCCGAGCGTCATGACGGGAACGTCCTCGATGTTGTCCTTGGCGGGATCGATGCCGAGCTTTTTGACGAGCGAGATGATCTTGCTGTTGCCGACGGCTTCCGCCACCTGGATGTAGCCGGTGTTGGAGGAGTATGCCGTCGCCTGCTTAAGCGTGATGTTGCCATAGCTATGGTTGGCGTAGTTTTGGACCTCGGTCGTGGTGCCCTTGGCCTTGAGCGGCGAGTTGCAGTTGAGGGTGACGTTGGGGTTCATGCCGTTTTGGATGGCAGTTGCCAGCGTAAAGGCCTTAAAGGTGGAGCCGACGGGACGCTTGGCCGTGGCATGGTTTACGTGGTTCTCGTCGGCGTTGTAGTCATAGCCGCCCACCATGCACTTGATGTAGCCGGTCTTGGGGTCGACGACGACCATGCCCATGTCCAGGCCGTCGAGCGAGAGCGTGTCGAGCTGCTCGCGGACGGCATTCTCTGCCACCTGCTGCATCGTGGGGTCGATGGTGGTCTTGACGGTCAAGCCGCCCTTAAAGAGCACGTCGGTCGAGAACTCCTGCTCCAGCAGCTGCTTAACATAGGCGACAAAGTAGGGCTGCGAGTATACGTCGACGCCGCTGCCCGAGATTTCGGTCACGTTGAGGGTGATGGGCTCGGCCTGTGCGGCATCGTGCTCCTCCTGCGTAATGTGGCCCAGGCGCAGCATGTTGTCGAGGACCTTGTTGCGACGGGACAGCGCCAGGTCGGGGTTGACCGTGGGGTCGTACTGCGAGGGCGAGTTGGGAAGGCCGATCAACAGCGCGGCCTCGCTCAGGGTGAGGTCTGCGGCGCTCTTGGACAGGTAGGTCTCGGCGGCGGCCTCAATACCGTAGGCGCCGTGACCGTAATAGATGGTGTTGAGGTACATCATGAGGATCTCGTCTTTGGAGTACATATCCTCCATCTTGACGGCGATGTAGGCCTCGCGCACTTTACGCTCGATGGTCGAGTCGAACTGCTCCTCCTGCAGGATGGTGTTGCGCACCAGCTGCTGGGTGATAGTCGAGGCGCCTTCGTGTCCGCCGCCGAGGGTTGCCACCGCAGCACGCGCGATACCCCACAGGTCGATACCGCCGTGCTCGTAGAAGCGCTCGTCCTCGACGTCAACGGTGCCCTGCAGCACGTAGGGGGAGACCTCGTCCTTGGTGATGGACTTGCGGTTTTGCGTGTAGAAGCTCGCGATCTTGTTGCCGTTGCAGTCGACGACCTCGGTGGGCTCGCTCACCAGATACGCGTTGGCGTCGGTGTAGTCGGGCAGATCGGACAGCCAGCGGTTGACGTTGCCGACCATGCCGATGCCAAATGCCACGCCCGCAATCAGCAGAAAGCCCAAAAACGAGAGCAGGATTATGGGCAGGGCATGCGTCTTTGAACGGCTGCGTCCCTGTCGTTGGCGAGGACCCATATATTGACCTCCAGGTATGTCGTGCCGGACGGTGGATGTGCCGTCGGGGCAGGATGGACATAAGTTATTACACGATAAACCAAACGGGGCGCGCGAGGCCTCGTGTATGCTGGAAGACGGCATTTTTCAGAGTGAATGCATACCTTGGTAAGGAGTTTGCCGATGGCGATTCGGGCGATGGGGCCGAGCGGACAATACGAGACTGGATTGGATGCTGCCGGTGCGGCGCTGCCCGAGCTGCTGGCGCCGGCGGGCGGGCTCGACCAGATGCTTGCGGCCATCGCCGCGGGTGCCGATGCCATCTACGCGGGGTTGGGCGGCTTTAACGCCCGCGTGAGCGCGCATGGCTTTACGGATGACGAGTTTGCGCGCGGCTGCGCCGTGGCGCATGCCCATGGCGTGCGTGTGTACGTGACGCTCAACGTGTTCGTGTTTGACGATGAGCTGTCCGACGCGGTGGCGTTGGGAGCTCATGCACTGGAGCTGGGCGCCGATGCTCTGATTGTCGCCGATGCCGGGTTGGCCTGCGCGCTGCGCGCGGCGATTCCCGGGGTCGAGATTCACCTGTCCACGCAGGTGGGCGCTCATAGCGAGGGTGCCGTGCAGTTGGCTGCCAAGGAGTTGGGAGTTGAGCGCGTGACGACTGCGCGCGAGCTGAGCATGGCGGAGATTGGGACGCTTTGCGCTACTGGCGTGCCCATCGAGGTGTTTTGTCACGGCGCTATTTGCATTGGATACTCGGGTGCGTGCGAGTTCTCTGCCCTTCGACGTGGCCGCTCTGCGATGCGCGGTGATTGCACGCAGCCGTGCCGTCTATCCTATGACTTGGTGGACGAGGCTGGGCAGAGCGTTGTCGCCGTTGAGGGGGATCGCCTGCTGTGCCCGCGCGACTATCTGGGTATTGCGCATCTGCCCGAGCTTGTAGATGCCGGCGTGGCGTCGCTCAAGATCGAGGGGCGCATGAAGAACCCCGATTACGTATTCAACGTGGTGCGGGTGTGGCGCCGGGCACTCGATATGCTGTGCGACGGCGCGTGGGACCCCGGTGCCGTGGAAGAGCTTGAGCGCGAGCTGGGAAGGTCGTTTAACCGTGGGTTTACCGATGCGTACCTGCGAGGGCGTTCGGGTGCCGAGCTGATGAGCTTTGAGCGCGCAATTAACCAGGGCGTGCGCGTGGGGCGCTTGGTCGCTGTGGGCCACGAAGAGGTGACCGTTGAGCTCGACGCCGCCGTGGCGGCGGGTGACACGCTCGAGATTCGGTTCTATCCGGGTGTCGACGCGCGTCCCGATGTGCCCAAGCGCTGGCCGCAGGTGCCCTGCCCGGTGGATGCCGCAGCGGGGAAGCGCGTCGTCGTGCATTGCAAGCGTAAGGTGGACGCGGGCTGCGAGGTGTACCTGATTCGCAGCGCCGGCGTGTTGGATCAGACGGCGGCGGTGTTGGGGCGCATGCGGGCCGAGGCGGATGCGATTGCGCCCGTTGCGCGTGCCGTTGAGGTGCTGCCCTTTGAGGGCGTTGCGGTGGATGGCGGTGCGTCGACGGAGTTGGTGGAGTGCGCGGTTCCCACTCGCATGGTTTTTGCTTGGCAGCTGATGGATGCCGACCCGCGCGGAGAACTCGATTTGTCCGACGCCGTTGTGGTGCTTGACGAGGTGTGCCGCACGGGTGACGCTGACCGGACCCGCTCACTGATGCAGCGTGCCGGGCGCGTCGTCTGCCGCAACCTGGGACAGGTGGCGATCGCTCGCGAGCTGGGCGTGACGTTTGACGTGGCGGCGCCGGTGTTCTGCGCGAATCGGGCCACGCTTGCCTGGCTGCGCGGACTCGGTGCGGGGCGGGTGTACTTGCCGGCCGAGTTGCTCGGCAATGATGTGGAGCGTATTGCCGAACTGGCTGCTGAACCCGGCGTCTTGGGTCCGGTCGACGCCGACCGTCCCGAGCTTATGGTGTGCGAGCACTGTCTGCTGACCGCCGAGGGCGTCTGCGCTACCGATGCGACGGGACAGGTTCGTTGCCGCGACTGCTTGCGTCGTCGGCAGGTACGCTATCTGGTCGAGCGTGACGGTACACGTCTGCCAGTTGCCATTGACGCATGCGGCAGGACGAGGATTTTCCTGTCGTAGGTGCCGCATCGCGTCAGTTTGTTATCATATGAGAGTTTATGGACTTCCAGCACCGCCGTTTTCGGCGAGGGTGCTATAGCAAAAGGAGGATACCCAATGCTGTCTGTTGACGAGCAAATGCGTATCATCACCTCGGGTGCCGCGCAGATCGTTCCCGAGGCCGACCTTCGCAAGAAGCTTGAGAAGGGCGAGCCCCTCAACATCAAGCTCGGCGTCGACCCCACCAGTCCCGACCTGCACCTGGGCCACGCCGTGCCGCTGCGCAAGATGCGTCAGTTCCAGGACCTGGGCCACAACGTTACCCTCATCATCGGCAACGGCACCGCGCTGATCGGCGACCCCTCGGGCAAGAACTCCACGCGTCCGCAGCTTTCGCAGGAGCAGATCGAGGCCAATGCCGAGACCTACGTGAGCCAGGCCATGAAGATCCTGGATCCCGAGAAGACCACCATCGTGCACAACGGTGACTGGATCCTTTCGATGGACCTGGCCGGCCTGCTGCAGGTATGCTCCAAGTTCACCGTCGCCCGCATCCTTGAGCGCGACGACTTTACTAAGCGCTACCAGTCTCAGACGCCGATCGCCCTGCATGAGTTCCTGTATCCCGTGATGCAGGCTTTCGACTCTGTGCAGATCAAGGCCGACGTGGAGATGGGCGGCACCGATCAGCTCTTCAACCTGCTCGCCGGCCGCGAGCTCATGGAGAAGATGGGTATGGAGCCGCAGATTGCGCTCACCATGCCGCTGCTCGAGGGCACCGACGGCGTGCGCAAGATGTCCAAGTCCTATGGTAACTACATCGGCCTGACCGACGCTCCCAAGGACATGTTCGGCAAGACCATGTCCATCCCCGACGAGATGATCGGCAAGTACTATCGTCTGGCCAGCTCGCTCACCCCTGCCGAGGTCGACAAGATCGACGCCGCCCTGGCCGATGGCTCCGCCGACCCCTACGAGCTCAAGCGTGCTCTGGGCCGCGACCTGTGCGACACCTACCACGGCGCCGGCGCCGGCGACGAGGCTCAGGCCGAGTTCGACCGCGTGTTCAAGGAGGGCCAGCTCGCCGACTTCCCCGAGAAGCACGTTGAGCTGACCGTCAACGACGAGGGCCAGATCTACCTCGCCGGCTTGCTCAAGGACCTGGGTCTTTCGGCGAGCGCCGGCCAGGCTCGTCGCGATATCGACGGCGGCGGCGTCAAAATCAACGGCAAGGCCGTGGCTCCCAAGAGCTACAACATCGACCCCAGCGCCCTCAAGCTGGGCGACACCCTTTCTGTGGGTAAGCGCAAGGGCTTCAAGCTTATTTAGTTACGCGGTTTTACCAAACCGCGTAACAGCTCGACGCTGCGCGGGCTCCAGAGCGACAACTTGTCATTCAAAGAGGACGGCATGACCAGAAGGTCTATGCCGTCCTCTTTTCATGCCAATTTGTTCGCTCTGGAGTCCGCTCGCTGTCCGTCCTCCACCTACGGCGTTGTCCTGGTTGGCACTTAGGGACGTTTCTTTTTGGTGCAAAGCAACCTGTCGCCATTGCGCCAAGCGGCGTGTGCCGTTAAGCGGAGAGGCGTATTGTTGACCCATCGTTTGGGCATACAATGGCTATTGGCTTGCTGCGGTGAAGGTCTGTCCGCTCCGCAGCTTTTTTCTACGGTTAAAGGAGTATGTATGTCCGTTGAGGTCATGAGGTCTGTGATCGAGGCCGCCGAGGGCCGCGTGCCCGTCGACACGCTGTTTACCAATGCGCAGATCGTCGACGTGTATGGCCAGCGTGTGGCGCCCGGCAGCGTTGCCGTCAAGGACGGTGTGATCGTCGGCGTGCTCTACGATGGTCGCGACGATGTCGCTGGCACCTACGAGGCTGCCGAGGTTATCGACTGCCAGGGTCGCTATCTCGCTCCCGGTTTTATTGACGGGCATCTGCATATCGAGTCTTCGAACATCCGTCCCGCCGAGTATGCTCGCATGGCCGCGACGCGCGGTACTACCACCGCCATTGCCGACAGCCACGAGATTGCCAATGTTGCCGGTCTCGACGGCTTGCGCTTTATGATCGAGGACGGCCGCCGCGCACCCATCTCCATCAAGTACATGATGCCTTCGTGCGTGCCCGCGCTGCCCGACGAGCAGGCCGGTGCCGTTATTTCGGCTGCCGATATGCAGGCGTTTTTTGCCGAGCATCCGGGCGATGTCTTTGGTCTGGGCGAGATGATGAACCTGCCGGGCGTCTTTATGGCCGATCCCGAGACCTGCGCTCGCATTGACGCTGCCAATCAGACGCCGTCCAAACAGGTCGACGGCCATGCTCCGCTTGTTGCCGGCAAGGATCTCAACGCCTATGCCGCAGCGGGTATTATCGCCGACCACGAGTCGACGATTCCCGAGGAAGCGCTCGACAAGCTATCCCGCGGCATGTATGTCATGCTGCGCGAGGGCACCTGCAGCCATGACCTTGCCAACCTGTCGCCTATGCTGCTGGAAAACCCCGCCCGTGCTCGCCGTTGCTGCTTTGCGACCGACGACCGCGCTCCCTCCGACGCGCTTTCGACCGGCATGATCGACAACGCCTGCCGCGTGGCCATCGAGGCCGGCATCGACCCGGTGGTCGCCATCTCCATGGCGTCTCTTTCCACGGCCGAGGCCTTTGGCCTGGACCACGGCTGTCGTGACCCGCATGAGCTCCGCGGCGCAATCGCTCCGGGCAAGCGCGCCGACCTGCTGGTGCTCGATGACCTGACCTTTGCCACGGCCCCGCATCGCGTGTATGCCGCCGGTGCGCTCGTGGCACAGGACGGCGCCTTTGTGGGCGAGGTTGCGCCCGAGACCGCTGAGGTCGCAGCGCTTGCCGATGAGCTGCGTGCTTCCGTTAAGCTGCCGAAGCTTTCGCTTGGCGTGTTCGATTATGCCTTTAAGCCGGGCGAGGCGGTTATTGATGTGACCCCTGGCATGGTTATCACGGGCATGGTTCGTCCCGAGACTGACGAGGACTTGCGTCGCATTATGCTTATCGAGCGCCACGGCCGCGGCGTGTCGCTGCAAGCCGAGGGCGCCGACGGCGACGGCCCCGCTGGCCTGGGTCTTGTCGGCAAGCACATCGGTCGCGGCTGGGTGCGCGGCTTTACCATCACGGGTGGCGCCATTGCCTCCACGATCGGCCACGACTCGCACAACGTGTGCGTGGTGGGCGACAACGCCGCCGATATGATGGCCGCCGTTGAGGCCGTGGGCCAAGGTGGTCACGTGCTGGTGCGCAACGGAGAGGTCGTGGCGCGCATTCCGCTGGCGCTCGGTGGCCTTATGAGCGAAGGCACGGCCGAGGACGTTGCCGCGCAGCACGACGACTTTATGGTCAAGGCGCGCGCCATGGGTATTGAGTCGCCGCTCGACCCCATCATGGGCATCATCTTCCTGCCCCTGCCGGTCATCCCGACGCTCCGCATTCGCCCCGAGGGCATGTTCGACGTCACGACCTTCACCTACGCCGACTAGTCATCGGGGACGTTCTTAAACGACTGGCCGTCGGGGTGGCGTGTCGCCTGGCGCCGCGACCGTAGGACCTCTGGCATGTGTGAGCTATTTGCCAGGTCCTTGTAACGTTTACGCCCGCGGAGTCTTATTTGAGCTCCCTTTGGGTACGTTGGAATCGGATACACGTTCGATTCCAACAAGCCCGAAGGGAGCTTTTCTATGTTTAAACTGATTGCATCCGATATGGACGGCACACTGCTTGACGAAAACGGCCAGGTGCCTCCCGAGACCTACGAACTGATTTTGGCGCTACGCGAGCATGGCGTGCATTTTGCCGCATCGTCAGGTCGTCGCTACGATCGCCTGTGCGAGTTCTTTGCGCCCGTTCGCGACAAGATGGACTTTGTCGCCGCTAACGGCGCCCAGGTCTACGCCGACGGCAAGATGGTAGACCGCGAGGTGTATTCGCACCTGGCGATTCGAAAGCTCGCTCAGGCCGTCGCGACGTTTCCCAATCTGCATCTTGCACTTTTTGACCGAACCAAGTCCTTCTTGCTCGATGACGAGTGCAAGTTCGTGCGTGAGGTCGATAAGGACCTTCCCAATGCCGAGCGCATTTGGGAGCTGCCCGATCCCAGCGTAAATATCATCAAGGCGAGTATCTTTTGCGATGACGGTGCCGTTATGGACAGCGCTTACGTACTACAGCGCGAACTCGGTCAGCTCTTTACTTTTGCGCCTTCGGGCAACGCGTGGATCGATGCCATGCAGCCCGGCGTATCGAAGGCCTCGGGCATCGCGCAGCTCGCGGAGCATTACGACGTTGGACGCGACGAGGTCATGGCGTTTGGCGACTCGATGAACGACTACGAGATCATTCGCTTTGTCGGCACGGGCTGCGCGATGGAAAACGCGCGTCCCGCGCTCAAGGCGGTGGCCGATCGCGTGGTGGGTTGTAACTGCGACCACGCCGTCCAGCAGGAGCTCCGTCGCGTGCTGGAGAGTCTCGCTTAATCCGGCAGATGGGGACGTTTCTTTTCTGCCGGCAGTGGGGGACAGTTCTTGCAGCTTTTTCGCGAAGAGTGTCCCCAACGACTAGTCATTCAAGAACGTCCTCAGTGACTGGCCAATGACTAGGCGAGAGCGGCCATGATGGTGCGGGCGACACCGTCGTGGTCGTTGTCGAACTCGGTGATGGCGTCGGCGGCGTCGCGGTCCTCGGGCTCGGCGTTGATCATGGCCATGCCATGGCCCGCTGCCTGCAGCATGGGGATGTCGTTGATGTTGTCGCCGAAGGCCCAGGCGTCGGCGAGACGCTCGCCCAGATGCTCGCACAGCCACGTGAGTGCCGTTCCCTTGGTGGCGCCCTCGCCCATGACCTCGATATTCATGGCGTACGAACGCGTGACCTCAATGCCTCCGAGCGTGTCGAGCTCCGCTGCGATGGCGTCGCGATCGGCCGGGTCGTGCCAGTACATGGCGATGCGTTCGAGCGTCTCGACCTCGTCGATCTTGCTGTCGATATCCATGTCGATCGGTGTTCGTGTGCGCTTGAGCGAAGCCGCGATGTGGGGGTCGCCGCCGCAGAATTCGTCTAGGCGCGTGTAGAGCGAGCGGGGGAGGAAGCACCGCCCGTCCGCGAAGATGTCGAAGGTGACGTCATGGCCGGCGGCAATGCTATGGATGCGATGGGCGATGGCGCGGTCGAGCGGTCGGCTCAAAATGCGCGTGGCACGTGAGGCATCGGTGGGCGTACCGTCATCGAGCTGCCAGACGCTGGCACCGTTGGCACAGACCGCGTAGTGTACGGCGGGGTGGGCGAGGATGGGCTCAAAGATGCCCGACAGCGGGCGACCCGTGCAGGGCACAAACTCAATACCGCGGCGCGCAAGCTCGTCGAGCATCGCCCAGGTGGCATCACTCATCTGCTTATCGGTCGTCAGCAGCGTTCCATCCATATCGGAAAACACAATCATTTGATGCAGCCCTTTCTACTGGCATAAAAAGCGTGGCCGAGGGCGGTGATGCCCTGGCCACGCTCGGGTTCTATAACGGTCCGCGTCCTAGCGATCGGCGAGCGGCTTGTACTCCAGCGGCTCGATAACCGGGCGATACGCGGGACGGATGATGCGGTGCGCGCAGAAGAGCTCTTCCATGCGGTGCGCCGACCAGCCGGCCATGCGGGCGACGGCGAACAGCGGTGTAAAGAGCGTCTCGGGCACGCCGAGCATCTTGTAGATAAAGCCCGTGTACAGGTCGATGTTGGCGCAGATGGGCTTGGTCATGCCGTGATCGCGCATCACCTGCGGTGCCAGGCGCTCGATGCGCTCGATGAGCGCGAACTCATCGCCCAGGTCCTTCTTGGCGGCAAGCGTGCGCGCGTAACGGCGGCACACCTCGGCGCGCGGGTCGCTCAGCGTGTAGACGGCGTGGCCCATACCGTAGATGAGGCCCGTGCCGTCGAAGGCCTGCTTGTCGAGAATCTTGCCCAGGTAGGCTGCGACCTCGTCCTCGTCCTCCCAATTGGAGACATGCGCGCGGATGTCCTCGTGCATGGACACGACCTTGGCGTTGGCGCCGCCGTGGCGCGGGCCCTTGAGCGAGCCGATAGCCGCGGCGTAGGCGGAATACGGGTCGGTGGCCGAGGAGGACAGCACGCGGCAGGCAAACGTGGAGTTGTTGCCGCCGCCGTGCTCGGCATGCAGCATGAGCATCACGTCGAGCAGCATCGCCTCATCGTGAGTGAACGCCATGCCGCCGCGTAGGACCTGCAGGATGGTTTCGGCGGTTGAGAGGCCGGGCGTGGGGTGCGGCACGTGCATCTCCGAGCCGTGGCGCTTGGCGACCGATGCCATGTGCGCAAAGGCGGCGATGCGAGGGAGACGGGCGAGCATGGAGATGGCGACGTCGATTTCGTGCTCGGGTGTAATGGCGTCGGGCTCGGCGTCGAAGGCGTAGAGCAGCAGCACGGCGCGCTGAAGCACATTCATGATGCTAGACGACACCGTGGTCATGGGGAACTCGCGGACGTATTCGTCGCTCAGATGCCTAAAAGCACCCAGGCGTCCGCAAAAACCGTCGAGCTCCTCTTTGGTGGGCAGCGAGCCCGTGATGAGCAGGTAGGCGACCTCTTCGTAGCCATAGCGATCCTCGGCCTGGGCGTTGTTGACCAGGTCCTCGATGCTGTAGCCGCGCAGCGTAAGCTTGCCCTGGTCGGGCACGACCTTTCCGTCGACCTTGTTGTAGCCATGCACGTCCGAGATGCGGGTAAGGCCCGCGACCACGCCCGAGCCGTCGGCATTGCGCAGGCCGCGCTTGACGTTGTGCTCTACGAACAGGTCCTCGTCGTATGGGGCGGTCGGCAGGCCGTGGTAGAGGTTTTCGCTTTCGGGCGAAATCTGACGGCTCGCCTCGTAATCCAGAACCAGGCGGCTCAGGTGATCGTCGAAGCGGTAGTAGATTTTCTTGGCGTCGTAGGCCATGCGCGCTCCTCTCCGGGCCGCATCGGGGTGACTTGCATGGGCATGCGCGCGTCAGGCTATCCCCAGCGGCTTGCTCGCTACAGGCGGTACATAAAGTTGAAGACGTCCTCGCGCTGGATGGACACGTTGACGCCCGAAAGCTCGCCGGCCTCGGCCAGCGCCTTCTGCAGCTCGGCGAAGTCGAGCTTGGACTCGGCGGTGTCGGCCAGCATGCTCATGGTGAAGATGTCCTCGATAATGGACTGCGTAATGTCGCGGATGTCGACGTTGGCCTCGCCCAGAACACGGGTGACGCCGGCGACGATGCCGGGGCGGTTCTTGCCAAGGACGGTGATGACGATGCGGGAGGACGAGATCTCGGCCATGGGAAACCCTTTCGCGTGGTTGCGGCGCGCGCGGGGCGCTCCGCTACGGTACAGTGTTCATCATTGTACCTGTCTGGCGCAAAAAAGGCGCGCTCGCTGCGGCGTTACATGCCTGCAACATGAGCGTAAGGGGGAAGGCCGTACGGGGAAGAGCCGTCTGGCGCGTGTCCGGCTCGTGTTGGGTTGATTTCCGATCTCAGCCGAACACATTGAGCGGACAGGCCGTTCCCGCAGTCAGCCGAACGCCTCCGACGGCTGATTCCGAACTGGAAGCGGAGGGCATCCCCGCCCTTCGGTAGGGGATACCGCTCCGCGGCGCATGCCGCGGGCGGCGCCCCTATCGGACCACCGTGACCTCAGTTGGGATGGGCCCAGCACTGCCGCGTACTCGGTGAGCTAGAGCCAACTGTTCGTCTTCACGTCGCGTATGGCGATATTTCGGTCGTCCGGCTCGGTGATGCCGTAGCCGAACGCCTGGAGCGTCTCGATGGACTCCTGGATCCTCTGTTGGAACATGGGACCCGGATTGACCCTCGGCCCGAGGTGCCCGCGCCAAAGGCACGGCGTGGCGCGCAGCATGTTATGGATTTTGGAGATGGGCTCGATGTCGGCGTAGACGTTGAGCGTCGCCATGGCGTCCTTGTGGCCGAGGATCGACTGCAGCGCCTTGATGTCGCCGCCGTGGCGGATCCACCGCGTCGCGAAGGTGTGGCGCAGGCCGTGGAACGTGATCAGCTCGTCGTTGGTGCCCATGAGGCCGTTGGTCTCCGAGAACGTCTTGAACGCCCTGCGGATATAGCTTGTCGTCGCGAAGGTCGCGCCCGGCTCCGACAGGATGTAGCAGTCCCCGATCTCGACCGCCCCGGTAAGGCCGCGCAAGCGCAGCTTTCCGCAGTCGATCTCGTGGGTCTCCTTCAGGAAGGGGAGTAGGCCGACCGGGTCGATGGGGATACCCCTGGCGTCATGGGTCTTGGTGTCCTTGATGAACGAACCCATTCCCTTCGCGTACGCCACCGAGTGTCTGATCGAGATTAGGCCCGTCTCGAAATCCACATCGCACCACCGAAGGCCGCAGACCTCGCCGATTCGCATCCCCGTGTGCAGGGCGAGTACGACCGCCCTCTAATCCTCGGCGGACCAATCGAGTCCGAACTCCTTTCGGGCATCCTCTTCGCTCATGACTTCGAGAAGGTCTCCGGGTTGGCAACGAAGGGCGAGGCATAGCTGCTCGAGTGTGTTGAAGCGAATGCCGCGAATATGCCCTTTTTTAATACGGGACAGGTTCACGGGCGTGGTTCCAATCCTATCGGCAAGTTCGTTCGAGGAAATCTTTCGCTCGGCCATGATCTTGTCGAGGCGAACAATTACGGGCATGGCGTTTCCTTACGCAATCTCGTCGGAGTCGAGGTACAGCTCTCGGGCGTACAAGAAGAGCTGGGAAAGCATGAACAGGACGATGCCGAGAACCAGAGAGGTCCAATCGAATGATGAAGCGATCTCTTGGGCGCCGACGGCCCCCTCGCCGCCAAACATCGAAACGGAGGTTTTGAGTGAGCCGGCGTAGAGGCTGGTGGCAGCTTGAACAACGAAGAGAATGCCGAGCACCTTCAAGCATGTCGCAGACCCTTTCTTGAAGGGGTCTCCGCTCTTGATCGTCCACACGAGAACGGCGCTGAGGATGGTCGTAGCGATACCGATGACGGCAGGGACCAATGTCGAGATCGCAAGGGCTGGATACGCGGGGGAGTCTGCAATTACAGGGTTGTCGAGCACTTCGATTGCTGGCTTTAAGGAGAACGCCACTTGTGCGATGGCGGTGGCGCAAAGGGTCGCAGAGGCTATCGCGCATGCGATGCGGAAGGAATGAAGCCGTGGAGTGCGATTGTCGGAACTCATAATAACCTCCGAAGAATTTAAAAAACTCAGGTTACTTTTTAACAGTTTATGTTAAATTGACTTTGCCGGCAAGTAATAAGGGCCGAGCATTTTGTTCGGCCCCTCTGTTCCGACTGGATGAGGTTAAGGTTGGCGATGAATATGCTCAAAATCTCGAAGGCGATCTTTAGGTCGCTTCTCTCCTCCAGGTCGCTCTGTGTTGTCGTTGTTGCGTTGATGGTTCTTTGTGCTCTGCCCGTCTTCAGGAGCGCGGCTGGCATCGACGGACGGGTCGAATACCTCGAGTCGGGAATAACCCGTGTTGAGCAGGAATTGTCAGCATCCTATGCGGATGCGCTTGTGAATGCGGGGGAGGACGGTGTCTATACCTCTTCATCAAGCATGCCCGCGCTTCTGTACCCTCTTGCCGCGGGACGTCTTATCTTGGCACCGCTCTCTCCCCTACTTCCGTTTCTGCAGATATCGGATGGAGAGTACACCTATTATGACGGATCGAAGGAGTACTTGCTATGGGTCGCAACGGCCGTTGCCGTCTCGTTCCTTGCCGCGCGTCTTAACAAACGTGAAAAGCTCATCATCCAGGTACCGATGGGCGAGCTGGGTAGACTTGTTGCATCGAGCGTATGGGCGAGTGTTTTTGCAATGCTTGCCGTCCTCGCCATCAATCTTCCAGGGATAATCGCCGCGCTTGTGAAGAATGGCCCGGGCTCGCCGTTCTATCCGATAGGCTACATTCAATATGCGACTCCGGTTATCAAACCGGCTTGGCTGGTGTTCGCGCAGACGGCCATCTTGCAATTCTTGGTGGCAGCGTTCATCTCGCTTGTCGTTCACCTTGCCGTGAAGATTGCCAATAACCCTACGCTTGGAATCGTGTTCGTATGTGCCCTGATGGGGGTGACGATGGTTCCCGGGTATTACGGAAGATCCATCGCTTTACGTGAGTTCGCCCTGTTGAATCCCCTTACGTATGCGAACACTGAGTTGACCGTCGGCGCCTATAGCCCGTACCCGACAACGCAGATAGTGAATCTGCCTGGACTTTGCTTCGAGCGTGGCGCGATTGCCCTCGTATGCGCAATCGGGATCGAGGTGCTGGCAATTAGCCTGCTTTGCGTTGCTGGAAAGAGCGGCTGCGCGTGCCCGATATCCCCGATTTGTCTTGAGAGAGGTTCCTTCACTGCATCGAGAACGGCAACTCGTTCGAGCGCTTGTGCCTCCGCCGTTGCATACGTAAGAACGATGGGGAAACTGCTCCTGCGTTCTCCTACCCTCGCCGTATGCGCGATTGCAATGTCGACGACGATGCTGGCCCCGGCTCTGGTCGAGATGTTTCCTGACGCTGATAACGTTTCCGCTGTTCGGTATAGGGATGGGGAGCTCCGTTCAATAGATCGGTACCTAGAGCAGAACGCTGCGAATATGGACGTCGAGGGCAAAGCGGCCCTGGAAGACATGCGGGATGCTCTTTCGGGTTTCGTGTACGCGCCTATGCCTGCGGAGGGGTTTCGAAGCCTTGCGACGTACGAGCGCGCTCGAGGTGAGCTGGGCGCGGCAGATGCGACTCTCCTGCAATCGATCGGAATCGAGCCGGAGACTCCTTCTCGTGCGGAGGCGCGCGCCCTTCTGCTTGAGTCGATCGCGAGCTTGCCGGACCCCAAGGTTTACGAGTTAAGTACGAAGATGCCCCCATTAATCCTCCTTTCGTATCTCCAGGCAGCGCTTCCCTCCTTATTTTTGCTGTTGCCCGTGGTTGTCACATCGCTCGCGTGCACCCACCTGCAGTGTCGTTCCCTTCTGGTTCTCCAGATCCCCGCAACAGCGCATGTGCGTTTTCTGACGGCTGTTGCGCTGACTCTCCTGCTTGGCTTGGTGCTGCTTTTGGTGTCGATGGTTCCCGCTGTCGTTGTGTCCGTGATTAAGAACGGTGCGGGTTGATCGGAGTATCCCGTCGCTCTCATTCGGGCGGGAGCTTCGACAACGTCCATGGTGGGGAAGGCGGTGTTGTGCAGTATTCCGTTGCTGGTCATGGCATACGGCGTGATTTCCGTCGTCGCTGCGTTGACAGCAGCGATTAGCCGCAACCCCGTTGTCACCGGAATGGTTTGCGCGGTTCTCTTGGTGTTGGGTTCGTTGAGCGCTCATGTTGAAAGCGTGGGCATGGGCGTCGCGCTGCTGGCTCCATTCGCCTCGTTTGATTCCGCTTCCCAGGTGGGGACGATTGGGTTCCTTGGGCGAGGGACGAACGCGATGCCTTTTGGAGAGGTCGTCGGCGCATCGGGCGCTCTGCTGGTGGTCTTGGGCGCCGTATCTCCGTTGATGGTGCGCCTGAGTGTTCCAAAGATCGAAAGGGGATGATCTCGATGATTGACCTTCAAACGCTGACGATCTCTTATGGAAAGAAGGTGCTCGTAGATTCGGTGAACGCTGAGTTTGCCCCGGGTACGGTCTACGGTCTCGTCGCTCCGAACGGGCATGGAAAGACGACGTTGCTGCGTGCGATGGCAGGTTTGCCGGGTCCTCGCGTGGACGGGAGCATCGTTCTGGATGAGGTGCAGGGTACGGGTGCGAGAGAGGTCCGTTCTATGATCTTCTATGCACCTGGTGAGGGGACGCTGCTGTATCCCGGATTGCGTGCGGAAGATCACCTCAAGATGGTTTGCGATATGTGGCCGCATGCTCGCGATATCGAAGAGATAGTGGAACAAACGCAGATAGGTGAGTTCGCGAAGATGAGGATCCGCACTCTGAGCCAGGGCATGAAGCAGCAGCTTACCCTGGCGATTGCGTATGCGACGGGCGCGCGGTACCTTCTATTAGATGAGCCCATGAACGCGCTCGACCCCAGCAGGGTGGACTTGCATTCCGAGATTCTCAGGAAGCTGGCCGATTCTGGTACGTGCATCATCATGTCATCCCACATCTTGGATTCGGTCGATAGGCTGTGCGATGAGATTCTGTTTTTGAAGGATGGGAGGCTCATTAGAAGCATTCCGCAAGATGATGCTGCGCCGAAGTCTCCTGGATCCCATTTCGCAAAGCCTGCCGGACGCGCCGAGGGTGCGCTAAGCACGTATCGGCGACTCTACGAAAAGGGCGGGTAGAAATGCAAGTTAAAAATCTATGTGGTCGATATAATACCGTTGAACCCGCATATCGATACCGCTCAGCCATTCGCCTCGCCCCCGTCGCACGCATCTTCATTCGGTCTGTCATTATCAATCTAACGATGCTTTGAGAAATGTAGGTGCTTCTAAATGTACTGTCGACTTCTTCTCAAACTAATCCTAAGAGACAGGGCCGTATGGATCTCTACGCTCGTTCTCGCTGCAGCCTTCTCCGTCCCCATTGCGTTCAATTCACCCATCTACGGGCCCTTCTTTATGAAGCAGGGCATGCAGGGCTTTGTCGACGCATTCAATACGCGCGCACCCCAAGCCAACGGCATAGACCTATCGCCAGAGCAGCAAGATGACGCGGAGCTTGCAAGATACGCGAACGCCGCCCTCGCCGCTCAAACCGACGCCGCCTTTCTCGATTCTGCCGAGAGCTACTACGCGCTCATGGGCGAAGGCTTCCAATCCGGGTCCATCGTGGGAGACCGAGAGACCAATGACGCAGCGCTCGCATATTGCCGTGCCCTGAGCAGCTCCGGCATCACGGATATCCCGGCCTCCGCAAACGACCTGCCATTCCTTTCCTTCCTGCCTTACGCCATTGCCACGGCACCGTCTTTCCTTCCCTTCATCCCCTTCCTTCTCTCGTCGATACTCGTGCTCGGCGCCACAAGGCCCGGGACCCTGGCGGCGAAGGCGCCCGCGCCCAAATTCCGGCGCCTTATCCAAACCGTGTTTTCGATAATCGCCGCGGGGACCGCGATGCTCCTCGCCGGCCTCGCACCCGGGGGGCATTTGCGCCTTGGCCCTAAACGGCTTCGGGCAGATTGGGTACCCGATCGCCTTCTTCCATGACGGCGCGCTTGCCACCACGACCGCGGGAGACGTCTTCACGACCCTGCTTCTCGCGCTGCTCGCGGGCGGAACCTTGATATCCGTTTGCTCCGTCGTCCTATCGACCGCAACGAGGCGCGTCCTCGCGGGCCCCCTTGCCTCCGCGCTGCTTGTCGCGGCCCCGGCATTCCCGTTACTGTCCGATTCGGCACTGGGGCATAATGCCGCGCTCGAGCTCCTGCCGCTGCGCGTGTTCTCGCCTATCGAGGCAACGGGTTACGTAGGATGCTTCCCGACAGAATTCATTGGCTCCGGTTCGGGCGGCGCATCGATGCTTGCCGTGGCCCTGGTATACGTCGCGGTCCTTTTCGCGGTCGGCGCCGTTGCGGCACGTTCGCCCAAACAGGCTGGACCCGCTAAAAAGCACCATGGGCTCGAGCTCCTGGACGTGAGCGTGGGATACGGGAGCACGACGATACTTTCGATCGGGTCGCTTTCCTTGGGCCCGGGAACGGCGGCGGGCCTCATTGCTCCCAACGGCTCGGGGAAAACCACCCTTCTTGAAGCGCTGTCGGGCCAATTTCCCACCCGCATCCGCTCGGGAAGCCTGGTGGCAGACGGAATCAGCCAACGTCGATCAGCCGAATTCGCAGAACTCGTCTACCTGAGCTCTTCAGGCGGCGCGGATCTCTATCCCACGCTATCGGCCCTCGAGCACCTCTCTTTCGTTAGGGAGGCGTGGAAATCGGCCACCGACATCGACTCGCTCTGCAGCTCCCTCGGAATCTCCCCATATCTCGACAAGCCGACCCGTAAACTCTCGACAGGAATGAAGCAGCAGGTAAAGCTTGCCATGGCGATATCGACCGGTTGCCCGTACCTCATCCTCGATGAACCGCTGAACGGCCTCGATCCGGGAAAACGGAAAACCTCCTGCGACGCGATGCGCAGCGAGGTGGAGCGGGGACGCAGCGTGCTCATCTCAAGCCATCTGCTCGACGACCTGGCAGACCTCACCGACTCGTTCTACTTCATCGAGGCCGGCACGCTCGTGGAAAAGACCGAGTCGTCCTCGCAGACGCTCAAGCAGGAATACCTCGATACATACGAGGGAGGTGAATGACATGAAACTATTTGAACAGCTGAAGTCCAATGCGTCGCGCATGGCTGTCTACGCCATCCTCGTGGCAACGGCTTTATGCGGAATCGCGGCACCCGTCTATGCGCTCAACGGAGAGAAAGGCGATGTCGAACCCGCGTACATGGCTTCGACGGTTAAAGACCGGTACAAAGCCTTCTCTGGAGACACGTTTTACGTAGCAGAGTACGACACGACCTACCGTCAGCTTCGCTACAACAAGAGATACGAATATCTAGGCCCAGAAGTAATCAGCTATACATCGGGTTGGTACCGCTCCAGCTATGGACACATAACCCAGTTCAAGTGTAACTACCGTGTGTACAACTAAAGCAACCCGGCCGGGACGAGGGGTGACGCAAAAGCGTCGCCCCTCGTTTTTAACCATGTCAACTGAACCTAGTTCAGTTTGGTTGATTTCCGATCTCAGCCGAACACATTGAGCGGAAAGGCCGTTCCCGCAGTCAGTCGAACGTCCCCGGGGCCCTTCTCAGGCCCCGGGGACGGCATTTTCCCAGTTGAAGGAACGGTGGAGATGTGTTTCGATGGGTCAGATTCGTGTCGTTCCGAAAAGACCGTGAACCTTTTGTGGGACACGCGGCGCCGTGGTACCATAGCCGAGTTTGTTGTCTTGGTCGGAAACCAAGACGCCTTATGCGCTGATCGGTAACCAGCGCCTGACCAATAAGGAGTCCTACCATGAAGCAGGGTATCCATCCCCAGTATGTCGAGTGCACGGTGACGTGCTCCTGCGGCAACACCTTCAAGACGCACGCTACCGTGTCCGAGATGAAGGTTGAGCTTTGCAACGAGTGCCACCCGTTCTACACCGGCCAGCAGAAGTTCGTCGACACCGGTGGACGCGTCCAGCGCTTCGCCGACAAGTTCGGTGGCGCCGCTGCCGCCCAGCTCAAGAAGGCCGAGGAGGCCAAGGCTGCCAAGGCTGCCAAGGCTGCTGAGGCCGAGGCCGCTCGCAAGGCCGCCGCTGAGGCTAAGGCTGCCGAGAAGGCCAAGCGTGCTGCTAAGTTTGCCGAGGAGGCTGCCAAGCAGGCCGCCGAGGCTCCCGCAGAGGCTCCCGTCGAGGAGGCCGCTGCCGAGGCCGAGACCACCGAGGCTGCTGAGTAAATAGCTCGCCGAGGAATCGCTCGCATTCGTGGCTAAAGGGCCGCGTATCCATTTGGGTGCGCGGCCCTTTTCCTTTATTGGTGCAAGCTAACCCGTCCCCATTGCACCAGATTGGTGCGAAGGGGACGGGTTCGTTTGCACCAAATGGCAGAGATACAGCGTTTTCCCAGATAAAAACTGCCAAAATAAACCAGTCCCCTTTTGGCAGGTTGGTCGTAGTTATTACGTGGCGGTCGAGGTCGACCGTATAGGCCGCGCCTTGTTTGGCTAAAGTACAATCATCTGTGTTTAACTCGCCCGCAGCTGCACGGCGTGGGCGATGGCCAAAAAGGAAAACCACATGGGATTCATGTCAAAGCTGCTGTCCTTTGGATCCGATAAGGACCTTAAGCGCTACTACAAGATCGTTGACCAGATCAACGGTCTTGAGCCCCAGTTTGAGAAGATGACCGAGGAGGAACTCCGCGCCCAGACCGATAAGTTCCGCGAGCGTTACGCCAACGGCGAGTCGCTCGACGACATGCTTCCCGAGGCTTTTGCCACTGTGCGCGAGGCTTCCAAGCGCATCACGGGCATGCGTCACTTTGACGTACAGCTCATCGGCGCCATGGCGCTTCATGAGGGTCATATTGCCGAGATGAAGACCGGCGAGGGCAAGACGCTCGTCTCCACCTTGGCCGGCTACCTCAACGCTATCGCCGGCAAGGGCGTGCACGTCGTTACTGTCAATGATTACCTTGCCAAGCGTGACTCCGAGTGGATGGGCCGCATCTATAAGTACCTGGGCATGACCGTCGGTCTGCTCCAGAACAACATGCCGCTCGAGCTCAAGCGCCCGGCCTACCAGGCCGACGTCACCTACGGCACCAACTCCGAGTTCGGCTTTGATTACCTGCGCGACAACATGGTTACCCGTCCCGAGCAGCGCGTGCAGCGCGGCCACAACTACGCCATCGTCGACGAGGTTGACTCCATCCTGATCGATGAGGCCCGCACCCCGCTGATCATCTCGGGCGCTGGCACCAAGTCCGCCAGTACCTACAAGGACTTCGCGCGTGCCGTGCGTGGCCTTGAGCGCGGCGAGGACGTGTCGCACGACATGCTTACCGCCACCGAGGACGTTGAACCCACGGGCGACTACGTCATGGACGAGGCCAAGCACACCATTGCCGCCACCGAGCGCGGTCTTAAGAAGATCGAGCGCCGCCTGGGTATCGATGACATCTATGCCGATCTCTCCGGCCAGTTGGTCAACCACCTGCAGCAAGCGCTGAAGGCCCAGTACATGTTCCACCGCGATAAGCAGTACGTGGTCACCAACGGCGAGGTCAAGATCGTCGACGAGTTCACCGGCCGCATCATGGAGGGCCGCCGCTATTCTGAGGGCCTGCACCAGGCCATCGAGGCCAAAGAGGGCGTGCTCGTACGCGAGGAGAACCAGACCCTGGCCACCATCACCCTGCAGAACTACTTCCGTCTGTATGACAAGCTCTCCGGCATGACCGGCACGGCACTTACCGAGGATGCCGAGTTCCGCGAGATCTACAAGCTGCCCGTCGAGGTCATCCCCTCCAACAAGCCCGTGCAGCGCGTGGACCACGAGGACCTGGTGTACCGCACCATTCAGGCTAAATACAACGCCGTTGCCGACGACGTTGAGCGTCGTCACGCCAAGGGCCAGCCGGTCCTGGTGGGCACCGTCTCCATCGAGAGCTCCGAGAAGCTGTCAGCCGCCCTTACCAAGCGCGGCATCGCGCACGAGGTCCTCAACGCTAAACATCACGAGCGCGAGGCCCACATCGTGGCCCAGGCCGGACGCTACGGCGCCGTGACCATCGCCACCAACATGGCCGGTCGTGGTACCGACATCCTGCTGGGCGGCAACCCCGACGAGCTGGTGCGCGAGCGCCTGGAGTACGAGGGCCTGACCATGGAGGACGTGACGCCCGAGCAGCTCGAGCAGTTTAACGCCGAGGCCAAGGAGACTTGCAAGGCCGAGCGCGAGCGCGTGCTTGCCGCCGGCGGCCTGACCGTCATCGGCACCGAGCGCCATGAGTCCCGCCGTATCGACAACCAGCTGCGCGGCCGTTCCGGCCGTCAGGGCGATCCAGGCGAGACCCAGTTCTACCTGTCGCTCGAGGACGACCTCATGCGCCTGTTCGGCGGCGACAAGATGGACCGCGTCTCCAAGATGATGGTCACGGCCGACATGGGCGACGACATGCCCATCCAGCACAAGATCATCTCCAAGGCCGTCGAGAGCGCCCAGCACAAGGTCGAGAGCATCAACTTCTCCATGCGTAAGAGCGTCCTTGAGTACGACGACGTCATGAACAAGCAGCGCCAGGTCATCTACGCCGAGCGCAATAAGATTCTGGACGGCAAGGACCTGACCGACCACATCACCGAGGTCATGCACGACACCGTGTACCGCTGCGTGCAGGAGTTCTGCACCAAGGACAGTCACGATGGCGAGCGCGACCTGGAGGGCCTGCGCAAGTGGGTTGTGGAGCTCACCGGCCACATCGATACGCCGAAGTTCCCCGACGAGGATTATGAGGCCCTGGCTGCCGATGTCCTGGCTTACGTTGAGAAGTGCTACAACATGAAGGCCGAGCGCTTGGGCGAGGACCTGATGCGCGAGCTCAACACCCAGGTCATGCTGCGCGTCATCGATACCCGCTGGATGAACTACCTGCAGGAGATGGACTACCTCAAGACCGGCATCGGCCTGCGCGGCTTTGGCCAGCGCGACCCGCTGGTCGAGTACAAGACCGAGGCCTACGGCGCGTTCCAGATACTCGTCGATACCATGTATGAGGATTACCTGCGCACGGTTCTGCGCATCGAGATCAAGGCTGCCCCGCGTGCCGTGGAGCACAAGGAGGAGCCCGCGCTCGAGGGCGCGCGCTTCTCCGGTCCTGCCGAGGTCGATGGTGACAACGGCGACTCGGTGCTGCGCAAGCAGGCGCAGGTGCAGGCCCGCACGGCTGTCCAAGGCGGACCGGCTGCCGTCAACAACGGTGGCAAGGTGACCACCTATCGCAAGTCCGAGAGCGACGATCCGTACGTCAACGTGGGCCGCAACGACCCGTGCCCCTGCGGTAGCGGCAAGAAGTTTAAGTACTGCCACGGCAGGAATCGTTAATGGCTGAGGCTTTAGAGGTAACGCCCGCCGAGCTGGACGCGTTCGCGGACCGGCTCGGCGAGGTCGAGTCGTATCTCCATTTGGACGAAAAGCGCACGCGCGTGACCGAGCTCGAGGCCAAAAGTGTTGCCCCCGGCTTTTGGGATGACGCCGACGCCGCCCGTGCCACCATGGAGGAGATTGCACGCGCCAAGGAGGACATCGCCGCTGTGGATACGGCACGCGGTGAGCTTTCCGATGCCCGTGCCGCGTTGGAGCTTGCCGAGGAAATGGGTGATGACCCCGATGCCGCTGCGCTGCGTGAGGAGGCTGCCGCCACGGCGGAGCGCCTATCCCGCGCCATCGACGAGCTTGAGCTTTCGAGCTGGTTTACCGGTGAGTTCGATCACGGCGATGCCATTGTGACCATCAAGCCCGGACAGGGTGGTCTGGAGGCCCAGGACTGGACCTTCATGCTCTTTAAGATGTACATGAAGTACTGCCAGCGTCGCGGCTGGAAGGTCACCATCAACGACTGTCCCGCGGCCGAGGTCATCGGCATCGACCGCGCGACCTTTACCGTCGAGGGCAAGGACGCATTTGGCATGCTGCGCGCCGAGGCCGGCGTCCATCGCTTGGTTCGCATTAGCCCCACCGACGACAAGAAGCGCCGCCAGACCACGTTTGCCGGCGTCGAGGTCATCCCCGTGCTACCCGATGATATCGACATCGAAATCAGTCCTGATGACATCCGCGTGGACGTGTACCACGCGAGCGGCCCGGGCGGTCAGGGCGTCAACACCACCGACTCCGCCGTGCGCGTGACGCATTTCCCCAGCGGCATTGTGGTCACCTGCCAAAACGAGCGCAGCCAGATTCAGAACAAGGCCGCGTGCATGCAGATCCTCAAGGCCCGCCTGTACGAGATTGAGCTCGAGAAGCGCGCCGAGGCACTCGATGAGATTCGCGGACCCAAGACCACGATTGGTTTTGGCAACCAGATTCGCAGCTACGTGCTCTACCCGTACCAGATGGTCAAGGACCTACGCACGGGCGTGGAGACCAGCAATGTCGAGGCCGTTCTTGACGATGGCGACCTAGACCCGTTTGTTATTGGCTACCATCGCTGGGCCACCGGCAACGCCGACGCGGAGACCCCGTCTGCATAAACCGCCCGGTTTATGTGGAGATGGATTAAAACCCTCCCAGCAGGGTGGTTTTGTATCCAGAGCAAACCCTGCGCAGGGGTGGTTTTTGTCCGGCGAATCGGTAGAATCGAATACAGCAAGAAGTTCGAAGCGCATCCGTTTGGGTGCGCTTTTTTGAGGGAGGCAGCATGGCATATCGTCTGGACATCAAGCGCATTCTATCGATGAACTTCTTTCACGACCTGCCCCAGATTATGTTGGGGTGCGCTCTGGCCGCTATTGCGACCGACCTGTTTTTGATTCCCAACGGCCTTGCTGCCGGTGGCGTTACGGGCCTTGCCACCATTATCCAGGCGGTCGGCGCATCGCGTGGCCTATCGCTTCCCGTTGGTATTCAGACGATCGTGATGAACGCCTTGCTGTTGCTGGTCGTTATGCGCGAAGGTGGCATGTTCTACGTGGTGCAGACCGCGACGGGCTTTGTGCTGCTGGGCTTCTTTACCGATCTGTTCGCCCCGTTTGTAGCACCTCTGGCGGATGCGGACCTGATGCTCCCTGCCATGTGGGGCGGCATTATAACGGGCATCGGTTACGGCATGGTGTTGCGCGCCGGCGCCAACACCGGCGGCTCGGACACGATTGGCCAAATCATCTCGCGTAACACCTCGCTGCCGGTGGGCTCGACCGTCACGGCGATCGATGTTGCCGTATGCGCGCTGTCGGCTCCGGTCTTTTCAATCGAAAACGCACTATATGCAGGCCTTTCGATGGTCATTAGCGGCTACGTGATCGATGCCGTGGTCGATGGTGGCAACAAACGCCGTATGGTACTCATCATCTCGGACAAGTTCCCTGATATCGCTGCCGATATCATGTATGGCCTGGGTCGTGGTTGTACCAAGTTTAAGGCGACTGGTATGTATTCGGGTGCCGAGAAGCCGGTGATTATGGTCATCGTGAGCCGTCGAGAGCTCAATACCCTCAAGACGATCGTGCGCGAGCGCGATCCTCACGCCATTGTGACGGTCGCTGACGTTACGGAAGCCTTCGGCGAGGGATTCAAGGACATTAGCGCGTAGGGTCGATCGCGTTCCATCCAAAAGACGTTCACATTGATAAACCGTTTCATCAGCGGTTCTGCCTGCTAAATTGTTCAAATAATGATAAAAACTCTGGTAAAGCCATCAGTTTCCAGCATAATGAATGACGTACGTGCATTGCGGCTGTGTTGGGGCTACCTTTCCGTGCCGTGCGCATCTTGTCTAAAGAGGATGAAAGGAAGGCACAATGAGCGACGAAGAGCTCAAAAAGGTTGCCAACGAGGTAAGGAAGGGCATCGTCACCGGCGTGCACGCTGCCAAGTCCGGCCATCCGGGCGGTTCGCTCGGCGCTGCCGACATCATGACCTATCTGTACTTTGAGGAAATGAACGTCGACCCGGCCGACCCCCGCAAGGCCGACCGCGACCGCTTCGTGCTTTCCAAGGGTCACTGCGCGCCTGGTCTGTACGCCGTGCTCGCCGAGCGCGGATTCTTCCCCAAGGAGGATCTCGAGACGCTGCGCCACATCGGCAGCCACCTGCAGGGCCATCCCAACATGAACGACACCCCGGGCGTCGACATGTCCACCGGCTCGCTCGGCCAGGGCATCTCCGCCGCCGTGGGCATGGCCGTTGCCGCCAAGCACTGGGGCGACGACTATCGCACCTACGCCCTGCTAGGCGACGGCGAGAGCGAGGAGGGCCAGGTCTGGGAGGCCGCCATGTTTGCCGGCAACCAGCAGCTCGACAACCTCTGCGTGATCGTCGACCATAACGGCCTGCAGATCGACGGCCCCGTCGAGGAGGTCAACGACCCCATGCCGCTCGCCGACAAGTTCCGCGCCTTCAAGTTCCATGTGGTGGAGCTCGCCGACGGCAACGACTTCGACCAGATCCGCGCCGCCTTTGCCGAGGCCCGCGCCACCAAGGGTCAGCCGACCGCCATTATCGCCGAGACCACGAAGGGCAAGGGCGTCTCCTTTATGGAGAACCAGGTGGGTTGGCACGGTAAGGCCCCCAACGATGAACAGTTTGAGCAGGCCATGGCAGAGCTCACGGCCGCCGGAGAGGAGCTCTAGGATGGCAGACGTCAAGAAAATCGCCACGCGCGTAAGCTACGGCGAGGCCCTCGTCGAGCTCGCCAACGAGCACGATGACTTTGTGGTCCTCGACGCCGACCTGGCCGCCGCCACGCAGACCGGCAAGTTTAAGGCCGCCTGCCCCGACCGCTTCTTCGATGTGGGCATCGCCGAGAGCAACCTGATGGGTGTTGCCGCCGGTATCGCAACCACCGGCCGCGTCGCCTTCGCGAGCAGCTTTGCCATGTTTGCCGCCGGCCGCGCCTTTGAGCAGGTCCGCAACTCCATCGGCTACCCGCATCTCAACGTTAAGATCGGTGCCACGCACGCCGGTATCTCGGTGGGCGAGGACGGTGCCACGCACCAGTGCTGCGAGGATATCGCCCTCATGCGCGTCATTCCCGGCATGACCGTGATCGTTCCCGCCGACGACGTCGAGGCCCGCGCCGTGACGCGCGCCGCCTACGAGTGCGACGGCCCCGTGTACATGCGCTTCGCCCGTTTGGCCTCGCCGGTTATCAACGACCCCGAGACCTACAAGTTCGAGGTGGGCAAGGGCATCGTCATGCGCGAGGGCACCGATGTGACCATCATCGCCTGCGGCCTGATGGTCGGCGAGGCGCTCGAGGCCGCCGAGCAACTTGCTGCCGAGGGCATCGATGCCGAGGTCATCAACATGCACACCATCAAGCCCATCGACGCCGACCTGATCGTCAAGAGCGCCACCAAGACCGGCCACGTCGTGACCGTCGAGGAGCACTCCGTGATCGGTGGCCTGGGCAGCGCCGTCGCCGACGTCCTGTGCGAGCAGTGCCCGACGCCGCTCAAGAAGATTGGCGTCAACGACACCTTCGGCGAGTCCGGCCCGGGTGCCGAGCTCCTGCACAAGTACGGCCTGGACGCCGCCAACATCGTGGCAACCACCAAGGAGTTCTTGGCCTAGGGCAAGACGAGGCAAAGTATCGCTTCAGCAACCGTATGCAATCCAAAACAGGGGCGTCCTCAAGGAGGACGCCCCTGTTTTTTGTCGGCAACAAACAAATTAGGCCCGCACCAAGTAAGGGCTTTTTCCGGGAAACGGGCCCAGACCAGCAAAGTGCAATTCAGCCCCCAAGCACGGCGCTGCTGCACCCAAGTAAAACGCAGCGACCCCTTAGTTATCGCAGGCCGGACACAGGGTTACTTTCCAAATCTTTCCGCAGGACGGAGGAGCCCCCCGCCGCACGTAGTGCGCAGCGGAGGCTCCGACATGTCCGAGGACGATTTGGAAAGTAACCCTGTGTCCGGCCGGAGGGACCCAAACACGGCCATGCTTCTTATGTGCAGCAAAGCTAATGCTGCTAAAATACAAAGCGCTCATGTAGTTTAAACGCACGACGATAAGGAGCACCAGTGGGTAACCACTTCCGTACCTCCGGTGCGGGCGATGGCGCCCCCAAGACGCAGCCGAGCGTCGCGGGCAGCCGTTTTGCCACTCCGGATTCAGAGGATCAGCTGCTTAGCCCGATCCCCACACAGCCGGCAGATCAGGCACAGCCGGCATCAGATCCCTTTGCCTACAATCCCAACGGCGACGTTGCGCTTTCCGGCACGGCGGGTTTTGAGCCCGTTCAGGCCGTGACCGCTCGCGTGGAGCAGCCTCAGGCTGGTGCCGCCACGCCGCAGCCTACCATGGCCGGCATTCCCGACCCCTTGGCCCCTGCGACGCCGGCTCCTCAGCCTGCGCAGTCCGGTCTCTTTGCCGCTATTCCCGACCCCACGCAGCCTGCTGCCCCGGTGGTCGAGAGCGATCAGGCAGCCGAGGTCGCAAGCCTCGATAACGCGCTCAACAACCCCGATTTTACGTCGGTGTTTGCGCCCATCGATCCGCAGGCCAGCCGCAAGAAGATGGCCAAGCAGGCCGGTGTCGAGCCCGTCATCCTTATGGAGCATGTCACCAAGATCTATCCGGCACAGCCCAACAAGCCTGCACTCGACGACATCAACATCGAGATCTATCCGGGCGAGTTCGTCTTCCTGGTCGGTCACTCCGGCTCGGGTAAGACCACGCTGCTGTCGACGCTCAACCGCGACGTCAAGCCGACGAGCGGCCGCATCTTGGTTGCCGGTCAGGACCTCATGAAGATCAAGAACCGCAAGGTTCCGTTCCTGCGCCGCCAGATTGGCGCCGTGTTCCAGGACTTTAAGCTTCTGCCGCAAAAGACCGCCTACGAAAACGTGGCGTTTGCCCTGCAGTGCATCGGCAAGCCCAAGGGCGTCATTCGCAGCCAGGTGCCCGAGGTGCTGCGCCTGGTCGGTCTGGCCGATCAGATGGACTCGCTGCCCGACCAGCTTTCCGGTGGCGAGCAGCAGCGCGTTGCCGTCGCCCGTGCTATGGTCAACCGTCCGCCGCTGCTGATCTGCGACGAGCCCACGGGCAACCTCGACCCGGCGATCTCGCTGGGCATCATGAAGCTGCTTGAGCGTATTAACCGCACCGGCACCACCGTGATCGTCGCCACGCACGACCGCGAGATGGTCGATAGCATGCACCGTCGCGTGATCGCCCTCGAGGGCGGCCACGTCATCCGCGACCAGGAGAGGGGAGGTTACGGCAACTATGGCACCAACTAACGTGGGCTACTCCTTCAAAGAGGCAATCAGCCACTTCTTCCGTAACTGGACTACCTCGCTCGGTGCCGTCATCACGATCTTCCTTTCGCTGTTTATCATCGGCCTGTTCATCATGGGCTCTGCGATGCTGAACTCCGTGATCGGCACCGTCGAGGATCAGGTTGTCATCAACGCGTTCATTAGTGATGACGCCGATCAGGCCGATGTTCAGGCTTTTGAGGCCGAGCTTAAGACGTGGAATAACGTCAAGTCCGTGACCTATAAGGACAAGGACGACGCGCTGGCCGAGTATACGAGCAAGATGTCGGGCAACGCCGACGCCACCATGAGCGCGCTCGATGGCCAGAACCCGCTGCCGGCTTCCTTCGCTATTGAGATGGACGATCCGTCCAAGGTCGAGAGCACGGCAAAGAAGCTCAAGAAGGATGCCGATTTCCAGAAGATCGCGGATGACGGCGACGTCAACGCGAGCGTGCTGTACGGCCAGGAGGAAGTGAGCCGCCTGTTCCAGGTGACCAACTACATCCGCATCGCCGCCGTGGTGCTCGTTGGCCTGCTGACTTTTATCGCGTTCATCTTTATCAACAACACGATTCGCCTGTCCATTACGGCGCGTCGTCGTGAGATTGCGATTATGCGTCTGGTCGGCGCCAGCAACGGCTTCATTCGTGGCCCGTTTATCACCGAGGGCGTACTGCAGGCCATTTTGGGCTCGCTGCTTTCCATCGGCGTTCTGGAGCTGCTGCGCAATCTGATGATTCCGCGTTTGCAGGAGAGCATCGGCTGGATGTCGTTTGCCCTGCCGATGCAGTACTACCTGGTGACCTATGCTGCGCTGATTCTGGTCGGCGTGATTATCGGCCTCTTTGGTTCTGCCATCGCCATGCGTCGCTACCTGCGCGTGTAGGCATGCCTGGAATTCATCCCTTCCAACGGGTCGTCTCTTATGGGGCGGCCCGTTTTTTGATCCCCAGGGGACGGCAGGAAAGCGAATCATTTGGGTAGACTCTTTGGAGTTCGCAATCGATAGTTAGGAGGCGCCATGGGGCGCAATAACAAGCATAAGCGTGGAGCTCGCAATAAGCGCGGGCCGGTGCGCAGCGAACGTCGTCCGAGCCTGACCGGGCGCGTGCAGCTCCATGAGCACAGTGCCTATGTCATAACCGAGAATGGCGACTACAAGGTCATGGGTCGCGGCAAGCGTGAGATCATGGACGGCGATACCGTTGCCGTGAGCATTAAGAATAGCCCGCATGGCGAGCGTCGCGCCGTGATCGAGGGCGTAGTTGAGCGCGCAGCCATAAGCGTGGTGGGTACGTACCAGACCGCCGGTCCGCTCGGTGTGATCGAGCCGCTCGATTCGCGCTTGAAGGCCGACTTCTTCATTTTGCCCGAGGATACCTCGGCGGATCGTCTGGGTGTCCACCCGGGTGATGCCGTTGTCGCGCGCATTTTGACCTACCCGACGCGCCTGGAATCGGGCACTGTGACGATCGAACGCCGCATTGGCGGAGATGACGCGCCCGATTTGGGCGTTCAATATGTGATGGCGCGTTACGGCTATACCGATAGCTATCCCGAGGCCGCGCTGGACGAGGCCGAGGGGCTTTCGCTCGATGTGTCCGCGGCGCTTAAGGACCCGCTCCGCCGCGATCTGCGCGACCGCTTTGTCATCACGATCGACCCGGTCGACGCGCGCGACTTTGACGATGCCATTTCGTTGGAGCGCACGCCCGAGGGTGGCTACAAGCTGGGTGTGCATATCGCCGACGTTTCACACTATGTGGCTTGGGACGGGCATATCGATCTTGAGGCTCGCCATCGTACGACATCGGTGTATCTGGCCGATCGCGTGCTTCCCATGCTGCCCGAACGCCTGTCCTGTGACCTGTGCTCGCTTCGCCCTGACGAGGACCGTCTTGCGTTTACCGTCGATATCGAGCTCGATGCGCAGGGTCGCGTGCGGCATTACGATCCGTATCCCAGCGTGATTCGCTCGCGTGTGCGTATGGACTATGACGGCGCCGAGGCGCTGCTGGTGCGTGCCGGCGCGGTTGAGTATTCGGTGTTGGAGGGTGCAGCCGAGGATGTTGCGGCTGCCGAGACCTCGCGCGAGGAAGCGCTTGAGCGCGGTCTTGCGTGCGAGGAGGCCGCCCGCGGCTACAACATCGACCTCGGCGATTTCCTTGTCGCCGCTAACGAACTCGCCGAACTTCGCCGTCGTATTCGTCGCGCCCGCGGCTCAGTCGATTTTGACACAGCCGAGATTCGCGCTCTATTGGATGAGGACGGAGTGCCCGTGCAGATTGTGGCGCGTGAGCGTTCGTGTGCCACGTCGCTTATCGAGGAAGCCATGCTGCTCGCCAACGAGTGCGTTGCAGAGTGGCTGGCAGACCGTGATATCGAGGCCTGCTATCGTGTGCATGAGGATCCGAGCCCCGATAGCCTGCACGGTGCTGCCGTTGCGCTGGCGCAGCTAGGCATCATCGACGATCGCCGTGCTGCCGGTATTGCCCTGGGGAGCCCCGATGAGCTGCAGGCTGCAGTTGATGCTGCCGCCGGTACGGCCAACGCACCGCTCGTCAACACGCTGCTTCTGCGCAGCATGCAGCGCGCGCTGTACAAGCCGCGCAACGAGGGCCACTTTGCGCTCGCCGCGCCGTGCTACTGTCACTTTACGAGTCCCATCCGTCGCTACCCCGATCTGGTGGTGCACCGCGTGCTCAAACTGCAGTTGGCCTATGAGCAGCTCGGCGGCAAGGACGCCTTGGTCCGTACGCCGCGGCTGATCGGCAAGGGGCGCGAGTCGCTGCCGCGCATTCTGCCGCAGATCTGCCGCGCATGTAGCGATGCCGAGCGCGCGGCAGATGCCGCCAGCCATGCGACGCAAAAGATCAAGATTGCCCAGTACTATGAGGACCGTCTGGGTGAGCGCTATACCGGAACCGTCTCGTGGGTTAGCAGCATGGGCCTCTTTGTGCGCTTGGACCTAACACAGGTCGAGGGCCTGGTTTCAATTAAGAGCCTGGGCAACGAGTGGTTCGAGTTCGACGAGGACGCGCTTACGCTGACGGGCGCCGACACGGGGACTCGCTATGAACTGGGCCAGCGCGTGATTATCGAGGTCTCGCGCGTCAATACCACGCGTGGACACTTGGACTTTAAGCTTATCCATTAGCTAAATCCCGACTCATGGTGGGGGAGCGGAGGGCGGTCTTTCGGGGTCGCCCTCCGCATTTGAATAGTGGCTACCTTGCCGTCTGCTCGGCCGCCCGCTTACCTGCTATTTGAGAGGTAAAACCTACCAAAATAAACCTGTCCCTTTTGGCAGGTTTACAAGAAAGCGGGGATGAGATGGCGACGGTGTACGGGTATGCGCGGGTGAGTTCGCGCGATCAGAATCTGAATCGGCAGCTGGATGCGCTGGGCGCCTATGGCGTGGGCTCAGCGAATATTTATGCCGACCATGCGAGCGGCAAGGACTTCGATCGACCGCATTATCGCGAGCTGTTGCACGTCCTGGGAGACGGGGACGTGCTGGTGGTGCTTTCTATCGACCGACTTGGTCGTAATTACTCCGAGATTCTTGAGGAATGGCGACGCATTACCAAGGAGCTCGGGGTTGCCATTGTGGTGTTGGACATGCCATTGCTTGACACGCGCGCTAGGGCCAGCGGCGCGCCGGATGTGACCAACACCCTGATTGCCGATATTGTGCTGCAACTGCTGAGCTACGTGGCGCAGGTGGAGCGCGAGAATATCCATCGGCGCCAGGCGGAGGGAATTGCAGCGGCGCGGGCGCGAGGGGTTCGTTTCGGTCGACCTCGCAAGCCGTGCCCTCCTCAGTTTGAGCTGGTGCGCGATAGCTATGAGGCAGGCGATATTACCCGCAGCCAGGCAGCAAAGTGCCTGGGCGTGTGCGTGGGGACGTTCGATCGCTGGATGCGCGAGGCGGGGTAGGGGTTTGCGTCGCTTTGTCGCTTCCTGTTGCGATTCAAATTTTGATACGGTGACGATGCCATTTGGGGCTACACTCGCTGATATTCAAAAAAGGAGGTTGGCCCTTGGCGCGCGTAAAACAAATAATCGGATGGACCGCAATTGTTCTGTTCGTTGCAACGCTGGCGGGCATCTGGGTGCTGACGGAGCAAAATGCGGTGGAGACGTCGTTGCTGAGCGAGTCCACCGCGCGTGTGGTGGAGGGTCAGGCTACGGGCGTTCAGGCTGCTGATGCCACAGGTGAAGCCCAGACAGAGAACGGAATGACCGGGGGCGCCGATTCGGCTGCCTCGAATGTCCGGTCTGGCCGACTTGCTTCCATTCGCATGTGGGTGGGCACAAACGTCCGTCGCGTTGCCCATACCGTAGAGTTTTTCTTCGTCGGATTGTTCGCCTCGGTGGTCGTGGTTTGCTTTTCCAGGCGTCCGTGGAGCGTATGCTCCCGTTGCGTGCCCGTATTGCTCTTTTGCACCGCCTGCTCCGTTGGCGATCAGGTACATAAGATCTTTGTTCCCGGCAGGCATTTCGACGTTATCGATTTAGGATTCGATGCTGCGGGCTATGTCACCGCCATGCTGTTGGTATTGCTGGCAGCGGCGTTGGTGCGCCATGCGACTCGGCCGATCGGCGCCCATGCGAGGCGCTAGCCGGTAACAAACCCGTTTCTGATAATGCGACCTTGTTGAATTATTTTGTGTCGCGCGTATTTCCGAGCGGTCGGATTTGAGGGGCGAGCGGTAGAACGCTCGCCCTTTGTGCGCCACGATGCGGCACAATGTACCGCAAAAGCTGTTTGTATCCGGTACGAATCGTTCGTTGGTCTTTAATTCTTCTCAACGGAGGTGTTTGAGATGGCAAACGGATTGCTTTTGCGGCTTCGCGAGCGTGAGCTCAGCGCGAGCCCGGCGGAACGCAATGTCATCGCATATGTAAGCGCTCATCCGCACGAGGTGGTCGGGCTGTCCGTCCGCGGTCTTGCCGATGTCACGTTCTCCTCGCCCTCGAGCATTTTGCGCTTTTGCAAGCGTTTGGGTTTTGCGGGCTACAAGGAGTTCCAGCGCGAACTGATTGCCGAGCTGGCGCTCTTAGGTGACAAGAAAGACGTAGCTCTCGAGGACATCTCCATGGATGACAGCGTCGAACGCATCGTGGGGAAGGTGATGAAAAGCAACGTGCGCACGATCGAGGCGACGGCGCGAACGCTCGATTACACCGTCTTGGAGCGATGCGCGGCCCGTCTTAAGCGGGCACGCGCGGTCAATCTGTTCGGTATTGGTGCTTCTCGTTTGGTCGCGCACGACCTGGCGCAAAAGCTCATGCGTGTCGACAAAGAGTGCCATCTGTACGACGACTGGCATGATCAGCTCTTATGTGCCAAGAACATGCATGAGGGCGATATGGCAATCGCCTTTAGTTACTCGGGCTTGACGCAAGAGGTGCTGGACTGCACCGCCGAGGCTCAACGCCACAACTGTCCCGTAGTGGCCGTTACCAAAGTAGATGGATCATCCAAGCTTGCCACCATGGCCGATGCCGTGCTCGGCGTCGCTGCGAGTGAACCCTTGGTCCGCAGCGGTGCCATGGCTTCGCGTATGGCCCAGCTTATGGTTGTCGATGCCCTGTACGCTGCTTACGTTGCCAGCGACTACGAACGGGCGACGCATGTCATTAAGCAAAACTACATCGAGAAACAGGAAAGATGAGGTGAATGAAATGCTCGATTTAACAAAATTCACGACCGAACAGCGTAATCAAAGGTCAATGGACCTCGATACGATGACATCGCTGCAAATCGTCACGACGATGAACGATGAGGATCTTCGTGCCGTCCAGTCGGTCACGAAAGTGTTGCCCCAGGTTGCCACAGCAATCGACTGGGCTGCTGAGACACTCGAGCGCGGCGGGCGCGTCTTTTACATGGGCGCAGGCACCAGCGGTCGTCTGGGCGTACTCGACGCTTCGGAGTGTCCGCCCACGTTTGGCGTGTCACCCGATCTGATTGTCGGGCTCATTGCCGGAGGCGAGACGGCGTTTATCAAGGCTGTCGAAGGTGCCGAAGACAGCGAGGAGCTTGGCGCGAACGACCTGCGAGAGCGTGGACTCTCGGACAAGGATCTTGTCGTTGGCCTGGCGGCAAGCGGTCGTACTCCTTATGTGGTGGGCGGCCTTGTGTACGCCAAGGCAACTGGGTGCAAGACCATTGCAATTGCCTGCAACCAAGGGTCGAAGATCGGGGAGAGCGCAGATCTTGCCATTGAGCCCGTGCCCGGTCCCGAGGTGCTGACCGGCTCAACGAGGCTCAAGGCGGGAACGGTTCAAAAGCTCATTCTCAACATGATTTCGACCGGTGCCATGGTCAAGATCGGCAAGGTATACCAAAACCTGATGGTCGATGTGCAGCAGACGAACGAGAAGTTGGTGGTGCGCGGCCAGAACATCGTGATGGAGGCGACCGGCTGCACGCGCGAGCGCGCCGTTCAGGCGCTTGCAGATGCCGGCGGCCACGTAAAAACCGCTATTGTCTCGGTACTGCTGGACTGCGATGCCGAGCAGGCTACGGTAGCTCTTGAGCGGGCGCGAGGCCATGTCCGTGCTGCGGTGAGTGGCCATGAGAAGAGCAATGCCGATGCCCAATAGGTGCGCGGCGTGAGCTGATGTGACATCCAGACGAGATACCCAATACAAGGAGGAGTTATGACGAACAAAGAGCTGGCTCAAAAGCTGCTGGACCTTTTGGGCGGTAAAGACAACGTGCTGGCAAACGCGGCGTGCATGACGCGCCTGCGCGTGACCGTCAAAGACGCGGGCAACGTCGACACGGAGGGCATTAAGGCACTCGACGGCGTGATGGGCCTGGTCGAGGACGACACGATGCAGATCGTGCTGGGTCCGGGCAAGGTGAATAAGGTGCTCGAGGAGTTCTCCAAGCTCACCGGCCTTGCGAAAGGCGTTGCCGACGAGAGCGTGGTTGACGCTGCGGCCACAAACAAGGCCGCGCAGAAGGCCAAGTACGAGTCCAAGCCGGTTCAGGCCTTCCTCAAGAAGATTTCCAATGTCTTCGTCGCCCTGCTTCCCGGCATCATTGCGGCTGGCCTCATCAACGGTATCTGCAACGTCATTAACGTCTCGACGGCAGGCGCGCTTGCAGGCGAGTGGTGGTACCAAGGCATTCGTTCCATGGGCTGGGCCCTGTTTGCCTATCTGCCCATCTTGGTGGGCTATAACGCGGCACGTGAGTTTGGTGGCTCCGCTGCGCTGGGCGGCATCGCCGGCATGATGTGTATCGCCAACAGTGCCATGCCCCTGCTTGCGCCTGGCGCGGCTGATCCTGCCACTGCCATTCTGCTGCCGCTCACCAGTGCGCAGTACAACCCCGCAGCGGGCGGCATGATCGCGGCTCTCATCGCTGGCGCATTTTTTGCCTGGATGGAGCGTCAGATTCGCAAGGTTATGCCCAACGCACTCGACACGTTCTTGTCCCCGCTGCTGGTGCTCATCATCGGCGCCTTTGCTCTGATGCTCGTCATCCAGCCGGTTGGCGCATGGCTGACGACTGCCATCTTTAGCGTTTTGACCTTTATCTTCGAGAAGCTGGGCGTCCTGGGCGGCTATATCCTGTCGGCAGGCTTCTTGCCGCTGGTGTCCGTCGGCCTGCATCAGGCGCTCACGCCGATCCACGCTATGCTCAACGATCCCGACGGCGCTACCAAGGGTATCAATTACCTGCTTCCCATCCTTATGATGGCTGGCGGCGGCCAGGTCGGTGCCGGTTTGGCGCTGTACTTTAAGACCAAGAACGCCAAGCTCAAGAAGTACGTCGCAGAGTCCATTCCCGTTGGAATCCTGGGTGTGGGCGAGCCTCTGATGTATGCTGTTACGCTGCCGCTCGTTCGTCCGTTTGTGACGGCCTGCCTGGGTGCCGGATTTGGCGGCGCGCTCGCGGCGCTGCTTCACATCGGCACGGTTTCTCAGGGCGTTTCCGGTCTGTTTGGCCTGCTGATCGTCGTTCCTGGCCAGCAGCTCGGCTACGTTGCCGCTATGCTGCTTGCCTATGCCGCCGGCTTTGTCCTGACGTGGTTCTTTGGCGTCGACGAGCAGAAGATCAACGAGTTCTTTGGCGAGTAGTTTGATATCGCGAGCCGTGTTGCTCGGGGTTCGCGGCGCGCGGCAGATTTCTTGATGTTATGGTTGTGCCGGCGGGGCTAGCTGCTCCGCCGGCCTTTTTTAAAGGAGCGTTGAAGCGTGAAAACGGGTATTTCGATTTATCTTTCCAGCCCTTTGCAGGATATTGAGCGGACGATTGAGCGTGGCACCGCGGCGGGTGCACGCTACGCGTTCACCTCGCTGCATATTCCCGAGGATGGGGGAGCGGCGTATGCCGATAAGGTCCGTCATGTGCTGTCGCTGCTTTCCGCCCGCGGCATTGCGCTCATTGCCGATGTGGGGCCTCGCACGTGCGATTTGCTCGGGCTTGAGCGCATTGAGGACCTGCGCGATCTGGGGTTGGAATACCTTCGTTTGGACTATGGCTTTAGCGCCCAACGGGTCGCGGAGCTGTCCGGTGTATTTCGCATTGTGGTCAATGCATCGACGGTGAGTTCTGATGAAATCGCATCGTGGCGTGAAGCCGGCGCCGATGTGACTCGTTTTGCCGCCTGCCACAATTTTTACCCCAAGCCTTATACCGGTTTAGCTCTGGAGGACATTGCTCGGGCGAATCTTCGTCTTGCGGCGCTTGGATTCGAAATCATGGCTTTTGTGCCGGGTGATGCTAACGTTCGCGGGCCGGTATTCGAGGGACTGCCGACGGTCGAGGCGCAGCGCGGTCGCGCGTCAAAGGTTGCCCTCAATATGCTTGAGCTTGCACATGGCGCCGATTGCGACATTGTGTTGGTCGGCGACCCCGATCTTTCCGATGCGGGCTGGGCGCAGTTTGCTCAAGTTTCCGCCGGATACGTGGACCTGCAATGCGAGCTTGAGCCCGGTTATGCCTATGTGCGCGGGCAGATTCATCACGACCGGCCCGACTCGAGCGTCCTCATCTTTAGGTCTCAGGAGTCACGTATGACGCTTAAGCCGGATTCCGTGCCGACGGATGCCGGAGCCGGCCTGCCGCGAAAGGCCGGGTCGATCGCTGTGAGCAATAGCGGATATGGGCGCTACGAAGGCGAGCTTGAGATTGCGCGGGTCGATCTTCCCGGTGACGAGCGCATGAACGTTGCGGGCCATATCACGCCCGAGGCAATGGAACTGCTGCCGTTTATCAAGCGCGGATTCGGGGTACGGTTCGTTTAACGTGTGACCCGCGGGCTACAATTGGCCCATCATACGAAGGCGCCTCGTGTGGCGTGTGCCTGCGTTGGCCGATCTATATTCGGAGGATTCCCATGACCGTACTGTTTGTTGAATATCCCAAGTGCTCGACCTGTAAGAAGGCCAAGGCATGGCTGGACGAACATGGGGTTGAGTATATCGACCGCGATATCGTTTTGGACAATCCCACGGCTGATGAGCTTGCGACCTGGATTGCTCGTTCGGGGCTTCCGGTGCGGCGTTTCTTTAATTCGTCGGGCATGAAATATCGAGAGCTGGGCCTGAAGGCGCGTCTGGATGCGGGCATGACGGATCGGGAGTGCTACGAGCTGCTGGCGACCGACGGCATGCTGGTCAAGCGTCCGCTGCTGGTGGGCGACGACTTCGCGATTCCCGGCTTTAGGGAATCGGCTTGGGCCGAGGCGTTGCTGTAGTGGCTGCGGAAAGTGCGTCCCGTTTTGAGCTCGGATTCCGGGACGCAGTTTCCGGTTGAAGGGGCTAGCGGAAACCGTATCCCAGTTTGAGCGCGAAATCTGGGATACGGTTTCCGTTTGGGGCCTCTAGGGGAAAGCGCGTCCCGTTCTGGACGTAAATTCCGGGATGAGCTTTCCGGTTGGCGGGCATATGCGCTAATCCTCAAGCTGTGCCCATTCGTGCGGATCGTAGATCTTTACGTGCTTGTTGGGCTTGCCGCTCCAGTACTCCTCGTCCATAAAGGGCAGATATGCCTGAACGCCGGGGCAGATAAAGGGAATCCGCTGCTGTTGCAGTCGCTCGCGCTGGCGCTGCTCCAGGTGCGCCTCGGATATGACGGTCGGCATACCGGACAGCTCGACGAGGCTTGCCTGGATTCGCTTAAGGTCGGGGAGTCTCGCGTGCCATGACACCCGCATGATCAAAAAGGATGCACGGCGGTATTTTGCCTGCATCACCGTGATGGCGGGGCGCAGTGTGGGATGGATTTTGTCCCGTTCGGGCCAAAGGTCAGCAGTGATCTCGAGGCCCAGGGTCTCCCATAGGTAATCAAGCTCTTCGTCCATGGTGCCTCGATATCCGTGCAATGATGACGGTTCGATTGTGCCATCAGCCGTGAGTGCTGCATTGTTGTAATCTACCAGCGGTAGATGTGGGATGTTTTACGGGCTTTGACGCCGTAGGTGTCGCTGGTGCTTCACAGGTCCTTCACGGGTTGGACTAAATTAGGCCAATTTGACTGAATTTCAAAAAAGTCAAAATTGGGGCTTGCGTCACGGCGAGACTTCCCGTATATTTCTTTCTTGCGCAAAGGCACAGCCGAGCGCAGCGATGCAGTCATTGGGATGTCGTCTAATGGCAGGACAGCGGATTCTGGTTCCGTCAATGGGGGTTCGACTCCCTCCATCCCAGCCATTGCATTTGCTACATATGGCCCGTTCGTCTAGCGGTTTAGGACGCCGCCCTCTCAAGGCGGAGATCACCAGTTCGAATCTGGTACGGGCTACCAAAATTGAATGCCCGGGCCTCGTAAGAGACCCGGGTTTTGTGTATTGACCGATGCTTAAGGCGCGCGTTGAGTCTGCCGCCCGGATCGAGGAGTAGCCATGGATCTGCCCATCAGCTTGCAAGACATCACGTATGCCGAGAACTATCTGGCGCAGGGCGACCTGGCTACGGCGACGCCGCTGCTGGAGCGTCTGGTGGAGCTCGCCGAGGAGTATATCGACGCTGAGTGCAAGACGGAGGAGAAGCGTCAATACTTTAGCTTCGATAGCAAGTTTGAGCGCTTGGCCTATCGCCGCGTGGAGAAGGATCCGCGCGAGCTCGTGCAGGTCGAGGTGCCGTTTGACCGCCTGTACTCTGACATGGCGTTTGCCTACATTCGCCAGCAGGATTATGTGAGTGCTCGCAACGCCTTGATGCAGGCCGTGCGCTGGGACCCCATGAACTGCAACTACCGCCTGGATCTGGCCGAGCTGTTCCGCGCTCTCGAGGACAAGCAGGAATGGGCATCGCTCTCGTTCTCGGTGCTGGAGCGTGCAAGCGATGGCAAGTGCGCCGCCCGCGCTTACGCCAATCTAGGTCAGTACTTCTTGGAGCCCGAGACCGAGAACGTTTCGGCTGCCGTGGGCTGCGCGCGTCTGGCGCTGCGCCTGGCGCCCAACGATGCGCATACGACGCGCCTGCTCAACAAGATCCATACCACCTATCCGGATGCCGCCGATGAGAGCGACGACCACGTGATGGGTGAGCTCGCCCTGCAGGGCGTGCCGACCTCACCTTCGGCCGAGATCGCCATCTGCCTGATCATGTGTGCGACCGATGCTGCAAGCGACGGCGACAAGCAGGAGGCGACGCGCCTGACGGTGCGTGCTCGCGACTTGGTGGGCGAGGAGGCCTGCGCGGCGATTATCAAACTGGTGCGCGAGAGCGATGCCGAGCTCAATGCCGAGCGCAAGGCAAAGCGCGCAGGTGCCGACAAGGGAACCGATGGCGCCAAGGAGGCCGGCGATGCCCAGTAAGCGCGAGCGCAAACTCATTTCCAAGAATCGCTCGGCACATCACGAGTACTTTATCGATGAGACGTTTGAGTGCGGTATTGAGCTGAGCGGCACCGAGGTCAAGTCGATTCGCGAGCGTGCCTGTCAGATCACTGACACTTTTGCGCTGATTCGTGGCGGCGAGTGCTGGCTCGTCGGCCTGCATATCCACCCTTATAGCCATGGTGGCGTGTGGAATCGCGATCCCGACCGTCGGCGTCGTCTGCTGCTGCACCGCAAGGAGATCGACTTTCTTGACGGCAAACTTCGCAACCGTGGTTATGCGCTGGTTCCGTTGGAACTCTACTTTAATACCGACGGCCGCGTAAAGCTGCTGCTGGGTCTGGGCCGCGGCAAGAAGCTCTACGACAAGCGCGAGGACATGGCCAAGCGTGATGTCCAACGCGAGATCGACCGCGCCCTTAAGGAACGCAACCGCTAGGCACTCTGTATAAGTTGCGGTGGAATACGGACTGTTTTGCCTGTTTGAGGGGCTATTCAGCCCCTATTTCACCGCAACTGCGGGCGTCTCATCTTTCTTACTGTTCTGACACATATGTCTCAAAGGCGGCGTCCGTTATGGGTGCCGCCTTTTTTGTGGGTACATACATTCATGAGGTTCCAACCCGAGTTAGGGGAGTGATCGTTATGGACAAAACTGCGTTCTTTACCATGCCGAGCGGTCTGTACGTGGTGAGCGCTGCGGCAGACGGGTTGCGCGCCGGCTGCGTCATCAACACTGCGGTGCAGGTGACGTCCATGCCGCCGCGTATTTCGGTTGCCGTGAACAAGGACAATGTCACCTCGGGCGTCATCGCATCGGCCAAAGCGTTCGCGCTGACCGTGATCGATCAGACCGCCGACATGCTCTACATCGGTAACTTTGGGTTCCGCACCAGCAGCGATTATGACAAGTTTGCCAAATACGAGACCCGCGAGACGGCTCTAGGCATGCCCTATGTGCCCGAGCGCGCGGCGGCCCTGTTTAGCTGCCGTTTGATCGACACTGTGGATGTGGGCACGCATCTGCTGTTTATTGGCGAGGTCGAGGATGCCGAGCGCCTGAGCGACGAGACGCCGCTGACGTACGACTACTATCACAAGGTGCTAAAGGGCAAGACGCCGCCCAAAGCCTCGTCGTATCAAGGCTAGAAATGTTCTAAAAATACTTGCATTATACTATTGAGAATATATACTAATAAGTAAGTACACCAGCAGTCACGTTCGAGAGGAGAACATCATGGCTGAGGAAAAGAAGACGTATAAGTTTGTGTGCACCGTTTGCGGTTACGAGGTTGAGGTCGACACGCCCGAGCTGCCCGAGGATTACGTGTGCCCGGTGTGCGGCGTCGGTCCCGATCAGTTTGAGCTCGTCGAGGAGTAACTCGCAGGCACACGGCGAAAGCCGAACATAGCTCTGTCCAAGGGTCCCGGTCGAATTCTCGGCCGGGACCCTTTTGATTTATCTGACGGTTTAAAACGGTCTCACGTGTTACAGATTAAGACGTTATATCTGGACAGCCACGCCATCCCAATTACATTCCCGTTAGCAGCACGATGTCGAGAATCGTCACGATGGCACCGATCCCTACGAGCAGCGCGTTGAGCGGGCGCGAGTTGACGTATTTGCCCATGACACGGCGTGAGCTGGTGAGCCGTATGAGCACAAAGACCGTAATCGGCAACTGAAGCGACAGCAGCGCCTGACTCCAGATGAGACCCTCAAAAGGATTTGGGACGACCAAGCACGCCGCCACTGCGCCGACGAAACAAGCCGCCACCCCGATCGAGGAATGTCGGTCGTGGATGTCGTATTCCTCGTCGAACATGCCCGCGGTGATGGTGCCCGCCGCCATGCCCGCCGTCACACTACTCGATATGCCCGCAAACAGCAGTGCCACCGCAAAGATGGTCGAGCTTGCCGGGCCCAGAATGGGGGAGAGCGTGTCCGCTGCGACGGCGAGGTCGTCTACGACAATGCCGTGCGCAAAGAAGGTCGTTGCGGCCAGGATGACCATGGCCGAGTTGATCGCCCAGCCCACGCCCATCGAAAAGAGCGTGTCGAAGAGCTCGTAGCGCAGACGTTCCTCGATAACCTGCTCGCCTTGGCCTTCGAAGTGCATGGATTGGATGACCTCGGAGTGCAGGAAGAGGTTGTGAGGCATAACAACCGCGCCTAGGACACTTACGATAATCGCGGCCGAGCCGGTGGGCATACTGGGTGTGATCCAGCTTGCGGCGGCCTGCGGCCAGTCGACCTTGACCAGCGTAAGCTCAGCCAAAAACGAGAGTCCTACCACGCCTACGAAGGCGATGATCCATCGCTCGGCGCGCTTGTAGGAGCTCGTCATGAGCATCGCCATCGATACCGCCGCCACGATGACACAGCCCGCGCGCACGGGCAGGCCAAAGAGCATTTGAAGCGCGATCGCACCGCCCAGGACTTCGGCCATGGCGGTGGCGATGGTCGCAAGATAGGCACTGGCGAGCACCGTGCGCCCAACGAAGCGGGGAAGGTAACGTGTCGTGGCCTCGGCAAGACAGGCGCCCGTGGCGATACCCAGGTGTGCCGCGTTGTGCTGCAGCGCGATGAGCATAATCGTGGACAGCGTGACGATCCACAGCAGCGCGTAGCCAAACTGCGAGCCCGCGGCCATATTGGAGGCCCAGTTGCCCGGGTCGATAAAGCCGACGGTCACGAGCAGCCCGGGGCCGATATGCCGCGCAATGTCTAGACCTCCGTGACCACCAGTGCGTCGGGAGCCAAAGTGTTGTTTGAGATGGTTGAGCATGGTGCGCTCCTGTGTATGGGCGGCGTGGCGTCGCATCTGGGTCGTGCGGCGCCACGCGTCGGATTTGGGTTGGGGCTACTTGCGCGCCTTGCCCTGATTGGCCACGGCGTTGATCTTGGCGGCGATGGTCGCCGGGTCGCCGATGTAGCGCTTGTCGATGACGTTGAAATCGGTGTCGAAGGTGTAGACGAGCGGCACGCCGGTGGGGATGTTGACCTTGAGAATCTCCTCGGGCGTGAGGTGCTCGAACTTCATGACGAGAGAGCGCAGGGAGTTGCCGTGTGCGGCGATGAGCACGCGCTTGCCGGCGAGCATCTGGGGGCGAATCTCGTCTTCGAAATAGGGCCAGGCGCGGGCGATCGTGTCCTTGAGGCACTCGGTATAGGGCAGCTGATCGGGTGCGACATCACGGTATTGCTCCTGGGCGTGGGGGTCGCGCGCGTCGTCCGGCTCGAGCGCCGGCGGGCAGACGTCGAAGGAGCGGCGCCAGATGAGCACCTGCTCGTCGCCGTGCTCCGCTGCGGCATCGGCCTTGTTGAGACCCTGCAGCGCGCCGTAGTGGCGCTCGTTGAGCTTCCAGGATTTGATGACGGGCAGCCACTCGCGATCCATTTGGCCGAGCACGATGTTGAGGGTATGGATCGCGCGCTTGAGGCGCGAGGTGTAGCAGATGTCAAAGTCGAAACCCGCTTCTTTGAGGGCACGGCCGCCTGCGGCGGCTTCTTCGCGGCCCGTGTCGGTGAGCTCAACATCGGTCCAGCCGGTGAACAGGTTGAGTTTGTTCCACTCGGATTCTCCGTGACGGATAAGGACGAGTTGCATCGTCTGCCGGTCTGTCTGGTGTGCCATAGGGGCCTCCTTGATCTGGCACGGTGTGCGTGCCGTTTGTTTGACGCCGCAAAGGATACCCGTTTTAGGCTAAAAAGTTAACCAAGACTAACAAAATATTGGTCCAGCGGGGATGGGTTGGTGCATTGGGGACATGCTGTTCTGCTCCAAAAGGTGTACGTCAGCCTCCAAAGATGTCGTTTTTTGACATGTTTGGAGGCTGATGTACGCGTTTGATGGCAAGACGTAGATGTCCCGCGCGCGTTACGCGATTGTTTCGAAACGGGTGGGAAACACAACGGGCCGGCGATGCCCCTAGTATGCCTATTCAACTGACTGTCAAAATATCTAGGGGAGGATCGCGATGCAGGCAGATTTCGCTCAGCAGCAGGGCCTTTATCGCCCTGAATTCGACCACGATGCATGTGGCATCGGCGCGCTTGCCGATATCAACGGTGAGCGCCATCACCAGATTCTGGACGATGCACTGTCCATTCTGGTCAACTTGGAGCACCGCGGCGGCACGGGACTCGAGAAGAACACCGGCGACGGCGCTGGCATCCTGTTCCAGGTTCCGCATCACTTTTTCCGTAAAGAGGCCCAAAAGTGCGGCCAGATTCTGCCGGCAGAGGGCGACTATGGCGTGGCCATGCTGTTCTTCCCGCAGGACGACAAGGGCGTAGAGGATGCCCGCCGCGTGTTTGAGGAGGGCTGCGCCGAGGCCGGCGTGCCGCTGCTCTTTTGGCGCGAGGTGCCGGTCGACCCGCACGACCTGGGCGAGACGGCCCGCGCCTGCATGCCCACCATCCTGCAGGCCTTCCTGGGCCGTCCGGACGACACACCTGCCGGCGATGCCTTTGAGCGCCGCCTGTATGTGTGCCGCCGCACCATCGAAAAGAAGGCCGACGCCGAGTTCGCCCTGCGCGACAAGATCTTCTACGTGTGCTCCATGAGCTCGCGCACTATCGTGTACAAGGGCATGCTGGTCGCCACGCAGATGCGCCGCTTTTTCATCGACCTCAACGATGCAGCCGTCAAGACGGCCGTAGCGCTCGTCCACTCGCGCTACTCCACCAACACCACGCCCAGCTGGGAGCGCGCGCACCCCAACCGCTTTATCATCCACAACGGCGAGATCAACACCCTCAAGGGCAACGTCAACTGGATTCGCGCCCGCGAGCCCAACCTGTACAGCCCCGTGCTGCAGCACGATCTTGAGCGCGTGATGCCCATCATCAACCGCGAGGGTTCCGACTCCGCGATTCTGGACAACGTGCTCGAGTTTTTGGTCATGAACGGTCGCCCGCTTACGCGTGCCGCGTCCATGTTGCTGCCCGAGCCGTGGGACCACAACGACAGCCTGAGTGAGGAGCGCCGCGCCTACGACGCTTACCAGTCCATGCTCATGGAGCCGTGGGATGGACCGGCGGCCATCGCCTTTACCGACGGGCGCACCCTGGGCGCCGCCCTCGACCGTAACGGCCTGCGTCCCGCCCGCTACTATGTGACGCGCGACGGTCGCTTTATGCTGGCAAGCGAGGTGGGCACCATCGAGGTGAGCCCCGAGAACATCCTGACGAGCGGCTGTCTGGGACCGGGTCAGATGCTCGAGGTCGACTTTGCCCGCGGGCGTGTCATCTACAACGAAGAGCTGCGCGCCCGTTACGCCAAGGAAAAGCCCTATCGCGACTGGATCGCCGAGGAGACGCTGACCGTCGACGCGCTCGACAAGCCCGTCGCGCCCACGCCCGCCGAGGACGCCGAGGTGCCCGCCGCCGTGCGCATGGCCAAGCTCGGGTATCACTGGGATGATGTTGACGAAGTCGTGCGTCCCATGGCCCAGCAGGGCAAGGCGCCGCTCGCCTCGATGGGTATCGATGCGCCGCTGGCCTGCCTGTCCAAGAAGACGCGCTCGTTCTTTGACTACTTCTATCAGCTGTTCGCCCAGGTCACGAACCCGCCGATCGACGCCCTGCGCGAGCATATGGTCACCTCGACCACGCTCTACCTGGGCAACCACGGCAACCTGCTCGAGGACTCCCGTACGGCCTGCCAGCTGGTGCGCCTGGAGCGCCCGCTGCTGAGCGAGGAGGAGTTCGAGCGTATCTGCGCCATCGACCGCGTGGGCTTTAAGACCCGCCGTTTCCGTGCCGTGTACCGCCGCGACGCGGGTGAGGGCGCGCTGCAGGCTGCACTCAAGCAGCTTGCCGAAGACGTCGAGGCCGCGGTTCGCGATGGCGTGAACATCGTGGTGCTGAGCGACCGTGCTGCCGCAGGCGAGGTGCCCGTGCCGTCGCTGCTCGCCGTGGGCTGCGTGCACAACCACCTGATTCGCGCCGGCGTGCGTACCTTTGCCGACATCGTGGTGGAGTGCGGCGACGCCGTGTCCCCGCACGACTTTGCGGCACTGGTGGGCTACTCCGCGAGCGGCATCTATCCGTACAACGCGCACGCGTGCATTCGCGACTTGGCGGTGCACGGCGATCTGGACGTGACAGCCGAGCAGGGCATCGCCAACTACAACAAGGCTGTGACCGCCGGCATCGTTTCCATCATGTCCAAGATGGGCATCTCCACGGTGCAGAGCTACCACTCCGCGCAGATCTTCGAGGCCGTGGGCTTTACGCCGGAGTTCGTCAACGCGTACTTCGCCGGCACGGTGAGCCGTGTGGGCGGTATGGGCGTCGAGGACGTCGAGCGCGAGCAGAATGAGCGCTACGACGCCGCGCTCGCTATCCTTAAGAGCCCGGCTCCCGATCAGCTGCCCACGCTGGGTCTGACCAAGTGGCGCCCGCTCGGCGGCGAGGATCACCTTATCGACCCGCAGACCGTCTACCTGCTGCAGACCGCCTGCCGCGAGGACAGCTACGACACCTTTAAGGAGTACAGCGCCCGCCTGCACCGCACCGGCCGTGCCGTGCGCCTGCGTGACCTGCTGGACTTTAATGCCAACAGTCGCACGCCGGTTTCGCTCGACGAGGTGGAGCCCGCGCTCAACATCGTCCGCCGCTTTAACACCGGCGCCATGTCGTACGGCTCCATCAGCAAGGAAGCACACGAGTGCATGGCCATCGCCATGAACCGCCTGCACGGTCGTTCCAACTCGGGCGAGGGCGGCGAGGACCCGCGTCGCGAGACCCCGCTGGCTAACGGTGACTCCAAGAATTCCGCCATCAAGCAGGTGGCAAGCGCGCGCTTTGGCGTGACGAGCCGCTACCTGTGCAGCGCCTTCGAGATTCAGATCAAGATGGCCCAGGGCGCCAAGCCCGGCGAGGGCGGCCACCTGCCCGGCAAGAAGGTCTACCCCTGGATCGCCGAGGTCCGTCAGTCCACGCCCGGCATCGGCCTGATCTCGCCTCCGCCGCACCACGACATCTACTCCATCGAGGACCTGGCGGAGCTTATCTTCGATCTTAAGAACGCCAACCCCGGCGCACGCGTGTCGGTCAAGCTGGTCAGCGAGGCCGGCGTCGGCACCATCGCCACCGGTGTGGCCAAGGGTGCCGCCGACAAGATCTTGATCAGCGGCCACAACGGCGGCTCCGGTGCTGCGGCGCGCGATTCGATCTGGCACGCCGGTCTGCCGCTGGAGCTTGGCCTTGCCGAGGCTCAACAGACGTTGCTGCAAAACGGCCTGCGCTCGCGCGTGGTGCTCGAGGCCGACGGCAAGCTCATGGACGGTACCGATGTCGCCGTTGCCTGCCTGTTGGGTGCCGAGGAGTTTGGCTTTGCGACCATGCCGCTCATCTCCATGGGCTGCCTCATGCAGCGCGACTGCCAGCAGGATACCTGCCCGGCCGGCATCGCTACGCAAAACTGCCGCCTGCGTCGCGGCTTCCGCGGCAAGCCAGAGCACGTCGAGCACTTTATGCTCTTTGTTGCCGAGCAGCTGCGCGAGGTCATGGCGAGCCTGGGCTTCCGCACCGTCGACGAGATGGTCGGCCACCCCGAGTGCTTGTGCCAGATCGAGGTCCCGGGCAACCGCAAGGCCAACCTGCTCGATCTGTCGCCCGTGCTGGCAAGCGCGACCTGTGAGTTTGGTGCCCACATCCCGGGCGCCGACGGCCGTCACTTCCTGCCCCAGATGGCTGCGGACAGCGAGCTCGACAAGACGCTCGACTCCACGCTGTTTGTGCCCTACACGGTCGACGCTCGCGCGCACCTGCGCCCGATTCGCTTCCGCGCCGATATCGCCAACGTCAACCGCTGCGTGGGCACCATCTTGGGCAACGCGGTGACCAAGGCGCACCCCGAGGGCCTGCCCGCCGGCTCCATCACCATCGATTGCGATGGTTCGGCCGGTCAGAGCTTTGGCGCTTTCCTGCCCCGCGGCGTGACGCTCAACGTGTGCGGCGACGCCAACGACTACTTTGGCAAGGGCCTTTCGGGCGGCGAGGTGTCGGTGCGCCCCAACCCGCATGCGACCTACAAGTTCGACGAGAACATCATCGTGGGCAACGTGGCGTTCTTTGGTGCCACGAGCGGCCGCGGCTTCATTAACGGTCTGGCCGGCCAGCGTTTTGGCGTGCGCAACTCCGGCGCCACCGTGGTGGTCGAGGGCTGCGGCAACCATGGTTGCGAGTACATGACGGGTGGTCTGGCGCTCATCCTGGGCGAGGTCGGGCAGAACTTCGCCGCCGGCATGACGGGCGGCGTGGCTTACGTCTTTGACCAGTACGGCACGCTCGATGCCCGTGTGAACCACGAGAGCGTGGAGCTCAAGGCCCCGACGGCCGACGAGCTGGCGCAGATTCGCGCGCTCATCCAGGAGCACGTGGACGCGACGCAGAGCCCGCGCGGCATTAAGCTGCTCTACAGCTTCGACTCGATGAGCAAGCACTTTGTGAAGGTCATTCCGACCGAGTACGAGCGCGTGCTGGCGATTGTTGCTGCGGCCGAAGCCGTGGGCAAGACGCATGCGCAGGCTGAGGAGCTGGCGTTTGACATCGTGACCGGTCGCGCGAGCGCCGCGGATGTCGCTCGCTTCGATGTCGCGGGCGGTGCTGCGGGCGCGGGTGTTGCGCCCGTGGCCGCTACCGGTTCTGCTGCTTCGACCAAGAAGGAGGCGTAAGTGCCATGGGTAAGCCCGGCGCTTTTCTTGATATCGATCGCGTGACCCATGAGCTTCGCCCCGTGGAGGAGCGCAGCCATGATTTTGATCCGCTGTACGTGGAACTCGATGATGACGCACGTCGCGCCCAGGCGAGCCGCTGCATGATGTGCGGCGTGGCGTTTTGCCAGATGGGCGCGAGCTTTGGCAAGGCACGCCCGAGTGGCTGCCCGCTGCACAACTTGATTCCCGAGTGGAATGAGCTGGTGTACCGCGGCCGCTGGGATGAGGCAGCCGAGCGTCTGTCGCTCACCTCGCCCATGCCCGAGTTCACGAGTCGCGTGTGCCCGGCGTTGTGCGAGGCCGCGTGCAACCTGGGATCGGTCGATGGCCAGCCCACGACGATCCATGACAACGAGCGCGCGATCAGCGACCATGAGTGGGCAAATGGCGGTCCGCGTCGCTTTGAGCCGGCGGGGGAGGGCGCGCCCATGGTTGCCGTGGTCGGCTCCGGTCCTGCTGGCCTGGTGGCTGCGTGGGAGCTCGCGCGTCGCGGCGCCCGCGTGACGGTGTTTGAGCGCGACGACCGTCCGGGCGGCCTACTCATGTACGGCATTCCCAACATGAAGCTCGAGAAGTCCGTGGTCGAGCGTCGCGTGGCACTTATGCGCGAGCTGGGTATCGTCTTTGAGCTGGGCGCTGACGTTACGAACCCTGCGGTGGCGGCCAAGCTCGATGGCTTTGACGCCGTCGTGGTGGCTGCCGGCGCCCGCGCCCCGCGTGGGCTTTCTGCTGCGAACATCGATGCGCCCGGCGTGGTGTATGCCGTGGACTACCTGACGGCTTCGACCATCTCGGTGCTCGATGGCGGCGAGCCCGCGGTGAACGCGCGCGGCCTGGACGTTGTGGTCGTTGGCGGCGGCGATACCGGCAACGACTGCGTGGGTACCGCGGTGCGTCAGGGCGCGCGCAGCGTGCGCCAGTTTGAGTTCTTGCCGGCGGCGCCTGATGCGCGCGCGGCGAGCAACCCCTGGCCGCAGTGGCCAAACGTTAAGAAGACCGACTACGGCCAGCAGGAGGCCATCGCTGCCATGGGCGGCGAGATGCGCGCTTGGGGCGTGGATACGCTCGAGGTGCTGCTGGATAAGAAGGGCGCTGCCGCGGGCCTGCGCGTGGTCGATCTGGACTGGTCGGCGGGAAAGCCCGAGCGCATCGCGGGCTCCGAGCACGAGGTGCCGACGCAGCTGGTGCTCATCGCCTGCGGCTTTACGGGTCCGGAGCACGGTGTGTTCGACGCCGTTGGCGTGCCCGTTGCCACTGCTGGTCGTCCGCTGCCTGTGATGGCCGCCGAGGGCTCGCATCTTGCGGCGCGTGTCGACGGCGTCGCCGCGGATGCCGCGCCGGTGTATGTTGCCGGTGATGCGCGCAACGGCAGCTCGCTCGTGGTGAACGCTATGGCCGACGCCCTGGCCTGCGCTGCCGAAGTCGCCGACGCGCTGGAGCTGTAAAGTAGTCATTTAAGAACGTCCCCAATGACTGGTCATTTTTGTCTAGTCGTTGGGGACACTCTTTGCGAGCGATTTGCTCGTTTGTCGACGTACGGGTGTTCATTTGTCGACTTCTTGGGCTGTGGTCACCTGTTGTCTCTGTGGTGGCTGCGGGTATCTGGCTCAAAAGGGCGGGTTGGCCGTCTATGTTTACCTGCGGTTTTGTTGCGGTGCGCATTTTCGGTCAAGCTTTTCGTCAAGTGTTTGGTCAGCATCTGGTTTGCAGCCGGAGGCCTATTTTGCCCGCGCTGGTCGTGGCTGCCCACCCTCCTCGTAAGCTCAAATTGAGGTCCATCAGTTTGAGGAGGATGCCATGACTGATCACGCTTTAGATCGAGCGCAGCTGGCCGAAGCCGTCGGCAACGATATTGCCGACATGGCCCATTTTTGGATGCTGCGGAAGTTCCAGTTTTTGGAGCCGGCGCGCGAACAGTTCGAGATCATTGTCGACCCGTGGCTCAGCTATTGCACCGAGCCTTCGCAAAACGAAATCATGGCCTACAACATGGCATTTACCGATTGGCTGCTCTTCGAGCGCCCCTATCGCCATGGCAAGACGCTGCTCGAGCTGTATGTTGACGAGCCACCGGCATCGCTTTCGCCTGCCTCGCTCAAGCGGCTCGAGCAGGTGCGCGACACACAGTATTTCTCGCGCTTTGGCATTTTGGGCAAGGATCCTGCGAACGGCACGGTTGCGCTGAAGGATACGCGCACCGACCGTCGCTTTGATGTCTACGACCCGCATATCGTGCAAAAGGAGCATTGGAGCGACGGTGCGATTGCGGTGCGCCTCGTCTGCGTCGACGATGTCTGGCTGACGGCGGGGCAGCTCTACCTCTACGACATAGCGCGCCTGAGCGATACGGCGATCGACGGGCCCGGCGCCGTCCATCCGGAAGACCTAGAAGATGGCTTCGACACCTCGCGTATCAGCTTCTTTTTGCGCCTGGTCCGCGACATCATGGGCGCCCAGGGGCGCTACGTAAAGTCCCTCAACATCTACGAGCAGGAGTGGGAGTAGGGGATGTGACTGGTGTCGCCCTACAGCCCTGACTTTGTCTCAATCTGTAACGTTTAGGGATAAAAACCGGTCTACCTGTTACAGATCGAGACGAACGCTTGGGCGCCGCTGGTTTGTCTAAATCTGTAACGTTTGGGGGCTGGAGAACGTCTAACTGTTACAGATTGAGACGGAAGGTTGGCGGCTGCCGAAAGATCTTGTTCTGTAACAACTAGAGGCTCAAAGACTGTCTTCCTGTTACAGATCAAGACATTTGCCAGCGGAGGCACGGTGACGATGGTCCATTTGTCTGACGTGGTGGTGATGAAAGTGTCTAATACCGTTCTCAAACACAAACATACGACTCGCAACACGTTGGCGCGGAATAGGATGCTCGCGCGGCTCACGGAGACGGCCAAGCAAGGTGCGCTGCTCGCAACGCATGACAATACCGAGCTCATGTGGCTGCGACGCCATGTTGGAACCGACGATATCGCGGAGCCCGAGCCGTACCTGTTCTGTTTTCAGCATGATTGGGATGCATTGACGCCGGCGGAGCGAGCGCTGAGGACTATCAAAGGGCTTGCGGAATTTCATCCCGATTGGGCGTTTTGGGGATATGACGCCGCGCTGATATGGGGTCTGGAGGTGCCGAATGATCTGCTCGGGCCGCGTTTCCTTGTTAAGACTTGCTGTTCGGTGACGTTGAGCGGCGGGTGCAGGTTGTTGCGTCCGCAGATTGCGGGTGCGCTCGAGCGCGTCGACGGCGTGCGGGTGACGTCGTTTTGGCGCACGGTGGAGGATTGCTTGCTGCGTGCGCCGTTCTCCTACGGGTTGGCGATTGCCGATTCTGCACTGCGGGCGAAAGGCGTATCACGTGGGGATTTGTGCGAGCGCCTCCGCGTCGATTGCGAGGGCAGGCGAGGGTATCGCAGGGCACAGGTGATTGCGTCGTATGCGGACGGGCTGTCCGAAAACGGCGGCGAGTCTCGGTTCCGAGCGTTCTTTATTGCGTACGGCTTTCCGGTTCCGGAGCTGCAGGTGGAGTTTCGCGACCCGCTCGATCCGAGCCAGGTGTTTCGCGTCGACTATTTTTGGCGGCTCGAGGACGGGACGTGTGTCATCGGCGAGCTCGACGGAAAGGGGAAGTACACCTTGCAGAACGGTGAGGGCCGGGAGTCGGTCGACCCATTCGTGGCAGAGCGTCAGCGGGAATCTCATCTGACAATGCTCGGGCATAAGGTGCTTCGGTTTACGTTTAACGAACTCAAAGACCCGGGGAAGCTGGTCGAGAAAATGAGGTTGGCGGGTATTCCTCGGCAGGCTGAATTGGCTGAGGAGTGGAGACGCCAGTGGTATGGGCGCTGAGAGGTTTTGTCTCGATCTGTAACGTTTATAAGTTGTTTGAGTTCGTAATTGTTACAGATCGAGACAAACCGGTGAAACGTCGACCGAATGTCTCGATCTGTAACATCAAGGGGCCCAACAACCCTGTATCTGTTACAGATCGAGATATTTCTCTGGTGTCGCTGGGGTGGGACTGCAGCGTATTCCGTCCCCCACATCCCCTCTTCCCTCCGTTAACCGATATGTCTGTGGCAATCGGGCTACACTGGATAATAATGGACAGATGTTCAAGTTTTCTGAGGGGGAGGAGCTCGATATGGCGTCTGCCGATCGTTCCACGTTGTTTATCAATGCGACCGTCCTGGATGGTTCGGAGGATATGGAGCCGCAACCCGATATGGCCGTGACTGTTGAGCGCGGTGTCATCACGTGGATGGGGCCGAGTGCTGTGGCGCAGGCGCCTGCGGGTGCCGAGGTTATCGACCTGGCGGGTGCGTATCTCATGCCCGGCCTCATCAATATGCATGTGCATCTGTGCGGTTCGGGCAAGCCTGTCTCGGCCGGCGATGCGGGCGCGCTGATGAAGAAGCTCGATAATCCCGTGGGGCGCGCCATCGTGCGCCATATTCTTAAGGGCAGCGCCCAACAACAACTGGCAAGCGGCGTGACCACGGTGCGCGGCGCGGGCGACCCACTGTTTGCCGACATCGCCGTTCGTAATGCCATCGACGCCGGCAAGTATCAAGGTCCTCGTCTGGTGGCGCCGGGAACGGGCGTCACGGTGCCGGGCGGCCATGGTGCGGGCTTGTTCGCCCAGGTGGCCAACAGTCCCGCCGAGGCAGCCGAACAGGTGCGCGACCTGTACGCGCGTGGTGCCGACGTCATTAAGCTGTTCGTGACGGGCGGCGTGTTCGATGCGACCGAGGTGGGCGAGCCGGGCGTGCTGCGTATGCCGGTGGAGGTTGCCGCGGCGGCATGCAAGGCGGCGCACGATATGGGCCTTCCGGTTATGGCCCATGTCGAGAGTACCGAGGGTGTGAAGGCCGCACTTGAGGCCGGCGTTGACACGATTGAGCACGGCGCTCCGCTGACGCCCGAGATCCTGGAGCTGTACCGTGGCGCCGCGGGCACGCAGCTCGAGGGGCGTGCGCCCAGCGTTACCTGCACTATCAGCCCGGCGCTGCCGTTTGTATTGCTCGACCCGGAAAAGACCCATTCGACCGATACGCAAAAGAAGAACGGCGACATCGTGTGCTCGGGCATCATTGAGAGCGCCCGTGCCGCACTGGAAGCTGGCGTTAAGGTGGGCCTTGGCACGGACTCGAGCTGCCCGTTCGTGACGCAGTACGACATGTGGCGTGAGGTGGCCTATTTTGCCAAGTATGTCGGCGTGAGTAACGCCTTCGCGCTGCATACGGCCACGCAGGTCAATGCCGAGCTGCTGGGGCTGGGCGGCGAGACCGGCACAATCGAGTGCGACAAGGCCGCCGATATCCTGGTGACACGCAAGAACCCGCTCGATGACCTGTGCGCACTGCGTGAGCCGACGCACGTGATGTGTCGCGGCGATCTGGTGCGCAAGCTCAAGGTGAAGCGCATTCCCGAGGTGGACGCCGAGCTCGACGCGATTATGGCCATGCCTGCCGAAGCGCTTGCCGAGGAGCTCGCCCGCGATGGCGTAGCATAGGTGTGACAAAGGGACGGTCCCTTTGTCATAATCAAAAAAAGCCGAGGTCTCAACACGAGGCCTCGGCTTTTATTTTGTCCCATGGTATGGCGGCTAGGAGCGCGTCTCCATCTTGACGTGGCACTTGGGGCAGGTGACGCGAATCTTGCCCTTGCCCTTGGGAACGGAGAGCATCTGGCCGCAGTTGGGGCACTTGAGGTATGCCGTGGTTTTGCGACCCTTCCACATCTTCTTGGCCGTGCGCTTGGCGCGCTCAAAGTCTTCCTTGCTGGTGCCGGCCGCGCGCGAGGTGCTGGCCGCTGCAGTTCTACCGCCCAAGCTGGCGACGAACTTGCCCAGGCCGGGGACGTTCGCGGTCGCGGCGACAAAGGCCTCGTTCTCCTTGCGACGTGCGTCGACGTTTTTGGACAGGCCGCGCAGCACGCCAATCACGATAACGGCGATGGCGATCCAGCTGAGCCACTGGATGCGGGCTATCGATCCGACCATCGCGATGACGATGCCGGCAAAACCCATCACGATGGTGAGTTCATCGGCACCATTGCGACCCTTCATAAAGTCATTCATGCAAATTGCCTTTCGTTCGATATGCTGCACGCCTTTATACCCGATTTAGAGCAAGGGGGACAGGTTAATCTGCACCAATGTGGTGCAAACATACCTGTCCCCAATGCCCCAATTACTTGGAGAGCTTGTCGACGACGCGTTCGATCTCGGCGAGCTTGGCGGCTTTGAGATCTTCGTCGCCCGATTCGATTGCCGAAGTCACGCAGCCCTCGATATGCGCCTTGAGCACGTCGGCGTTGATGCGCGCAATGAGCGCCTGCGTTGCCATGAGCTGCGTGGAAATATCGACGCAGTAGCGGTCCTCATCGACCATCCGCAAGATGCCGTCGATCTGGCCGCGTGCCGTCTTGAGCATGCGGGTCACCGATTTGTGGTCTGCCATCATGGCGGGTCCTCGTTTCTGGTCGATCTTCCGGATGCCCCCGTCAGTTGCGGTGAAATACGGACTGTTCAAAGGCCTAGGGCGGCCCAACAGTCCGTATTTCACCGCAACTTCTGAGGATTGAGTAGGCAGCGCCTGCTACGCGGCGGTTACGGACAGGGCATGGAATTTCTCGCCGGCGCCCTCGACGGCGGCGGCGAGCTGCTCGGCGGTCACGGTGTCGGCGCACTCCACCTGGACAGTCTGGGTCTCGTGATCGGCGTCGGCATCGGTCACGCCGGCAACGTTGAGCAGCGCCGTCTCGACGGTGGCGTCGCAGTGGCCGCACATAAGGCCGGAAGTCTTAATTGTGAAACGCATGGATATTCCTCTCTGTTGTGTCGGCTTTCCCAGGCACCCGACCTTGACCTTCAAGCCGTCGCTCGCGTATCAAAGTACGCGTCGCTCCTCTTTCAGGTCAATCTCGGGCATCTGGAAAACCCGTTCTAAATGGACTGAATGGTGAGCCTATTTTGCCACTTTCGGCTTAAAGGTTCGCAGGCGCAGCGCATTGGACACGACGCAGACACTCGACAGGCTCATGGCCGCGGCGCCGAACATCGGCGAGAGCTGCCAACTCGTGAGAGGGAAGAACACGCCCGCGGCAAGCGGAATGCCGATGCCGTTGTAGAACAGCGCCCAGAACAAGTCCTGCTTGATGTTGCGGATCGTGGCGCGCGACAGCTCGATGGCGCGGGCGACGTCCATGAGGTTGCTGCGCATGAGCACCACATCTGCCCCCTCCTTGGCGATGTCGGCGCCGGTGCCGATCGCAAGGCCCACGTCGGCGCGCGCCAGGGCGGGGGAGTCGTTGATGCCGTCGCCCACCATGGCGACCTTGCTGCCCGCATCCTGCAGCTCGCGCACGTGGCGTTCCTTGTCGGCGGGGAGGACGTCGGCGATGACCTGCTCGCTGCTCAGCCCCACGCGGCGGGCGATGGCCTCGGCCGTCACGCGGTTGTCGCCGGTGAGCATGCACACGTCGACGCCAAGCGAGCGCAGTGCGGCGATGGCCCCGGCGCTCGTCTCCTTGACCTCGTCCGCCACGGCGATGGTACCGACAAGCTCGCTGTTCTTGGCAAAGAACAGCGGCGTCTTGCCCTCGGCCGCGAACTGTTCGGCAAGGCCGGCGGGAACCTTCACGCCCAGCTCGTCCATCAGACGCACGTTGCCGGCGGCGATGACATTCTGCCCCTCGCGTGCCGTAACGCCTCGCCCGGGCACGGCGGTAAAGTCCTCGACCGTGCGTGCGACGATTCCGCGCGCCTCGCACTCGGCCATAATCGCCTCGGCCAGTGGGTGCTCGCTTGAGCGCTCCAGCGCAGCGGCCAGCTTGAGCAATGCCTTTTCGCTCATGGCGGGCGAGCCGTCAGCGCGCGTGGCTACCGTGATATCGGTCACAGCCGGCTTGCCGCGGGTGACGGTGCCCGTCTTGTCGAGCACCACGGTGCCCACGCTGCGTAGGTTCTCCAGCGCCTCGGCGCTCTTAAACAGAATGCCCATTTCGGCGCCCTTGCCGGTGCCGACCATAATGGCGACGGGCGTGGCCAGGCCCAGCGCGCACGGACAGCTGATCACCAGCACGGCCACGGCGGAGGTGAGCGCCTCGTTTATGCTGCCGGTCAGTGCCATCCACACCGCAAAGGTCACGGCCGAGATCGCAAACACCACGGGCACGAACACGCCGGCGACCTTGTCGGCCATGCGGGCGATGGGCGCCTTGGTGGCGTTGGCGTCCTCGACGAGCTGGATAATCTTGGCGAGCGACGTGTCGGCGCCCACACGCGTAGCGCGGAAGGTAAACGATCCGGTGCGGTTGACGGTGGCGGCGTTGACGGTGTCGCCGGCGGTCTTCTCCACGGGGATAGACTCGCCGGTCAGCGCACTTTCGTCCACGGCCGAAGCGCCCTCGAGTACGACGCCGTCGACAGGGATGGACTCGCCGGGGCGCACACGCAGCACCTGGCCGGGAAGGATGGCGTCGACGTCCACAGCGGTCTCGGTGCCGTCGTCGACCACGATGGTCGCGGTCTTGGGCGCCAGGTCGATGAGCGCCTCGATGGCGCCGCCGGTCTTGGACTTGCTGCGCGTCTCGAGGTATTTGCCCACGGTGACCAGCGACAGGATCGTGCCGGCGCTCTCAAAATACAGATTGTCCATGCCCGTCATCATGGCCTCGTGGACCTGGCCCGCGGCCAGCTGGTCGGCCATGATAAACATGGCGTAGAGCGACCAGGCGATGGACGCGGTGGCGCCGACGGCGATGAGGGCGTCCATGGTGGGCGCGCCGTGCGCGAGTGATTTAAACCCGTTGATAAAGTACGCGTCGTTGACGTAGACGATGGGGATGAGCAGGACGAGCTCGGTGAGCGCGAGCGTCATGCTGTGGGTGTGGTCGGTGAAGACGCCGGGCAGTGGCCAACCGAGCATGTGCCCCATGCCTATGTAGAACAGCGGGATGAGGAAGATGATCGAGATGATGAGGCGGGTGCGCATGGCGGAGGCGGCGGCCTCCAGCTTTTTGGTGGGCGACTCCATATGGGCGGCGCCGGACCTGGCTTGCGCACTGCCGTTTGAGCCGGCGGCACCGGTGCCCGCGTCGACGGGTGAGGCCGAGTAGCCCGCGCGATCGACGGCGGTGCAGATGTCATCGGGGGTGACCTGCGCGGGGTCGTAGTCGACCAGCATGGAGCCGGCAAGCAGGTTGACCGCGACGCTTTGGACGCCGTCGAGCTTGCTCACGGCGCGGTCCACATGCGCCTGGCAGGCGGCGCACGTCATGCCGCCCACGTCGAACTTATCTTGAGCCATGGCTTCTCCTTTCTGTGGTTCGGTGTTGGAATTGTTAACCTGCTGATACTATACACCCATACCCCCTGGGGGTGTACAGTACAGAAAGAAATGTATGACATTTCGCTACAGATGAGGGTGGCTGCCGGGTTGGTGCACCATCCCCGTCTTCGTCTCAATCTGTAACATCTAGCCCAGTTTTTGCCGAGCTGCTGTTACAGAATGAGACAAACTCTCCGGCGGCAAATCAATATCTCGATCTGTAACATCTAGCGGGGAAAATGACCTCTAACTGTTACAGATTGAGATTTTGTTTTGAGAGGTTTGAGTTTGTCTCCATCTGTAACAGTTAGACCGGTTTTTGGATTCCAGATGTTACAGATTGAGACGAACCTTCAGCAATAAACTCAATGTCTCAATCTGTAACATCTGGCGGGAAATATGACCCCTTACTGTTACAGATCGAGACAGACCGTCCGCGGCCAACTCAAATGTCTTGATCTGTAACATCTAGAGAGGTTTTTGACCCCTTACTGTTACAGATTGAGATGTTGTCTCGCGGGATTGGGGTTTGTCTCGTTCTGTAGCATCTAGACCTGTATCTGCCGAGCTAGTGTTACAAATCGAGACAACTGCCGGGGAGGGGTCCCGTCACGGCAAGACGCCCGCCGCCTAGATACAGAACCCGGGAATCACACAGGTTAGCTTGTTTGGCTTTTCCGCAGGCGTTGCGTACGTAAAGACGTCGCCGTCGTGGCCCACACGGTTTATGTAGAGCGTGCCTTCGGTCTCCGATGAGTCGGGGCTCACCGTGCGCTCCCACCAGCAGGTGTCCTTGCCCTTCCACTGGCGGACCATCGTCTCGTTCGTGGAATACGGGCTCACCTTGAGCTCGCGGAAGAGCTGATACTCCTTGCCCTCGCCGTTGTAGATTTCTGCCAGGTAGTGATAGTCCTTGGCAAACGAATCGGGCGGTTGCGTACCGCACAGCTCGACCATGGCGGGCAGCCAAAGGGTTGCGGGCAACTCGCTCAGACACGATGCACTGTTGGCGGCGCCAGCGTTATTCGAGACCTTTTTGACAGATTTGATGAGCGCGCGCAACTTGTTGGGCAGCAGCTTAAGGCCGTCGCCGTCGAGCCATTCCCGCAGCTCGCAAACTGCCCAGCCGGCGCTCGGCGGTTCAGCCGCAGCGTTGCGCTCGGCAATACCCGCGTCGAACATAAACGTCAGTCCGGCCTTGCCCGTCCCGTCCAGAAGCTCATCGTGACGGATGCCCACAAGCTGCGCGCCGACCTCCAGCCCGTTGGTGAGTTTCACGCGCTTGGTACACGGATAGGGGATATGCCCATCGGCATCGAGCAGGTGATAGCGCTTGGCAATCTCGCGTGCCTCGCTACGGGTCTCGGCGGCCTTAATCTTGAGCGAAATCTCCTGCAGCTGATCCCAGGTGTAGTCGTCAAGTGAACCGCGGATGCCGTCGAGGTAGTCGGGGATGCCAAAGCCATGGGTTGCCGCCCCGATAACGCTGAGCCCCGCAACGGCTGCGATAGCGCCGCCGATAATAAAGCGGCGGCGGGTCATGGCATCGTGGCGGGCCTGATTCAGGATCTCTCGTGCGCGCTCGCCGGCGACGTCGACCTTAAGGTGCGTGCCAGAATCGATATCAATTGCGGCCTCGTCTCCTGCACCTTCGCGGCCTTCGGATTCGGCGTCGGTGAGGTATGCCGAGAGCACCTCGAGCATCTGCTGCTCGGTGGGACGATCGCACTGCTCGACTGAGAGACCCTTCATGATGATCTGGACGAGCGCTTCATCGCCCTCGCAGCGCGGCTCGAGCGGTGCCGGCTTGGTCTTGGTCTTTACGAGATAGAATGAGCCGGTTGCAGCGGCGTCCGTCGACTCAAAGTCAAACGGTTTGCGACCGCTGTAGAGCTGGTACAGAATGCTCGAAAGCGCATAGACGTCGATTGCCGGCGAACGGCGAAGGGCCGCGATGCCTTCGATATCCTGCGTGAGCATCTCGGGCGCGGCGTATGCGGGCGTGGCAAAGCGTCAGATGTCGGCGCGTCGGGTGATCGTGTCGTCGCCGAGAGCCATGGTCGCGGAGCCCATGTCGATGAGGCAGGGGTCAAAGGAGCGATCGGCGATCTGCTGCTCGAGCGTTCGGCTGGTGGTGCGGAACATAATATTGGCAGGCGAAAGGTCGCGATGGACGACCGGATTCACGAGGCCTTGGGTCATCAAGAGTGCGCGAAGCACGGCGTTTCCGACGGCGGCGACCATCTGGGTGGTCAGCCCGCCCGAGGCATCGTGCGGAAGCAAGGGCAGCGCCTGCTTGAGCGAGGTTCCCTCGACCCACTCCATGAGGATGAGCGGGTCATCCTCGCACGATCCGTAGCCATAGACGCGCGGAAATCCGCGCAGGTGCGAGACAGTGCACAAGTGACGGTACTCCTCGAACAGCGCGGCGGTGCTGGCCAGGTGCGCTGCCGATTGCTCGGCGGAGCGGTCGGGGGCTTGGCCGGAAAGGATGGCGTTGTCCTTGAGTAGCTTGACGGCAAAGACCTCGCCGCTCGTGTTGGTCGCGCGCAGCACGTGTCCGATGTTGCCGTTGTTGCGGTGGGCCGTCTGGAGAATAAGCGTCATAAACCGACGCTTGGCGTCGTCCTCGGCGCTGGGGTCGACCGCCACGGCGGTGTCGAACGTGTCAAGACGGATGAGTTTGTCGCCATAGGCGCTATCGGTAGTATCCATGGCGTTCCTTTGTCTGGCATGGGTTGCCGCGCGTATACGTGAGCAGTGCGGATATCGGTAAAGTACCATGATAGCCGCACTGCCCACGTATACCGCTGAGTATTGTCGTTTACGACGCAGAAGGTAGAAGACGAAAGACGGACGGCGACCGTCTTCCGATCGCCGTCCGTGCTAGTCCACAATGACAAGGAATGTCGTGTAGAGACCCAGATGGAGCCTGTCGCTGTTGGCGATTTCCACGGGGGGATAGATCTTGCCGGGCTCGCGTTGGTCGCGCGGCGGCTCAATCACAATATCGCCGTCGCCTGCACCCGATTCGAGTACCGTGCCGTTGGTCGATCCAAGGCCCTGGGCGTACCAGTGCTCACCCTCAAGCCAAATGCGAAGATGCTCGCGCGATGCGTCGGCGCCCACATCGGTGATGCTGGGCGAGGTTTTGGGCAAAGAACCAATTACGGTGCCGCGCGGATCGCGTGTGAGGGGATGGATTCGCATGTCGGCGCAGTTGTCGGCATGGGTTCTGAGCAGACCGAGGTTGGGGGCGACGGTGCGCGGCTGCTCCAGGCTGCTCATAAAGCCACGTCCGACGGTAGTTTCGGTGGTGCCAAAGTGCCCGCCCGTCTTGCTGTCGCAAAAGCGCTCGACGGTGGCCACGCTCTGAACGGGATCGGCGAGCGCCCCCGTTGCCACAAAGAGCATAAGGTAAAGCGTGCTTTTCTCGCGCACGGTATTGCCGTTAAAGTTGTCGATGCGATTGAGGGCATTTGCATATAGGCGGCTGTCCAGCTTGTAGCTGGTGAGAGCCGACATCATTTCGTTGGCGGCCGGACCGCGATAGTGCTCGGCGATTGCCCGATAGGCGGACTCGCCGCCGCCGAGCTTGCTGCAGATTGCCGCGGAAAGGTTGAGCGTGGTGACGGTAAAGTCGCTGTAGATGGCGGGCGCGCACTGGTCAGGCTTGCGATGGACGATGTAACGGGTGAGATACGAGCGGTTGGAAGAGCATTTCTCGAGCAGGGTACTGCCGAGATAAGAGTTTCCATTGATAAGCATTCGGGCGATCTCGAGATGTTTAAGACCGCCGAACGAGCGAATATCGTTATAGAGGACCGAGCAAGGCGTCTCTGCTGCCACGGGTACCTCCTTTGATTGCTTCCTAGCCAATATGGCGATAGGAATTAATGGCCCCCGGTGGGCGACGTATTAAATGGCTGCGCAATATATAGCGTAACCAAAGCAACATTATAGGCCACATGTTCGAAATTGCAGGAAGCCTGAGAGATTTGGTTTGGACTGGACGGAAATCCCCCTCTGTCTTGTTCTGTAACATTTGGACTCGGTTTTGCCCTGCATCTGTTACAGATTGAGACAATCAGCCGGGCCCACCTCGTCCGCCTCGTCATCTGTGGTTTACGTGGGGGCATACGGAGTACGGGTATACTAACCGGCGGCGAATCTGCTCCATCGCTTAGAGCTGCTGCGTCTGGACGGCGCGTGATAGGGCTGCCAAAGCGATCGCCAGCGTGCTGAGCAACGTCCTCTCTGTGCGCACCCGTTTTTGTATGTATTAGCGCACTACCAAGCACGCCAGCGCGGCCGCATGCCGTGCCCATAGCGCGTGCAGATAAGGAACAACAACATATGCGTAATTCTGTATCCGACGTCACCGACGCCGAGATTCTGGACGAGACCCGCGAGGCCATGACCCAGGCTGCCTTCGATGCCGCCGACGAGGCAAATGCTGCCCAGGCCGTCGAGTCCGCTACCGAGAGCCTGCCCGCCTTTGACGAGCTGGGGCTTTCCGACGAGATGCTTCGTGCTATCGAGAGCCTGGGCTACACGGCGCCGACGCCCGTGCAGGCCGGCTCGATCCCCGTGGTGCTCGAGGGCCGCGACCTGCTTGCCGCCGCCCAGACCGGCACCGGCAAGACGGCCGCCTTTTTGCTGCCGACCATGAACAATCTGGAGCACATCGCTCCGCCCAAGCCCGTGCGTGAGCGCGGCGGCCGCAACCGTCGTCGCGGCGCCAAGAAGCCCGAGGGCAACGGCCGTGGCCCCGTGATGCTCGTCATCACCCCCACGCGCGAGCTCGCCCAGCAGATCGACGAGGTCGCGAGCAAGATCGCCGACGTCACCGGCCATGTCGCCGTGACCGTCGTGGGTGGCGTGAGCTACAAGCCGCAGACCGCGGCACTCAAGTACGGCTGCGATATCCTGGTCGCCACGCCGGGCCGTCTGGTCGACCTGATCGAGCAGGGCGCCTGCCACCTGAACGAGGTCAAGGTGCTGGTGCTCGACGAGGCCGATCGCATGCTCGACATGGGCTTTTTGCCCGCCGTCCGCCGTATTGTGCGCGAGACGCCGGCCGAGCGCCAGACGCTGCTGTTCTCGGCGACGCTCGACGAGGAGGCCGTGGGCGAGATCACCGACCTGGTGAGCGACCCGGCCCGCGTGGAGATCGCGCCCGCCACGTCGACCGCCGACACCGTCGACCAGTTTGTGTTCCCGGTGTCCATCGAGGCCAAGAATAACCTGTTGCCCGAGTTTCTCAAGAAGGAGGGCCCGGAGCGCACCATTGTCTTTATGCGCACCAAGCATCGCGCCGACAGCTGCTGCCGTCGTCTGGAGCGTAAGGGCATCAAGGCCGCCGCGATTCACGGCAACCGCAGCCAGGCCCAGCGCGAGCGCGCGCTTTCTGCCTTCCGCGACGGCACCGTCGACGTGCTGGTGGCAACCGATGTTCTCGCCCGCGGCATCGACATTAGCGACGTGCGCTACGTCGTGAACTTTGACGTGCCGGCCGAGCCGACCGACTATATCCACCGCATTGGCCGTACGGGCCGCGCCGGCGAGTTGGGCTGGGCCATCACGTTTGTGACCGAGCAGGACGTCGACGAGTTCTACGAGATCGAGAAGCTCATGGACAAGACCGCCGACATCTACGAGGCCGGCGACCTGCACGTGGGTCCCAACCCGCCTGCGGTTGATCCCGAGCGCGACCCTGCGGCCTTTAAGGTGAAGAAGAAGACTAAGCGCGGCAAGTCCAAGAGCAAGAAGAAGCTCGAGCAGGCACGTCGCGACGGCAAGCGCAACGGCGACGATTACGGCGATGTGGCCGGTCGTTCCAACCGCGGTCGCGACGAGCGTCGCGGCGACGGCGAGCGCCCGAGCCGTCCCAAGCGCGGCGGCAAGACCCGCGTGCGCGAGGGCGTTCAGGCTCGCGTGGACGAGGCCGTGGAGAGCGTGGCTCGCGAGGTGGCTGCCGAGGAGCGCGGCGGTGCTGACGCCGTCAAGCAGGCCCCGCGTGGCAACCGTGCCGAGCGCCGCGCCAAGCAGTTCCAGGGCGAGGCGCATCGCCGCCGTCGCGAGGATGATGATCGCGGTGGCCGTCGTCGTGTCGAGCGCGAGGACGAGGGCCGCGGTTCGCGCGGTGGCAAGCGCGGTGCGGGCGACCGCCGCCGTTCCGGTCGCGATGGCGAGCGCGGTGGCCGTGGCGGTGAGCGTCGCGAGGGCGTTCGCGGCAATGGCGGCCGCAGCGGCGCTGGCCGCTCTGGTGAGTCGCGCGATCGTCGTGATCCGCGTGCCAGCCGCGATCGTCGCGATGACTGGCGCAACTACGACGACACCCGCGAGGAGCGCCGTGGCGGCTATCGTGGCGCTCGTGGCGGCAACCAGGTCGGCTCCCGTGGCGGCCGTGCCGGCGGTCGCGATAACCGTGGCAGCTATGGCAACAGCCGTGGTGGCAAGCGCGGTGGCAGCTCCCGTCGCCCCGGCGACGGCGGCGGCAAGCGCAAGTAACATACGCGTCGCGCTCTAAGTCGAGGCGACCAGAGGGCTCCGGGCATGTTTTTACTCGGAGCCCTTTTTGGTGCAAGGGGGACAGCTTCATATACACCAACGTCTTGAAGTTGCGGTGGAATACGGACTGTTTTGGCCTTTTGAGCGGCTTTTCAGTCCCTATTTCACCGCAACTCATGATTGGTGCAAAGTAATCTGTCCCCAATGCACCAAACAAGGAGTGTCCCTAAGTGCCGCTTAAATACCGTTTATCGAAGAAAAAATACCGCTCACCGGTCGTAATGACTATTCTTGCTTTGCTGTTGCCTACAATAATCCCCGTAAAAAGAAATGCGGAAGGTTACCGAGTCCCTCGGACGTGGGCCTAACCAAAGTCTTTGAACGGGTGTGTCCCTATGGATGCATTCGCTTGATTTTGGTTGGGCTATATTTATGAAGGGACATGTCACCATGGGTTTCTTTTCTCGCCTGATGGGCGGTTCGGATGAGCAGAAGACTGCAACCTCCGAGTTCGAAATCCTCGCTCCCGTTTCCGGCGAGCTTGTTCACCTAGAAAAAACCAACGATCCCGCTTTTAGCAGCCGTGCCGTGGGCGATGGCGTTGCCGTGGTTCCCCATGAGGGAACGGTATGCGCTCCTGTCTCCGGTACCGTCGCGGCACTGTTCCCGACCGAGCATGCACTGGGCATCATGTCCGACGACAGCTCTGCTCAGGTGATGCTGCATATCGGAATCGACACTGTTAAACTCGAGGGCAAGGGCTTCCATGCGCTTGTTGCCCAGGGTGACCATGTCGACGCGGGCCAGCCCCTCGTCGAGGTCGATTTCGACGCGGTCCGCGCCGCCGGCTTCGATCCCACGGTCTTCGTTATCGTGTGCGAGCGCTCGGAGAAATCGACTCTTCGTAAGCATGCTTCCGGTCCTGTTGCTGTTAAAGAGCCTGTCGTCTGGCTTTCCGAGTAAATTCTTGTGGTGGGTACCGTGGTTATCAAGCGAGTTTTCAACAATAACGTCGCAATGGTCGTTTCGGACGATGGCTCCGAGCTCATTGTCATCGGTCGAGGCCTCTGCTTTGGCCGTCATGCCGGCGACGCTATCGATGAAGCGTCGGTCGAAAAGACCTATGCGCTGCAGGAGGGCACTTCTCAGGATTCGCGTACGATTGACCGCTTGGCACATCTTTTGGAGTCCATCCCCACCGTCAACCTCGTGATTGCCGAGGACATTGTTCAGATGCTCCGTCGAGAGCTCAATGTTGATGTCAACGACAAGATTCTCATTGCTCTTGCAGACCATATCAGCCTTGCTTTGGAGCGCGAGCGCAAGGGCGTCCCCTGCGAGAATCCGTTGCTGCTCGAGATCCAGCAGTTCTATCGCAAGGAGTATGCGCTTGCGGGCCGTGCGCTGCAGATTGTCAAGGAGTATATGGGCATCCAGATGAGCGAAGAAGAGCAGGGTTTTATTACGCTGCATATCGTCAACGCCACCATGCCGCAACGCTCCGACCGTCTCATCATCTCGGTCCAGCTTGTTCGCGACGTGCTTGCGATTGTTTCCGAGCGCTATGCTACGACCCTCGATGACACCTCGCTGCCTTACGAACGTTTCGTTCGTCACCTGCAGTTTTTCGCACAGCGAGCGCTCGATCCTGCGGCCGGGCAAATCAATGGCGACGCGCTGTTCCGAATCGATGAAACGGCGTATCCGTGCGCATTCTCGTGCGCGGACGCCATAGCTGCCCACTTGTCGTCTACCCATAACGTTGTCGTTACCGATGCCGAGAAGAGTTATCTCGCATATCACATTGTTAACCTGCTTGGAGAACCTGGTCTCTAGGCATAACGTGCCCATACATCGATTGATATAAGGTAAGGCTCACGGTCTTGTCCAGGGCACATCTGTCTTAATTTGCGGAAAAGGAAGGGGAGTACCGCTATGACCGCAAAAAAGAAGTTCAATTTCAAAGCGCCGTTGGAGGTGTTCGCGAAGTCGATAGTCCAGCCGATGATGTATCTCTCGGTTGCCGGCATCCTGCTCATCGTGGGCATCATTCTGACCAACAAGACCATCTGCGCTTTGGTCCCCGTACTGGGCTCCGGTCCGTTCCAGCTTGTGGGCGCCGTTGTTTATCAGTCGCTGATGTTTATCATCAACAACCTCTCGATTCTGTTCTGCGTGGGCATCGCCGGCGCCATGGCAAAGAAGAACAAGGGCCATGCTTCGCTGATCGCCCTGATGTCGTTCTTCCTGTTCCTGCAGGCTAACAACATCGTGCTCAACGCCACCGGCTCTCTTGCCGATGCGAGCGGCATGCTCGGTCTTACCGGAACCGGCCAGAGCACCGTTATGGGCATTCAGGTGCTCGATACCGGCGTGTTTGGCGGCATCATTCTTGGCTGCATCACCGGTGCCGTGTTCAACAAGTACTCGAACAAGCAGTTCCCCATTGCCCTTTCGATGTTCTCGGGCGTTCGCTTTCCGTTCCTAATCATGATCATCATCTCCTGGATCATGGGCGCGGGCTTCTGCATCGTTTGGCCTCCTGTCCAGGGCGCCATCTCCTCCGTTGCCGGCATTATTAAGGAGTCCGGCAACATCGGCCTCTTTATCTACGGTATGCTCAACAAGCTGCTCGTTCCCACCGGTCTGCATCACCTCATCTACACTCCGCTCCAGTTCTCCGATATGGGTGGCACCTTGACGCTGGGCGATCAGGTTATCGCCGGCGCCTATCCCATCCGTGTCGCCGAGATGGCAATGACGGGCCAGCCCTTCTCCGATAGCACGTATTTCAACAGCTATACCTTCAACAACCTGTGGCCTTACATCGGCATCGGTCTCGCCTTTATCTACACCGCTTACAAGGGGAACAAGGATAAGACCAAGGCCGTTATCATCCCGCTGATCATCACCGCCGTGCTCTCCTGTGTCACCGAGCCCATGGACTTCCTCTTTGTCTTTGCCGCTCCCGTGCTCTTTGTCGTTCACTCAGTTCTTTCCGGTATCTTCCTGGTCCTGCTCAAGGTCCTCTCCGTGCCCGCTTCGACTGCAGGCGGCATCATCAACATCGTGGTTTCCAACCTGGTCCTCGGTGTCGACAAGACCAACTGGCCGGTTATGCTGGTGCTTGGAGTCGTCAACGCCGCTCTGTACTTCTTCCTCTTCACCTTCCTTATTAAGAAGCTCAACCTCCACACGCCTGGTCGCGAGGAGGAGTCCGAGCTCGCCGAGTCCGTTGCCGAGGGCGAGGCCGCCGCGTCTGTCGCGGTGAAGCAGGGCGCTGTTGCCGCAGCTCCTGCAGAGGGCGTCGATGCAGGTATTGCCGACTTGGTCGCAGGTCTTGGCGGCAAGGACAACATCGAGGAGCTCGAGAACTGCTTTACGCGTCTTCGCGTGAACGTTAAGAACCCGGACCTCATTGATGAGAACCTCATCAACCACGTGCCCAACAGCGGCATCAACCGCAACGGCAACAATATCCAGATCATCTTTGGCATGAAGGTTGCCGAGATGCGCGACAAGGTCGAAAACGCAATTGAGAAGGAGCAGTAAACAATGATCATTACTCTGTGTGGTGGCGGATCCACCTTTACCCCCGGCATCGTCAAGTCCATTGCCCTGCGCAAGGACGAGCTCGACGTTGACGAGATTCGCCTGTACGACATCAACGAGGAGCGCCAGCGCAAGATCGGCGTGCTCGTGGACTGGATTTTGCACGAGGACCTCGGCCTGGACATCAAGCTCACGGTGACCACCGACAAAAAGACGGCTTTTACCGACGCGAGCTTCGTGTTTGCCCAGATGCGCGTGGGCGGCTATGCCATGCGCGAGCAGGACGAGAAGATCCCCCTGCGTCACGGCTGCGTTGGTCAGGAGACTTGCGGTTGCGGCGGCCTTGCCTATGGCATGCGCACCATCTTCCCCATGGTCGAGCTGATCGATGACGTTGAGAAGTACGCCAAGAAGGATTACTGGATTCTCAACTACTCCAACCCTGCCGCCATCGTGTCCGAGGGCTGCCGCGTGCTGCGTCCCAATGCTCGCATCATCAACATCTGCGACATGCCGATCGCGATCATCGACGTGGTTTGCGCCGCGCTCGATATCGACAAGAAGGATGTTGAGTACGATTACTTTGGCCTCAACCACTTTGGTTGGTTCACCTCGATCCGTCACAAGGGCAAGGAGGTGCTCCCGCAGCTGCGCGAGTACATCAAGGAGCATGAGATCCTGCTGCCCGATTCTTACCTCAAGGGCATGAGCTCGCTGATGTCCAAGAAGCCCGAGGAGACCACCGACGAACACCCCGAGCAGAACCGCCACACCAAGGGCAGCTGGTACTACGTCTGGAAGGGCGAGTACGAGATCATGGAGTGCTTCCCGGAATACCTGCCCAACACGTATCTGAACTACTACCTGCAGCAGAAGGAGTTCGTCGAGCATTCCAACCCCGAGCGCACCCGTGCGAATGAGGTTGAGGAGACGCGTGAGAAGAACCTCTTCGACGGCATCGACCACTACGAGAAGACGGGCGAGATCGACGAGAGCACGTTCTATGCGGGCAGCCACGGCGACTGGATTGCCGATCTGGCTATCGCTCTGAAGAACGACACCAAGCAGCGCTTCCTGGTCATTTGCGAGAACAAGGGCGCTATCCCCAACATGCCCTACGACGCTATGGTCGAGCTGCCTGCCTACATTGGCAAGAACGGCCCCGAGGTCATCAGCCGCGACAACATTCCCCTGTTCCAGCAGGGCCTCATGATGCAGCAGCTTAATTCCGAAAAGCTGATCGTCGAGGCATGTATCGAGGGTTCGTACGAGAAGGCCCTCCAGGCATTTACACTCAACAAAACCGTTCCGTCCATGACGGTTGCCAAGGAAGTGCTCGATGAGATGATCGAGGCCAACAAGGATTATTGGCCCGAGCTGAAGTAGCGGTCCGCCAAAACCTTTGAGTGCCCGCACCGGCTGTGAGTTGCCGGTGCGGGCACTTTTATATGGAGCAAATAAGGAGCTAGCTATGGTGTTCGAGAAGAATGCTGTATATCCTGTCAGTGCGCTGCAGCGCAATTCTCGTGAGGTTCGAGATGCCGCAAAGGAAAAGCTCCTGCGTATCACGGAAAACGGCGCCTCTGCATACATATTTTGTTCTGAGGAGGTGCTGGAGCGGACGATTAACCAGGCGGTCGAAGAGGCTTTGTACGAAAGGGAGTGCCTAGAGGCAATCGAACGCGGCGAGGAGGCAATCGAACGCGGGGACTGCATGTGCGGGCTTGATAATCTTAAAAAGCGCGCGACGGCCGTGCGCAATTCCGGGGCATTTGTCGACAAAAAGTAGACAGGCTTGGGAGACAATGCGGGTGGATTGACAGCGGCGGGGGACGGAGACGCCATGCGGATGCTCGTGGTGGATGATGAGGCCGAGATCGCGGATATGCTCGCGGAGTATTTCACGCTCGAGGGGTTCGAGGTGAGGTGCGCGAACAGCGGTTCCGAGGCATTGGTCGCTGCTCCGCGCGGGTTCGACATCATCCTGCTCGATGTGAACATGCCGGGCATGGACGGGTTCGAGGTGTGCCGTCGCATTCGCGAGCATCTGAGCTGCCCTATCATTTTTCTTACCGCGCGTATCGAGGACGTTGATCAGCTCGACGGGTTTGCCGCCGGGGCCGACGATTATGTGCTCAAGCCGTTCTCCCTGCCGGTACTGGGGCGCCGCGTGGCCGCGCACATGGCCCGTGAGGGGCGGTCGCGCCAGGACGATCTGGCGGTGCGCTTCTTTGGGGAGCTCACGATCGATTACGGCAAGCGTTCGGTGGAGGTGCGCCGCGCGGGCGAGCCAGCGGTGCCGGTGGAGTTCACACGCCTGGAGTTCGATATCGTTGCGTTGCTGAGCAAGCGTACCGGCCAGGTTTTCGACCGCGATGCCATCTACGAGCGCGTATGGGGCTGGGATGGCACGGGCGACGCCTCGCTCGTGCGCGAGCATATCCGCCGTATTCGTAAAAAGTTCCAGTTGGCCGGCGTTGCGGCCGACCCCATCGAGACGGTATGGGGCGTGGGATATAAGTGGGTGGCCCGATGAAGGCCGGTGCGCCGAGGGCTGAGCGGCCGAGCCTGCGCGAGCGGGCGCGCGCGTGGTGGAGGGCCCGCCCGCTCGGCGTGACCTTTGCCGCCTGCGTGTCGGTGTACTTGCTTGTGGCAACGGCGGCCTGCCTGGCGCTGATCGGCGCGACCGAGACGGTGGAGGACGTCTATCGGCGTTCGGTTACGGGCATCGATGAGGATAGCTGGCTGTTCTCGGGTCCGTATATCTACGACTCGGCTGCGCACGAGCTGCGCCCCGCAACTGAGATATCGGTTCCCGGGGCCGAGGGGCTCGCAGTTTTTTTGGCCACGGGCGAGGACGAGGGGGCGCAGCGCCCCACGTCCGGTGCGGCCGTGACGCAGCGTGCGTACCCCGAACAGTCCCAGAGCTATGCCACCGTGGCCGGCGTCGAGCGGGGCGCGATCGGCTTGATGGACTGGGGCCTTAACGGGGAGTATCTGGGACCCGGCCGAGACACCTCGTTTACCAACTATGAGGACGGCGCGGTGGAGGTCGTGGCGCTCGATCAAGACAACCTTGCCCAATACGACGCTCAGCAGCGCACACTGCGGGCGGATCCGGTGGCGGCTTTCAAGCAGATTACGGATATCGACCTGCGTGATGCCTTTGGGGCCGACCGCATCTCCAACGTGGCCTACTACGCGTTTGCCGGAGGCGTGCGCTCTCCCTTCATTGCGGTGAGCGACATGGTACAGGGCGTAGGGCCTTTTGTGATCTACGGCGGCCTGGCGATCGTGATGTTCCGCCGGTTCTATCGCACCAACATCGCCGAGCCGTTGTGCGAGCTTGCTGTCGCGGCCGAGCGGATTGGCTCGCAGGATCTCGACTTTGAGATCGAGCCGGTGCGCGGCCGCGAGCTGGCCCGTTTGGGTGCCACCTTGGATGCCATGCGCGCCGAGCTGCTGAGGGCGCAGCGGCACCTGTGGCACACGTCTGAGTCTCGGCGCCAGCTCAACGCGGCATTCGCCCACGATCTGCGCACGCCCATCACGGTGCTCAAGGGAACGGCCGAGCTGGCCCGCATGCGTGTGGATGCGGGCAAACAGGTGACATCTGAGCAGGTTGAACGTTTGCAGGCGCAGGTTGCCCGCTTGGAGTCGTACGCCAATGCCATGAGCGGCGTGTGCAAGCTCGAGGATCGCGCGGTGATCCGTGCCCCGCTCGCCTTGCGTGAGGCTGAGGACGAGCTTAGGCGGCACGCGCGCGAGGTCGTTGCGGCCCGGGCCCCCGAGTTGGCGGTCGAGGTGCGCTCGGTCGAGGGCATGGATGGGGACTCGGGTACCGCCGCTGCGCTCTTGCTCGATATGTCCCTGGTGGAGGAAGTGCTCGACAACCTTTTGAGCAACGCATGCGGCCACGCCCGCGCGCGGGTGGTGGTCGAGCTGGGCGTGGGGGACAACGGCGATCCACGGCGTCTGATTGTGCGCGTGCGAGACGATGGCGATGGTTTTTCGCCTGAGGCCCTGCACCGCGCATGCGATGCGTTCTACAGCGAAAACAAGTCGGCCGAGCACTTTGGCTTGGGCCTGAATGTGTCGAGCGTGTTGGCCGAGCTGCACGGCGGCGACATCGAGTTGGCCAACGGCTCGTGCGGCGGGGCGTGCGTGACGGCGACGTTTGAGTGCGGGTGCAAGGCTCCTGGCGAAAATCTTCCAGCGTAGACAAAGGGTTGACACGCGTTTTGGACACTACTGGTTGTAGGCAACCAGGGAGGTGTCCGAGATGCGTGTTGACATGAATGGTGCGGACGCGGCCATGCGCCCGCTCGGAATGACGGGAACGGTGTTCCCGCGCGAGGACTGTGCAACGTGCCGTCGCAAGGAAACGTGCTCGGCGTGCCGGAGGGCCGCGCAGCGCGATGCGGCACCCGAGGAGCCGGTGTCCTCGGCGCCCGAGGCCGCGGTGCGCCGCCGTCGCATGCGTTGGGCCGTGATGGCCGCCGCGGTGGGTACGATCTCGCTCATTCTTCCGCTGTGCTGGGAATACCTGCCCGATGTGCTCGCTTGGCTGGGCGACCCCGCACGGGTTCGCGCGTTTGTGGCCGATCATGCCATCGCCAGCCGCCTTGTGCTCTTCCTCATCAACTTCGTCCAGGTGCTGCTGGCGTTTTTGCCGGGAGAACAGGTTGAGCTGGCAAGTGGTTACGCCTTTGGCTTTTGGGAGGGCACGGCCATGTGCCTAGCGGCGTCGGGTGCGGCGACCTGCGTGATCTGGTGGGCGGTGCGCCGCTGGGGCTGGCGTCTTATCGATCTCTTCTTCGACCGCAGCCTGGTCGAGCGGTTCTCCTGGTTGCACAATTCGCGCCGCATGGGTCTCGTGATGCTCTGCGTATTCCTGGTCCCCGGAACGCCCAAGGACTTCCTTACCTACTTTGCAGGCCTGACCGGCATGGGTTTTGGTCCCGTGGTGCTTATCGCAACGTTTGGGCGGATCTCCTCGATCGTCACCTCGACCGTTGCCGCCTCGGCGCTGGGAGCGGGCAAGGTGGAGATGGCCGTTGCGGCCGTGGCGGTGTCGGTGCTCATGCTGGTTGCTGGCGCGTACTTGGTGCGCGTGGTGCGCAAGCGCTCTGCGAGTCGGGTCTCGTGTGAACCGGACTCAACGGTAAACAAACGGTAATCTTGCCCGCAGTTTACGCGCAGTTTACGGGTTGTTAGCAATCAGTCGGTACAGTGTTAGAAGGAGAAGAACCATGAGGCATGGAGGACAAATGCAGCATCAGTTGGGCGATGTGCTGATGATGGAAGACGGCACCGAGGTCGAGGTGACTCCACTTAAAGAGGATATGCAGGCGCTGGCGTCGCTGGCGATTTTTGCGCTGATCGCCGTGTTATTGCTGGCATTGGGCTGCTAGCGGCACGTTTTAGCCTGATCGCATGCCGTCCGCGGCCGGTATATGCATGTGGTCTCGCCCATCTGTTACACGGGGCATCATCATCACATGCATAGGTAATTCGGCCGGGGTTTCCCGGGGAGTGGGATTCCCCAGAGAGCGCGGTTCGTATGGATAAGCGGACGGTTTCCTATCGAGCGATCGCCCTTGCGTTGGGAATCGCGCTGGTGAGCGCGGGGTTCGGTCTGTGGTCGGCGCGCGAGACCGCGGTCATCAAGAGGGGTCTTGCCGAGGGATTTGCCATCAACGGTATGTTCCAGGAGCGGCAGCCCGGCCGGTCAACGCTTGCGTTTCTTGGCGAGGAGGGGCGGTGGCAGCACGTCGACGAGCACGGTGACGTTATGAACGGCACGTTCAAGCGTTCGGCCGAGCCCAACGGCTTCGTGCTGCTGGACGAGGCGGGCGGCGAATGCGGGTCCGTCCATCTTGCGTTCACCTCGAAGGACGGCCTGCACGGAACGCTGTATCTGCAGGCCGATGACGAGATTGTTAGGTTTGACAAGACGGATCGGGTCCCGGCTTTTATGGAACAGTAGGCTGGGGCAGCTGCCGCTCTTAGCAAAACCTTAGGATTTCATTCAAGACCTCTTATGGGGCAGGGCCATATTCTCCCTATCGATGGCGTACGGGCGCAATCGGCGATAAGGGAGGCATTATGGAATGCATGTTGGCAAGTCAACGCCCATATAGCGATGGGAATTATGGCGGGAGCGACGTCTATCGCGTCCCGGCGGGTCGCACGGAGGCATTTCCCGTTCAACGGCGGGGCAGAGGCGCCTGCACGGTTTACCGTGGTGTGCGCCGCATCGATCGAGGCCCTTTGCGCGGCCGGCGTCCGCGACGCGGCATTCGCGCGGCCGCTCTCGTGGTTGCGATGCTGACGATTGGCGCCATCGCCTTGTCGTCGTGGCGCAACGGGGGACCGACTGCGCCCGTGGCGGCAGGATGGGATGCCCTGACGGCCCCGCGCTCAACGCCTAAGCGAGAGTGGAGCCGCGGTGCGATTCCGCATTTGTATCAGATCGATCCGGTATGGGCTACCGAGCCGTACGCCGGCGGCACCATTGGCGAAAACGGGTGCGGGCCCACGTGCCTCGCCATGGTATATGTGGCGTTAACGGGGCGTACGAATCGGGGTCCCGTGGAAATGGCTCGACTGAGCGAGGATGCCGGGTTCACCGTGGACGGCATGACATCGTGGGAGCTCATGACGGTCGGCGCTGCTCAGTTGGGCATGGTAGGTGAGGAGATGCCCGCTGATGCGGGGCGTGTGTCCGAGGCCCTTGCTGCCGGTGTGCCCATTATCGCGAGCGTCCGTCCCGGCGACTTTACCACGACCGGCCATTTTATCGTGCTGGCGGGCATCGACGAGTCCGGACGGCTTGTTGTGCGAGATCCCAACAGCCGCAACCGAAGTGAAAAGACCTGGGACATCGAGCGCGTGCTTTTACAGTGCTCCAACCTGTGGAGTTTCCGCCTGGCCTAGGCGTTGTGCCTTGGAAGCTCGACGGTGAAGCCCGTGGTGCCGCCGGAGCTCTGCGCAGTGATTTCCCCACCGTGCAAGTGGACGATCTCGCGCGCGATGGCGAGCCCCAGGCCTGCCCCGCCTGTCGAGGTCGCACGGGTTTCGTCCACGCGATAGAACTTGTCAAAAATGGACTGCAGCTTGTGCGGGGGAACGGTCAGACCCATGTCGGTTATGCGCACGCGGACGCGTTCCGCATCGGCCGTATCCACGTTAACGGCGATGGGTGTATTGGGCGAGCTGTAGGCGATCGCGTTCTTGAGGATGTTGTTGAACACGCGTGCCAGGCGCATGGCATCGCCCTCGATCATGAGCGGCTCGGGCTCTTCGTCCGTAATCTCCGTGCCGTCTACGACAAGTTTGGCCGTATTGCCGTGCCCATTCAGCAGGGGATAGAACTCATCGAGCATTTGCACAAGAAGAAACGAGAGGTCGACAGGCTCCATCTCGAGTTCGATATTTTGCAGGTTGTAGCGTGTGATGTCGAAGAATTCGTTGATCAACCGTTCGAGACGCCGGGCTTTGTCCAGGGCCGTGGCGGTATAGCGGTTGCGTTGCTCTGCGGGCATATCCGGGACCTCGTCCAGCAGGGAAAGATAGCCCACGACCGAGGTGAGCGGCGTTTTGAGATCGTGCGCCAGGTAGGTGATGAGGTCGTTCTTCCGGGAGGCCTCATCGCGTAGCGCCTGCTCGCGATCGCGCATGGTTCGTTTTATCTCGGTCATGCGCAGGGCGACGTCGTCAAATCTGGGGCCAAACACATCGGCTGCCGGCGCCTCGCCCTTCATAAAGGTGTCGATGCGGCGGCAAACGGCCTCCAACGTTCGCCTGCGTTCCATACGGCGCGCAATCAACATCGTGATGGCGACGGCAATGACCAGGGTTGCAAGGGCGCCCAAGCCCAACTGGTAAAACATGAAGCGCACGCCATCCGGGCTCAACACGTCAAGGGGCATCAGCCCCAGTTCATCGAGGTTGAAGGTCTGCAGCACCTGGCTGGCGAACCAGCTCATGAAGGCGCCATTCATATAGGTGTCTATAAAATCGAACAACGCGCTGAACAGGATTCGGATGAGTGTGAGTCCCAATACGGCCGCCGCGAGCCCCAGGGCTAGCGATGTCAGACGGTCTCGAAGAGATTCAGCGTTCAATTTTGTACCCGCATCCCCAGACGGTTTTGATGTAGTGCGGTTCCTCAAATGAATCACCCATCTTCTCACGTAAATGTCGAATGTGTACGGTGATAGAGCCCGATCCCTTGTCGTAATATCCCTCGCCAAAGACCCCGCAATACAGCTCTCGTGCCGAGAGTACGGCCCCGTTGGCTTCGAGTAGCAGTTGGAGGATGGAGAACTCGGTGGGCGTGAGGGGGAGCGGGCGTTCATTGAGGGTGGCTTCGTGAGCGGAGATGTCGAGCACGAGCCCGCCGCGTACCAGCAGGCTTGGCCCGGATGCTGGGGAGCTCGCGGCAGCATCGCCGGCTTCGGCGGGATTATAGATGGTCGCGCGCCTGAGTTGGGCTTTAACGCAGGCGACGAGTTCAAGGGGCAGGAACGGCTTGACTACGTAGTCGTCGGCCCCGAAGGTGAGGCCCGCCACGCGGTCGGCCTGTTCGCCTTTGGCTGTGAGCATGATGATGGGATAGGCATGCTCCGCGCGGATGCGGCGGCATAGCTCCAGGCCGTCCAACCCGGGAAGCATCACATCGAGAATTGCCAGATCGATCGGCGCGGCATGTGGGTCAAGTGCCCGTATGGCCGCCTGGGCGCCATCGCCGAACATCTCGACATCAAATCCCTCGTTGCGCAGGTATACACCGATGAGCTCGGCAATTGCCTCCTCGTCGTCCACCACCAAGATGCGGGGCATGGCCCACCTCGCCTTCCGCAGAGTTTCCTAGCCTCTTACGGTACGGCAATCTGGACATGTGCGAATGCTAATTCTTTCCTAATGTTTGGGATATTGGGCGCGAGGACCTGGCATTAACGTTCTGCGAGCTCGATTGATGTGTTTAGACCAACCACGCGTAGTCTTGGGACTGATGGAAAATGTGGGTGATGAACACATGGCCATCTTTGATTTTGAAGAGCGCGACATAGCGTATGACGGCCATGGAGCGATAGCCCTGGGCGGCGAGCTCGGGGAGATGCGACGGGGGATGGCTTTTGGGGCTTTGTCTCACGAGTTCGATCTTTTCCGCAAAAGATGAAATGAAGTGGGATGCAGCCTGTCGGCTGCCGAGCGTCTTGGCCAGGTATGCAACGATTTGTTCGTACTCTCGTTCTGCTTCGCGCGTGATGACGAGCTTATAGGTCATATTCTGCCTTTATTCGTGCGGCAAACGTATCGTAATCTTCGTATTCGCCGTTTGCTATTTCCTTCTCGGCGAGCATGATGCGGGACAGGAGTTTCGCTTTAGCCACCTCGTCGCGTTGAGATGCCCACTCTTCGGCAGACAGACAGTGAAACGCCTCGTATCCGTTGCGCGTTACGGTCACATCGCGTTCCCGCTCAACGAGGGCGCTGAATGCGGCCGTGTCTTTCATATCTCTGACGGGCACTGCTGTTGGCATGATGAGACCTCCAAATTGAGTGTGGTATAAATATACCACACTCAATTTCCCCATGTTGCTGGACACTTCTAGCAGTTCGCTAATTCTGCAAGTTGGCGGTCGATTCCTTCGCCCATCCATTCGATGGAGGCCTCGGCGATGCCTTCTTTGCGGGCGACGACCCTCCAATTCCTGAGCCTCTTGGCCAGTTCTCGACACGTTGCTCTGGCGGCGCTCGGAGCAACGTGGAAGTATTCAGAGAGGGCCACGGCTTCTCGAACGCTGCTGTATTGCTCGTCAAAGCCAAGAGCCGTTGCAAAGCGTTTGGGCTCGGCTCCTGGCGTGGGATTGACATCGAAAACGGGTGCCAGTCTCCAGCCGCGATTCGAGTGCAAGAATCCGAAGTTTCTTAAATGATTGTCGGTATTTCCCACCACGCAGCCAAACAGGGCCCTGAGCCACAATTCCGGTAAATCCTTTTCGGGTGCGGAGCCGTTGGACTCCAAGAATTCCACGAGTTCCAATAGGGAATAGCTCCCGCCGTCTTCTCCTTGGACTGCCGTGAGCCCGCTTATATACGGCAGGCGCATCGCTCCTTTGCGATCGAATCTCTTTATTAGAAGAACGGACCTGTTGACTATGCGGAGGCAGCGTGACGAGGGGGTTGTGATTCCGCATGCCTCCATAAGGAGCAAGCATGTGTGTTCCCATGCACCGACATCTTCGAGATGTCCCTCCGCAGACTTGGGGAACTTCGCCATCCAAAGATCTCCATGCTCATCGCGCATGGACGCTTTTGGGCGAGCTCCTCCCAGGCTCGATCCGGCATCGAGAAGGTCCCGGATGTCTACATCCATATCTTGGGAGGCGCGATCGGCGGAACTGAGCAGATGGGGAAGGTCGATTTCGCGGGGAACGCCGGTCTCGGGAGCTGTGAGCACGTTTCCGTCTGCGTCCCATAGGCGCAGAGCGCCCTGGCGTGTCTCATCGTTCACGCCTGTGAGCAAATCTGTTTCAAATAGGGTTCGGGGAGTTCTTCCTGCGTTTTTTGCTTCCAAACGCTCGGCGCGTGTCATCAAGTTTCTTCCCCAGCGATCGGGCATACAGTCTTCAAGCGCCCTAAGAGATCTGAGGCCCGCAGAATGGAAAGAGCCTCCGCCCAGCGGCACATCGGGCGCAAGCGCAAAGGCGTCCTCGCGTGCCAGATATTGCTGGTCGTAAACAAAACTGGTGGTTTCTTCCCCATTGCGTATGTTTTGAAAGAGCGTGCCTGCGGGGACATCCATGCCGTCGATTTGCATGGTAACCAAGTACTGCATTAGAGGCTCCTCACTCGCTTGGGTGTGTCCTCCTCGGAGCGCGCTCGGCCGATGGGGGTGACGAGCGGATCGGTTGCGTCTACGACGGAATCAAGCATTCCAAGTACGCGGGCAACACGCAGAAAGGTCTCGAGCGATCCGTCGCCCTTCGTGAGCATCTTGGTGATGGTGGGGATCGACATGTTGCAGCGCCGCGCAAGCAGATCGACGGGAATGCGCTGCTGCCTGCGCGCCAAGTCGAAGTGTGTTGCGATGGTACGTTTTGCCCGGGCTATGGGAATTGGTGTGATGCCAGCCATAAAAACCTAACATTAATAATCTTTACTGTTATAGAAGATAATAGAAAGAATCGTTAATGTTAGCAAGCATTCTGCAAGTACAAACCGAATCGGAAACTTTGCTTTAACCGTCTTGCCGCCACCGCTCGCCGATAGAGGGGGAGGCGGGAAGCCCGCGGGAAACACTCCTCGAATATGATACTGTTCATATAAGGCGCGGGATAGCCCGCTCGTACAAGGAGGCATCATGAGCTATCGAGTGAGCAATTTTGACAGCAACGATGACGTGCGCAAGTTGGCGGAACGTGGTCAGTTTTCAGTTATCGAGTGGCGGCGCGATCTGTCCACGACGCCATGGACTGCTCAGACGGCGTGGTTTGCCGCCGAGATGGACGTGCGCCGCCGCCAGCTCATCATTAACCTAGCGGGAGGACCTGGCGCAACGCTGCAGAGCGGTGCCATGCAATGGACAGTGGGGGACGTCCGGGCCGATACGGGGGTAAAAGGTGCAGGCGATCTGGTGGGGAAGATGTTCCGTGGCGCGGTCTCCCAGGATTCAATGATCAAGCCGGAATATCGCGGATCCGGTATGGTCGTGTGCGAGCCTACTTGGCAGCATCTGCTGCTTGTCGATCTTGCGGCCTGGGGTAACTCCGTGGTACTCAATGACGGCCTATTCCTAGCTTGTGACGCCGATATCAAGGACTCCCTGCAGCGTCGTTCCAATCTTACGTCTGCCGTTGCGGGCAACGAGGGCCTGTTCAACCTGCGCTTGGACGGATCAGGTGTCGTGGCGCTCGAGTCGCCTTGCCCGGAACAGGAGATCGTTTTTATCGATTTGGAAAACGACGAGCTGAAAGTGGATGGCAACTACGCGCTGCTGTGGAGCTCGAGCTTGGAATTCAGCGTTGAACGATCCGGTAAAAGCCTCATCGGCTCTGCGGTGGGCGGCGAAGGTTTGGTGAATGTGTACCGCGGCACCGGCCGGGTGATGCTTGCGCCGATGCAGCCTTCCACGGGCTGCAACACCTACGCGCCCACGCCCACGGACGTGTAGGGCGTGGTGGCGGGCGCGCATCCCGGCCATTCGCAATCGATTACAGCTGAAGGAGCTATACCATGGGCCATGTCCCCACACCGCCGGCCGATGGGAAGGTGTTGCTGCGAACCCCGGCCGAGCGCGATGCCTCCGATGCGCTCTACATGCGCAGCCGCATGACGACTGCCTCCGTGCATCAGTCCCGTACGAATTGGCAGCTTTACCTTGCAGAATACGAAATGCTCCATGGATCGCGCGATGAGGCTCAGTGCCTGGCGTCCGATGCCTCTCTCGATCCGCTCACACCGCGCATGCAGCACCTACGAGATGGCATACTGAGGGGCCTCGATGCGTGCTGATCGCCGAAAAGCCGGGCCCAGCTTGCGGAGCAGCTCCGAAGCTGGGCCCGGCTGAAAACTCAGTAGGCATTTGCGCCAACGGCACCTTTTGCGGCCGCGCTCTTCCTAGCGCTGCTCTATCGTCTCAAGCGCATCTTCGGCGGCTTCGGCTGCGGTTTTGTCCCTGGGGCCATCTTCGAACCAGGAGCGCAGGTCCGCGAGCGTGGTCGCGGCGCCGTACACGCGGAGCTTTCGCCCACCCTTGGTGGCGACTATGCAACGATCGCCGTATTCGCTGTGCTCTGGTGCGCCAATGCGCCCGAGGTAGTCGCGGCGAAATGCGACCACATTCATGTTGCTGATCTCGATGAACCAATCCTGGTCCTCCAGTGAGGCACCCGTGGCGCCGCGCTCGGCCATGTCCTCGGCAAACGTAACAGGCGTTCGGCGAGAAGTGACGGCCTTTTGCCTCTTGGCGTTTCTACCTGGCACAACAGCGCATCTAAAAACCTAATGCATGTTTTCGGGTTTTGGAGGGCGCCGCGTGGTGGCGTGCAGAGTCGGGCGCAGTTTCGAGACAAAGGGCGCTCAGGTTGTTTGTTTGCACGATTGGCTGCTCTCCGTCTAGTTGAGGCGCTCCACAAAGAAATCCGCCATGTTCAACAGGAGCTCGCGGCTCGCGGGCTCAAGTTCGATATCGGCGAGGATCTGCTTGGCGTCGGCAATGAGGTCGAGCGCGTATTGTCGCGCATACTCGATGGACCCGGTTTCCTCAAAGAGGTCGACGGCCCGCTGGAGCTCGGCGGGGTCGGTGGTACCGGCATGCAGCAGGTCCACGAGTTCATCGTGGCGGCGTGCATCGCTCAACGCGTGCACGGCAACAAGGGTGCGCTTGCCCTCGGTGATGTCGCTGCGGAAGTCCTTGTTGTTGGCCTCGGCCTTGCCAATGAGGTTGAGCAGGTCGTCTTGGATCTGGAACGCCAAGCCGGTCTTCATGCCAAAGCCGCGCAGGGCCCCGATCTGCTCCTCGGAGCCTCCGCCCACGATGGCGCCGCAGGCCAGGGGCGTGGCTCCGCTGTAATACGCGGTCTTGAGCGTGGCCATGGCCAGGTAATCCTCAACGGAGATATCGAAGCGGTCATCGCGGACCCAGCCCAAATCGAGCGCCTGGCCCTCGATGGTCCGTTCGGTCATGGCGGTGAGCTCGCCAAGCAGCCGTACCTTAAGATCGGCACTTAGGGAATCATCGGCCAAGATGATCGAGGTGACGGTCGTGAGCTCCAAGTCTCCGCAGTTGGTGGCAATGCCGATGCCCTGGGTGCGGTGCATGCACGGCTCGCCGCGGCGCAGCTCGCCGTGGTCGGCGATGTCATCGTGGATGAGCGCCGCACTCTGGAAGTGCTCGATGGCCGCCGCCGGGGCGAGTGCGTCGGTAAAGGTGCCGCCAACGGCCTGGCAGGCAAGCATACAGATCAAGGGCCTGTGACGCTTGCCCGCGTTAGCCGAGAACGCGCGCAGCGGTGCGTAGAGAAAGGTGTCGAGGTCCGCGCGATCGGTGCGGCCGCAGAAGTACACCTCCATGCACGGATTGATATCGACCTGATGGTCCTTGAGGAATTGTGCAAACGGGTTAGCCACGGCTCGTGCACCTTTCTGGGATATCGACAGCCCGCTCGGCAGGCTGCGCGCATTGTTCTGCATCAACCATAGCGAACCATGCTGGCAACGGGCTGTGGGATCTGCGTGAGGGGGGCGCCGGCGCTTGTTGCACGGCGCATCGGTCTTTGCGCCGCCATGTGAGCCCGTGCGCCCGGGGGCGTGCGAGGATGCGCTTGTCCGCCGGTACGGGACCAAGAAAAAGGGCGCGACCGCATTCGATCGCGCCCCGATTTGGGCCGTTGTTGAGGAGCCCGCAGGCTCCGTAGCCCTATTTGACGGTGGCGAAGCCGTCGGGGTTGTTGGACTGCCAGCGCCAGCTGTCGCGGCACATGTCCTTGATGTTGAACTTGGCCTTCCAGCCCATCATGCGCTCGGCCTTGGAGGCATCGCCGTATACGGCGGCAACGTCGCCGGCGCGGCGCGGGCAGATCTTGTAGGGCAGGTCGCGGCCGCATGCCTCGGAGAAGGCCTGGACCACCTCGAGCACCGAGGTGCCCTGACCGGTGCCCAGATTGAAAATCTCCACGCCCTCGCGGCCGTTCATCCAGTTGAGCGCGGCGACGTGGCCGCATGCCAGGTCCACAACGTGGATGTAGTCGCGCACGCCGGTTCCGTCGGGCGTGTCGTAGTCGTCACCAAAGACCTGAACGGCCTCGAGCTTGCCCACGGCGACCTGGGCAACGTAGGGAAGCAGGTTGTTGGGGATGCCCTTGGGGTCCTCGCCGATGAGGCCGCTCTCGTGTGCGCCGATGGGGTTGAAGTAACGGAGCAGCACGACGTTCCACTCGGGGTCGGCGGTGTGGAGGTCGGTGAGCATCTGCTCGATCATCCACTTGGTCCAGCCGTAGGGGTTGGCCGGTCTAGATACCGCTGCGCGCGACGCATGCGCCGAGGTCGCGCTCGACTTGCTCGACGGCCGCATGCTGTTGCTTGCCACGCACGATGCCGTCGACGCTCAGGCCCTCAATATCTCGGACATCATCACGCTCTAAATACTTGCTCAGCAACAAAATAATCCGTTTTTCTCCGTTCCCATGGGGCGGGTGTGGTATTCTATCTGCGGGGTAATACTTAGGAATACAAAGTAATACCAAGTAATACCAACGCCGTAGAAACAAACTCCGGATGCGGGCCAATCGGGTTGCCTTCACAGCCCGTTGCCCAGCCGCGTGGCCCGTATCTATCCGCACCACCGTCGTTTCAAAAAGGAAGCGCCATGGCAGAACACATGACCCCGGTTGTCGCGAAGGTCTTGCCCGAGGAAAAGGCGGCCTTCGCGGCGGCAACCCAGCTCGTGGGCACCACGCCGTCCAACGCCATCCGCATGTTTATCGCCGCGTTCAATCGCTGCGGCACCTTCCCGTTCGACATCTCGCCGAGCGGGGCTTTTGGCACTGCGCCCGATTCTCATCAACAATGACTGTTCCAAACTGCCGGCACTTGGGGACGTTCCTTTTCTGCCGGCAGTTAAGGAACGTCCCCAAGTGCCGGGTTTTGAGGAGGTTGGCATGCTCAATGCGATGATTTGGGCGCTTGCCTGTTTTGGCGTCGTCGCTGCCGATATTGCCCTGAGCGTCGTTTTGTTTTCCGCCCTTGGCGTCGCATCGGTGTTCATGGGTTTTTCGATCGATGACCTCGACATTCAATTGCTTCAGGCCGTCGCGCAGACAGCATCGTTTTTGATGGCGCTGCTATGGTGGCGTTATTTGTGGCCGCGGTCGTTTATCGCGCGCTGGCAAGGTGAGCGTCCGCTTGGCGGGGGAGTGCGTAGCGCGTGGAAGCGCATTGCCTGCGTTATCGTGATCGGCTTGGCACTGCAGGTGGTCGTTGGCTACGTGACCGACGCCGTACTGTCATTGTTGCCCGAGGTCGCAGCCGATTACAGTGAACTTGTCGAGGAAACAGGCATGGGCGACACCAGCTATCTCGCCGTCCTGACTACGGTGCTCGGCGCTCCGTTTTGCGAGGAGCTGCTGGTGCGCGGCATCATTTTTGAGTTTTCGCTCCGAGCGTTTAACCCGCAGTGTCGCCCACTTTGGAAGCGCCGACGTCTCGTGCGACCGCAAGACGGCGCCATGGTGCCCTGGGCGGCCCCGAGTACCTGGGGTATCGCCGCGGCGATTGTGCTGCAGGCGGCAATCTTCGGTTTTATGCACATGAATTGGGTGCAGGGTTGCTACGCGGGTGCCGCCGGCCTCATTTTTGGCTGGGTACTCGTGACCACTGGAAAGTTCCGCTACACGATCCTGCTGCACTTTGCCTTTAATGCCGGGTCGTATTTCATGACGTTGCTCTGGTTTGTGAACATGCCGCTCGAGGTGGCAATTACGGTTGCTATCGCCGGCGTCATCCTCGTTGAGGCAATGCGCTCGCTGCGCCACGCGTGTGGGATGGACGCAGCGAGCGCGCCGCTTCCCTAGTTGCGACGTCCGCCGCCGTTGGCGCCCTGCCGTCCCTGGGCCGCGCGATTGCGACCGGCAGTGTTCTGTGCGCGCGACATGCCGCCGTGCCCCTTGCTACCCTTGGGCCCCTTGCCGCCGGCGCCGCCATGCGGTTTGCCGCCCTTCTTGCCGGTGCCATGCCCGCCGCTAGCAGACGTCTCGCCCGGGCGCGGGGGCACGGGACGAATCAGGCAATGCTTGGTGTAGCCAATCAGATCGCGGCGGCCGGCTTTTTCCAGCGCCTCGCGCACCAGCTTGTAGTTCTCGGGCTTGCGATATTGGATGAGCGCACGCTGCATGGCCTTCTCGTGCGGGTCGCGCGCCACGTAGATCGGCTCCATGGTGCGCGGGTCCACGCCGGTGTAGTACATGCAGGTCGACATGGTGGACGGGGTGGGGTAGAAGTCCTGCACCTGCTCGGGCATGTAGCCCATGTCGCGCACGGCTTCGGCAAGGTCCACGGCTTCCTTCATGGTTGAACCGGGGTGGCTCGAGATTAGATACGGCACCACGTACTGCTTGAGTCCGTATTCGCGATTCAAGCGTTCAAATTTACGGCAGAATGCGTCGTAGACAGCTCGGCTCGGCTTGCCCATCACGGACAGCACCGCGTCGCTCACGTGCTCGGGCGCTACGCGCAGCTGGCCCGAGACATGGTGTTCCAGCAGCTCGCGTAAAAACTCGTCCGAGGCATCGGCCATGGTGTAGTCAAAACGGATGCCGCTGCGCACGAAGACCTTTTTGACGCCCGGCAGCTGGCGCAGGTCGCGCAACAGCTGCGTGTAGCCGCTTTCGTCGACCACCATGTTCTTGCACACGCTCGGCCACAGACAGCGCTTGTTCTTGCACACGCCGTGCTTGAGCTGCTTGTCGCAGGCGGGACGGCTAAAGTTGGCCGTCGGTCCACCCACGTCGTTGATGTAGCCCTTAAACTCGGGATCGCGCGTGAGCAGCTCGGCCTCGCGCATGATCGAGTCGTGGCTGCGCATCTGCAACACGCGGCCCTGGTGGAAGGTGAGGGCGCAAAACGAGCACTCGCCAAAACAGCCGCGGTTGGAGCTAATGGAAAACTTGATCTCGGCAAAGGCCGGCACGCCGCCCGCCGCGTCGTAGTCGGGATGCCAATCGCGTGCGTAGGGGAGCTCGGCCACCTCGTCCATCTCGTCGGTGGTGAGCGTCGTCGACGGCGGGTTTTGCACCACATAGACGTTGTTGGGGTAGGGCTCTACCAGACGATGCCCGGTGATGGGGTCCATATTCTGCTGCTGCACGTTAAAGCTGCGGGCGTAGTTGAGCTTGTCGGCGGCAAGGTCGTCCCAGCTGGGCAGCAGGTCGTAGTCGTAGACCTCGTCGAGCGAACCCGTGCGGTAAACGGTGCCGTTGATATAGGTGATCTGATCGACGGGCAGCCCCGCGTCGAGTGCGTCGGCGATCTCGACAATCGCGTGCTCGCCCATGCCGTAGATGAGGATGTCGGCGCCCGAGTCGAGCAGTACCGAGCGCTTAAGCTTGTCCTGCCAGTAGTCGTAGTGGGCCAGACGGCGCAGGCTCGCCTCGATGCCGCCGATGATGATGGGAGCGTCCTTAAACGTCTGGCGGATGAGGTTGCCGTAGACCGTGACGGCGCGATTGGGACGGCGCCCCTCCTCGCCGCCGGGCGTGTAGGCGTCGGTGTGGCGGCGATGCTTGGTCACCGAATAGTGGTTGACCATGGAGTCCATGTTGCCGGCACTGACGAGAAAGCCCAAGCGCGGCTCGCCGAGCACGGTGATGCTGGCGGGGTCGGTCCAGTTGGGTTGGCAGATGATGCCCACCTTGTAGCCGTGCGCGTCGAGTACGCGGCTGATGATGGCCATGCCAAAGCTGGGATGGTCCACATAGGCGTCGCCGCAGATGTAGACAAAGTCGCACTGGTCCCAGCCGCGTGCATCCATGTCGGCTCGACTGACGGGGAGGAATTTATCGCGGCCCGGGCGCCAGGGGCGGGCGGGCGTCGCTTGGGAATGCTTGGCGCGGGCGACCGTGGCCTGCGCCTTGCCGCCGCGCTTTTGCTGCTGGCCCTGTTTGCCCTGCTGACTGCGCTGGTTGTTCTGAGCGTGCTGAGGCTTTTTTGCCACGATCCCTCCCGGTGTCTGTATGCTGCACGTAATTGTAACCAGTCTTTTTGGGGCGGGGCTAAAAAGACTGGGGGAGTACATGAGCTGGTGAGTGAGAACGTCGCTGAGCCAGTCGTTTGTTTCCAGACTGTGTATCTGCGCGTTGGAGAACCCGTCTCGCGCGCACGCCATGTTGTCAATGGGTTACAGTATGAACGGCGGTTATGTTTCCGCCAACGCACGAGAGGGTCGTCAACAAGGAGGATGCACGACGATGCAGCGTGCCAAACAGATATCGGAGTCCATCGAACTGGGCATTATCCTGGCGCTCGCCGGTGGCTTTATGGATGTGTATTCGTACATTGGGCGCGACCATGTTTTCGCCAACGCGCAGACGGGCAACATCCTGCTTGTGGGCGTGAGCATTTCGGAGGGCAATTGGGTGCTGGCGGGACGCTATTTCTTCCCCGTGGTGTCGTTTGCCGTGGGCATTATGCTTGCCGACCTGGTGCACGAGCGGTTTGGCAGCGTGATCCACTGGCGTCAGGTGACGGTGTTCTTTGAAGCCGTCATCTTGCTGGGCGTGAGCTTTATCCCCGGTGGCGGTTACAACCTGCTCGCCAACTGCCTTACCTCGTTTGCCTGCGGCATGCAGGTCGAGAGCTTCCGCAAGATCCACGGTCACGGCATCGCTACGACCATGTGCATCGGCAACTTGCGCAACGCGCTGCAAAACGTGGACGATTACATCATCACCCACAGGCGCGGCTTTTTGGAAAACGGCCTGCTGTACTTTGGCGTGATCTTTACCTTTGTGTTTGGCGCCGTGTTGGGCAACTGGTGTATTGAGCGCATGGGCCTGCACGCCATCGTCGTGGCGAGCTTGCTGCTGTTTGTCGCGTTTGCCATCATGTTCATCGACCGCGAGCGCGACTTGCGCTTACGCTGGAAGGTTGCGGCCGAGGCTTGGAAAGAGGGCTGCCGAAAGTAACCGAATGCGGCAAAGGGGCTGTCCCTTTGCCGCAATATTTTTCATCGTCTGTTGAAACGCTTTAAATAGTTTGACGTTCTCACGCGTTTTTTGTTTCAAAAGCGTTAGGATGGGACTCATAGCGTGGGGCGTAATGGATGCCCCGCACACGATGGGAGGCTATCAATGGCCAATCGTTTCGTTCTCAATACCATCTCTTATCATGGTTCCGGCGCCATCAAGGAGATCCCCGGCGAGCTCCAGCGTCGCGGCTACAAGAAGATCTTCGTCTGCTCCGACCCCGATCTGGTCAAGTTTGGCGTTACCGCTAAGGTGACCGACGAGCTCGACGCCGCCGGCATCGCTTGGAGCCTCTACTCCGAGATCAAGCCCAACCCCACGATTCAGAACGTCAAGGACGGCGTCGAGGCCTTCAAGGCCGCCGAGGCTGACGCTATCGTGACCATCGGTGGCGGCTCCTCCATGGACACCGCCAAGGCCATCGGCATCATCATCAACAACCCCGAGTTCGCCGATGTCCGCAGCCTCGAGGGCGTTGCTCCCACTAAGAACCACGCCGTGTTCACCATCGCCGTGCCGACGACCGCCGGTACCGCTGCCGAGGTGACCATCAACTACGTCATCACCGACCCCGAGAAGGTCCGCAAGTTCGTGTGCGTCGACACCAACGACGCCCCCGAGGTCGCCGTCGTCGACCCCGACATGATGGCTTCCATGCCCGCCGGCCTGACCGCCTCCACCGGCATGGACGCTCTGACCCACGCCATCGAGGGCTATACCACCAAGGGCGCTTGGGAGCTCTCCGACATGTTCCACTTTGAGGCCATCAAGCTGATCAGCGAGAACCTACGCGACTCCGTTGCCGAGGCCAAGTCCGGCCAGCCCGGCTCCGGCCGCGAGGGCATGGCCCTTGGCCAGTATGTCGCCGGCATGGGCTTCTCCAATGTTGGCCTGGGCATCGACCACGCCATGGCTCACACCCTGTCCGCTCACTACGACACCCCGCACGGCGTCGCTTGCGCCATGCTGCTGCCGATCGCCATGGAGTTCAACAAGCCGGTTTGCGCCGAGCGTCTGGCCAAGGTTGCCGTCGCCATGGGCGTTGACACCACGGGCATGAGCACCGACGAGGCAGCCGACGCCGCTATCGCCGCCGTCAAGCAGCTTTCCGCCGACGTGAATATCCCGCACGTCTGCGAGGCCATGAAGGCTGACGAGATCGAGGTCCTGGCCAAGGACGCCATGGCCGACGCTTGTTTCCCGGGTAACCCGCGCGAGGCGACGCTCGACGACGTCATCGAGCTCTTCAAGAAGATCTGCCCGGTTGCCTAACCCAGTTTGGTGGTCCTTCGCCCGTAGGCGTATGGTCTTTTGACTTGCCGCTGGCCCCGCCGTGCTACGCATGGCGGGGCTTTTTGTGCTGCGTCGATGCCCTGAGACGGGCAAAACCAAGGTGTACTGCCCGCTACGGATAGGTGGTGCACTTCCCAGCGTGCATTTTTGGGAGTATTCAGCAAGCTCTTAAAAATGCATAACGTTTTGAATGGCCCGTAGTGGCCCGCAGGCGCCCATCGACAGCCATTGCGGGTGGGCTATCGATGAGTGGAGGGGGTTGTTACTGAGTTTCTGCTTTGCGACGACCCGCAACACTGCTGTAACCGCGTCGTTTTGTCGTTCGCGATGGGGTCGTTGGGGCCCACGATGCTGAATACTCCGTTTTTTGCACGGCCCAAGGTGGGGTACCCTGAGACGAAGCAAAAAGATTCCTCATTTCTATGCAGATACCGATAGGATTTATGCAAGATTGGGATCGTAAGCCGTGCTCGTGCGCAAAATCGGCGCGAGGACGTCTGGAGGTGGCTCGGCTCCCAGAGCCTTGCGCGTGCAGAACGGTTAAAATCGGGACTCGGTCTTAGTTTTGCTTGGAAGGATGCACATGGCTTCTGTAATCGATGCTTCTCTAGAGGAGACGCTCTCCTATATCGCGGGACAGCTTAAGACGCTGACTTCTATTGCTTCGCCGACGGGCTATACCCGTGCGGCGACTGATTATCTGATGGAGACCCTGCGCGATATGGGGTTTGGGCCTGAGCGTTCTAATAAGGGTAACGTGCTCGTTGAACTTGGTGGCGAGGGTGAGCCGCTCGTACTGGCGAGCCATGTCGATACCCTGGACGCCATGGTGCGCTCCATTAAGGACAATGGCCGCCTGCGTCCCACGACGCTTGGTGGGCATCAGTGGTCTACGGCCGATGGCGAGAACTGCACCGTTTATACGCGCGACGGCAATGTCTACACGGGCGTGGTCCTCAACACCGAGCCTTCGGCGCACGTGGCCGACGAGCCGGTCAAGACCATCGAGAAGAACATGGAGATCCTGCTCGACGAGAACGTCGACAGCAAGGACGACGTGCTTGAGCTGGGTATTCAGACCGGCGACATCATCGCTATGGATCCGCGTACCACGGTGACGGAGAGCGGCTACATCAAGAGCCGCTTCCTGGATGACAAGCTGTCGGCGTCGATTCTGCTGGGTCTGGCCCGCGCTGTTGCTGACGGCGAGGTGTCGCTTTCGCGTAAGGTTTCGCTGCTCTTTACCGTGTACGAGGAGGTCGGCCATGGCGGTGCCTTCGTGCCGGCCGACACGCGCGAGATGATCAGCGTTGACATGGGCTGCGTGGGCGACGACCTGGGCTGCACCGAGCGCATGGTGTCGATTTGCGCCAAGGATTCGGGTGGTCCGTACAACTACGACCTGGTGACCACGCTGTCCAATATCGCGCGCGAGCTTGAACTTGACTACGCCATCGACGTGTACCCGCACTACGGCTCGGACGTTGAGGCCACGCTCTCTGCCGGCTACGACATCCGTCACGGCCTGATCGGCCCCGGCGTGTATGCGAGCCACAACTACGAGCGCAGCCACATGGACGGCGTGCGCAACACCTACGAGCTGGTCCGAGCCTACGTACAGCGCTAGCGATGCAGCGGCCTCGGCTGATACGGCAGTACCGACCGAGGCCGTCCTCTCTAAGTTGCGGTGAAATAGGGTCTGTTTGGCGGTTTTAAACGCTTAAACAGTCCCTATTTCACCGCAATTTATGAAGGGGATGGGGCTACTTAAGTGCGCCGGTCACCGTGCCGCCGCCGAGGACGATGTCGCCGCGATAGACTACAACGGCTTGGCCGGGGGCGATGGCTCGTTGCGGCTCGTCAAAAGTTAGCAGCATTTGCCCGTCTTCGTCACGCGTAAGGGTCGCTGCCTGGTCTTTCTGACGGTAGCGGTACTTGGCACCCACGCGAATGCCGCCGGCATCGAGCTCTGCCTCCATGCGTGCGTCCGGCGCGCTCCAGATCCACTCATTGGCCGTGAGGGCAGAGGCGGTTAGGTCCTCGGCCTCGCCCAGATGCACGGTGTTGTTGGCGGCGTCTACGCCCGTCACATACACGGGGTGCGCCATCGCGACGCCCAGACCCTTGCGCTGGCCGATGGTGTAGCACAGCGCGCCGTTGTGGCGCCCGACCACGCTGCCATCGCGCCACACAATGTCGCCCGGTGCAGCGGGATGTCCGCAGCGGCGCTCGATATAGCCCGCGTAGTCACCGTCTGGAATAAAGCAGATATCCTCGCTTTCGGCCTTCTTGGCGTTGGTAAAGCCCTGCTCGGCGGCTATGCGGCGCACGTCGCGCTCTTTGTCCAGGCCTGCCAGCGGAAAGATCGTGTGCGCCAGGCGCTCTTGCGTGAGCGAATACAAAAAGTAGCTCTGGTCCTTCTTGGGGTCCTCGCCGCGGTGCAGCTGCCAAGTGCCGTCGGACGCTTGGCTCGTTTTGGCGTAGTGGCCTGTGGCGATGTAGTCGCAGCCCATATCCAGTGCCGCATCCAGCAACGCGCCAAACTTAATGTGGCGGTTGCAGATGATGCACGGGTTGGGCGTCAACCCTTCCTGGTAGGCAGTCACGAAGCGCTCGATAACATTGCGGTCGAAGGTCTGCTGCAGGTCGAGCACGTGGTGAGGTATCCCCAGGCGCTCGGCGACGGCCTTTGCATCGGCGATGTCGTGGTCGACCTTACTCATGCCCGTGACGGGATCGGGCGCGGGGCAGGTGAGGCGCATGGTGGCACCGACACATTCGTAACCCTGACTTTTGAGCAGATACGCGGTCACGCTGGAATCGACGCCGCCGCTCATGGCGACGAGCACGCGCTTATTGTGCATGGGGAGGTTCTCCTTGGTGGCATGTGGCCAAAAAAGAAAAGCGGCGCGGGAGGCTGGTTCCGCGCCGCAGACATTGTAGCAAGTTCGGACGTCTCGTGGGACACCCTAACGAGATGGACTCAGGCTGCCAGAAGAGAGGGGAGACTGGCGTGCCCTGGACTCGTTCTAAGAACGAGAAGCTCTAGTCCTGGAAGAGTGCCGTGGACAGGTAACGCTCGCCGGTGTCGGCGAGCAGCGCCACGATGGTCTTGCCCTCGTTCTCGGGACGCTTGGCCAGCTGCAGTGCGGCCCACACGGCGGCGCCGGACGAAATGCCCACGAGCACGCCCTCCTTGTGGCCCACGGCGCGGCCGGTGGCAAAGGCGTCGTCGTTCTCGACGGGGATGATCTCGTCATAGACTTTGGTGTCGAGAACGTCGGGCACAAAGCCGGCGCCGATGCCCTGGATCTTGTGCGGGCCGGCCTGGCCCTTGGAGAGCACCGGGGAGGTGGCGGGCTCGACGGCGACGACCTGAATCTCGGGGTTCTGCTCCTTAAGGAACTCGCCCACGCCGGTCACGGTGCCGCCGGTGCCGACGCCGGCGACGAAGATGTCGACCTTGCCGTCGGTGTCATCCCAGATCTCGGGGCCGGTCGTGGCCTTGTGGATGGCGGGGTTGGCGGGGTTCACAAACTGGCCGGCGATGATGCTGTTTGGCGTCTCCTTCTGCAGTTCCTCGGCCTTGGCGATGGCGCCCTTCATGCCCTTGGAACCGTCGGTGAGCACGAGCTGTGCGCCATATGCCTGCATAAGCTTGCGGCGTTCGACGGACATAGTCTCGGGCATGGTGATGATCACCTTGTAGCCGCGAGCCGCCGCCACCGAGGCGATGCCGACGCCGGTGTTGCCACTCGTGGGCTCGATGATGGTGTAGTCGCCGCCGCGCACGAGCTTGCCGGCCTTCTCGGCCTCGTCGATCATGTTCTTGGCGACGCGGTCTTTGACGGAGCCGGCGGGGTTGAAGTATTCCAGCTTGACGAGCACGCGGGCCTTGAGGTCCTCATCGGCCTCAAAGTGAGTGAGCTCCAGAAGCGGAGTGTGGCCGATAAGCTGATCGATGGACGTGTAAACATTGCTCATGGTGAACCTCCAAAGTGTTCAAATGACTGGATACCGTGTGGTTTTACGGTGTGTGTAGCAGCGAAACCCACAAACCTTATGGGTTGTTCGTTTTGCTGTTGGCAAGCATAGTAGACAGTAAAGCCTAGTAACGCAATAGGAAATAGAAGATTATTACGAGTCGATTAACCATCTTGACCGGAACGGGTATTTTCAAAACCAATATTTCGGCTAGAATTTCTACGGACTAAATGACCGAAAGGCAGCACTATACATGTTGGTTTCTACTAAGGGCAGATATGCCCTGCGCGTTATGGTCGATCTGGCCGAGCACCAGGCAGCCGGTCGCATCCCGCTCAAAGAGATCGCGGCGCGACAGGGGATTTCCGAGAAATATCTCGAGAACATTTTGGCTACGCTCGTGCGCGCCAACATGCTCTCGGGCATGCGCGGCAAGGGCGGCGGCTATGTGCTCACGCGCCCGCCCGAGCAATACACGGTGGGCGAGATCTTGCGCCTGACCGAGGGCAGTCTGTCGCCGGTCGCCTGCCTGGATGGCGACTGCAAGGGCTGCTCGCGTTCGGATGAGTGCCCCACGATCGACGTGTGGAAGAACCTGGACAAGCTCATCAACGACTACCTCGACGGTGTCACGCTCGATCAACTTGTCGCTCCCAACCATGGCTACGACTACGTCATCTAACCCACACCTGCATTTGGGGACGGGGTGGAAATGGTAGATTTTCTCGCCCTTTGAGACTTGGCAAATAAGAAGGCCGCCCATTTTTGCGATGGGCGGCCTTCGTTTTGGGCTGTTGAGACGGACACGGCCGGAATGGCCGTTCTAGTCCTCGGCGATGCTGTCGAGGATGCTGCGCGTGATGGACACCAGGATGCTGCCCATAAAGGCCGATCCAAAGCTGGCGATGGAGATGCCGACGCCCAGCAGGTTGACCGACAGGTAACTCGCAAGCTCAAGCATAAAGCTGTTGACGACAAGCTGGAAAATGCCCAGCGTAATGATCGTGAGCGGCAGCGAGATGACCGTGAGGAACGGTTTGACGAACGAATCGACAATGTTCAGGAACAGTCCCACAAAGGCAAAGCAGACCCAGGTCTCGGCAAAGCCGAAGGGTTGGATACCGGGGACGAGGAACGTGGCGATCGCGATGGCGATCGAGGTGAAGAGCCAGTTAAGCATAAAGCGCATGGCGTGAATCCTTTCTTGCGCCGGGGTTGCTGGCGTCGCGTGAAGCGGCTTGCGGCGGCGACCTGGATGGTTGCGCGGGCGCGCCGCGGTGTTTGGGCGCCCATTGTCTCAAATATTCGTGGAGCTTACGTGCGCATACGGTTTCTAAACGGCGTTCGTCCTGAAAAACGCGCCGCTGGCAGAGAGTCTTGTCGCTTTAGTTTGGTGGTGTGCTACACTGCTACGGGCAAAAGCCACAGGCGTTGCCCTATTGCATAGAACGGGCGAACGATGCCCGATGTCAGTATCAACTTCGATGCCTTTTGGCGGGTTTGGCGGTGATCGATGAATATCGAGAACATGTTTGACAAGCCTGATGTCAAGCAGCTGGTCCACGCATTTAGCCTTTTGGACGACGAGAAGGATATCCAGGCGTTTTTGACCGATATCTGCACGCCGCGCGAGATTTGCGATCTTTCGCAACGCCTGCAGGTCGCGCGTTATCTGGATGAGGGCGAGCCCTATGTTGAGGTTCAGGCCCGCACGGGCGCTTCGTCCACCACGGTGAGCCGTGTTTCCAAGGCGCTCAACGGCGAGTACGGTGGCTATCGCAAGATCCTCATCAAGCTGGAGGATGGCGAGTAGGCCGCGCCAAAAACGAATTGTGCAAAACCGCTCCTCCGGGGGCGGTTTTTATATGCCCGCAATCGGCTGGTTCGTTGGGGTCAGGTTGCTTTGTACCAAAAGATGGAGCTGTGGTGGCAATGTGTCCGCGTGGGCGGGTAGGATGGATGCATTGATTATTGCGAACAGTTTGAGCGGAGGACCATGCCTGTTCGAATCTATACCACCAATGCCGGCACGGATTTGAGCGATGCCGAGTCGGCGCTGCTTGCCGACCTTATTGCCCGCCACGGGCGTGCCGTGTTGCTGGCACCTACGTTTGCCGAGCTCGACCTGTGCCGTCATGATGCGGCGGAAGCCGGCGTTTCGCTGGGTATCGACTACAAGACGCCTACATCGTGGCTTCGCTCGCTTTGGGAGCTTTTGGGCGACGGGCGCGGTTTCGTCGACAACCTGCAGCGCCAGATGCTGTTCTCGGACATGGTCACGCGTCTCGACGATGCCGACCTGCAGCCGCTTTCGCGCAGCCAGGGCACGGTGCGCATGCTTGCGCGCATGGCCCACGATGTGCTGCCGGGTGTGGCGGGGACGACGGCCGAGCGATGCGGTGGCAACAATTGCCAGCCTAAGCCAAAAAGCGATGCCGAGGCTCGTGTGTTTGAGCTTTTGCGTGCCTACGCGGGCGGTTTGGACCGTCGAGATATGGTCGAGCCCTGCGAGGCGGCTGACATTATGGCCGGTGCCCTGGCCGATAGCCTGCCGGCGTGCGCCCGCGCCGTATGCGTGCGCGGTGTCACGTCGTTTGCGCACGGTCTGCTCGAGCTGCTGTCTGCCGTGGCGAACAATGGGGGAGAGGTCGTCGTGCTGCTTGCCCGCGAGCAGGCGGCGATGCGCGAGGAGCTTGCCGCGGCATTTGATGCTCGCGATGTGTTGTTTGAGATCGCGCCGCTGGGGGAGGGTGCCACTGTGCCCCAGACTGCCTCTGAGTCCGCCGCTCAGCCTACCTTTATAGAGGTTGCCGGCCCTCACGCCCGCGCCCACGCCTATGTGGTTGCAATCGATGGGCTGGTAAAAACGTGTGAGGACGCCGCGGTCGACGGCGGTGTCACGGCGTCTGCGGACCCCGTGCGCGTGCTCGTAGTTTCCGCCCGGGCGCCCCAGCTGTTCGGCGAACTCGCTGCCCGTCTGGCGGCGCGTCACATTGCGGCCGAGACGACTGAGTTCACGGCGTTTTCCCAGTCCATCGCGGGCAGGCAGTTTACGGCGCTCGCCAACCTGATCGAGCGTATGAAAGCCGCCGACGAGGGCACCGCTTCCAAGACCGAGTGGTGGCCCGCTCCGGAGCTTACCGACTGGATTTATAGCCCGCTTTCGGGTGCCGACGCCGCGAGCGCCCGCGGCTTCGACAAGAACATACGCCTGTCGCGCAACAAGACCACTGCGGGCGTTAAGAGCCTGCTGCAGAGCGTCCAGGGTCAGGTGAGGGGCGCGCGCAAGGCGGCGAGCGACGAAAACTGGTTTAAGAACGTGCCGTGTGTGGTCTCGGACGTGTTCCAGGCGCTGTGGCGCGACAAACCCGTGACGGCGCTCAAGGCCATGCTCGCCGTTGCCGAGGCGCTGCCCGATCGCGCTCTAGGCGGCCTTGACGGCCAGGCCCGTCGCCAGGCAGAGACGGCTTTGCTGCGCCATGCCATCGACATCCTTATGAACGATGCTCGCGCACTCGACGTGTCGCAGGCCGCGACCGTGCCGGTTCTCGACGGCGTTCGAACCAAGGTGGACAAGCGCAGTACCGCTTACGATTACGCGACCTACGAGGTCGATCGCACGCCACGGGCGCAAGTGCGCTTCGTGTCGCTTGCCGATGCGTCGGTTTTGCGTCCTGGCGGCTACGATGCCGTGCTGTTTGCCGATGTCGACCTGGACAGCTATCCGCTTTCGCATGAAGAGGGCCCGCTTGCCACGTTGACGGCCGAGCTGCGCCGCGACGGCGTGTCTTTGGAGCCCGCCGCCCTGCTGCGCGTGCGCTTTGGCCGTGCAATGCAGGCGACGAGCGGTCCGGTCGCGCTTGCCCGCGTGACACACGATCGCCAGGCGCGCGAGTGCTACCCGGCAGCCGTATGGACCGAGCTGCGGGCACATGCCGAGGCCGCTGGCGCTGCCAAGCCCACGTGCGTGGGCGAGGGCGATATCATCGCCGACTTTGATCCCGCGGCAGGTGAAGGCCTCAAGCGCGAGCGCGTGACCTGTGAAGCCCCTCAGCACCTGAGCGATGAAGCCATTCCGTATCTGGTTCTGCGCCGTCGCGATGGCGAGGGCGAGGATGCGCCGCTCGTGCCGCGTCTGACGTCCGCCTCGCAGATCGAGGCCTATTCTACCTGTCCACTGTGCTGGTTCGTGTCGTATCGCGTCAAGCCCCAGTCTATCGACGTGGGCTTTGGCAACATGGAGAAGGGCAACTTTGTCCACGACGTGCTGGAGCATCTGCATGCCCGTCTGCCCCAAGAGGGCATGGAGCGCGTGACGCCCGAGAATCTGCCGCGTGCACAGGAGCTGCTGCACGAGGTCTTTGACGAGACGTTGGCCGAGCATGCCTCCAAGCGCGGCACGGAGGGCCCGCTGGTGCCGCTCTCTGCGGTGGAGGAACGCCAGGTGGCCGAGATCTTGCCGCAGCTGGAGGGTGTGCTTGCCTACGAGTCCGAGGCACTTGCCCCCTTTGCCCCGCGCTACCTGGAGTTCGCCTTCAACGAGCTCAAGGTCGAGTATGCCGGTTGGCCGCTTGGCGGGCGCATCGACCGCGTGGACGTGGACGCCGAGAATCGTGCCGTGGTGATCGACTACAAGCATCGCACGGGCGTTGAGGAGTTTAAGCTCGCCGACCCTACGGTGCGCGACGAGGAATCGGGCACGGCGCCCATCGACGATCCGCGCTGGTTGCCACCACATACCCAAACGCTTATCTACGCCCAGGCCATGCGCCGGGCGCTGGATTTGGACACCCGCGCGGCGCTCTACTTTTCGACCAAGGGCGGCAAGCCGGCGTTGCGCGGTGCCGCGAGCGCCGAGCTGCTCGAGGAAGAGCGCGGCGACGGCCGCATCCCGGGCCTTAAGAAAGGTTTCCCCGGCGAGGGTGGCAGCATGGACTTCGACGTCCTGCTCGATCGCGTTGAGGCCGGCATCGCCGAGCGCCTGCGCGAGCTCGAGGCGGGCGACGTCGCCGCTGTCGATCCGACGGCGGCGCAGACCGCGCATGCGCGCTGCTCGTATAACCACGAAGGAACGTTTGTAAGGAGGGACGTGTAGGCCATGGATCTTTCGACTTTGATGCCGCAACAGCTGCAGATTGTCAAAACGCTCGACCGCCCGCTGTTTGTCTCGGCGGGCGCCGGTTCGGGTAAGACCTTTACCCTCACGCGCCGCATCGTCTATGCGCTCTCGCCCGAATCCGGTCCGTTCGTTGAGCATCTGGACCAGGTGCTCGCCATTACCTTTACCAAAGATGCCGCGGCCGAGATCCGCGACCGCGTGCGCCGTGCGCTTATCGACGAGGGTATGGACGAGGAAGCACTGACCGTCGACGACGCGTGGATTTCGACCATTCACGGCATGTGCTCGCGTATCCTGCGCGCGCACGCGCTGGAGCTGGGCATCGACCCCGAGTTCACGGTGCTCACCGATACCGACGAGCTCATGGATCAGGCTGTTGAGCATGTGCTGGGTCGCGCGACGGCACCCGATGCCGCCCCCGAGCTCGCGGCATCGCTCAAGGCCCTCTATGCCTGGTATCCCATGGCGGGCGAGGGCGGTTCCTTTGGCGGCGGTACGACCATCAAGGGTCTGGTGCGCGACCTGCTGGAGCTGTCGAGCCAGTTGCCGGGCGGTATGGACGACGTGCGCGTGGCGCGCGGCCAGGCCGATACCTCGGCACTCGCCGATGCCTATCGCGCGGCGCTGGGTGCGAGCAAGGCCTCGACCGAGAAGGCGCAGGCGGCGCTCGATGCCATCGACGCGTTCGAGGCGAGCGGCAAGACCATGGCCGATGCGGCGCGACTCATGATGTCGTGCACCATGCCGCGCGCGAGCAAGGCATTCCCTAAGGAGCAAGCCGAGCTGCTCAAGGCCGAGGCCGCCGGTGCGTTTATCAATATCGTGCTTGCCTGCGGTGGCCCGGCGCTCGATGCGCTGGTGGGCCTGGCCCGTTCCGTGGAGGCGGAGTACCGTGCGCTCAAGGCCGACCAGTCCGCGCTCGACAATAACGATCTGCTGCGCATGGCATATGAGGCGCTGCGCGATTATCCCGCCATCCGAGCCGCCTACGAGGGCCGCTTTAAGATGGTCATGATCGACGAGTTCCAGGATACCGACCAGATGCAGGTCGACCTGATCCGTTACCTGACCGGCGCGGGGGAGCGTGCGCTTTGTACCGTGGGCGATGCGCAGCAGTCGATCTACCGCTTCCGCGGCGCCGAGGTCGAGGTCTTCCGTCGCCAGGAGCGCAAGGTGGGCTCGTCTACCGCGCCCGAGGCGACTGCCGCGGCCGACGCCCCTGCTGGCGAGCTCGTTAAGCTCGTGCGCAACTTCCGCAGCCATGACGAGGTGCTGCGTTACGTGGCGCGCGTCTTTGATGGCGACGATGGCGGCCTGATGCAGGGCTTTTTGGATCTTGAGGCGAGCGACGGCCGCAAGGACACGCTGGTGGCGGACGCCTCGCGTCGCCAGGCCCTCTTTGTTGCCGGCGGCAGTACGCAGGAGCGCACGCAGGCCAAGGCCCGTGCGATCGCCGAACGCTTCCGCGCACTTGCCGATGCCGGCCAGCCCCAGGGCGGCATGGTGCTGCTGCTGGGCCGCATGACCAACGCAGATGTCTACGCGCAGGCTTTCCGCGATCAGGGGCTCGACTGCGTCATCGCGGGCGGCTCGGTCTTTGCCCAGGCTGCCGAGGTGCAGACGGTGCGTGCCCTGGTCTGCGCGCTCGCCAATCCGGCCGATACGGCGCAGGGCCTTATGCCGCTGCTCGCCTCGCCGATGTTTGCGCTCGGCGCCCAGGAGTTCCTGGCGCTGGCGACCAAACTCGACGAGCAGACAGGCGAGACGTCGCGCCGCAACATCGATGCGGGCATCATGAGTGATTTCGACGTGCCGGGTTTGCAAGACTTGCCGCTGGTGACGCGCGCCCGCGAGGTACTGCGCTATGCGCTTCGTCGCGTGGGGCGCGATTCGTTCGCCGCCATCGCGCGCGACGTGGTCAATGCCTCCGGCTGGTTCGTGCGCCTGGCGCAGCGCGGCCCCGAAGGCAAGGCCATTGCCGCCAACGTGCTCAAGGCGCTCGACGCCGTGGCCGAGGCAGAGGCCGAGCTCGGCAATTCTCCGCGTTCCATCGCGCTGGCCTTCGACCGCTTCTTGGCGGGCAAGGAGGCCCCGGGTGCCCTCAACGAGGAGGGTGACGGCGCGGTGCGCATCATGACGGTGCATGCGTCCAAGGGTCTGGAATATCCGGTCGTGGCGGTTGCCGAGTGCTTTGGCGTGCGTAAGTCCTCGGGTGCGGCACAGATGGGTCGCGTCGAGGGCGGAGCGCAGGTCGTGGCACTGCCGGCTCGTTTTGATGGCGTTAAGCTTGCCGATGGGACCTTTGTGAAGGGCGACGACGTTAAAAAGCAGTTTGAACATGCATTTAAGGGCAAGGGCACGTCGCTGTGGCTGCCGCCGGAGCTCATAGAGGACGTATGCGCGACGGGCTCTCCCGCCGAGGCATTTGCCCGCCTGCGCAACGACGACCTGCAGCTTTCGCTCGAGGAGCGGGCCCGCTTGCTCTACGTTGCCATGACGCGTGCGCGCGAGCTGGTGATCTTGGCGATGGATGCCGGCGTGAGTCGCGGCAAGGTTACGACGCCGACCTTCGATGTCGAGACGGATTTGACCTACGATGTTCTGCGCCGCATTCTGCCGACGGACGCTCTGGACATGCCTCAGCTCGATAGCGACCGTTTGGTGTTCGATAACTCCAAGCCGGGCGACTACGAGCTCATCTCGCTGGCGGACTATACGTTTGGCGAGCAGGCGTTTGAGGCCAACGCTTCGCTGGATGCCGAGGGCAGGCTTGTTCGTGGCGATGCCGATGCAGATGCTGCCGACGATTCGGCCAGTACAATCGTCCCTGGTCCTGCTGACCCCAAGCCCGATTCGTTTGAGCTTGTGTATCCCCAGGCAGTGGGCGTGCGCATGGGCATCTGTCCGTTCCCGGCGCGTGACTCGTATAGCTACTCGTCAATCGCCGCGGCACTCCATGCCGAGACGGAAGACCGTGCCGCCGAGGCTCGTGTTCCCATGGACGAGTCCGGCGATGATGCAGAGTCGGATGGCTCGGAGATGACGGATGCAGACGTGGCCGCTGTCGAGCCCGCCGGCAATCCCATGGCGCTGGGCTCGGCCTTCCACGCCGCCTGCCAGTGGCTCATCGAGATGGGTGCCGATGCGCTGCCCGCTGAGCGTGCCGACGCCCTGGCTCGCCTGTGGCACCTGACGCCAGAACAGCGCGAGCGCTTCGATGTCGCTCTGGAGCGCTGGCTCAAGTCGTCGGTTCGTGCCGAGCTGTTCGCGTGGCCGTGCGTTCGCGCCGAGGTGCCGTTCTTCTCGCTGGGCTGCGAGGACGAGGACATCGCCCGCTACGGTGCATATGCCGAAGGCGCCATCGACGCTTTGGCGACCGACCCGGCCGATCCGTCACGCGCACTGGTCATCGATTACAAGACGGGTGGCACGCCGGATGAGACGCCGGACCAGCTGCTCGAGAAGCACGCCCTGCAGGCGCGCGTCTACGCCGATGCGTTGCACAAGGCGGGCTTTGAGGCCGTGACCGTCAAGTTCGTCCGCGTGGAACAGGCGAATCCAGCCATCTTCGTCGAACCCGCCGAACCTCAAGTGGTCACCTACAACCTCTAGCCACCTCAGGCTTTACGGTGCTATTTGGTTAGTTTTGCGGCTGTAAAGCCCTCAATCGTCCAAATGGCACCGCAACGCATGGGAGAGTCTGGGGCGTTACAATGACTCGAACGGTTCAAACGAATAAGGAGCCATCATGCAGCTCACCAAAACGCTTAAGGTGACACCGGAGGAGCTTTTTGACGCTCTGGCGGGGTCCATCATGCAGGATATCGAGAACGCCACGGGCAAGCGTCCCAGCCGCAACAAGCTCAACGGCTATAAGTACGAGAAGCGCGCCCAGTCCGCAAAAGGCAAGGCCAAGGGCACGGCGATCAAGGTTAAGATCAAGCACTTTGATTACCCGTGCCTCTATGAGGTCCGTTTTCAGTATGCGGCGGGCATCAATACCATGCGCTATGAGGCTGCACCTGCTGGCGATGGTGCCTGCGAGCTCACCTATACCGAGGATTTTCAGGGTGTGGGTGGCAACACGTCTGGTACGCGCGGCAAGCTCGGCCTCTTCTTCTATGAGCGCAAGCTCAAGAGCCACGCCAACCAGACGATTGATCAAATCGTCAAATACATCGAGGGTGAGCGCCGCGTAAAGGCTAATCCCGCCTTCGCCGATGATACTGCCGAAAACGCTTCGGATGTATTCCATTGATATCCTGTGCAAAAGCTTTACCGTTCTTCACATCAACTGCGAACACTTCAGGCTTCGAATCAGTAGCGAGTGGCCCGACAAAATTAGTTGATGGAAGTACCAAATGAATAAGAATGCCACTACGCAACTGCACATCTATTCCGCCTTTTTCGTTCTCGCGGGATTTGTTTTAAATCGGGGAGTGTTTCTACTTTTCCTTGCGGAGAAAGGAATGTCTGTTACGGAAATCGCGCTTTATCAAGCCCTGTTCAACATAGCAACGGTCGTCCTCGAGCTGCCAACAGGGCTGATAGGCGATTTCTTTGGAAAGAAGTTTTCGATTCAAGTGGGCGTGCTGCTGCTTTTCTTCCATACCGCCGGCATGCTGTTACTCTCAGGCCCCTTTCTTGTCGTGCTTTCCCTTGTTGAGGCACTCGCCTACTCCCTTCAATCGGGATCCGAACAAGCACTTTTATATGAAATTGCCCGAAATGCCGGTCAAGGAGAGCGCTTCCTCACCATCAACGCTCGGCTGCTTGCCGCGCAATCAATCGCTACGGGAATGGCAATTGTGCTCGGATCTTTCATTGCCCAAGTATCTTGGAGTGCCCTCTACGTATGTGTCTCCGTTTTCTATCTCCTGCAGCTTTTCCTTCTGTATCCCATTGAGAGGACGGAAACGACCCGTTCTGAAAGATCAGAAAAGGGGAGGTTTGACGCAGCCAAGATGTTCAGGCGCGAGACCTGGCGCGTTGGAGAATCCGCTTTTGCGGTATTGCTTCTCCTCATCGGCACAAGCATGCTCGACGGATTCTACGGGAGTTATTACAACTTGAATCAGTTGGTATTCGACGCATTTGATGCTCCCGTCTCCATAATAGGAATCTTTTTCGGTGCATCCTATGCAGTAAATGCGACGGCCTACATTGCAGCAGATTTCTTCTCATCGCGTTTCGGGAAAAGAAATACCATGCGCGGCTCGATGCTAATTGAGGCTGGCCTTTTCATGATTCTTCCGTGGTTCGCTTCAAATCCGCTGTGTTTGTTTGGCCTTAGCATGGTGCTTTGTTTTCTCCCAGAAGTGGTGTACATCACTTCGGAAAACTTAATCCAAGACGCGATAGCGGACGATCTCCGCGCGACGATCCTTTCCATCGCATCTCTGGTAAGGGCTCTCTTTTCCGCAATGTTTTTCTCCATATTTGGACATGTGTTGGGGTTGTATTCCATTCAGATAGCGCTCGGTATTATTGGCGCAATCGCGATAGCAATTACCGCCGTCGTTTCATTAAAAATGGTAGGAATGCAGGTCTCCAAGAATTGATATATCGATTGACGAGCTATCCGAAGCGTCGAGCCTTCTTGATGGACATGACTATTCGTCACAAATCATTCCGCGCATCGCCGGGGTTCCAGTAATACTCGATATATCTGGATGCCCTCATTCCCCTTTTTGAAGGTCCCAAAAAGACTACCCGTGTGGGTTTGGCTAGGTTCGGGTGCCGTCCGCGCCGTGCGGTAAAATCGTTCAGTCAGAACACGAACCCGCATCGGAGCTCATCACATGGCATTTGTCCATCTGCACAATCACACTGTTTTCTCCATGCTCGACGGCGCAACTCGTATCCAGGATATGGTCAATCGTGCCGTAGAGCTGGGCATGCCCGCCGTGGCCATTACCGACCACGGCTACATGTACGGCGTGCCCGACCTGGCGCTGGCCTGCGACGCCGTCAATCACAACACGCCCGAGTACAAAACCTGGAGCCACGACAAGGCCTTCCTGGAAAAGGACCGCCGCGACGAGCTGGTGGAGCCCGACCCCGAGGCAAACCCGCGCGAGCATGCCCAGTACGTCAAAGACATGGCCATGTGGGACGAGAAAGGCAATATCGACGAGCTCAAGCCGCCCCTGGTCATCAAGCCCATCTTTGGCTGCGAGGTCTACTTTACGCCGGACGAGACCCTTGCCCGCGACCACAAGCCCGAGCTCTACCACATGATCCTTCTGGCCAAGGATCAGGAGGGCTACGTCAACCTGATGCAGACGGTTTCCGAGGCCGCCGTGCAGGGCTTTTACTACAAGCCGCGCGTGACGCTTGACAACCTGCACCGCCATGCCAAGGGCATGATCTGCACCAGCGCCTGCATCGCTGGCATCATCCCCAAATACATCGACCGCGGTGACATGGAGGGCGCCATCAAGTGGGCCGAGACCTTCCGCGATACCTTCGACCCCGGCGACTTCTACATCGAGATCCAGGAACATGGCATCACCACCGACAACGGCCTGACCGACGAGCAGATGGACCGCACGCTCATCGATATCGCCAAGCAGGTGGGCGTCAAGGTCATCGCCACCAACGACTTCCACTACCTGCGCCGCGAGGATGCGCCCGTGCAGGACGTCATCATGTGTATTGGCATGAACGCCAAGGTCGATGACCCCAACCGCATGCGCATGACCGGCTCGGAGTTTTACATGAAGACCGAGGAGGAGATGCGGGCGATGTTCCCGTATTGCCCCGAGGCCTGCGACAACACGCTCGAGATCGCCGACAAGTGCTACGTTGAGCTGGACTGGGACTCTATCATCCTGCCGCGCTTTCCGTTGCTCGATCCCGGTGAGACGCACGAGAGCCAGTTCCGCCGTGAGTGCGAGAAGGGCCTTCGCCAGCACTATGGCGACGACTGGGCCACACGCGAGATCGGTGGCGTCAACATCAAAGAGCGCTTTGAGTACGAATACAAGGTCATCTGTGACAAGGGCTTTGCTGCCTACTTCTTGATCGTTGCCGAGTACGTGCAATGGGCCAAGGACAACGGCATCGGCGTCGGCCCCGGCCGTGGCTCGGCCGCCGGCGCTATCGTCGCCTACGCCATGAACATCACCGCGTTCGACCCGCTCGAGAACGGCCTGATGTTCGAGAGGTTCCTGTCCCCGCAGCGTACCGAGATGCCCGATATCGATATGGACTTCGACGATGAGCGGCGCCTCGAGGTCGTGGAGCACGTTCGCCAGCTCTACGGCCCCGAGAAGGTCACCCACGTTATCACCTACTCGACCATCAAGGCCAAGCAGGCCATCAACGATGCCGCGCGCGTTCTGGACTATCCGGTCTACATGGGCCAGCGCCTGTCCAAGATGGTCTCGAGCGACCCCAAGGTCAAGCTCAAGCAGGTACTCGAAAAACAACCCGGCAAAGAGGATCTATTTAACCCCGACTTTGCCGAGGCCTATAAGAAGGACGACGACGCCCGCCGCATCATCGACACGGCGCTCTCGATTGAGGGTCTCACCCGTGGCGAGGGCGTGCACGCGTGCGCCGTTCTGATCTGCCGCGACCCCGTCAACGAGCATGTGCCCACCAAGCTCGATACCAAGGGCGGCGTCGAGATTACCCAGTACGAGGGCCATACCGTTGCCGACATGGGCCTGCTCAAGATGGACTTCCTGGGCCTGCGCACGCTGACGGTTATCTCCAAGGCCAAGGCCAACATCAAAAAGAGCTTCGGCATCGACATCAAAGAGGAAGAGATTCCCTTTGACGATCCCGAAATCTTTAAGCTCATGGGCTCCGGTCACACCGCCGGCGTCTTCCAGGTCGAGTCCGCCGGCATGACGGCCACGATCAAGAACATGAAGCCCACCGAGTACAAGCACGTCGTGGCATTGATCGCTCTATACCGCCCGGGCCCGCTGGGCGCCGGCATGGTCTCGTCCTACATCAACCGTATGAACGGCAAGGAGCCGGCCGTCTCCTACGACGATCGCCTGGACGACATCCTGGGTGAAACCTACGGCACCATGGTCTACCAGGAGCAGGTTATGCTCATCTCCGTCGAGATGTGCGGCTTCTCCAAGGGCGAATCGGACTCGCGTATCCGTAAGCCCGTGGCTAAGAAAAAGATCAAGCTGCTCACCTCGACGGTGCTCCACTGGGAGGATGGCTCGGACGAGACCACCTACGACCACTGGATGAACGGCGCTATCAAGAACAACTACACGCGCGAGGTCGCCCAGAAGATTTGGGACGATGTTCTCGAGTTCGCGTCCTACGCCTTTAACAAGTCGCACTCCGCCGGCTACGCCATCCTGGTTATGCAGACGGCGTGGCTCAAGGCGCACTATCCGCACGAGTACATGGCGGCCGTTCTGACGTCCTATACGGGCAAGACCGACAAGATCGTTCACTACGTCTCGGCGTGCCGTCACGACGGCATCCCCGTGCTGTCGCCAGATGTCAACGAGTCGGGTACCGAGTTCACGGCTACCAAGGAGGGCGTGCGCTTTGGTCTGGCCGGCATCCGCGGCGTGGGCACTGGCGTGGCGCAGGCGATTATCGCCGAGCGCGAGGCGGGCGGCCCGTTTAAGACACTGCACGACTTTGTCGAGCGCGTGGACTCGAGCCAGGCTAACCGTCGCGTGATCGAATCGCTCATCAAGGCAGGTGCTTTCGACTCCACGGAGTATCCGCGTCGTCAGATGATGCACTTTGTGGATAAGAACAACCCCGAGAACATCATCGATGCCACGGTAAAGCGCCAGAAAGATCGCGCGAGCGGCCAGACGTCGTTCTTCGACATGTTTGGCGACGTTGAGGGCTCGGGCTTTGAGGTGAGCGTGCCCGATCCGGATGGCCAGGAGTGGGACCGCCACCTTAAGCTAAGCCAGGAGAAGGAGGTTCTGGGCATCTATGTCTCGGACCACCCGCTGCGCCCGTTTGAGTATGCGCTAGCCAAGGCACGCGACTTCTCGTTCTCGCAGATCGATACCGGCTACGAGGTGCAAAACCCCACGGGCGGTACCATCAACCAGGAGATTCCCGAGGGCAAGGCGCTGTGGTGGGCCGGCATGGTCTCGAGCGTGTCCAAGCGCGTGACCAAAAACGGCGACCCCATGGGCATCGTGCAGCTCGAAGACATGGAAGGCGAGGCCACGGTTGTGGTGTTCCCCAAGACCTACAAGGAGGCCGAGGGGTATCTGTACGGCGAGGTCGATCCCGAGACCGGCGCGCAGCTGTCCGACGCGTTTGTGCGCATTAAGGGCAAGCTCGAGCGCTCGGACCGCGGCGACCAGATCATCGCGCAGGAGATTGTGCCGCTGGAGCTTAGCGAGGAGAAAAACAAGCCCAAGGTCTTTGAAGTCATGGTGCCCAACAGCCGCTTTAGCCAGGGCAATATGGCGCGCCTGGCCACGGTGCTCACCACCAACCCGGGCGGCGACCGCGTGGAGATCTTTATTGAGCAAGTCGACGGGCGCGTGCTGCGTGCTGAGGTGCCGGCCAAGGTCAATGCACGCTCGATTCCGCTGCTGGCAGAGGCAAAGGCGATTGTGGGTAACCAAGGCAGAGTGACGGTAATTTAAGGACGGCGTTGGCGGGGTAGCTAATTTGGGACGGGGCTATTTTAGCTACCCTTTGACTGACGGCGAATGAGTCGGGGTCGGAATGCATCTCAACCGACATATGGGGGTAGCTAAAATAGCCCCGTCCCAAATTAGCTACCCCGGGTGAGATTGGAGGAAGTGATGGCGCAGGGGACGTTTGTGCAGGCGCTCCGGAAAGAGGCGGCGCTGAGCGGCACCTTTATGAAGGGGCGTTCGCTCATGCTCAACGGCGCTGTGCTGTCGATTGAGGACAGCGGCTCGCGCTTCTCCAAAAACGTGACGGTTGAGGGCTCGGTGCGTGGTTCGCGCGGCGACCTGTACAAGACGCACGTGGCGCTCGACATGGACGAGCACGAGGTGATCGACTACGACTGCGATTGCCCCGCCGCCTATCGTTACCCCGGTATGTGCAAACACGCTATTGCTACGGCTCTGGCGTATTTGGATGCCAGCGGCGCCGAGCCCGTCGAAGGTTTGCGCACGCCGGTCCGCACGTTTACGGCGCAGCCGAAACAGCCCGCGCGCACCGCGCCCAAAGCGCCGGCCGTCAATCCCAACTTTCCCTTTCCGGCGCCCGTCCCCACGAGTCCCAGCCTCATGGCGGCGCTCTCCGATCTTTCGGACGCGCGCATGGATGAGCTGGCGAGCATGCGCCGCAAGCTTGCCGGTGCCGTTGATCCCGACGCCCCCAAAGCGGCGTTGGAGCCCTCGTTGGTGCCGTACTACAATCCGCTGTTCGCCGACCGCTTTAGCTGGGCGCTCGAGTTCCGCATTCGCTGCGGTTCGGTGTCCTACGTGGTCAAGGATATCGACGGCATGGCCGACGCCTATGTCCGAGGCGGTACCTTCTCGTACGGCAAGAAGCTCACGTTTGTCCATACGCCCGAAGCCTTCGAAGACGTGTCGATAAAGCTGCTCAACCTTGTTGTGACGACAGTTGCCTATCTCGATGACATCACAAGCTCGCGTTCGGCGTCGTACGACTTTGCCCGCAGCGGTTTTGTCGCCGAGCGTCAGCTGCCGCTGTCCGAGCATAGCATCGTATATGTGCTGGACCTGCTGCGTGGCCAGACCATCTCCTTTGAGCCCGCCTGGTCGCGGGGGACGACGACGCATCGCACCTATGACGTGGCGGTTGAGATGCCTCCGGAAGGGGAGGACGAGGCGCTGGCTAAGCGCCCGCCGCTTCTTGCCGCCAAAATCGCGCCGGCGGCTGGTGGTAGCTACGATCTGCGCCTGCCGGCCGATGCATACTGCTTTGCTTCGGGCGACGTAGCCTATCTGGTCGACACCCGCCGTGCGCGCCGCACCGATGTAGGGTTTGCCCAGCATGCAGCGCCGTTCCTATCGCGCTTGCTGCCCTGTCGCACGCCAGTCCATATCGCTGCCGACCAGGTGGGGGAGTTCTGTCGTATGGCTCTACCCATTTTGCGCGACTACACCGACCTCACCGCGCCCGCCGCGCTCGATACCGTGGCACCCGAGCCGAGCTTTGCTATGGCGATCGGCGTCGACGATGGGCTCGTGACCTGCAAAATTACGGTTACCTACGGCGATTGGTCAGCGGATCTCTTTAGCCTGGGCGCTCCGGGCAGTCCCTTCGAAGAGCAACGCCCCGGCGTGCCGCCCCGCGACGAGGTGGCGGAGTTTCGCGTTATGGACACGGCGGCCCTGTACTTCGATTTCTACGAGGGCGGTCTGGCGTTCGAGGAGCGCGATGACGAGAGCTTGTTCTGCCTGCTGACCGAGGGTCTGTCTGCCCTGTCCGAGCTGGGTGAGGTCATGCTCAGCGACCGTCTGCGCCAGATCTCGGTCCGCCCTGCGCCCAAGCTCTCGGTTCGTGCGACCGTCAAGAGCAACCTGCTCGATGTCGAGCTGGGCGCGAGCGGGCTTTCGGCCGCGGACCTTGCCGTCTATCTCGATTCGTACAAGCGTCACCAGACGTTTGCGCGTCTCACGTCGGGCGATATCATTCGCCTGGACGAGGGGGCGCGCGCCGCGTTTGGCCTTGCCGAGGATCTGGGGGTCGATGCTGTCGACCTGCTCGACGGCGTGTCGCTTCCCGCGTCGAGTACCCTGTTCGTCGACAGCATGCTTGCGCGCACGCCGGCGCTTGAGGCCGATCGCGACGCTGCGTTCCGCCGTACCGTCGAGCGCCTGGACACGCTCGGCAAGATGGACTTTACGGTACCTGCCTCGCTCAAGGCCACGCTGCGTGGCTACCAGGTCGACGGATACCAGTGGCTCGGCTCGCTCGAACACCTGGGCCTTGGTGGCATCTTGGCCGACGACATGGGCCTGGGCAAAACACTCCAGATGATCGCGCATGTCCTGGCGCGCGTGGAGGTGGGGGACATCAAGCCCACGCTCGTGGTATGCCCGGCCTCGCTCGTGTACAACTGGACTGCCGAGCTGGAGCGCTTTGCGCCCTCGCTCGATGTTTGCGCAATCGTGGGCGCCAAGGCGCAGCGCCGCGTGCAGATTGCCGGCGTGGCTGAGCATAACGTGGTCGTGACGTCGTATGACCTTATGCGGCGCGATATCGACGAGTACGTCGAGCAGAACTTTGCCCGTGTGGTGCTCGATGAGGCCCAGTACATTAAAAACCCGCTCACCCAGGTGGCTCGCGCCGCCAAGCGCCTGCCTGCCGGCGTGCGCTTTGCTCTGACGGGCACGCCCATCGAAAACCGCCTATCCGAGCTCTGGAGCATCTTCGACTTTTTGATGCCGGGCCTGCTGGGCACGCGTGAATCGTTTGCAAAGCGCTTCGAAAGTCCGGTCGAGCACTCCGAGGGCGACAGCGCCGCTCGCCTGCAGGCACTCGTGTCGCCGTTTGTGCTGCGCCGTGTCAAGGAAGACGTGGTGGCCGATCTGCCCGAAAAGATCGAGGATACGGTCGTGGCTCAGCTCGCCGGTGAGCAGCGCAAGCTTTACCTGGCAAATCAGGACCGCATCGCCCAGCAGGTGCAGCACCGCGAGGCCGGGGAGTTTAAGAAGGACAAGCTCAAGGTGCTCGCTGAGCTCACCAAGCTGCGCCAGATCTGCTGCGACCCGCGTCTACACTACGAGGATTACAAGGCGGGGAGCGCCAAACTCGATACGTGCATGGAGCTCGTGCACGGCGCGCTCGACGGCGGGCATCGCATCCTGTTGTTCAGCCAGTTTACGGGTATGCTCGATATCATCGGTAAGCGCTTGGCCAAGGAGGACATCGCCTTCCTTAAGCTCACGGGCGCTTCGTCTAAGGAGAGCCGCGCCAAGATGGTCGCGCAGTTCCAAGCGGGCGAGGTTCCGGTCTTTTTGATTTCGCTCAAGGCGGGTGGCGTGGGCCTTAACCTGACGGCTGCCGACGTGGTCATTCACTACGACCCGTGGTGGAACGTGGCGGCGCAGGACCAAGCGACTGACCGTGCACACCGTATTGGTCAGCAACATGCCGTGACCGTGTACAAGCTCATCGCCAAGGACACGATCGAGGAACGCATTATGCAGATGCAGGAGTCCAAGCGCGACCTGGTCAACAGCGTACTCGGCGGCGACGGCATCTCGTCGGCACTGTTCACGCGCGAGGATGTTCTGGCGCTTCTCGGCGGCGACGGGCGCTAGCCGCGCGCGGGGTGGGACTGCTGGAGTGGGCAGGACGGTCGACGCATTTTGGCCCGACCGCTTGCCTGATCCGTTATGTGTTCATTTGCAATGCCGTGGATGGTTTGTCTGCCTTTGGGCATAAGAACCATCAAGAACATTGGCACATCAGCAAAGGAGAACATCATGGCGAAATTCTTTAAGGACCCCGACGGTAAGCTCATCGCTGCCCTTGGCGACGACGTTGCGACCCCTGCCGGTTGCACGGAACTGACCGCAAACACTGAGGACGCGGCGCACGAGAAGCACGTGCCTGTTGTCGAGACCGAGCGCGACGGTCACGTGATTCGTGCACGCGTTGGCTCGGTCGAGCACCCCAGCCTGCCCGAACACTACATTGAGTGGATTGCGCTTGAGGCCGAGGGCCGCTTAGAGGTTCATTACCTTGAGCCCGGCATGAAACCCGCGACGTTTTTCGCGGGCGGCTCCAAGACCGGTACCGTCTATGCCTACAGCAACCTGCACGGGCTGTGGTCCGCGACATTCTAGGAGCGCGCCCCCGCTCGGGGTATCATAGCTAGCATATGCACATGCAAGCGCCGGCTGCATTATGCGGCCGGCGCTTTTACTACGATTTCGATGGTTTACGACGGAAAGGGCTGGGCCATGAAGCTCGCGCTTGCACAGATCGATATGCGCCTGGGTGATATTGAGGGCATTTGCGGCCGCATCGAGGACCAGGCTCGTCTGGCCCACGAGCGCGGGGCGCGCGTGCTGTGCGTTCCGGCTCCGCTCTTTATGGGCGCCATGCCCGGTGGCCTGGTGGGCGCTGCCGACTTTGAGCACGACGTGCTTGCCGGTTTGACTGGTGTCGCCGAGCGTATCCAGGAGCTTGACATGATCTGCATCGTGCCCGCGGCGGTTTCGTTTGAGGGCCAGCCGCTGCTCGACTACATGATGCTCAAGGACGGTCATGTGGTGCCGGCGCGTTCGAGCATTGCCCTGCAGCGTGGCGAGAACAACGACACACGTTGGGCGCCGCCGGTGTTCGACGTGGACGGCGTGCGCATCGCCGTGATTTTTGACTTGGACCGCGAACTCGAGATGCTGCCGACCGGTGTTGACCTCATTGCGTATTTCCAATTCAACGCGTTTGACATGACCGACCGCGAGACTGCCGCCATTGCTGCCGTTCGCAGCGGCGCCTACCGCAAGATCGCATCCAAGCGCAGCGTGTGGTTTGCCTGCATGGCGCCGGTCGGTGCCTATGACGAGTCGGTGTATACCGGCGGTTCGTTTGTGCTCGACGACTGCGGTCGCGTGGTGGCCCAGGCGCCGTGCTTTGAGGAGAGCCTGCTGGTTCAGGAGATTCAGCGCGGCGTGATGCTCGATGCCCTGGAGGATCACGAACTGCCCGAGTTCCGTTCCGAGGAGTGGCTGTGGCAGGCGCTGGTGCTCGCCGTGCGCGACAACGCCCGAGCCCACGGTGCGTCGCGTGCTGTGGTGGCACTCGAGGGTGACTTGCCGTCGTCCCTGCTGGCGGCGCTGGCCGTCGACGCTCTGGGCCCGCGCAATGTGATTGGCCTGGTGCTGGGGCGCAACCGTATCTTTACGCCGGCGCAGGAAGAAGCCGAGGCTGCCCGCTGTGCCGCCGTCCGCGCCATCGCCGAGCGTCTGCACATTCGCACCGTCGAGCGCGATGCACCGGATGCGGCGCGCGTGCTCGATCGCGACGTGTCGGCGGGCGATGCCGAGCGCCTGCGCTCGCGCACGCTGGGCCTGATGCTGGAGGATACGGCGCTCGAGCTGGGCGCGATGGCGCTGAGCCCGCTGTCCAAAACCGAGTACGCGCTGGCGGCGCCGGCGCTTTGCGGCGGCTACCAGGGCGACTTTGCGCCCTTTGGCGATGTGTACCTGTCGACGCTTGAGTTTGTGGCGCGTGTGCGCAACCGCACGTCTGCCGTGGTGCCCCAAGAGCTCGTGACGCTCAACGCAGTGGAAGATTGTATGGAGCGCGTGCTGGCGCAGGCGCTCTCGACGCTCGACGGTCCGGTCGATATGCTCGACCGTGCGGCACAGCTGCTCGGCGGGCTTGAGCCGGGTGAGGTCGATGGCGCGCTCGAGGCGCACGTGGACCGCAATCGATCTTTCGACGACATCCCGATGGCCGCTGGCAAGCCTGAGGCCTGCTCGCTGCTGCTGATGCTCGTTCGACAGGGTGAGGCTGCCCGCCGCATGTTGCCGATGGCGCCGATCGTCTCGGCCCGTTCGTTTGCCGAGCGTGCCTGGCCGTATATGCTCGCGTGGTCCGACCTGGGGCTTAACGGCAAGGAGCGTATGACGGTCGATTCGCTGGCGCGCGCCGAGGTGCGCCGTTTTGCTGACGAGGATACGAGCGAGCGCGTGCGAAACGAGATGATGGGCGTGCTGGGCGAGCTACTGGGTATTTCGCCCGAGCAAATGGAGGAGCTGCGCTCTGAGGACGGTCAGCGTCGTTTACACGAGGGAATGAAAAAGTTCGAGGGCGAGGTTCAGGACGCCATCGATAAGATGATGGGCGGTCAGGGCGGCTCGCAAGGTAGTCCCCAGGGTGGCCCGATGCCGCACCCGCCAGTAGATCCGAGGCAGTTCCCCTTTTTCTCGCAGAACTAACTATGGGATAGGATTCGCTTCCAACCCCGATACTTCAACTAAGCATCTTGGCCCCGTTGTGTTATTCTAGAACAGACGTTCGTGAATGATGCGCGGGGCCTTGTCTTGCGCTGTGCTTGTGGCGAGGGGAGGTCGGCTTGGTTATCTTGGGCATTGACCCCGGTTTGGCTCATACGGGTTGGGGGATTATCGAGGAGCGGCGTGGCGAGGTTCGCTGCCGTGCCTATGGCTGCATCGAGACCAGTGCCGGAAGTCCGCTCGCGGTGCGCCTGTCGCATATCGCCCATGACCTTAAGGATGTCGTTGAGCGTTATCGACCCGACACGGCTGCTGTCGAGAGCATCTACTTTGGCGCCAACGTTCGTTCGGCCATCCCCACGGCGCATGCCCGCGGTGCTGCACTCGTCGCACTTTCGGAATGCGCGCTCGAGATTGGCGAGTACACGCCCATGCAGATCAAACAGGCTGTGGTGGGCACTGGCGCCGCGGACAAGCGGCAGGTCGCCTACATGGTACGCACACTCACACAGCTCGATCACGACCCGCATCCCGACCATGCCGCCGATGCCCTGGCCTGCGCCATCTGCCACGTAAACCTCAGCCGCACCCGCGCCCTCACCGGTGGCGAGTTCTATCAACAGAGAGGAACCGGATACTGATGATTTCCCAGCTCCACGGAACGCTTGTCGAGGCCACGATGAGCTCTGCTGTCGTCGATGTGTCGGGCGTTGGCTTTGAGCTCGGCATCTCGGGCAGCACTGCGGCCACGTTGCCGACGCCCGGTGGCGAGGTCTGCCTCTACACGCGTATGCAGGTGCGCGAGGACGCCATGACACTTTTCGGTTTTTCCTCAAAGGATGAGCGCATGATGTTCGACCGGCTCGTGTCCGTTTCGGGCGTTGGCCCGCGCCTGGCGCTTGCCGTGCTTTCCACCTATACCGTGGGACAGCTGTATTCGCTGGTGATGGCCGAGGACGACAAGGGCATGGCCAAGGTACCCGGCGTGGGCAAAAAGACAGCTCAGCGCCTGATCTTGGAACTCAAGAGCACCTTTGCCAAGGATAAGGGCTTTGTGCCGGTCGACGTGATTCCCGGACAGGTTGCGATGCCCGTGCCCGCTGCCGCTCCCTCGGTGATCGATGATGCCCGTGCGGCGCTCCTTTCCATGGGCTTTAGCCCGCAGGAGACCGATGTTGCCCTGAGCGGGTATGATGGGCAGAATATGCGTGTCGAGGATCTGCTCGGCGCGGCGCTTAAGCGACTCGGAATGGATGCGTGATGTGGGAAGCCGATGACTCTCAGGACTTGTGGGCGACGCCCGGTAACTCGCCGGCGGCATCCATGGCGCACGGCGAGCGCATGGTGGGCTCGGAGCTGACGGCCGAGGATCTCGATGTCGACCGCACTTTGCGCCCTCAGCGCCTGGACGATTACTGCGGCCAGGAGCACATCAAGCAGAGCCTGCGCGTGTTGATCGAAGCGGCGCAGAGCCGTGGCGAGACGCTCGACCACGTGATCTTCTCGGGTCCTCCGGGCCTGGGCAAGACCACGCTGGCCACCGTTATCGCCAACGAGCTGGGCGCTCAGATCAAGACCACGAGTGGCCCTGCCATCGCGCGCACGGGCGACCTGGCGGCCATCCTTACTAACTTGCAGCCGGGCGATGTGCTGTTTATCGACGAGATCCACCGCCTCAACCGTTCGGTCGAGGAGGTCCTGTACCCCGCGATGGAGGACTTTGCCCTCGATATCGTGATTGGCAAGGGTCCGGCGGCGCGCTCGATTCGCCTGGATATCCCCAAGTTTACGCTGGTGGCGGCAACGACCCGCTCAGGCATGTTGACCGGCCCGTTGCGCGACCGCTTTGGCATTTCATATCGCCTGGATTACTACACGGTCGAGGAGCTCGCGCAGATTGTGACGCGCTCGGCGACTATCCTGGGCGTGACGATCGACCATCCCAGTGCACTCGAGATCGGCTCGCGTTCGCGCGGCACGCCACGTCTTGCCAACCGTCTGCTCAAGCGCGTGCGCGATTACGCACAGGTGCGCGGCAACGGCCCCATCGAGCTCGATATCTGTCGCCAGGCGCTCGAGTTCTTCGAGATCGACGAGCTCGGTCTGGACTGGATGGATATTCGCATTTTGGAGACGCTCGCCAAGACGTTCTCCGGTCGCGCCGTGGGACTTACGACCCTTGCCAGCGCGGTGGGCGAGGACCCGGGCACGCTCGAGGATGTCTATGAGCCCTATTTGCTGCAGTGCGGATTGATGATTCGTACGCCGCAGGGCCGTCAGGCAACCCTCCGCACCTTTGAGCACCTGGGGATTGAACCTACCGTTTAGGGCGTTTTGTTTTGGCGGGCTGTTGGACTATCGCTGGGCATCGGGTAAACATATCGCCGTTCATCGGTTATGGGCGTTTTACTATTGCGCGCCCGTGCTATGCTGAATTGGTCTTTTTCTCATTCGGTAACGAAAGGACCGCCCATGCCTACTGACATCGAAATCGCACGTTCTGTCACGCCGCTGCCTATTACCGAGGTGGCCAAGAACGCCGGCGTCGACGTTAAGCACCTTATTCCGTACGGCTTCGACAAGGCTAAGGTCGACTATTCACTGCTCAACGAGCCGACTGATCACCAGGCCAAGCTCGTCCTCGTGACCGCTATCAACCCAACGCCCGCGGGCGAGGGCAAGACCACCACGACCATCGGTCTGGCCGATGGCCTGCGTCGTCGCGGTATCAAGAGCGCCGTGGCCCTGCGTGAGCCTTCGCTCGGTCCCGTCTTTGGCGTCAAGGGCGGTGCCGCTGGCGGCGGTTGGGCCCAGGTCATTCCCATGGAGGACATCAACCTGCACTTTACCGGCGACTTCCACGCTATCGGTGCTGCCAACAACCTGCTGGCCGCCATGCTCGATAACCACATCCAGCAGGGCAATCAGCTCGGTATTGACGTTAAGCGCATCACCTGGAAGCGCGTCGTCGACATGAACGACCGTCAGCTGCGCCATGTTATCGATGGCATTGGCGGTAAGGCCCAAGGTGTGCCGCGCGAGGACGGCTTCGACATCACCGTTGCCTCCGAGGTCATGGCAATCCTGTGCCTGTCTACGAGCATCAACGACCTCAAGGAACGCTTGGGTGAGATTGTCGTCGGCTATAGCTTTGCCGGCGAGCCCGTCCGTGCCCGCGACCTCAAGGCCCAGGGTGCCATGGCCGCGTTGCTTAAGGACGCGCTTAAGCCCAACCTGGTGCAAACGCTCGAGGGCACGCCCGCGTTTGTCCACGGCGGTCCCTTCGCCAACATTGCCCACGGCTGCAACTCTATCATGGCCACGCGTATGGCGATGCGCTTTGGCGATGTCGCCATTACCGAGGCCGGCTTCGGTGCCGATCTGGGTGCCGAGAAGTTCCTCGACATCAAGTGCCGCATGACGGGCGTTCGCCCCAGCGCTGTCGTGGTCGTCGCCACTGCCCGCGCGCTTAAGTACAACGGCGGTGTCGCCAAGGCCGACCTCAACGAGGAGAACCTCGAGGCACTCAAGGCTGGCATGCCCAATCTGCTGCGCCACGTCGACAACATTCAGAACGTCTACGGTCTGCCCTGCGTGGTCGCCATCAACCGATTCCCGACGGACACCGAGGCCGAGCTTGCGCTCATCGAGTCCGAGTGCCAGAAGCTCGGCGTCAACGTTAAGCTTTCCGAGGTCTGGGCCAAGGGCGGCGAGGGCGCGCTCGAGCTGGCCGATGAGGTCATGCGTCTGATTGAGCAGCCGAGCGAGCTCAAGTTTGCCTATGAGGACGGCGCCGATGTGGCCGACGCCCTCGAGGCTGTTGCCACCAAGGTTTACCGCGCCGACGGCGTTGACTTTACGCCGGCCGCCAAGCGTCAGCTTGCCGAGCTGCGCGAGAACGGCTTTGGCAACCTGCCGGTATGCGTGGCCAAGACGCAGTACAGCTTTAGCGACAACGCCAAGGCCCTGGGCGCTCCCGAGAACTTCCGCATCACGGTGCGCGAGCTCAAGGTTTCCGCCGGCGCCCACTTTGTGGTCGCGCTGACCGGCAGTGTTCTGACCATGCCGGGCCTGCCCAAGGTCCCCGCGGCCGAGAATATCGACGTCGACAACGACGGCAACATCACCGGCCTGTTCTAAGCCCGCTGCTCATAGCCGCTTGCCCGCCCCGTCGTGCCTACCAAGGCCCGGCGGGGCTTTTTTGATCCTTAGACCCGCGCACGTCTTGTAGATACCGACGGACTCTGCCCATCATAGGCTTTTGCGCGGGTAGAATGCATGGATAACTTGAGGCTCACGCGCGACGGAAAGGAATCGTTGCATGGATCAGGACAAGACAACCGTGATGGGCGGCTACGGTTCCGCGCAGGCTGGCGATAGCGCCGATGCGACTCGCGTTGTTCCCAACCCCGGTTATACCGACCCCGCCGCGACGCAGCCTTCTGCCGAGCCCACCCGGGTTATGGGCTATGGCGACACGGCGCAGGATTCTTACGCTGCATCTTCGCAAGGCCCCTATAGCAACGCAGCTCCGGATCCGTTTGATTACGCACCGCAGGATTCTTATGCTGCCTCGACGCCGAATCCCTATGATGACCTGCCGCAAAATCCCATTCCGCAGCCTCAGCAGACGACGTATATGCCTCGCACGGCGCAGCCTCGCTACGAGTCGCGCGAGCCGTATCGCGAGTACCCCAAGTCGATTCCGCAATATGGCGAGGACGAGGAGAAGAAGCCGTCGCGTTCGTCGAGCGTGATCAAGAAGATCCTCATCGTGCTGGCGATTTTCTTTGCGCTGTCGGTTGTGTTTGCCATCGTGTCGGGCATGCTCAACAAGCGAGGGAGTTCAACGGCCGATACCGCTGCCGAGCAAACCGAGTCCGCCTCGTCTAGTACCGTCGATCTGAGCGATATCCCGGGGCAGTACTGGTCCAACGCCAAGAAGCTCCTCAAGTCGCGCGGCGCCGATCTTTCGAATGCCGTGGTCCTGACCGATGATGGCTCGACGCCCGTCGTCGATGCCAACTGGGTCGTTACTTCTGCCTACTACAACGACAACGGCAACCTCGAAATTCAACTCACGCACAAGAACAGCTCGGGCAACTCGTCCGGCGGCCAAAGCGGTGCCGACAGCTCGAGCTCCAATACGCTGGAGGACTTGAGCAACAAGGCACAGGAGTTGGGAGACAAGGCGCAAGAGCTGGGCGACACGGCACAAAACCTGGGCGATACCGCGCAGAACTTGGGCGACATGGCGACGGATGCCTGGAACGCCCTGCAAAACGGCATCTCGGGCGCGCAGGGAAACTAGCGGACGAGCGGAGCGGGGCTACAGCTGCTCGGCCGGACGCTCGGGCGAACTAAAGCCCGAGTCAAACGTGACGACGCATGAGGCATCGGGCCGGCGCTCGTGCACGATGCGCGTGACGAGCTCCAGCAGCTCCTCGTCGGATATGTCAAAGCCGTCGGGGCGTACCAAGTCAAACGAAACGAAGCCGTCGTGCTCGTGCAGGTCGTGGATGGAGAGCGCGGGATCGATCTGCATGACGCCGCGTTTGACCCAGCCGCGCAGGTCGTCGCCGGTTATGGCGATGGGGTCACAGTGCAGCGTGATGTCGATGCCCATCTGGCGCTTGATGTCGTGCTCGATGGTGTCCAGAATCTCGTGGTGCTCAAATGCATCGCCCTCGCCGGGCATTTCCACGTGTGCGCTGGCGAACTGGCGACCGGGGCCGTAGTCGTGCACCATCAGGTCGTGTGTGCCCAGGACTTGCGGATAGGCCATAATCCTGTCGCGGATTTCCTGGACGAGCTTTGGGTCGGGCGCTTGTCCCAGCAGCGGGCTGATGGCGTCGCGCACCAGGCCCATGCCGCTGATGCAGATGAAGATGCCCACACCCAGGCCTGCCCAGCCATCGAGATCAAAGCCGGTCGTCTGCGAAATAAGCGCCGCCACCAAGACCGAGCCCGAGGTGATGACGTCGTTTTTGGAGTCCTGCGCCGTGGCGATGAGCGTTTCGGAATCGATGCGGTTACCCAGCGTGCGGTTGAACGCGGCCATCCAGAGCTTTACGAGCATGGACGTAGCCAGTGCCGCAAGGGAAATGAACGTGTAAGCGGTGGGGGAAGGCTTGATGATCTTGGTGACCGACTCGAGGATCAGGTTGATGCCGACGGCGCAAACCAGGACGGCGACGAACAGGCCGGCTAGGTACTCATAGCGGCCGTGACCATAGGGGTGGCCTTCGTCTGCCGGGCGGCTGGCAAGGCGGAACCCGAGCAGGCTCACGATGTTGCTCGAGGCATCGGAGAGGTTGTTGAAAGCGTCGGCGATGAGGGAGACGGAGCCGGCGAGCAGGCCCGCGATGCCCTTGGCCAGGCACAGGGTGATGTTGAGTCCAATGCAGATGAGGCTTGCGGTAAAACCCGCGTTGGTGCGGCAAGATGCATCGACCGGCTCGTCCTCGCTGCCGGGAACAAGCGTATGTACCAGCCGATTTACAAATAGCATAGCGGTCGTCCTCACAATCATGTTTAAGGGGATAGTGCAGCTCGCGCGGGGGCGCCGTGCACCGATGCTCAGAAAATGCAGCAATAGTCTGCCGGTGCTAACGAGCGAGCCTTCTCGTCTGCCTGGGTGGTCCATTTTGGGCCACATGGGTATGGGCATGTGCCTGTTTGATCGACATACTTAATGCCGACAGCCCCTGTGCAAAGGAGGACGTTTCCATGGACGAGATGTTTGCCATTAAATGTCAAAACTGCGGCGGCCCTATGTACACACACCAAGCTAAGCGCAGCTTTGAGTGCGCTTATTGCGGTGCGGTCATTCCGTGGCAGGCGGACGCCGGAGAGCCCAAGAGCGCTTTGGGCATTCGCCATACGCCGTTGACGGTGGTGGATGGACTGCTCAAGCTCACGCATGTGTCGCAACTCGAGCGCCCGGAGGACCCGGACTGGTATTTCTTCAATTCGCACTGGCGCAATCAGTCGGTCCTGGAACATCTGCTGTGGGAGGATCGCGGCACGGCGCAAGAGTTCCAAGAGGCTACGCATGTGAGCATTCCTTGCCCCTTCTGCGGAGCGTCCTTTGAGGGCGAGTCAACGCAGCGTGTGTTTGAGTGCCCGTCCTGCGGCAACAAGATCGGCATTGCCGACCTGCTCAAGCCCGGTACCTTCAGCAAGCGTCTGACCATGGGCGTGGGTGCAGAGTATGTGCCGGAGCAGGGCATTCCCTGCGAAATCTCGCCGCAGCAGGCACGTGCCAACGCACTGCAGCTGGTGCGCCAGTACCCCGACGCCTTTGCCGGGCACGACGTGGAAGATGCGATCCAAAACGACATGATGCTCTTCTATTTCCCCATGGCGCTGGCGGACCTGCGCATGATGGCGTCCTTCCCGGTCAAGGGCCTGAGCAAGGAGACCCTGGTGTACTACGAGGTGCTCGACTGGGCGTATCCCAGGGCAAACTACCTGGACGTTCGCCTCCTGGGCATTTTGGAGCCGTGGGACTTTGCCAAGGTCGGTCCGTTCGATCCCGCCATGCAGGAAGGCGACTTTCGCGTCGTCTCCGTCGATGCGTCTACCAAGGACCAGGTGGTCATTGATAAGCTGGCGCTCGACGTTGCGGGCAACGACGCCGAGGCTGTACTGGGGCTCAATAAAAAGAGCATCCGCACCTGGGCGCGCAAGGCCCGCAAGCACAAGGACGGCCTAGTTATGGTGCCGGTGTACTTTGTCGACCGTCCGGCAACGGATAGCCGCGACGGCGAGCAGGTGCGCATCGCCGTAAACGGCCAGACGGGCCGCGCGGCCGCGGTGGTGTTTAGCGACAAGCGCGAGACGCATATTGTGGCGCCGCTCAGCCCGAGTCTGCATCTGTCCGGTGAGAGCACTGTGCACGCCACGCCCGTCGAGGTCAAATACGTTAAATCGCCGTTCCTGTACCAGATCGTGCGCCGTGGAGGCGGCGAGCAACCGCGCCAGGTGGCAGCGGCGGCCGAGGGTTCCTACCGAGAAGAAAAGCCCAAGCGCAAGGGCCTGTTCGGCGCGATCTTTGGGAAGTAGGGGGGCGGTACGGGACAGTGCGCAGTAGTGCGAGCTGTCCGTCGTAGTAGATCTCAATAAACGGTGGGACGGCTGCAAAAGAGCCGCCCCACCGGGTAGAATCAGATTGTGCCGCGGAACCCGCTCCTCAGCTAGTCACACTTCGGGAGCGCGGGCAACGCAGGTATTATCGTCTAAAGGGCCGGCTGCAACCGGCCCTTTTCTGCGGCAGCGGGGATTCGAATACCAACACGGTGTACGGCCCCACGGTACTTTGCTCTGTGACGAACGGACCCATGACGGCGCGTTCTGTAATCATCATTTATGCGGTCCCTTAATCATTTGCGTTGACTGACATTGTCTTCGTTGAAGGCGTGTCCTAAAACAAACACCGTTCTATCAGCTCTTTACCGCGCAGGGTGTCGATCCACTCCCGTGGAATTGCATCGATACCGTAGGCCGTGCCTGCGAGGGCGCCGGCGACGGCTGCGGTGGTGTCGGTGTCGTCGCCCAGGTTGACGGCGGTAAGGATGCAATCTTCGTAACTGCTGGTGTTGACAAAGCACCAGCTGGCGGCCTTAAGGGTGTCGCGCACGAAGCCGCCAGACCTGATTCCACGCTCGGGCACGTCTTTCAGCTGGAGCACCCATGAGGGAAGCGTGCCGTTCATCACATCCCTCATCAGCTCGACAAATATGACGCATGCATCGGTTGATGTTCTGTGGGCGTGCGTAATCGCGGAGACTTCGCTGACCTCTTCGTCCGTTGCATCGGTGAACGCCAGGGGAGCGATGCGCATGAGCGAACCGTTGCCGTTGTCGCGCTCGCTGGAGCCTCCTTTGCCGGTGCGCAGGGCGCGAGCGGTCGTGCCGCCGTAATCGAAAACGCCGTCAATCGTATATTCGCCATGGGCAATCCAGCTTACGAACTTATCGCGCATGTCCTCGGTGTCGATGCGCCCGAGTTCCCTAATCGAGTCACAGGTAGCAAGCGTCATAGATGTGTCGTCGCTCCAGGCGCCGGCGGGCTGCCCGTGCGTGCCGTAGCCGATCATGTCCGTGCATTCGAACGTTCCGCGGGGCCTGAACTCGTAAGGAACGCCCAGCGCGTCGCCGACGGCAAGCCCATAGATGCAGTCGCGCAGTGTTATTTTCGGTCTGTCTGTCATGGAAAGCTCCTTTTATGCTCTGTCGGGAATTCGTGATAACCTGCGGCAGCGTGTCAGGTTCAATTCGGAACGCAGTGCGATCCGAATTGGGGGAGCCCGACGGCAAACATGCTTTGCTTGTTCATTGCGCAAGCGTGTGCGGACCTAACCGAATCATTGGGGTTGAGACGGTTTCTCTCGATTCGCGACGCAGTGCGTCGCGAATCGAGAGAACTCAATGGCCGATATGTCAAAACGATATGCCCTGGCGTTCCTTTACACGGCAATAGGGACCTCTTTTGGGCGCCCTGCCTTTGGAGCGTCGGCGAGTCGTGCCTCGATGGAAGCTTTGGACACCATGCGCTTGGTGCCGTCCTTCCAAGAATCCAACAGCCCAGCATTTATCAGCTGCGATACCCTTGCCGTGCTAACGCCAAGCATGCGAGCGGTGTCCGCCGCGGTGACGGCGGGGATGTCGCCGAGCTCGCGGCTGACGGCCACGGCGATAATCTTGCCGCCGTGTTGTGGCTGGTGTCCAAAGTCCGGCGCGGGAAGATCGATGCCGCCCATAAGGTGATCGTCGACCATACATGCGAGAAAATCAGCGGCGCTTTCGACAGCGTCGTTTAGGTCGGAGCCAAACGTTCCCCCTCCGCCCAGCGAGCCACATGGCACGGCATCGACCATGCCGTCCGAATCAAAGAACTCAAATTCCCATACGTAAACCATGTAAGACCTCCTCTAAAAAGCGATGTGAAATGTGATGAGGATGAGCTATCGAAGCCCTGCCTGCCTTAGGATTCTTTTGGCAATTTGATCCTCAATCTCTCGGTGGCGTTTCACGAGCACGAGTTTATCTCCTTTGACGAACTTCTCGTGATTAGTGCCTCCTTTCGAGATGAAGCCGGCTTCTTCGAGGATACGGATCAATTCGCGTCTCTGCATCTCAGCCTCTTTCAATAACTATATATTAGCACTTCCTAAGGGTTTTTTAGGCTTAAATCTTAGCTATTGCTAATCCTTTGTTTTGCGGCGCCATCCTTGGATAACGGTTTATATTCCTTGTTGTATTAGTCTATTTGCTCGTGCGGACACGATTTTGGTGCTCTGCGCACGACCGCGAAAAGGGTTTGCGGTGGCTAAAATGTGGTCATAGAGATGGTTTTATCGAACTCCATGGGGGTGGCGCGCGTGGATAACAACACGTTGCTGTTTCACGATAAGGGTGCCGGCGTTTTCAAGGGAATAAGCATCTATCCCAATCGTATCGAGGCGGTCGTGAAAAACAACTTCTTCGGTACCCATACCAAGATCGTCTACCTCAAGGACATTACGGGTGTCAACAGAGTCAAGGGTAAGCGCGTGCTCCTCCGTAATAGGTTGCTGACCGCCTGTTCCTACAGGCTGAGCAGCCACTCCCAGGCTCAGGAGTTCGTGAACGTGCTGAACTCGGTGATGTAGCCGATAACGACGTTCGGACTAAATTTGCGGCTGTGCATTGGACGACGCAGCGGCTGAGCGCTCGACCTGCGAGTGCGCTGGACACGCTGCTTCTTCATCTGCGAAAGCCAGGGGCGCAGAACGGTATTCTGCGCCCCCCAATCAAATCGATGTGTCCAAAAGGGCCGGCTGGCCTATTCGTCAACGTCTCCATTGTCCTCGCGGTCATTGGCAAGCATTGCTGCGCCGGCGACCGTTGTCGCCACGGCGGCAGCGGCGAGCCCGGCGGCGATGCCAGAGCCGTCGCCCGTGCCGGCGAGCTTCTCGCCCGAGCCCTTGCCGTTCTTGTCGGCGCTGTCCGCGGTGGCATCGTTGCCGTTGCCGCCGCCGGTACCGTTGCCGGTGTCGCCCGCGTTGCCCGAAGTCATCACGGTAAAGCTTGCGGCTCCGTCGGTGGCAAGCGTGTAGTTTTGCGCCGCGTCGCCCAACAGGCCTTTCGCACGCACCCAATACGTCCCCGCGGCAAATGCCTCGCCCTCGGCCATCGCCGTTCCCGGAGCGCCGTTCGCGTCGTGCACAAACTCGAGCTGGGCCGTGCAGGCATCGGTTTCGAGCTTGCCCTCGAGCGATGCCGCAATCTTGGCGCGCACGTCTTCGCCGGCCTTAAGGCCTTCGAGTCCCTCAAAATGGGGCGTCAGCGCGCGCGGGTCGATATCGATGGGCACGAAGCCCTGCAGCCCCGTAACAATCTCGTTGCCCAGGGCGTCGACATCAACGTATTCGATGGCAAACGCATGGCCCGAAGCCGCCACGTTGAGTACGTTGCTGCTGTCGACGAGGCGGAAATGACCCTCGCCAACGGTCTTTCCATCCTGGAGTGAGGCATCGCTCAACGAGTCGCCATATGTCATGTGCATGCGGGCTGGGAGGTAGCACGAAGCTGCCTGTTTGTGCTCCGTATCGTAATTGCGCTGGTAGATGCTCCGTGCCAGTGCCGCGTCAACAAAGTCGGACGCGATGATGCCAATGTGCTTACAGCAGTTCTCTTTTGTGCCCTCAACTCCGGTATTGTTTATATACGAGCTCTTGTACAGGTGCTCGTCGACCACTCGCGCTGCGGTAAAAGGGTTGTTTTGCGTGCAGCTAGTGTAGTTGATAAACCAGCAGCGCTCCGTTGCCTGCGCCGTTGTCCCGTCCGCGGCGGTGATATCTACGGTGCTGCGCTTGAACTCGGCCGCCGCCTTCAGGGCCATATCGACCCAGTCGATTTTACTGGACCCCGTGCAGTTGTAATGGTCTTGGGCATATACCGTTGTGCTATAGGGCTCTTTGTCGCCCGTATTGCCCGCAGCCTCAAAGCCTTGCTCGTATTTCACGAGGCACATGGACTTTCCGGAATGCGCCTTGATTTTGTCGTCCCATTCGGTGAGGTCGAGGCCCCACGTGTGGCCGTCTACGCTGTCGCCGGCGAGCCTAAATCGACGCAGCAGGACGATCTTTCCGCGCACCTCGTTCAGTGTGGGGACATGGCTCGACGTATAGAACAGATCTGAGTTATTGTCCATAACATTGGCGAAAGCCGTCGTAACGCTTTCGTCGGTAGCTTCGTCGTTGCCTCGTGACACAAGCATGATGAGCGCTTCTGACGGGTGTTCGTTCAAAAATGTTTTGAAGTAACCGATGACATTGGAGAGCTGCATATAGCCCCCGTCTTTTTGAGCAGGTAGCATATTCCATGGTCGATGCCGGGGTCGCCTTTATCGTCGTTCTTTCCAAGTCGGATATCAAAATAGCGAATGCCTTCGAGCAACTGCGTGGGGATGTAATCCTGCTGGCACTTTGCAAGCGAGGTTTGGGGCTCGGTGTCGTTGTCGACGCTGCAGGTGCCCGAATCGTGAGTTCCCGGGATGCTCAGCTCGTCGAGGTACCTGCTGCCATCGACGTGGCTCATCCAACATGGTCCGTCGACGTAGCTGCTATACGTGGTCCAGTCGATGCTGCTAACTGTGGCATTGGTCTTGTCCATGCTGTAGCCGACAAGCTCGAGCTCCCACGGAATGCTCTTCCTCTTGTGGCAGATCTTGTTGTTGTCTTGGTCTTTGCCGTCCTTTTCTATGGCCAGGTAATTAATGTCTTTTTTCTCGTTTGTGCGGTCTCGGATGATGTAGGTTCCGTTTTGCTGGCGATCGAACGCAAAAGAGCGGCTGGGCTTGTCGTCATGTTCGCCACTCCATACGTGGATGACCTTTCCATCTTTGTCCGAGTCGCCATCGACCGACCAAATGCTGTAGCCCGTCTTCTTGTGCTCTTCGAAATTGAGCAGGGTGCGGATGGCATACCAATTTGTATTATCTGTATCGGTCTCTACGTGCTCAAGGATGAGCTTGCTGGACGTGCCGTCATTAAACAGGTGGCAGACGTTGCCGATGACGTTGCCGTCTTCGTTGACGCTCGCGGTGCGAAAATAGCCCGCGGGGCGAAGGCGAATGGCGAACTTGTCGAGGGTGGCCGCCGATGTGGGCGTGTCTTCTGCAAATGCCGCGCGCATGGGAAGGCCCAACCCCGCGGTTTCGGGCAGGCTTACAAATGACGACAATGCTGCGAGTCCTAGGCCCAACGTGAATGCTCGACGGCTGATGGCGTGGTGTTCGGTCATAACTCCTCCGTTCGCAGGGTGCGGTTATGCACTCATTTTGTTCACTATACCGCCCGGATGTCTAAACGTGTTGGCTTAATTGTCTGCGCGGCGCTATAAATCGGCGGGCGGGCGCGTTGGGGCGCTTGTCTATTTGTGCTGCTACCGCGCTGGGGGTGGTTTTGCCGTCCAGCATCCTCGCGTTCGTTGGCTACCGGCATAAGAAAGGGAGGGTCGGTTTACCGGCCCTCCCTGGGTGCGAAGCACTGGGGTATCGTCGCTTGTTTGCACTGTGCCCGTGTTTCCCGCTGCGCTCGCCAGTCGCTTAGCGCTTGATCTCGATATCGTCGAGCTTGACGTCCATGGCCTCGGTCTTGGCCTCGGCGATGTCGTCGGCAAATTCCAGAGACTTCATCATGGTCTCGACGGCGTCCTTGTGTTCCTCGACGTTGTCGATACGCACGTAGACGCTGCCGCCGCCTGCTTCGATGAAGTACTCAGTCGTCACGCCGCCCGAGTGCGTGAAGTAGGCGCTGCGCCAGGTCTTGCCGTTGTACTTAACGGGATCGCTCTCGGTCCATCCAGAGTTGGCCTTCCACTTTGCCTCGTAGTCGAACAGCTCGTCGGCGTTCTTGTCAGGATCGAAGACGGGGATGAAGCGATCGCTGGCGTGCTCGCTCTCGGTGAACTTGAACTGGGCCCTGTCGGCGGTGTCGCCTGCGACGTCCGTGATCTCGACGCCCTCGGGCACCTCGACTTTAAACCAAATGAAGTCAGTCCTCATATCCACGGCTGGCTTTTCCGCTCCACCGCCACCGCCGCTGCCGGTAGCGCCGCCGCTGCCACCGCAACCCACCAAGGCAACCGCGGCAAAGAGACTGATGCAGAGGGTGAGAATCGCAAAGGCCTTCTTTTTCATGGTCGTGTCCTCCTCGATCTGTAATCGTCCATGGATTACCTGCCTTTACTGTACGCGTGGACGGCTCCTTCGGGTGAGCCATGTGTCCCATTCTGAGGGCCGGATTTGCGCCGTTAAGTGGCAATATGCACGGGTCCAAAAGAGGGGAGGGCCGGTGCTGTCGGCTCTCCCCGGGGTGAGGTGTCCGTTGTTTTAAAGGGACGCGTGTACGCGGGCGTTGCCCCAACAGGTTCCTTGTTTATAGATATGCCCCAGTTTGTGACGTCCGGAAGTCCCGAAAGGCGGGCCATGTTTCCCATGTTTGCGGTGCCGACGCCTATCGTTCGTCATAGAAATCCGCGATGGCCAGGTGCGCTGACGCTCGAGTACTTATGGGCTAGACTTAGCACCATTATGTGATCGATGCGGTCGGTCGGTGGTTGCCACCCGACCGATGTATATGACTTGAAGGTGCGTGCGTATGAGCCAAGAGATGATGGACAAGACCTGCCGCGGGTTTGCCGAGGCGCTTGCCGCGCGCGAGCCGGTTCCCGGCGGTGGCAGCGCGAGCGCCTTTGTGGGCGCGCTGGGCGCCTCGCTGTGCGGAATGGTTGCCCGCTACGGTGCGACCAATCCCGCGCTTGCTGATCGTGCGGATGACCTGGCGCGCGCGTTTGCTCAGGCTGATGAGCTGTCCCAGGAGCTTGTCGAGTTGGTTGCCGAGGACGTTCGTGCCTACGGGCAGGTGTCCGCGGCGTACGGTATTCCGCGTGACGATCCGGCTCGAGCGACCGCGATTCAGGATGCGCTGCATGTGGCCGCTATGCCGCCGTATCGCATTATGGATGCCTGCGGGCGTGCGCTGGCGCTGCTCGAGGACATGGCGGACAAGGGCTCGCGGCAGCTGCTCTCCGACGTGGCGTGCGGCGCCGTGTTCTGCCGCGCGGCCATGCAAGGCGCGAGCTTGACGCTCTTCGCCAATACCACGTCTATGAAAGACCGGGCGCGTGCCGAGGAGCTCGAGGCGGCATGCGATGAGCTGCTGGATACGTGGCTGCCGCGCGCCGATGCGCTGGCGCGCCGCGCCGCTGACGCCGCAAGGAAGAGGGGATAGTCATGGCTGAGCTGTTGAAGGGCGCTCCCGTCGCCCGCGCGTTGACTGAGGAGCTTGCCGCTCGTTGTGCTGTTCTGCGCGAGCGCGGCGTTGTGCCGACGCTTGCTATCGTGCGCGTGGGTGAGCGCGAGGACGATCTGTCCTACGAGCGCGGTGCCCTCAAGCGCTGCGAGAAGATTGGCATCGAGGCTCGCCGCGTATTGCTTCCTGCCGATGTTTCGCAGGACGAGCTGCTGGCGGCTATTAAGGACATCAATGCCGACCCCGCTGTCCATGGTTGCCTGATGTTTCGCCCGCTGCCCGCTGGGCTTGACGAGGATGCGGTTGCCGCGGCACTCGATCCCGCCAAAGATGTTGACTCCATGACACCGGCCTCGCTGCTTACCACGCTTTCGGGGCGAGGCGAGGGCTTTGCTCCCTGCACGGCCGAGGCCGTGTTGGCGTTGCTGGACCATTACGACGTTGAGCTGGATGGGGCAAAGGTCGCGGTCGTCGGTCGGTCGCTGGTGATCGGTCGTCCCGTTGCCGCCATGCTTACGGCTCGCAATGCCACGGTGACGACGTGCCACACGCATACGCGCGACTTGGCTGCCGAGTGCCGTGCGGCTGATATTGTGGTTGCGGCCGTTGGACGCGCGCGCACGATTGGCGCGGATGCGGTTCGTGGGGGCCAGACAGTCATCGATGTTGGCATTAATTGGGATGAGGCCGCTGGAAAACTGGTCGGCGACGTTGATTTTGATGCTGCGGAGCCGGTTGTTGGCGCAATTACTCCCGTGCCGGGCGGCGTGGGGGCTGTAACGACGGCGATTCTCGCCAAACACGTGATCGAGGCAGCGGAGCGTGCATCGAAATAGGCGTTTTGGGCTGTATAGAGGGTCAGCTATATACCCGCTGTGCAAAAAACGTCAAATATGAGTACTGTTGCCAAGATAGTCACATATATTTTATGAGATTTGGGCTCCCTAGCGATATTCATTATCGCTAGGGAGCCCATTTTATTCAAGACTTTAGTCTGCTGGCCGCGCAGCGGCCAGCTTTGAACCACCCGCTACGCGGGTGGAGACAAACGGCTTTACAAAGCCACCCCTCCGACCGATATTGACGATTGTTCAGGCCGTCAAGAATTCGAGTCGA
>DBEYWP010000041.1:0-110070 GCA_048183675.1 Collinsella sp. | reverse complement strand
CCTGGGGAAACTATGCGAAAAAATGATTAGCGAACGCGGTGGTCGATCTTGCGGGCGATGGCCGAGCAAATGCTCTGCGCGATTTGCACGATGATTACGCACAACACGATGGCCACGACCATGACGTCGTCTTGATAGCGCTGGTAGCCATAGCGAATGGCGATGTCGCCAATACCGCCCGCACCCACCGTGCCGGCCATGGCCACGAAGCCGAACAGCGTGATGAACGTGATGGACAGGCCGCGCACCAAAGACGGCATGCTTTCGGGCAGAAGCACCTTGCTGATGATTTGCCAGGTGCTCGCGCCGAAGCTTTGCGCAGCTTCGACGAGGCCGCCGTCGATTTCGGCGAGGCTTTGCTCAACCATGCGAGCAACGAAGGGCGCAGCCGACACGGTAAGCGGCACGATAGCCGCGCCCACGCCAAGCGAAGTGCCTACGATGGCGCGCGTGAACGGAATCATGAACACGATAAGGATGATGAACGGAATGGAACGCATGATGTTCACTATCCAACCAAGCACGCTGTTGAAGATGCGATGCGGATGCAGGCCGCCCGGCTCGGTCAAAACGAGCAGAACGCCCACAGGGATGCCAATGACGTACGCGAACAGCGTCGAGAGCACGGTCATGACGATGGCGTCCCACGTGCCCTGAGCCATAAGGGCGCCATACTGAGCGATGAATGCGTTGATCGCCTCCATTAGTTGCCCCCTTTCGCGCACGTGAAGCCCTGGTCGGCCTCAATGAGCAGGCGCGTTGCGGCGCTCTGCGGATTGCCGAACACATCGGCAGTTTTGCCTTGCTCGGCAATGCTGCCGGCCTCAATGACGGCCACCTTGTTACAAATTTGCTCGGCAACCGAAAGGGAGTGCGTAATAACGACCATGGTGACACCAAGCTCTTTGTTGATATCGCGCAGAAGGCCTAGGATCGAGTGCGTCGTAAGCGTGTCGAGTGCGCTCGTGGCTTCGTCGCACAGCATAATCTTCGGGTTCGAAGCAAGGGCGCGCGCAATGGCGACGCGCTGCTGCTGGCCGCCCGAAAGCTGTGCGGGCACCTTGTCGGCCTGCTCGGCCACGCCCACGCGGCTCAGCAGGTCCATGGCGCGCTCACGAGCCTCCTCCTTGGACACACCCAGCACGTCGACCGGCCCCAGCATGACGTTCTGCAGTACGGTCATATGTGCGAACAGGTTGAACTGTTGGAACACCATGCCCAACTCGGCGCGCATGCGGGCAAGGTCTTTGCCTTCCTGCGGAAGCGGCTCGCCCTCGATGAGGACCTCGCCCGAGTCGATGGTTTCCAAGCGGTTGATGGTGCGGCACATGGTCGACTTGCCCGAGCCCGAGGGGCCAATCACCACGACGACCTCGCCGCGGTCGACCGACAGATTGATGTCGTTGAGAACGTGCAGGTCGCCATAGTGCTTATCGACGTGTCTGAGCTCGATCAGCGGCTGATTGCCGGTGGAAGAGGTGCTCTGTGCCATGGTGCTCGGCTCCTTATGACTTGAAATGGTAAAGTGTTAGCGGATGATGGTCGCGCCGGTCTTGTGCGAAACATAGACAGCGGCCTTGTTGATCGCGACGTTGATGAGGATATAGATGACCGCGATTACCAGGTAGACCGACACGAGGGCGTCGTAGTTGGTAATGAGCACGCGGGCGTTTTGCATGAGGTCGGGGTAGCTCACCACATAGGCGACGGTGGTGTCTTTGACTACGACCACGAGCTGCGAAATCAACGACGGAATGATAAACCGAATAGCCTGCGGCAACACGATTTTAAAGGTGATTTTAGCTTTGGAGAGACCGAGCGCCTGGGCGGCTTCGACCTGGCCGCGCGGCACGGCGTTGACGCCGGCACGGAAGATCTCGGCGAGTACGCCGGCGGCGGCGAGCGCGACGGGAAGCGTGAGCATCCAAAACGACGGCAGTGCGATCTTGTACTGGGGCAGCACCAAAAAGAAGAAGTAGATGAACAGCAGGCTCGGTACGCCGCGGAAAAAATCGGTGAGCACGCGGCAGACCAGCTGGAGCGGCTTAATGTCGCTGGTGCGGCCGAGCATAAGGGCTAAGCCCAGCACCAGCGCAATGGCGCCAGCGGTGAGTGCGACTTTAACGGTGCCCTCAAAGCCGGCAAGCAGGAACTTCCAGGTGGTGAGGTGCGTAAAGAAATACCAATAGTGGACCGAAAGCTGACCGGTCACATAAAAGCGCTGCAGCACGAGGACGACGAGCGCGGCGACGGCAACAAGCGAGATGGCGGTGCCGATGCGAATCTTGGCGCGCATCTTGGGGCCGGGAGCCTCGTAGAGCGCATCGCGCATGGTGAGCGCGGAGGTGGAGTGCTTGCTCATCGGAGGATCCTCACCTTCTTATCGATGTAGTTGCCAATGTGGCTCACCACAAAGGCCGTGCCCAGGTAGCCGAGCGCCGAGATAAAGAACGCGGCGACGCCGCCGAGCGAGCGCGTGTTGATATGGCTCACCACGCCGGTGAGCTCTTGCGGCTTAAGCGGCACCTGGCTGCCGAGTGCGGTGGTGAGCATGACGGCGATAAAGAGGTTGGTCATGGGCAGCACACTCGAGCGCAGCGCCTGCGGAATCACGATCTTGGCGAGGATGCGGCTGAAGCTCATGCCGAGCGAGCGGGCGGCTTCCACCTGACCGACGCCAACGGTGTTGATGCCGCTCATAAAGTTCTCGGAGCCAAAGGCCGAGCCCAAAAGGACCGTGGCGACGATAACGCAGGTACGGTAGGGCAGAACGACCTTGAGCGGCGGCAGCGCATAGACGACGATAATGAGCAGTGCGATGCCGGGGATGTTACGGAAGACCTGAACATACAGGTCGCCAAAGACGCGCAGCGGCTTGAGCGGCGACACGCGCATCACGGTGACGGCGACGGCCAGCACCATGGCGATGACAAACGACTCAAGCGTCATGCCCCAGGTTGCTAGCAGCGCGTCGATATAGTTCTGGCCATAGAGCGACCAGAGCTCGGAGAGACTCATGCGGACCTCCCGCCGATAAGGAAAGGGGCTCCCGTGTGTACGGAAGCCCCGACAACTCAGTGAGGAAACAGTTTACCGCAATAAAGCGCATCATGCGTTTCCGTATGGTTTCGTTGCGGCCGTTACCAGGCTCGCTGCCTAGGCGCCGATCTCGGGCAGCTCGGGAACATTGGTGTCGCCCGTACGGTCGCCGATGCAGATCTGCCACAGCTCGGTCCAGGTGCCATCGTCCTCGATCTTCTTAAGGAAGTCGTTGACAAAGGCGACGCCGTCGGAATCGAGCGGCAGACCGATGCCATAGGGCTCCTTGCTGCCGAAGGGCTTGCCGGCAATCTTGTACTTACCGGGCTCGCGGACCAAGGCGCTCTGCTGCATGTTGTTATCGATGACGTAGGCATCGACGCGGCCCTGCTGGAGTGCCTGGCGGGCCTCCTCGTCGGTCTTGAACTCCTGTTGGCTGGCCTTGGGGGCGAACTCCTCCAGGATGGCGGGGCCGTTGGAGCCGGACTGGACGGCGACGTTCTTGTCGGCCAGGTCGTCGACGCTCTTGATGTCGTCGTTATCGGCGAGCACCAGGATGGCCTGCTGGGTGTAGTAGTAGGGACCGGCAAAGGAGACGAGTTTCTTGCGCTCGTCAGTGATGGTGTAGGTGGCAAAGACAGCGTCGACCTGGCCGTTCTGCAGGACAGACTCGCGCGTGTCCGAGGTCACCTGGGTGATCTCGACCTTGTTCTCGCCCAGAATGTAGTTGGACAGGAGCTGTGCGATACCGGCATCGAAGCCGCGGGTCTGACCGTCTTTCTCGTTGAGGAGGGAGAAGAGCGTAGAGGTCTGAACGCCGCCGATCTTAAAGACGCCGGCGTCCTTGACGGCCGTGGCCCAGGTGCTGGCGGCGATGGCATCGTCGTCGGCTTTGGGGCCGTTGTCGACGAGCTTGTCGAATGCCTTGGCGTCGAGCGTGGTGGAAGCTTCGGTATCATTGGAGCTCTTGGAAGAGCCGGCGGCGGAACCCTTGTCGGCCTCGGTGCTGGTGTCGGAGCAGCCGGCAAGACCAAGGCCGGCGACGGTTGCGAAGGTGGCGGCAACGAAGCCGCGGCGGTCGAGAACGACCTGCTGGGAGAGGTTCTTGCTCATGGTAGAACACCTTTCTCAATAAAATCCCTAGCGGTTGAGTAGAGTTATACCCTATCGCGCTCAAATGGGTCAACACGAAATAACTCAAAAACATACTTACCTTATGGGTTATTGTATCTACCAAAAAGGGACAGGCACCTTTGTGGTGGTTCTTGCAGATGCGACGGCCTGCCTCGCTGCTTTATCTCAATCTGTAACAGGTAGACGAGGAAATGGGTTCTAACTGTTACAGATCGAGATTTTCTCTTCAGGGGAATTCGAATGTCTCAATCTGTAACATCTGGACGGTCAAAAGGTCCCTATCTGTTACAGATTGAGACAAAGGTCTGGGACTACGACGTCTTATCTAGATCTGTAACAGTTAGACGGAAATTCGGGCCCTAGATGTTACAGATTGAGATAATCGCGTCGTGAAACAAAAACCTCCGCAGGGGTGCTTCCCTTGCGGAGGTTTTCTTACTTGTTGAGTAGTCTCACGGCTTCGGCGGCCATATTCTCGACCGTCATGCCGTTTTGAGCGAGCAGTTCGTTGGGGTCGTAGCGGTCGGGGAAGCCCTTGGCGATGCCGAAGGTGCGCGTGCGCAACGGCGTGCATGCCAGATAACATGCTACGCGCTCGCCCCAGCCGCCGTCCAAGATGCCGTCCTCGAGGGTGACGACAACGCGATGCTCGGCGGCAAGACTGTCGAGGAACTCGCGGTCGAGCTCGGTTGCAAAGCGCGGGTTGACGAGCGTGGCCTCGATGCCGTACTCGGCAGTCAGACGGTTTGCCACGCGCTCGCCCAGCTCAAAGAAATCGCCGAGTGCGAGCACGGCTACGTCGCGACCCTGGCGCACCGCGTTGTAGCGAACGGCGCTGTAGTCGGTGTCTTCGGCGGGCGCAAGGTCGGGACGGCTCACCAGGCCGATGCCCGGTACGCGGATCGCCACGGGATGCTCGCGGTGGTCGAGCGACCAGCTCAGCATGGACAGATATTCCTCCATGCAGGCCGGCGCCAAGTAGTGCATGTTGGGAAGACCGCCCAGCATGGAAATATCAAAGAACGAGAGGTGCGTCTCGGACGTGGTGCCAAAGATTGACGCACCAAACACCAAAATGGTTGCCGGGGCGTCGTTGAGGCACAGGTCGTGCCAGAGTTCGTCGTAGGCGCGCTGCAAAAACGTGCCGTACACACCAAAGACTGGCTTGGCGCCCGAGCGCGCAAGCGCGGTGGCAAAGGTCACGGCGTGCTCCTCGGCAATGCCCACATCGACGAACTGTTTGCCGGCGGCAGCGCGAAGCTCGGGTGTAAAGCCCATGATGTAGGGTGTGGCGGCCGTGATGCCCACGACCTGCGGATCGCGCTCGATGGCGGCGCTGAGCGCCTTGCCCGTAATGTCGGCGTAGGTGCGCGGCGCAGGCTCGCTCGGATGGCCCGGGCAGAGCTTGCGCCCGGTCGCCATGTCAAACGGACCCACGTGGTGCCAGCGCTCGGGGTCGCTCTGGGCCGGCTCAAAGCCCTTGCCCTTGGCGGTGGAGACGTGCAGCACGATGGGATGATCGATATTGCGCAGTTCCTGCAGCGTGTCGACTAGGGACAACACGTCGTTGCCGGCGTCCAAATAACGGTAGTCGAGTCCCATCGCGCGGAAAACGTTGCGCTCACAGGTGCCGTTGCTGGTGCGCAGCTCGGCCAGATTGCGATACAGGCCGCCATGGTTCTCGGCAATGGACTGGTCGTTATCGTTGACGATGATGATCAGGTTGCTATCGAGTTCGGCGGCATTGTTAAAGCCCTCAAACGCCAGGCCGCCCGAAAGCGAACCGTCGCCAATGATGGTGATGACGTTGTACGCATCGCCCGCCAGGTCGCGAGCGTGCGCTAGGCCGCAGCCCAGGCTCACCGAGGTCGAGGTGTGGCCCATGGCGAACAGGTCGTGCTCGGACTCGTCGGGATTGGCAAAGCCAGAAGCCTCGCCAAAACGTTCCGGATCGATATAGGTATACGCGCGCCCGGTCAGCGCCTTGTGGGCGTAGGTCTGGTGCGAAACGTCAAAGACAATCTTGTCGATAGGGGAGTTAAACACGCGATGAAGCGCAACCGTAAGCTCAACGACGCCCAGGTTGGGGGCAACGTGTCCGCCGACAGCGGCGGAGCTTTCGAGGATGGCGTGGCGAATCTCGCCGCAGAGCAGCGGAAGCTCGGCGCGGTCGAGAGCCTTGACGTCCTCGGGCGTTGTCGTTTGCGTAAGCAGCATCGTTGTGGGTTACTCCATGCGAATCGAGCGCCGGCGCTCCCTCGGCCGACACAATTGCACAAGACAGTCTCGCACATTTTGGCGTTTGATATGTGACGGCGGCGCGGTAATTCGACAACTGGTGGGGCAAAACGTTTTGTCCGATGCCATACTGATAGATTCGATGATGATTTTTTCAATACGTGCAGGCCGTGGCTTGCCGCCGTGAGCCGCTGGAAGGAGGCAGCATGTCCGATGCCGTTCGTGCCGAGAAAATCGCGCACGAGGTCGACGATGCCGCCCGCCAGCTCGCCCAGGCGGGCCGCTTGGACCTGACGCGCGAGTTTATCCAGCATGGCGACGTGACGGTCTATGCACATGTGACCTCGGTGGCACGGGCAAGTCTGTCCTTTGCCGAGCACTTGGGCCGTGCTGGCATTTCGATCGACCGTGCCTCGCTGCTGCGCGGAGCCTTGCTGCACGACTACTTTCTCTATGACTGGCACGATCCCGACCCAAGCCATCGGCTGCATGGCTTTCGCCACCCGTTTTTTGCCCTGGCACGTGCGGAGGAAGATTATGAGCTGACGCCGCGCGAACGGAATATTATCGTGCGGCATATGTTTCCGCTGGTGCCGGTGCCGCCGACGTGTCGTGAGGCGTGGATTGTGTGCCTAGCGGATAAATGGTGTGCTCTGCGTGAGACGGTCGCCGGTCGTCTGCGGCGCAAGGACGAGACAGACGATAGCGTGAGTAAAGCATCGAGCGAAAAGAGGAGAGGGTAGACGGTGGGGACCGCGATTGATATGGCGTTTGGCGGCGCGACGCTTGCCGCCTGTCCGCTCTCGGCGCTGGTGCTCTCGTTTGCCTTTTACGGTTTTTGCGGTTGGGCATGGGAATCGACGGTCTGCGCCATTCTCAACCACGGACGCTTTGCCAACAGTGGCTTTTTGCTGGGGCCGTGCTGCCCCATCTATGGCGCGGGCGGCATTGCCTGCTGGCTGCTGTTGCGTGGGATTCCGGATGCCTCGAGCCAGTTTGTCGCTGCAGCGCTCGTATGCAGCGTGATTGAGTACAGCGTAGGCGTGCTGTTGGAAAAAACAACGGGCGCTCGCTTTTGGGATTACTCGCACCTGCCTTTTAACTTGCACGGACGCATCTGTCTGTACTGGGCCTGCGCGTTTGGCTTGGGTGCGTTGTGTATTTGCCGTTTAGTGGAGCCGGCATTGCTGAGGCTGCTTGGCCATCTGCCGGTGCTGATTGTGCGGTTGTCCGCCTTTATCGTCGCGGTCGCGATGATGGTCGACGCGGTGTGCTCGTTGGCGAGCTGGCGGCGTCTGTCCGATCAGCTGGAGCGCGTGCGCGCCGACCTTGCCGATCGCATCAACGAATCGCTTGCCGATGCCTCGGACTCAATGCTCGAGCGCATTCCCGAATCGACGATTGACTCGGTGACACAGACGCACATCCGTAGCCGTGCCGTTAACGCGTGGCTGGCCGAGCTGGGTGACGCCGCGCTCGATGCCCTGCGCGAGAAGGCTTCAATGCCGACGTTTATCGCGGATGGTGCTCGCGGCCTGGCACTTGCTGCCCGCCGCGTGGCCGATGCCGCGCCGAGCATGCCGCGTCCGTCGCTCAGTCGTCGCCTTGCCGGCAAGCGCATAAGCCGTCCGGTGCCGAGCGTGTCACTCAGCCGCCGCGACCTGCGCTTCTTCAATGCCTTCCCGCGCTTGCGTATCAACCGCTACGAGGGCGTCATCCGAGCTACCGACCTTCGTGACCGAGCCCGCGAGCTGTTCCGCCACTAGCCGGGACGGGCGCGCTCACGGCTTCCTTGCTCGCGTATTTCCCGTTCGTTTCGCGTCCGTTGCCGCGCCGTTTCCAAGATTGCGGCACCGTTTCCATTCGACAACGCAGCGTTTAACAACGCCGTATCTGGTCTACACCAGTTGCCCCTCGGCCGCATTATGGGCGCCGACAACGTTCATGCGATCAAGGGGGAGCGAATGTACGATACGGGATCGACAACGTTTATGCTCATCTGCACCATGCTCGTGTTTTTAATGACACCGGGTCTGGCGTTTTTCTACGGTGGCCTGTCTAGGCGCAAAAATGTCATCAACACCATGCTCATGTGCTTTGGCGCCATTGGCCTGGTCGGTGTGTTGTGGATTGTTGCCGGCTGGTCGCTGGCCTATGGCGGCGACGGTTCCAGCCCGTTTATTGGAGGCCTTGACCAGCTGCTGTGCCTGCCGGTGCTCGGCCAGGTACTGCAGGCGGCCGAGGGCAATGTCGCGGACGGTACTGTCTACCCTCAGACCATCAACATCGCCTTCCAGATGGCGTTTGCCATGATCACCGCCGCCATCGTCACGGGCAGCCTGGCCGGCCGCGTTAAGTTTGGCGCCATGACGGCCTTCCTGGGCATTTGGCTGCTCGTGGTCTATGCGCCGCTCGCCCACATGGTCTGGGGTGGCGAGGGCTCCTTTATCGGTGACATCATCGGCGCGCTCGACTTTGCCGGCGGCGACGTGGTACACATTTCGTCTGGTTTGACGGGCCTGATTCTCTGCTTGATGCTCGGCCGTCGTCGCGGCTTTGGCATGGTGAGCTACCGTCCGCATAACGTGCCGTTTGTGGCGCTGGGCGCCGGCCTGCTTTGGTTTGGCTGGTTTGGCTTTAACGGCGGCAGCGAGTTTAGGGCCGACGCCGTGGCGGCACTCGCCATCCTCAACACCGTGACGGCCAGCGCGGCGGGCATGATCTCGTGGCTTGCCGTCGAGCGCGTGCACACCGGCCGCCCCACGCTGGTGGGCGCCAGCACCGGTCTGGTTGCGGGCCTTGTGGTGGTCACGCCGGGTGCGGGCTTTGTCGAGCCGTGGGCAGCGCTGGTCATGGGTCTGATCGTATCGCCCGTCTGCTATCTGGCTATCAGCCATCTTAAGACCAAGTTTGGCTACGACGATGCACTCGATGCGTTTGGTTGCCACGGTATCGGCGGAATTTTGGGCGGCGTGCTCACGGGCCTGTTCTGTGTGCCGGAGCTTTCGTGGACCGGTAAGGGCGGTCTGTTCTACACGGGCGACGTGTCGCTGCTCATCTCTCAGATCTTGGGCATTGTGGTGACGGTCGCTATTGTGCTGGTGCTCGATTTGGTGATCGCCGCGGTGGTCAAGGCGCTGTTCCACGGCAGCCTGCGCGTGGACGAGGCCGACGAGGCGCTGGGCCTGGATGCGAGTCAGCACGGCGAGAGCGCGTATCCCTCCTTCTCGGGACTTGACTAGCGGCACGGCTTCCCAGGCACCCGACCTTGCCCCTCAAACCGTCGCTTGCGTACCGAAGTACGCGGCGCTCCTCTTTCGGGGCAATCTCGGGCACCTGGAAAACCCGTGCCATGTGAAGAACAATCAATTTCTTTTATTAAAGAGAGGAATTCACTATGAAGAAGATTACGGCGATTGTTCGCGCCGAGAAGCTTGAGGTTCTTAAAGATGCGCTGTTTGCTGCTGATGTTCGCGGTATGACTATCAACCAGGTGCAGGGCTGCGGTGCGCAACATGGCTGGAAGGAATACGTGCGCGGCAACGAGTTGCTTGTTAACACGATCCCTAAGGTGCAGTTCACGCTCATTTGTGCCGATGAGCATGTCGACGGAATTGTCGACATCATCTGCAACGCCGCTCGTACCGGCACCGTTGGAGACGGCAAGATTTGGGTCGAGCCGGTCGAAGAGGTCATCCGCATCCGTACCGGCGAACATGGCTCCGCCGCGGTGTAGAATCGACCGCCTGCCATCCGCAACGTTAAAATGCTGCAATGAGGCACAAGACTTGCGTTGTGGATGGACGGATTATGGGTCGTAATAAATATCCCGAGGAGACGGTCGCGAAGATTCTCGACGCGGCGCTGGAGCTATTCTGCGCACAGGGTTATGAGGGGACGAGCATTCAAGACATCGTCGACCGCCTCGATGGCATGACCAAGGGTGCTGTCTATCATCACTTTAAGAGCAAAGAAGAGATTTTCAACGCCGCATTTGATCGGGCAATGGCTCTGATTGTTGAGCAACGTCGCGCAACGCTTGGTATCGGTAATATGACCGGAGCCCAAAAGCTCAAGCGACTGTACGCGCCCGAGTCTGTCGTTCCACAAATTGAGCTATGGGCTCGCATGCATCCTGCGGCTGATCCGGTAAAAAGCTCGCGGCTGCTGGCGATGCAGTACCAGGGTTCGTTTGACGAGTCGGCCGATGGCTATCTCCTGCCAGTGATCGAGGAGGGCATCGCCGACGGCTCCATTGCGTGTGAATGCCCGCGCGAAGCGGCGGAGGCGGTATCGTTGTTGGCGAATCTTTGGCTGCTGCCGCTGTTCCGTCCGCTCGAGACCAAGGATCGAATGCTCGCTCGCGCGCAATGTTTGGCGCAGATGGCGGCCGCGGTGGGGCTCGATTTGGGTAATGAAGTGCTCCAGACAACGGCTCAGATATGGGACGTATGGAACCGTGCTGGGTGGTAATATAGATACTGACGGTATGTAATTGATTTGTAAGGGTAGCCACGGCTGCCCTTTTCAAGTCATTAAATACATACCAATGGTATGTATAGGGGGCAGGCTTATGACTGGAATGCGGAGGAGTAGCGTCTCGTTGACGCAAAAAACAGTGCGATCTATCAGGCTTTTCGGTCTTCTTGTTGCACAGCTGTGCGCGTATTCAATGTTGTCAGCACTGTGCTTTGCGTGTCCGCTTTACTTGTTCGATTGCAGCGGCTCATCAACGTTATATGGTGCCGTCGCGGCAATAGCGTTCGTGCCGGGCGTGCTTGCGACTCCGGCTGGCGGAATCTTGGCGGATCGCGGGAGACATCGCGGGGTTCTTGTGGTGCTCGGCATTGTTCTGATGGCTGCATCACTGTTGTTTATCCCCATGAAGCGTTCGCTGCCTCTTGCGGTTGTCGTGGTAGCAATGCTTTGCGTCCAATATAGTATCCAATCGCTGCTGAAACCGATGCTTCAAATTGAGACGGTACGCATGACGGGCCCAGAAAAGGTTGAGCGTGCCACTGCGTTGGTCTCGCAGGTAACCATGGCGAGCAATATCTTGGGGCCTGTAGTCGGGACAGCAGTCTATGGGTGCCTTGGTATTGATGCTCTGTGCGAAACCGCGGCGTTGACGTTTGCGATGTCAGCCCTACTGTTCGGGGGCGCACTCAAGCAAAATGCCTCATCTGGAATGACAGGGGACAGTACGACTTGCTCGACATGCCGAAGCGATTTTCGGGAGTCGATTCGGTACCTGTTTCAAAACGCATCATTGCTCGTTGTGTTTTTGCTTGCGGCTATTTTGAACCTTGCGTTAGTTGGGTTAACGATTGGTGCTCCCGTTATTGTTGCAAAGCATCTCGGAATGCAATCATCCTTTGTTGGGATTATTGAGGTGGCTATGGGCTTAGGTGGTCTTGTCGGCAGTGGTTTGGTCGGTATTTGGCCGCATCGTTTTTCCTTCAAGGGCATATGTCGATATGTTGCGATGATTTGTTTTGGAGTCGTACCGATTATTGTCACGCTACTGAGCGGTCCTGATGAATTAGCGTTTGCCGCGCTTGCGGCCGGCTCGGCATGGGTCATGGCGTGGGCAAGCATTGCATCGGTCGAAATCGTTTCATTTGTTCAGCGGTCAGCGCCAAAGGAACTCTGCGGAAAAGTGCTGGCACTCGTTTATATGATGCTTTCCTGTGCAACGCCTATTGGCCAATTGGTTTACGGGCTCGCATATGATCGATGGACACCGGCGATTGTATTCGCAGGCATGTTGGCGGTGCTGACGTTGACGACGGCGCTGTTTTATCGGCTGAAAAGTCGCTTGTGGCGATTGTCTTAACGCGCTGGGGCACCGTGAATTTGTGGAGGCAGTGGCACGTCGCGCCGGGACGGCATTGTTTGGGCATGCCTCTCCTTCGTCTACAATATCGTGCAGACGAAGGAGAGGCATGCCCATGATCAAGATGTTCGCGAGTGACTTAGACGGAACGCTGCTGAACGCCCTGCACGAGGCGGATGGGACTATCCGCCGTGCCATTCGCGAGCTGACCGAGGCTGGTCTGCATGTGGTTCCCGCGACCGGACGCTCGACGCTGCCGATCGGTGAGCATGGCCTTACGGGCTTGGCGCTTGACGCCTGCTGCTCCAATGGGTCCATCGTGCGCGACAGCCATGGCGATGTGCTCAAGACCTGGACCATCGACCCGCAGGTCACCGAGGAGCTGCTCAAGGAGTTCCCGGATATCTGTTTTGACTGCTCCACGCCCGATGGCATGTTTTCGAGCGGATCGTTCGAGATGCACCAGGCGGGTTTTAAGAAGGACAGTCCTATCAAGCGCATCGTGATGCGCGGCATGCGTGCGCGTGGCGGGTATCACGAGGAACAGTATTTCGACCAGTCGATCGGTGACATCCTGCGCCACGATGTGTGCAAGATCAACTGTCGCGTGACCTCGCCCGAGCTGGAGCGCGACCTTAAGGCATATTTGGCCGAGCGATCGGACCGCGTGGTCAACGCGCCGTTCGATCCGGTGATGTTCGAGATCACGGACGTGGCGTGCAACAAGGGCGAGAGTGTGGCCTGGTTGGCGGGTTACTACGGTATTGCCGAGGATGAGGTCGCGGTTTACGGCGACGGCGGCAACGACATTGCCATGCTCAAGCGTTTCCGCCACAGCTACGCGACCAAAAACGCAAGCGATGCAGCCAAGGCCGCCGCGAGCGCGACCATCGGCAGTTGCATGGTCCACGCCGTCCCCAAACACATGCTCGCCACCATGCGCAAGCAAAACTCCCGCACCGTCATCGAATAATGTGACAAAGGGACAGCCCCTTTGTTACGAGGGCCCTGCACCCTTGGCATGCGAACATATATTCGTATATATAACTAAGTTTTGATAGAATCGGTATCGTTGACGGCAGTTCCATGTGCCGGGCAACGCCCTCCATCTGATGGGAGGTGATGCCCATGACCGATTTGATTGATTTCGTGAGACTTCTGACCGCTTTGGTCTCGTTCTTCACGGCGCTTGTCGGCCTTTCCGAGGCACTCAAGCAGCGTTCGAAGCGCAACAGAAGGGGTCGCCGCCGCTAAGGCGTTGACCCCCTAATGCAAACAACGGCGCTGCCCAGCTTTGCAGAACTTGGGCTGCCGTCGACATTATTCTACCCACGAATGACATTTTGGACAATCGGTAATGCCGCTCCAAAAGCCAGGTGGGTTGTGACAAAGGGACTGTCCCTTTGTCACATCCAAAATATTGCCTTTACGTGTTGATGCACACGGTGTGCAATAATACTCGCACTGTGCAATAGCGCACAGGTTGAGTAACAAGGAGGACGCTTGTCCCAGCTCGAGAAATGCGATCGCCGGTCCCTTCGCTCGCAGCGTGCCCTTCGCCAGGCACTTGCCAGCGAGCTTGCCGAAAGCGGCGACCTTTCGCGCATTAATGTCGCGTCGCTCACCGAGCGCGCCGGCCTTACGCGCCGCACGTTCTATTCGCACTACCGCGATATTCCCGACTTTATCAATCAAATCGAGGATGGCTTGCTGGCCGAGATCCGTGAGCGCATTGAGCTCATCACCGCAGCTCAGCTGCCCGACCTCTATCACAACATCGATGAGCTCGAGCCGGCGCCCGGTTCGGTTGAGCTGCTGCGTTATCTTGCGGCCAACCGCGACTTAATCGGTGCGCTGCTGGGTCCGGGCGGCGACCAGGCCTTCATTAAAAGGATCATCGACACCGCTCGTGAGGCCGTGGTGCCGCGTGCGCAGACGGGCATTTTGGGCCTGGCGCTGGGCACGTTCTTTGACTACTACGTCACCTACGTCGTGAGTGCCGAGGTCGGCATGATTCAGCGCTGGTTTGAGCGCGGGCTTACCGAATCGCCCGAGGCCATGGCACGCATTATGACGGTGCTCGCTTTTGTGCGCCCTGGTGACCTGTATGGCCAACCCATCGATATCAACGTGCCGGAATACGGCATGAAGCTATTGAACCTGCAGCTCGAGGACGCGGCCGACACCGCCGCAACCGTCGAGTCCAACAACTAAGAGGAGAGACAATGAGCAAACTCGTCGAGGGCATCAAGGACCGCATGGTCGCTGCCGCACGCGAGGCCGCGCCCACCGTGGTGGACGCCGCGCAGAAGGCCGCGACCGCGGCTGCCGAGAAAGTTGCTGAGGCAGTTGCCGATGCCAAGAACGCGGCAGGAAAGACGTCCGTCGCTAGCGAGTCCGCCACCGCCACCGAGCCCGTAGCCGCCGGCCGGGCCCCCGAAGGCGCGATCTTCAACCCCGAGAACGCTCGTGGCAACTTGCACCTGGGCATTGACGTGGGCTCCACCACCGTTAAGCTCGCCGTGCTCAACGACGACAACCAGATCGTTTACGCCAAGTACCAGCGCCACCACACCGACGTCCGTGCCTGCGCCCGCGACCTGTTCGAGGGCGCTGCGACCGTGCTGCCGACGGCCCAGATGACCTGCGCCATTACCGGCTCGGGCGGCCTACTGCTGTCCCAGTGGCTCGATCTGGAGTTTGTCCAGGAGGTCATCGCCAGCAAGCGCGCCGTCGAGACCCTCATCCCAGCCACCGATGTCGCCATCGAGCTGGGCGGCGAGGACGCCAAGATCATCTATTTCGACAACGGCATCGAGCAGCGCATGAACGGTACCTGCGCCGGCGGTACGGGCGCGTTCATCGATCAGATGGCAACCCTGCTGCACACCGACGCCAGCGGCCTCAACGAGCTCGCTGCCAACGCCACCACCATCTATCCCATTGCTAGCCGCTGCGGCGTCTTTGCCAAGACCGACGTGCAGCCGCTGCTCAACGAGGGCGCCCGCCCCGAGGACGTGGCTGCCTCCATCTTCCAGGCCGTCGTGACCCAGACCATCTCGGGCCTGGCATGTGGCCGTCCCATCCGCGGCAACGTCGCCTTCCTGGGCGGCCCGCTGCAGTATCTCTCCGAGCTGCGCCACCGCTTCTACCTCACGCTCAACCTGGATGAGGAGCACCGTATCGTGCCCCAAAATGCCCACCTGTTTGTGGCGAGCGGCGCCGCCATGGCCCACGAGTCCAACAAGCTCAGCACGTTCCCGCAGCTCATCGAGGCCATCGACAGCTTGGGTGACACGCAGGGTGCCGAGGTCGAGCGCCTGGATCCGCTCTTTGCCACCGACGAGGATTTTGCCGAGTTCAAGACTCGCCACGACACCGAGGTCGTCCCCAAGGGTAAGCTCGACGGCTACACCGGCCGCGTGTTCATCGGTATCGACGCCGGTTCCACCACCATGAAGGCCGCGCTCGTGGGCGAGGACGGCCAGCTGTTGCACACCTGGTACGGCAACAACAACGGTGACATCCTGGGCACGGCCAAGGTCATCATGGCCGATTTCTACAACCACATCCCCGCCGGCTGCACCATCGGCCACGTGACCACCACGGGCTACGGCGAGGCACTGCTCATCGAGGCCCTCAAGGCCGATTCCGGCGAGATCGAGACCGTCGCGCACCTGCGCGGCGCCAAGGCATTCCTGCCCGGCGTCGAGTTTATCCTGGACATTGGCGGCCAGGACATGAAGTGTCTGCGCGTCAAGGACGGCGTCATCGAGCACATCATGCTCAACGAGGCTTGCTCGTCGGGCTGCGGCAGCTTTATCGAGAGTTTCGCCGTGTCTATGAACATGGACGTGCGCGCGTTCGCCGATGCCGCCATCCATGCTAAGGCTCCCGTCGACCTGGGCAGCCGCTGCACGGTCTTTATGAACTCGCGCGTCAAGCAGGCGCAAAAGGAAGGCGCCACGGTGGGCGACATCGCGGCCGGCCTGTCCTATTCCGTCATCAAGAACGCCCTGTTCAAGGTCATTAAGCTGCGCGATCCCAAGGAGATCGGCAGCCAGGTAATCGTTCAGGGCGGTACCTTTATGTCCGATGCCACGCTGCGCGCATTTGAGCAGCTCACCGGCGTTCATGCCGTGCGCCCCGACATCGCCGGCTGCATGGGCGCCTACGGTGCGGCCCTGCTCGCCCGCGATCGCGCCGGCGCCGACGGCACCTCGACCATTCTTTCTGCCGAGGACATCGCGCACCTTACCGTGACGCAAAAGCATGTCCGCTGCGGTCGCTGCTCCAACAACTGCCAGCTTACCGTTAACGACTTTGGCGGCGGCAGGCGCTTCATTACCGGCAACCGCTGCGAGAAGGGCGCCGGCCACAAAAAGCAGAAGACCGAGGCCCCCAACCTCTTCAAAAAGAAAAACGAGCTGCTCTTTAACCGCGAGGTGCTGAGCCCCGACGAGGCCCCGCGCGGCACCGTCGGCATCCCGCGCGCGCTCAACATGTACGAGAACTACCCCTTCTGGCACGCGTTCTTTACGCGCCTGGGCTTTAGTGTGCAGCTGTCCGACCAGTCGAGCAAGAAGACCTACCAGGCGGGCATCGAGTCCATGCCGTCCGAGAGCGTGTGCTATCCGGCCAAGATGAGCCACGGCCACGTGATGAACCTCATCGACCGCGATGTCGACTTCATTTGGATGCCGTGCGTGCGCTGGGAGCGCAAGGAGGATCCGACGGCTGGCAACTGCTATAACTGCCCCATCGTCATGAGCTACCCCACGGCGCTGGCGCTCAACATCGACGAGATTCGCGAACAGAACATCGAGTTCCTGTATCCGTTTGTGCCGTATCACGATAAGACCGAGCTTAAGCGCCGTCTGTACCAGGTGCTCGCCGTCGACCGTGTGGCCGATGCGCAAGCCGGTCGCGGTCGCGTGCGCGGTCCCAAGATCACGCGCTCCGAGGTCGATGCCGCCGTCAACGCTGCTTTTGAGGCCGATGCGCGTTTCCACGAGGATATCCAGACCATGGGCGAGGAGGCTCTTAAGTGGGTCGAGGACCATGGCGGTCACGGCATCGTGCTCGCCGGTCGTCCCTACCATAACGACCCCGAGATCAACCACGCCCTGCCCGAACTTATCTCGAGCTTTGGCTTTGCGGTCTTTACCGAGGATTCGCTTGCGCATCTGGTAAAGCCCGAGCGTCCGATTCGCGTCGTCGACCAGTGGATGTACCACAGCCGCCTGTACGCCGTCGCCCGTTTTGTGACGATGCGCAACGACCTGGACCTGATCCAGCTCAATTCCTTCGGCTGCGGCCTGGACGCTCTGACCACCGATCAGGTGCAGGAGATTCTGGAAGCCAGCGGCAAGATCTACACCGTGCTTAAGATCGACGAGGTGTCTAACCTGGGTGCCGCGCGCATCCGCATCCGCTCGCTCATGGCAGCGCTCAAGGACCAGGAGGCCGAGCGCCTGGCCGATGCCACGGCTGCGGGCGAGGCCTACGAGCAAGGCGATGCCGCGCCGGTGGCGCCCTCCACGGATGCCCCCGCGTTCGCGAGCCGCAAGTACACGTTTGAGGCGCAGCGTGAGAGTGCTTCGACCGCGTGGCCCAAGGTGCCCTTTACCGAGCAGATGCGCGAGGAGGGCTACACCATCCTGTGCCCGCAGATGGCGCCGATTCACTTTGACCTGGTCAAAGAGGTGTTCCGCGGTGCCGGCTACAACTTGGAGCTGCTGCCCTCGACCGACCACGATGCCGTCGAGGCTGGCCTGCGCTACGTGAACAATGACATTTGCTATCCGTCGATCCTGGTGACGGGCCAGATTATGGAGGCCATCGAGAGCGGTCGGTACGACCTGTCCAAGACGGCCGTGGTTATCAGCCAGACCGGCGGCGGCTGCCGTGCCACCAACTACATCGCACTCATCCGCAAGGCCCTGCGCGAGAGCGGCCACCCCGAGATCCCGGTGATCTCGCTTTCGGCCGTGGCGCTCGGCGAGGACAACCCCGGCTTTAAGATTACGCCGGCACTGCTTAAGCAGGCAGTCTACGCGGTGCTCTTTGGCGATGTGATGATGCAGATGCTCTACCGCTGCCGCCCGTACGAGGCAGCGCCCGGTGCCGCCAATGCGCTTTACGAGGAGTACATGGCGCGCGCCCGCAAGCTGGCGCCCAAGTTCAACCGCCACAACTACACCAAGCTGTGCCGCGAGGCCATCCGCGCGTTCGACACCATGCCGCTCGTGGGCGAGGGCACCAAGCCGCGCGTGGGCGTGGTCGGCGAGATCCTGGTCAAGTTCCATCCCACGGCTAACAACCATGTGGTCGACGTGATCGAGCGCGAGGGCTGCGAGGCCGTAGTACCGGGTCTGCTCGACTTCTTCCTGTACTCCATGAGCAACGCCGAGCTGCAGAAGGATGAGCTGGGTAGCTCTGCTACCACGCGCGCTGGTATGCAGGCGCTCATCAAACTCGTGGACTGGATGCGTACGCCGGTGGAGGAGATGCTCGAGAAGTCCCGCCGCTTCGAGGCGCCCGAGCGCATCGGCACCATGGCCGATAAGGCCCGCACGGTGCTTTCGGTGTGCAACAACATGGGCGAGGGCTGGCTGCTCACGGCCGAGATGCTCGATCTGATCGATCACGGTGCGCCCAACATCATCTGCACGCAGCCCTTTGCGTGCCTGCCCAACCACGTGGTGGGCAAGGCCGTGATCAAGGAGCTGCGCCGTCAGCACCCCGAGAGCAATATCGTCGCGGTGGACTACGACCCCGGTGCATCCGAGGTCAACCAGCTCAACCGCATTAAGCTCATGATCAGCGTGGCCAAGGAAAACATGCGCGCCGGCAAGGGCTTTAAGCTCGAGAAGGTGGCACCGCTCGCGATGGATGAGGTCACCGGCCAGATGCGTGCCCACGATGGCTGCGTGAGCTGCGGCTCGGTCGACGAGAGTGCCGTGGCGTCGGTCGCTGAGCGCCTGGGACGCGGCATTAAGAAGTAACTGGCCTGCTATGGGCTAGATATGAGACAAACGGGTGGCAGCCGTACCGGTTACCACCCGTTTTTGCTGGACATATGTTGCGCAAATCGTTTTGTCGCAGCCTTCTGTGCACTTGAATTTCGGAAGTGCGGGGAAAAACGCGAACCTCCTGAGCACACCGCCTTTTTAGACTCTCGCGACCTGCGGTTTTGTTGTAAAAAAAGCCGGTCTGGTCGGCGAAACCCGATTTTTCCCCGCACTTCCGAAAACAGCGGTTCAGCAGCGCCAAAAAATCGCCCTCGGCGCCTTGAAATAATGAACAGATGTAGCCGTTCGCCGCAAATTACCGTCCGTTTATAGAACCCACCCCCAGTGTGCAGCCCTCTTACGGTTGAATAAATACACATCTATGGAATTACGTAAGAGAGGACTGTTCCTATGAGCTACAAGACCGTTTGCGTTGCCGGCGGCGGCGTGCTGGGAAGCCAGATTGCCTTTCAGGCTGCCTACTGCGGCTTCGATGTAACGATTTGGCTGCGCAGCGAGGGCAGCATCGGTCGCACCCAGCCCAAGATCGATCATGTGCGCGAGGAGTACATCGCGGCAATCGAGGGTATGGCGGACGGCACGGGCGAGTGGTGCTCCGGTATCGCCGATAGCGGCAAGCCCTTCGACAAAGAGGCGGCACTCGCCGCCGTTGAGCGCGCCTACTCCACACTCAAGCTGGAGCTCGATCTTGCCAAGGCAGTGGCCGACGCCGACTTGGTCATCGAGTCTATGGCCGAGGACACCCAGGCAAAAATCGATTTTTACAAGAAGCTCGCCCCGGTCCTTCCGCAAAAGACCGTCGTCGTGACCAACTCCTCCACGTTACTGCCGAGTACCTTTGCCAAGTACACTGGCCGCCCCGAGAAGTACCTGTCGCTGCACTTTGCCAACTCTATCTGGAAGAACAACATGACCGAGGTCATGGCACAGGACCAGACCGACAAGCGCTACTTCGATGAACTCGTCGACTTTGCCAACGACATCCGTATGCTGGCGTTGCCCGTCAACAAGGAAAAGAACGGTTATCTGCTCAACTCCATGTTGGTACCGTGGCTGCTTTCGGGCCTTGATCTGTACGTCTCGGGCGTGAGCGATCCCAAGAGCATCGACCTCGCGTGGACGCGTGGCACCGGCGCTCCCAAGGGCCCGTTCCGCGTATTCGACACGGTGGGTATCCAGACGGCCTACAACATCGTCATGCAGTATCAGAAGGTGCCGGGCCTGGTGAGCCCGCTGCTCAAGAAGATGATGATGCCCTACAACTTTAAGGCCATGGCCTCCGTTCTCAAGAAAATGCTCGACGAAGGCAAGCTGGGCGAAAGCTCGGGCGAGGGCTTCTTCAAGTACTAAAAAATGACCTCTCGGGGACGGAGGAAAACGGATCATTTTCGTCCGCCAACAGTGAGAAGATGGATCCAGAAATAGAAAGGAGTGGCAATGGGCCGGCTCGGGCTTTGAGGACAAGTTGCTGCAGGCCCAGGGCGATTTTTCGCTCAACGCGGGCCAGCACAGCGTGACGTATCTGCCGAGTTCTGACACGGCAACGACCGGTCGCTATCAGGTGCTGCTATACGACAACAACTTTGGTGCGGCCGAAAGCTATCCCAAGTTCGACTGGGGCCAGCTGGGCTCCGCGGTGGTGACCGACTACAACAAGGGCACGCATTCGTTTGGGCGCATCTTTACAGTGGACGAGGCGGCCCGCACCTACGAGCTCGAAGACCAGATCGCCGTGCCGTTTTCGGGCTATGTGAGCAGTGCGCAGCGCGTTGGTGATTCAAATAGCATGCTCGTGGCATCGGGCCAGGCCAAGACCTTTACCGAGTACGACCGGTACGGTCGTCCCATCACCAGCTACGAGATGGAAGCCGAGAAGTACATCTATCGCGTGTGCAAGTACGAGCTGTAGGGCCGCGCTTAGGTTTGACCAATGGAGTATGAAAACACGCCGTTCGCCGATGCCCCCTCCGCGAGTGGCAGCCATATGGTTTGATATCAGAAACATATAGTTGTCGTCAGCCTGCTGGCGACGTTCCCCCTGATATCGGAGGTTCCAGGTATGTTTCGCGCTCCGTTAAACAACTATCGATTGGGCTAACATGGGCCGCCGTGCTATTTCGATAACCCTTGCAGTGATCTGCCTGGCTGTGCTCCTGGGCGCTACAGGGCTGTTTGCTATAAGCCGAGAAACGTCCTATATGCAGGAATGCGCTTCCGAAGGGTTTGCCATTGACGGTTACTATCGGGATGACAAAACGAGTCGGGAAACCCTGGCTTTTCTTGAGGAGGACAACTGTCGATGGCAGCTGGTCGATCAAGACGGAATCTGCACAGACGGGCAGTTTAAGCGTACGGATGACCCCAACATCCTGATATTAAAGAAGGAAAACGGCGAAGAATTCGGCACGATTCACGTTGCGTATATATCGCGCCGACGCAATCAGGGGCAGATTTACCTAATTAGAAATACTAAGGTGACCCGATTTTATCTGGTGAGCACCGATCCGGCGTTTACAGTGGAATCTGGCGATGTCGATGCGGACGTTTGATTCACGGCAATAAAACGGCGAGCGGGGCGCGGGTGTGAACTGAACCCCTCTATTTGCTCGTGTCCGTATCGCGTCTGCGCCTCGTCATAACTTGCGTCCGTGCGAGCGCTCATCCCGCGCCGGCATCACTCCACGTCAAACTCCACGCGATCGAGTTCAGGCACGTTGAGGTCGATGAGCTTGCGAGCGACGTGACGGTCGTGTGCCCCAAGCGCCTCGCTTGTTGTCACATGGGCGACAATCTCGCGCTCGACGATGCCCTCCTCGTCGCCTTCGGTGGCCGAGGTCTCGACGGCGACGGTGTAGTCCTTAAAGCCTGGCAGCACCGCCGCAAGCTCGCGCGTGGTTTCGGTGACGCCGTAGCCGTCCTGCACGCCGGCCTGCGCCGAGCCAATGGAACCCGCCGTCATAACGATGCAGGGGATGGCAAAGATTACCGTGCCCACGATGATGCGGCGGCGCACCTTGCGCGATAGCTCGTCGACCTCGGCATTTTCCTCGGCAGTCACAATACCGTCGCCGTTCAGGTCGCGCTTGAGCGGCATGCGCAAAAGAAGCAGAACGGCTTCGGCCGCGAGTGCGATAAAGACCACGTTGATGCCAAACTCGTAAAGCGCCGAGAGAAACAGTGACCCGCTTGCGATGGCGATGCCATAGCCCGCCGCGCACAGGGGCGGCATGAGCGCGGTCGCCACAGCCACCCCGGCGATGAGCGTGGCGGGTTCCTGGTCGCGCGAGTTGCCCAGGCCACCCGCAAAGCCGCCCGCGAGCGCGACGGCAAGGTCCCACACAGTCGGTGTCGAATTGTCGATGATGGCGGCCGTGGTGGTGCCAAGGGGCGAGAGCTTAAAATACAGCGTGGACGTGACCAGGCAAAAGACCATCTGCAGAGCCAAGCTCGCGACGGCCTCAAGGGTAATCTCGCGGTCGAGCGTGGCGATGCCGTATGCCATGGCAAGGACCGAGCCCATGAGCGGGCAGATGAGCATGGCGCCTACAATAGCGATATCCGAGTCGATATCGAGGCCGATGCTCGCGATCAACATGGCAATGATCAAGATGCATAAGTGTGAGCCAGTCAGGCGCGCCCCGTTTACAAAGCGCTTGCGAATCACGTGATAGGGCGCGCGTCCCTCGCGAATGTTGAATGCCCGCTTTAGAAAGCGGCTTGCGTTCTCCATGGCCTCGCTGTGGGCGGGGCGGATGCCATGGCGCCGATGATGGCGCTCGCGCAGTCGCTTGAGCTGTTGTTTATCGAGTTCCATGTCCACCTCGTATTGCCGTAGGAACGCGGGTGCGTTCGCAGCATGTACTCTACACCGTGGCGGGCGGGGCGGTCATCTTGACATGGAACTTAGGCGAGCAGGCAAAGGAAGACACGCTACATGCGAGTACTGCTGAGGGTTTCGGCAGATACAAAAAAGCGCGGGGCCGGATGGTCTCCGACCCCGCGCTCTGCACGGGTGCGTTGTTATTGGGTTTAGCCCAGCAGGCTCAGGCCAACAGAGACAAACGCCAGGATAACGCCGACGATGGACTCGCCACCGAGCAGGCCGCTGGCGACAACCAGGCCCTGCTCCTGGAAGGCGGCGTCCTTGGCGGCCTTCTCCTTGTCCGAAAGACCGGCGGCGGCGTCGCGGTGTGCGGCCCACTTGTCGTAGGCGAGCTTAACGCAGGAGCCCAGGAAAGCCGTGAGCGACATATAGAACGGCAGGTACACGCCCAGGCCGATCATCATGGCCGGAATGCCGAGCCAGTACATGACGATACCGGCGATAAAGCCGCCTGCGAACCACGGCACGCTCGGGATGCCCGAGACCATGGTGGCGACCACACTTGCCTGCGCGGCAACGAAGCTCTTGTCGGGACCGAAGGCGTCCGGACCATAGGCGGTGACGAGCGCGACCATGACAGCGGCGGCGACCAGGGCGCCCACGATGCCGCCAATGGCTTGGCCGATCCACTGCGCACGCGGGTTGGTGCCCAGCACGGCGCCGGCCTTAAAGTCGTTCATGACGTCGCCCGCAAGGCCGCACGCCACGGCTACGATGCCAGCGATAAAGAACAGCTTGACCTGAGCGATCTGTGCAAAGGCAGCCACGATGAGCATAACGATGAGGCCAAAGATCTCCATGGGGTCGATGCCCGTCTGGCCGCAGCTCTGTGCGCTCATGATGGTGGTGACAAAGGTGAACAGCGTGACGATGACGGCCGGAACGGGGCCGAGGTCGAGCGCGATAGCGACGATCACGGCGATGGCGGCAGCGCCCAGGCCGATGATACCGGCGTCGAGCTTAAGGGAGCCCGAGATGAGCGACTGCTCGTCGGTGTCGGTGGAGCTGTCGGCGGCGAGGCCGCGGACGATACCGGCGACCTGCGGCAGGATGTCCTTGAGGACGACGGCGACGCCAAAGCCCATCATAAGGCCCATGCCGAGGGACTTGACGATGCCCTGCGCGGTCACAACATCGAACAGGCCGGCGGCGGTGCCGCCGACGATGATGCCAAAGTTGCCCAGCAGCGCGCCGGCAAACCAGAACGCGACGGGGGCGAAGCCCACCAAAAAGCCGATGGACAGCAACATGGGTGAGTTATAGATGGCAAAGGTCACGCCGGGGATATTGAGCGTGCACAGCATGCTGGGCACCACGCCCAGAGCGTCGCGCAGCACGCTGCAGATGCCTGCGATGGCCATGGAGCCAAAGAGCTGTTTGCCGGTCTTGCCGCCGGCCTCGGTCGCGCGCAGGGTCTGAGCTGCGGCGTTGCCAGTGGGGAACTCAAGCGCGGCGTCCACGATAAAGTGACGGTGGATGAGTGCCGTGGCCAGCAGGCCCAGGATAGTGCCGGCGAGTGCCACGATAAACATGTCGAGCCAGCTGATCTGATCGGCGTAGCCCAGCATCCAGGCGCCCGGGATGGTAAACGCCAGACCGCCGGCGACCATGGCGCCCGCGGACATGATGGTGTGGGTGACGTTTGCCTCGTTGAGGCTGGCGTTGCCCATGAGCTTAAGGAAGAACAACGAGATGACGGCAGCGAAGACGATCGGCCAGGGGAGTGCGCCCATCTTGAGGGCGGTGTAGGCCGAGCTTGCCGTGATGATCACGCAGCCAAGGACGCCGATGACGACGCCGCGCAGCGTGAGTTGCCCGCGCATCGAAGCGCGGTTCGAGGGATTGCTCATATAGAACTCCTTTGCGTATATCCGCTTCCCCCGGGAGCGCCGCTACGGATACGGCGCGGGAAGTCGGGTTACCAAGGGCCGCCGCGTGAGCTCGCAAACGACCGCGCACCAGTATAGCCGCAAGTTAGTCATTTTGGGATGACTGGTTTAGGTAGGCGATATACTGCTGGGCAGACGAAAGGAGCGCCGACGATGCTTAATGGGTGCGCATATATATTGACGATCGACGTGGGCAACACGTTCATTCGCTTTGGCCTGTTTGCCGAGGATTCGGCCGCGGCACAGGAATGCCCGCTCGCGACGTGCGAGATCACGACGCCGTCGAGCATCACAGCAGACGAGGCGCGCATGCGTCTCGTGCAGGTCATGGGCGCGCTCGCCGCCGATGCGGGTGTGCCCGGGGTGCTCGTACCCGCCGCGGCCGTGCTGAGCTGTGTGGTCCCGGCGCTCGAGCGCCCGTGGAAGGCGGCGCTTTCCCGTACCTGCACGGGGCGCGTGCTCACGGTGGGGCCGGGACTTAAGACCGGCATGCCCGTGCACTACGACGATCCGGCCGAGATTGGCCCCGACCGCATTGCCGATGCCGTGGCGGCCCGCGCCGTCTACGGCTCGCCGTGCATTGTGATCGACCTGGGCACGACGACCAATATCGAGGTCATCGACGCGCACGGCACCTTTGTCGGCGGCGTCATCGCGCCGGGTCTGGCGCTCGGCGCCCGCTCGCTTTCGGCGGCAGCAGCGCGCCTGCCTCAGGTTGAGCCCTCGGCGCCGACACACGTCATCGGCCGCAACACGCGTGAGGCCATGCGCTCGGGCGTGGTTTTGGGCGAGGTAGCCCGCATCGACGGCATGCTCGACATGGTACTTGCCGAGATGCGTGCGACCAAGGCCGCGGGGGAGGGCGATGTGCCCATCGTCATTACCGGCGACGATGCCGAGGCGCTTGCGGCCCTTGTCGGCCATAGCCTGACGGTCGATGACGCGTTGACGCTGCGGGGCCTCGCCGAGCTCTACCACATCAACCAAAAACCCCGCCGCGCGTAGGGCGGGGGGCTGGTGGGATAAGCGCCCCTACCTTTCACCTGCTACAATGGGTCAAACTATTGCGATTTCGGAGGTGTCTGCCATGTCGGACGATCTTCATCAAACCGCGTCGGGCAAGCGCCGCGACGTTATTAGCTGGGATGAGTTCTTTATGAGCGTGGCCATCGCCGCGCAGCGCCGCAGTAAGGACCCCAACACGCAGGTGGGCGCGTGCATCGCCAACACCAACCACCGCATCCTTTCGGTGGGCTACAACGGTACGCCCTCGGCGCTCAACGACGACTTTTTCCCGTGGGGCACGAGCGATGACCCGTTGCAGGATAAGCACAACTACGTGGTGCATGCCGAGGCAAACGCCGTGCTCAACTACCGCGGCTCGCTCAAAGACCTCGAGGGCTCCACAGTCTACGTCACGCTGTTCCCGTGCCACGATTGCGCCAAGATTTTGGCGCAGGTAGGTGTAGGCGAGGTTGTCTACCTGGACAACAAGTATGCCGATACCGACGACGGCCGTATCAGCCGCCGCATTCTCGATTCCTGCGGCATCAGCTACCGCCAGGTCATCGTCGATGTCCAGATCGGTACCGGGGGACAGGCTCAGCAGTAATATGCGTTGTCGCTATCTGACGACGAACGCAGCCAAAAGAGCCCCGTCTCAAATTGACTACTCGTGAAAGTCGCGTCTGCGCGCATGGACGGCTCGTGAGCGGGTACATGGCTGTAGTAACATAGCTTCTGTCCGCGGGCGTGCCCGCGTTATTGTGAGAAAGGAGCCCCTGTGGCTGTTAACGAAGAGCTGCTTAAGAAGGTTCTTGAAGAGATTCGCCCCAACCTGCAGGCCGACGGCGGCGATATGGAGTATGTGGGCGTCGACGACGAGGGTGTCGTCAAGCTGGAACTGCAGGGCGCCTGCGCCGGCTGCCCCATGAGCTCGCTGACTCTTTCCATGGGTATCGAGCGTATCCTGAAGGAGCATGTGCCCGGCGTTACCCGCGTCGAGCAGGTCAATGCTTCCGGCGAGGCCGAGGACCTGTACGACGAGTACGCGCCGTTCTAAGATGCGAAAGCTGCGGACGGTACGCTCCGCATAGACGTTACGCCCAGATATGCGGCTGCGAGCACAAGGCCCGCGGCCGCATTTGTATGTAGGGAGCAGGGGATCGATATGCTCAACGACCTCTACCACATGCTTGACCCCGTCGCGATCTCGGCGGGCCCCATCACGATCTACTGGTACGGTCTGGCCTATGTGGTCGGTGCCCTGCTCACGGCGGTCGTTATGTACCGCACGCAGCGTCGTTGGGGCTTCGACATCACGATCGATGACCTGACGAGCGTCGTGGTCGGCGCGGTCTTTGGCCTCATCATCGGCGCGCGCCTGTTCTACGTCGTCTTTTACGGCGATGGCTACTATTGGACTCACCCGCTCGAGATCTTTGCCACCAACGAGGGCGGCATGAGCTTCCACGGTGGCCTGGTGGGCGGCATCTTGGGCGGCATCATCGTGTGCCGCATGTACAAGCTTGATGCATGGACCGTCGCCGACCTTGCCGTGATCGGTGCTCCACTGGCGCTGTGCCTGGGCCGTTGCGCCAATTTTGTGAACGGTGAGCTGTGGGGTAAACCGACCGATCTGCCTTGGGGTGTGGTCTTTGGCGGCACCGCGGGCGATATGCCGCGCCATCCCTCCCAGCTCTACGAGGCGTTTCTTGAGGGCGTCGTGCTCTTCTGTATTTTGCAGGTGCTCAGCCGCAAAAAGCCGCTGCCGCCCCAGGGTACGTTTATGGGCGTGTTCGTGATGGGGTACGGTATCGTCCGCTTTCTCGTTGAGTTCGTGCGCGTGCCCGATGCCCAGCTGGGTTATCTGCTGGGAGGCGTTATCACCATGGGCCAGCTGCTGAGTCTGCCGCTTGTGATCGCCGGCCTGGCTCTCATCATCTTCGCCCGACACCGCAATCGCCCCCAGCGCATCTACCTCGACGCCTAACCAAGACCACCACAAAGGGGACAGGCACCTTTGTGGTGGTCTTGCCGAGTTTGATAGGTTTCTAGAAAGGCTTTCGGACTGTGAAGGATCCCGACCTCTCCACAACGGCTGCGCGCGACGCTGCCCGCATCGTCTGGTTTAAGCGCTACCCCGCCAAGCAGACGCTCATCGCATTTTTGCTCGCGCTGTTGGCGACCACGGCGTTTTCCATCGATCCCGCCCCGGTGTCGAGCAACGCAGTCTTGGCGATTGACCCCAAAGCCTCGGGCATGCTGTACGTGTGCTACGAGGTGCTCCTCTCGTTTGCCGGCCATACCGACGCGGTCATGCTGCTTGCGCTTGCCTGCCTGCTCACGCTGCCGTTTCGCTACGTGTTCTTTGGCCGCGGCGACGCTTGGCGTCCCTCGGTGATCCTTCCGTCGCTGTTCTTTGCCGCCTGCATGGTGTTTGGCCGCAGCTACGACCTCACCGATTCGGCCGAGATCGTGCTCGGCGACAAGGCCCGCATCATCTGCGCCTGGATAGGCGGTGCGGGCTGGATGCTCTTGGCGGTCGTTGCCTTCTACCTCGCCTTTGAGTGTCTAGATTGGTTGAGCTCTCGGCGCATTCCGTTTTCCGAAGCGCACTTTGGCCGCGTATGGCGTGTGGCTCACGCCGTGCTCTCGGTCCATCCCTTTGCCGGGCCCTTCCTGGTGCTTATGGTCGCCTGGGCGCCCACGCTCATCGCTTCGCTGCCCGGCCTTTTTATGGGAGATACGGGTGCGCAGATTCGCCAGTGGTTCAACTACCCCAACGGCACGAGTGACTACCTGCGTCTGCTCAATCCCAATGTGTTGCTCAACGGACATCACCCCGTGGTGCACACGGCTATCATCGGTTCGTGCGTCCAGCTGGGGCTTTCACTGTTCAACAGCGCCAACGCAGGTCTTGCCATCTACACCTGCGCTCAGTTCGTCATTACGGCCGCCTGCATGGCCTATTCCATCTCGTCGCTGCGCAAGCTGGGCGTGAGCCTGCCGGTCCGCGGCGTGATCTTGCTGTTCTTTGTGTTTATGCCCATGTTCTCCAACTACGCGGCGCTGCTTACCAAAGATGTGCTGTTTGCCGACGCGTTTTTGATGCTGTTGGTGCAGACCGTGAAGCTCGTAGCATGCGGCCTGCCCCGTCGCGATGCCAATGCCGAGCGTGCAGGCGAACAGAGGCCCGTGCTCTTTGCGCGCCATGACTGGCTGCTGCTCGCTCTGGGCGCCATGGGTTCCACGTTTCTGCGCAACGGCGGCCTGGTGTTTCCCCTGGCGGCATGCGTGATCGCGGCGGCGTTTTGCGCATGGGACGCGCATGTGGCTCATCGTGCAGCCAAGCAGGCCGGTGCTGCGCCTTCGGGCGCCATCCCGCGTTTCCGCTGGGTGGGAGTTCTTGCGGTGCTTGCACTCTGCCTTGCTTCCAATATGTACTTCACTAAGGTCTTTATGCCGGCGCACGACATCACGCCTGGTTCCAAGCGCGAAATCCTCTCGATTCCGTTCCAGCAGACGGCTCGTTTCGTCCAAAAGCACGACGGCCTCAACTCGGGCGTCAACCCCACGGTTAAGGAGGACGGCACCATCGTGGAGGCTCCTTGCGACGGCTTGGTGACCGACGAAGAGCGTGCCGTGATCGACCGTGTGCTCAAGTACGAGAACCTGGGCCGCCGTTACAACCCGGATAAGTCGGACGCCGTTAAAAATTGCTTTAACGAGTATGCCTCGCAGGAGGACATCAAGGCCTATTTTGAGGTGTGGGCCCAGATGTTCAAAAAGGATCCCGAGTGCTATATCTCGGCGCTCATCAATAACTACTACGGCTACTTTTATCCGAGCGCCCGCGATGCGTGGGTCTACAGCACGGCGCGCAGTGCCGAGATTATGGCGAAGCCCGATAACCTCAAGTACTTTGACTTCCATCCGGTCGATAGCAAGGTTGTGCGCTGGTGCGACCACCTGATCAACCTGTATCGCGTGGCGGTGCAGCGCATCCCGTTTATCTCGCTCGCCATGAGCTCGGCCACCTATGTGTGGATCATGATCGCCGTGGTGGTCTATCTGCTACGTCGTCATTCGTGGCGCGGGCTGGCCATTTGGGTGCCGCTGCTGGGCGTGCTCGCCGTGTGCCTGATCGGTCCCTGCAACGGCTCGACCTACATGCGCTACCTGTATCCGGTCATCGCCTGCATGCCCTTTGCCATCGGCGCCACCATCACCCGCAGCGACCTCCTCTGGTCCTAATTTGGTGCAAAGGGGACAGGTTACTTTGCACCAAAGGGCGGCATCATCACGACGCCTTCATTTTGGGGTTTATCTCGCAGGCCAGTAGGTATATCATAACGACGTTTGTTTATATTGCCCGAGCATCTGCGCTGGGCTTTAGGTCGAAACCGATAGGAGACACGTATGTCCGGACACTCTAAGTGGGCCACAACCAAGCATCGTAAGGGCGCGCAGGACGCCAAGCGTTCCGCCCTCTTCTCCAAGCTGAGCCGCAACATCACCGTTGCTGCCCGTCTCGGCGGCGACCCGCTGCCCGAGAACAACGCCAGCCTCGCCGCTGCCGTTGCTAAGGCCAAGGCTCAGTCCATGCCCAAGGACAAGATCAAGTCCGCTATCGACAAGGCCTTCGGTTCGGGTGCCGATGCCGCCGTCTACGAGAACATCGTGTACGAGGGCTACGGCCCCGCCGGTGTCGCCGTCTACGTTGACTGCCTGACCGACAACCGCAACCGTACCGCCGCCGATGTCCGTTCCGCCTTCTCCCACGCTGGTGGTAACCTGGGCACCTCGGGCTCCGTCGCCTTCCAGTTTGAGCGCAAGGGCCAGATTGTCGTCGCCAAGGAGATCCTGGACGAGAACGCCAAGAAGGAGACCATGATCGCCAACGGTCCTGCCGGTGACGAGGATGAGTTCATGATGGCCATCGCCGAGGCCGGTGGCGAGGACTACGAGGACGCCGGCGAGGAGTGGATCGTCTGGACCGCTGCTAACGACGTCATGGCTGTCTCCAAGGCGCTCGAGGAGCAGGGCGTCCAGGTCAAGGGCTCCGAGACCACTATGGTTCCGACTACCCCGACCGAGGTCTCCGGTACCGACGCCAAGAAGGTCCAGCGCCTCATCGACCGTCTCGAGGAGCTCGACGACGTCCAGGATGTTTACAGCACCATGGACATGACCGACGAGGTCATCGCTGCCCTCGAGGAGGAGTAGCGCCCACACGGGTTAAGCCGTGCATATCTGGGCATAATGAAGCGAGCATGCAAGCCTCGTGGAATAGATGAGCCGGATCCGCGTGCGTATAGCACCGGACCCGGCTCTTTTATAATGATGCGAACCGTTTTGCATTCTGTGGACCGAAACCTGAAGGGAGCGCGCGTGCGCGTACTCAAACGAGCCCTAGCGATCGTGTATCTTGCCGCCGCCATCGTGGCGCTGGGTACGCTTGTCTGCCAGTTCTGGGGACCGTATACGTATCGCTTTATGCTGCTGTTGCGTGACACCATGCCTCGCGTTGTCGTTACGGTGTGCGCCGCTATCGTGGCGCTTGGCGTGCTCATCGGTTTTTTCCGCCTGATGTTCGCGCGTCGCGAGCCGTCCTGCGTGCATCCGGCAGGGGAGCGCAATATCGAGGTCACGCTTGCAGCGCTTTCCTCGTGCGCCCGTGCCGCGGCGGAGTGCGATGATCGCGTGATGGTTGAGCATATCGAGGCGCGCGTTCAAGGCTCCGACGAGTCGCGCGTTCGTTTTAAGGTCGAGGCCATCGCACTCGACGACCGGGACGTGTCCTCTCAAGCTATCGCGATGCAGCAACGCATCGAGGAGGCCTGCGACACCATGCTCGGCACGCCGGGCACGACCGCGCGCGTCCGTTTTTTGCCGTCCAAGACTACCGTCCAGACCGTGGAGGTTTCCGGTGAGTGATACCAACCAAGACAAGACCGCCCGCACGCCGCGCTTGACGATCGACCAGAACGCTACGCCGGCAGGCGAGTCCGCCGACACCAAGCCCGAGGCCGGCGAGCAGCACGACAGCGCCGCCAACGACTTTGACGAGGCCATGGGTCTCATCAAAGGTACGGGCGCTGCTATCTGGAGCTACGCCGTGCGCCACCCCAACACTACGCTCGGCGCCGTGGCAGGTTTTATCCTCGCCGTGTTGGTACTTACGTTGGGCCTGTGGGACACGCTCGTCATCGCTTTCTTTGTGCTGATTGGCGCCGTGATCGGCCAGATTCGCGACGGCGAGAACGGTATCGTCAACTTCTTCGGCCGTCTGTTTAGCGGCCGCTAATATGTATTCGACTGTCGCATCCGCGGCAGGCATAAGGAGGAACCATGGCTTTTAACACGAAGGTCGATGTAGCCGATACCGAGCTCGAGGCGAATGAGGCCGTCGCAGCCGATGCGGAGGACGTAACGCTCGAGGACGAGGCGCTCGTCGAGGCCGAGTCCGATGCGGACGAGGACGACGAGGAGGCGGACGAGTCCGAGGACTCGCTGACCTATTCCAACGGCGTGATTGAGAAGATTGTCGCCATGGCCACCCGCGAGGTGCCGCACGTTCTGGGCATGAAGGGTAACCTTATGCACTTTGTGCAGGAGCAGTTTGGTGCCGAGAACCTGACCAAGGGCGTGACGGTCGAGGTCACCGACGACAACCGCGTGGTCGTCAACATCTCGGTCATCATCGAGTATGGCGCCTATGCGCCTGCGATCTTTGACGACGTTAAGGCGCGCGTCACCGAGCGTCTGGCCGCGATGACCGGCCTTGAGGTGGCAGGCGTCAACCTGCGCATCGAGGATGTCATCACCCCCGAGGAGTACGAGCACCGCACCAGCCAGCACGAGTAACCTACTAAAAAGGGACAGGTTTGTTTTGGTAGGTTTTACCTGCGAAAACGCCAAACGATCGACAGCGCAAGCAAAAGCGCGGTCGACCGTTTTCTATATAGCCTCGATCTAGTCATACCGCTCGTCTAACTAAGGGTTGCAATCTTCGTGTTCCGCGTTACCCTAATGGGCGCATTGTTTCCAAATTGTTAACGAGGGGTTGCCGTAATGGCCGACGAACACGAGACCGAAAGCAAGGCATGGGCGATTGAAGCCGCTGCGGCAGAGGCGGTGTCGCGTGCCGCCGAGGAGGTGCATCGTCCTCCGGTGGTGCCGATGGAGCGCGTTGTCGGTCGCGAGGATATCGAACGTGGCGAGCGCGCCGGCCGCAAGCGCAGCCAGGAGCCAGACTTTCCGCGCTTTTTTGCCGAGCTCAATTTGGGTCTGATCCTCACGGCCTTTGCCATCGTGGCTTTCAAAACGCCCAATCACTTTGCCTTCGGCGGCACCTCGGGTGTGTCGGTCATTCTTTCCACGCTGTTCCCGACTCTGCCCGTCGGCGTCTTTATGTGGATTATCAACGCGGTCCTGGTCATCCTGGGCTTTATCTTTTTGGAGCGCAAGGCAATCCTTTGGAGCGTCTTTGCCTCGTTTGCGCTTTCGGCCTACGTCTCGCTGTTTGAGCTGTTCATCCCGACGGATGCTTCGATGACGGGCGATATGTGGCTCGACCTGTGTTTTGCCGTCATCTTGCCGGCGCTGGGCAGTGCCATTGTCTTTGACATTGGCGCCTCGACGGGCGGCACCGACATCCTTGCCATGATCCTCAAGCGTCGTACGACGCTCGAGATCGGACGCGCCTTGCTGCTGGTCGATATCGGCATCGTGACCATCGCGGCTTTCCTGTATGGCCCGCGTGTCGGTCTGTATTGCGTGCTCGGCCTGTTTGCCAAGACGCTCGTGGTCGACAAGGCCATCGAGAGCATTCACCTTCGTAAGGTCTGCACGGTCATTTGCTCCGAGCCCCTTAAAGTCGAGGAGTTTATCGTCAAACATCTCAACCGCACAGCGACCATCAGTCGCGGCTACGGTGCCTTCTCGGGCAAGTGCGTGACGGTGATCATGAGCGTGCTGAGCCGTCGCGAGGCCGTGCAGCTGCGCCGTTATGCGCGCGAGGTCGATCCGGGTGCCTTTATCACGATTGTCGACAGTTCCGAGATTGTCGGCAAGGGTTTCCGCGGCACGAACTAGCGCGGACGTACTCATCAAACAATTGAATAGCGCCCTGCGCGCTGCAAATACGTCATTTAAGAGTATTTGTCCTCACCTTGGGTGATAATGGTGACCAAGACATCGTTTGCGATCCAGGTGATTCGCTTAAGATACGAAGGGATGATTTCGATGTTCTGTTCGCAGTGTGGCGCCCCCATGGGCGATAACGACAAGTTCTGCGGCGTGTGCGGTGCCCCTAATACCGAGGTTAAGGCCGCCGGTCCCGCTCCGCAAGCTCAACCTCAGCCGCAGGGTCAGCCGTTTGCCCAGCCGCAGCCGTTCGTTGCGCCCCAGCCGGCTATGAACGCGCCCAAGGGTTGTATGGCTCAGGCCTTCAACGACATGCTTAAGGTTTCCGGCGCCTTGGTTCGCGTATGCCAGATCGCCTTTTTGCCGGCGCTGATCTGTGTTGTCTCGGTGCTGGTGCTGTTTATCCCCGTTATCGGCGGTATCGCAGCGGCCATTGGCTTTTTGCTCGCGTACGTGGCAAGCGTGTGCGGCGCGGGCTTTGCCATCGAGTGGGGTCGTGACCTGTCGCTCAAGGATGATAACGGCATGGAGCGTCCGCTGCTGCGCTCGACCTCGTTTGGATTGGGCATTTTCTCGTCTGTCATTACCGGTGTGCTCGAGTTCGTGGCCATTATTCCGGTGATTGGCGTGGTGTTCTCGGCTATCGAGAGCGTCGTGATCGGTGCCGTCGGTTCATATTATTTCAATAGTTGGAGCGGTCTTGAGGGTGCCCTCATCGGTTCGATGGGGCTGCTTGTCTTTGCCATGATCGTGTCGGTGGTACTGGGCATCTTCTTTAAGATGTTTGGTGATGCCGCCGTGATGCACTTTGCCGTCGCGGGGCGCGTGGAAAGCGCGTTTTCGCTCGAGAAGGTCTGGAAGTCTTATAAGGCCAACCTGGGCAAGCTATTCTGCGCCTCGATTCTTCCCGAGTTTTTGACGGGCATCGTGTCGCACATCATCACGTGGATCTTCACCGCCATCTTTGGCGCCATTGCTACGTTTGGTATGTATAGCTATTACTATCGCCCCACGGGTCTTGAGGCAATCATCGAGGGCGGCGGCATTACGCTCATCCTGTTCTTGATGATCGTTGCCTTTGTCACGGTGTTCCTGACTGTGTTTGGCAAGATGCTCAAGTATCGCGCCGTTGGCTACTGGGCCGCGCGCTATGCCAGCGAGTGGGCCGATGAGGATGCCGACGATGTTCTGACGTTTGTGCTTCCGGGTGAGAAGAAGCCTGCTCCTGCGGGATTCAATCCCACGGCCGCCACTGGTGCAGCCCCTGCACCGGCACCCGCACCTGCCCCTGCTCCGGCACCCGCGCCCGCGCCAGCACCTGCCCCTGCTCCGGCACCCGCGCCCGCACCTGCCCCGGCACCTGCCCCGGCACCTGCCCCTGCACCCGCGCCCGCACCTGCCCCGGCACCTGCCCCGGCACCTGCCCCGGCGCCTGCACCTGCCCCGGCGCCCGAGGCGACGCCTGCGGAGCCCGATTGGGATGCCCTTGCCACGCCGGCGGATGAGCCGGGCGATAATCCTGCTGCCGAAAACAATCAAACCGAATAGTCGGTCGAGGCGCCCTGGGCAACTGAGCCCGGGGCGCCTTTTTCTACTGCGAAAGCAAGAAAATGCCTGGGAAAACGGTTGCAGTAAAATTTCTCGGAAATTGGCCAATGTTGCGCAACAACGTCGCGGCTATTGTTGAGAACATAGACGTGTAAGGTTTGAAGGCGTGCAACGCCTTAGGAAAAGGAGAGGCTTATGTTCTGTCCCACTTGTGGTTCTCCCATTTCGGATGATGCCAAATTCTGCCCTGTCTGCGGTTCTGCCGTCGGTGCCGCTTCCGCTGCTCCTGCTCCGCAGCCCGCGCCGCAGCCTGCACCTCAGCCCCAGCCTGCTCCGCAGCCCACGCAGATTCAGCCCACTCCGGTTCAGGCAGTTCAGCCTCAGCCTCAGCAGCAGTACGCCGGGCAGCAGCAGTACACCGGTCAGCAGCAGTATGCTCAGCAGCCTGCACCTGCCCCGATGGGCTATACTCCGATTAAAACCTACCGTGGCGTGATCGGCTGGCTCCTGCTTTCCATCGTGACCTGCGGCATCTATTCATATTACTTCCTCTATTGCCTCGCCCGCGACATCAATGTCATGTGCCAGGACGACGGCGATTCCACGCCGGGTCTGGCAGCATTTATCCTGCTGTCGTTCGTGACCTGCGGCTTCTACGCACTCTACTGGTACTACAAGATCGGTAACCGCCTGCAGGCTAATGCTCCTCGCTATGGCCTGATGTTCCAGGAGAACGGTACCACCGTTCTTATGTGGCAGATCGTCGGCGCGCTGCTGTGCGGCCTTGGCCCCATCTTTGCCATGAACATCATCATCAAGAATACCAATGCCATGGCAACGGCTTACAACGTCCGTCTTGGCGCTCGTGCCTAACGATAAGAGCGGCGTGAACAGCTCCCAGGGACATAAGGGCGCGGCGGAACTCATTCGCCGCGCCCTTTCTTGCATCGGTGTGCTCTTTGTCGCCTGGTTCGCACTCTACCTGCTCGATATTGGCTGCGTGTTTCGCCTGATGACGGGCATTCCCTGTCCGGGATGTGGCATGACGAGGGCCTGGCTGGCAGCACTGCGCCTCGATTTTGCGGCGGCCTTTGCCTACCATCCGCTGTTTTGGGTGGTGCCGATTGCGTTTGTGCTCGCGTTCGTGCGCGAGGAGGTGACGTCGAGCAAGCTAAAGCGCGGCATCGACATTGCGGTTGTTGTTCTGTGCGTGCTGGTCGTTGCCGTATGGATCGTGCGCCTTATCAACCCGGCAGACGCGGGCCTGCTCTTTGGTGGTCACGCTCCCGTCGGAGTTCCTGCCGATATCATCCACCTCGAAACCCCACGCTGGCTCACCATTCTTCACTCTTACCTGTCGTGACGGAGGACGCGCTAGAAAAGCGGTCGACACATAAGCGGGGGCGAACGTTGAGATAACGTTCGCCCCCGCTTTGCTCTAGCTAGGTTGTTACGGGTGGGTGTGACGGCTACTCGCCATGCTTCTCCTCGTGGCGAGCGGCGGCACGGGCATCGTGAATGCCCTTGATGGCGGCATGGCGGGCGGTGCGGGCGTCGTGCACGGCGTCGCGGGCCTCGGCGGCCGTTGCCTTGGCAGAGCGCAGCTTGGCTGCCAGGTCGGGATTGGTCTCGGCAACCGCGGCGATCGTGGGGCCGTCGAGCTCTTCTTGCGTGGGCTCGGCCAAAAAGTCGATGGCATACTGAGCGGCTACCATGGAGCCCTTGGCGAGCACGCTCTCGTCGATCTTATAGAAGCAGGAGTGCTGGGCATAGGTGGCGCCGATCTGGGGGTTGCGCGTGCCAACAAAGGCGAGCACGCCCGGTACGCGGCGCAGATACTCCGAGAAGTCCTCGCCCGAAAGCGTGCCGCGGTAATGGCCCTCGCCTGCGGGGCCCAGGCACTTGAGCACAGCTTGGCGGCAGCGCTCGCTCGAGGCAGCATCGTTTTCGACCTTGTAGTTGGCGATGGTGTAGTCGGTGAGTTCGGCCTCGGCGCCTAGCGCTGCTGCGGTGTGCTCCACGATGCGGCGCATAAGCTCGGGCATCTCCTCATGCGTCTTGTCGCCATAGGTGCGCACCGTGCCGGCGAGGTACGCCGTGCCGGCGATAACGTTGCGCGCGGTGCCGCCATGCAGCTCGCCGACGGTGATGACGGCAGGTTCGTAGGGGCTAATCTCGCGCGAGACGATGGTCTGCAGGGCGTTGACGATCTCTGCCGCAACCATAACGGCGTCGTGGCCGCGCTGGGGCATGGCGCCATGGCACGAGGTGCCGCGGACGTCGATGCGGAACCAGTCGGTGTTTGCCATGCGTGGGCCGGGCTCGCAGCTTACGGTGCCGGCGTCGACCTCGCTCCAGATGTGCGCGGCGTAGGCGCCGTCGACGCCGTCGAGCACACCCGTGCCGATCATGAGTTTGGCGCCCTGGCCGTTTTCCTCGCTGGGCTGGAAAACGATGCGAATCTCGCCGTGGATGTCATCGGTCATGTGGCGCAGAATCTGCAGCGTGCCGAGCATCATGGCGATATGGCAGTCGTGACCGCAGGCGTGCATGCAGCCCTCGTTGACGCTGGCGAACTCCTCGCCGGTCTGCTCGGTGACAGGCAGGGCGTCGATATCGGCGCGCAGCAGGATACGGCGGCGCGGCGTGCCGTCCTCGCGGTAGGCATCCGGCGCGGTACCGCGAAGCGTCGCCACCAGGCCCGTCTTGAGCGGACGCTCGTAGGGGATATTCATGGCGTCGAGCTGGTTGGCGATGTCGGAAGTCGTGCGCTCCTCGGCAAGGCTCAGCTCCGGGTGCTTATGGAAGTGCCGGCGCTGCTTGATGATGTAGGGTTCAAACTCGGCGGCGATATCCTGGATGGCCGCGGTGACGTCGTCTGCCGCGCGAACCTCGGTTGCCGCCATAATCTGCTGTGCCTTGGTCTTCGTCATGGTCGATTTGCTCCTTGTTGGCTCGATCGCAAAATCGTACAGGCTCTCTCCAGTATGCCACCTGCCGCTAGGGCTGGTAAAGTTGCCGTTTGCCGCTTGGGGTTTTGTTGCAAGGGCGGGGGAGTACACTCGGGAGTGTTGAATTTCCTGCCAGAGATGGGGATGCCCATGCAGCATATCGATCGGATTATCCGCTCCAAGAACGTTTTTACCGCCCAAGACGGCATCGATACCGCCCGCGAGTTGGCGATCGCCATCGCGGGTGATCGCATCGTCGCAGTCGGCGCGCCCGATGACGTGATTGCCGCCGCTCCCGCCGTCACGCCGGCTATCGACTATGGCGAGCAGTTTATCTGCCCCGGTTTCCACGATGCGCACCTGCATTTCTTCCATACTTCGGTTGGCTCTTCGCCGTATATGCTCATGGATATGGGCACGTCCGAGGCGGCACTGGTGCAGCACGCGCTCGAGTTTTCCCAGGATCTGCCCGACGACGCCTGGGTCGTGACCCAGGGTTGGCGCGATTACCGCTGGGATCCGCCCGAGCATCCTACCAAGGCCTCCCTCGACGCCGCCTTCCCCGGTCGCCCCTGTGTTATGTATTCGGGCGATGGGCATACGCTGTGGCTCAACAGCCGCGCACTCGAAGCCCTCGGCGTGACGCGTGACAGCGAGCCTCCTGCGGGTGGCAGTTACGACAAAGACTCAAACGGTGAGCTTACGGGTATTGCCCACGAGGCAGCTGCTATGCAGCTGCTGCCGCGCTGCCTGGAATGGCTGGGCGAGGACCGCATCGCGAGCGCTTACGGCGACCAGATGAAGCGTATGGCCGAGCAAGGCATCACCTCAATCTGCGATATGTCGCTCATGCCCATGCCGGGCTGCGACTTTATTCGCGACGATGTTTACGACAGGCTGCAGGCCGCCGGCAAGCTGGGCATCCGCGCCCATCTGTTTCCCACGCTGCTGGATGACCAATCGCGCTTGGAAGAACTCCAGACCCGCTACGCGAACAACGCGCTGCTCTCGGCGCCAGGATTTAAACAGTTCTTCGACGGCGTGTCGAGCGAGCATACCGCATACCTCACTGAGCCCTATACTAACCCGCGCTTCCCGGGTGACCAGGGGCGCCTGACGGTTCCTGTCGAGCGCATGCGCAAGTTGGTTCTGGCGGCAGCCGAGCGCGGCCACACCGTGCGCATCCACGTTATCGGCGACGGTGCCATCCATGCCGCACTCGATATCTTTGAGGAGGCGGCAGAGCTCTACGGCCTGCCCCAGCACGGTCATAATACGCTTGAGCATTTGGAGAATCTGCTGCCTCAGGACATCGATCGTCTGCGCAAGCTCAACGTCATTGCCTCGAGCCAGCCTTGCCACATCACGCTCGACCCGGGTGGCCCGGAGCGCGACCTGGGCCTGGAACGCAGCCGCATCATGTGGCCGTTTGCGACCTATAAGCAGCGCGGCATCCGCCAAGCTTTTGGTACCGACAGCCCCATCACGGCCGTTACCAGCATGAACGTGCTCTACACGGCTATTACGCGCCAAGACCCTCGCAGCCACTGGCCCGAGGGCGGCTGGCTCCCCAGCGAGCGCATCGATGCGGCAACGGCCCTGCGCAACTACACGCTTGGTAGCGCGTACGCAGCGGGCGACGAGCAAAACCTCGGCAGCTTGGAGCCCGGCAAGTATGCCGACCTGGTAGTCCTGGACCAAAACCCGCTCATCATCGATCCCCAAGAGCTCCAGACCACTAAGGTTCAGGCCACCTACCTGGCAGGCAACTTGATTTACGAGCGCTGACGTTCATACCGCACCGTTAAACGCGGCTCGGGCAGTCTATTTTGGGATGGCGCTCGAGCCGCATTTGTTTGCCGATGGGGGTTCGTTAGGAGCGTCCCCGCTCTGTTGGATTTGGGCGCGGGGTTGAGGTGCTGCTGTCTCGTGCGCTCAATTTGGACATCAGCAATGCTGACTCTTAGTGTTTTGCATACTTCCCATTACAGATTGCATAAAAAGGCTGGGATGTTCTTCCTGATCCTGATGTACCCCCGCCCGTGCCGTGCAAAAAACGGAGTATTCAGCACCACGAGCTCTGCCGGTGCCGCTGCGGCTGAGTAACGTTGCGGAGATTGACGTCATTTTGGGCTCCGGTACGGCGCGAAGTACGCCCATTTGTCCCAACGGGGTCTGCCCACCGACCAAAACCGCCCGCTGAAGGCGTTCTTGGGACCAATAAGGTATGTCCGGCGCGTATGCAGCCGTCCTGGCTTGCTGAATACTCCCAAAAATGCACGGTGCTTCCCAGGGGACCCGTGCGCGCAGCGAAAACCATACCCACGTTCCTATCCGCATCGCCATTTTGCTGCACTGACTTTTCTGAATGCCGGGCTCGAATTAGTTAACCTGCCTCCCGTGTGGCTCCGGAGGGGCGGGGCATAAGGTTTATCGCGAGTTCCGCACGAGCCGAAAGCCGCTTAATGTGGCCTTCGTGCGAGCAGGACTGCCCGAGCAGGAAACCTTATGCCCCGCCCCTCCGGAGCCACACGGGAGCCACCGCTAAGTTATCCCCCGGCATTCAGAAAATCTAAGTGCCAAAAAATAAGATTTTTTGACTCCGTGTTGTATAACCCGCCATTCGTGGGTACCATTCAACGCGTACGCAAACAAAAAGGGTTAATTCGCGTGGTATAACCGCGCGGCCCAAAAAGGAGGAGACAAGCATGTCGTCTTTGAAGCCGCTTGCAGATCGTGTTCTGGTCAAGCCCGACGAGGCCGAGCAGAAGACCGCTTCTGGTCTGTATATCGCCAGCAACGCTCAGGAGAAGCCGCAGCGCGGCACCATCGTTGCCGTGGGCGCCGGCAAGGTCAACGACAAGGGTGAGCGCATCCCCATGGACGTCAAGGTCGGTGACGTTGTCGTCTACGGTAAGTTCGGTGGCAACGAGGTCAAGGTCGACGGCGAGAAGTATCTGCTGATGCGCGCCGACGACATCTACGCTGTCGTCGAGGCCTAGTCTCGTCAGAATCTCTGATTCGTCTTTGAACGCGCCCGCCGCATAGGACTCGGAAGCGGCGACGCGAGTCACATTTCTTTTGGAGGATTACCTACCATGGCAAAGAACATTACGTTCAACACCGATGCCCGCGCTAAGCTCGCCAAGGGCGTCAACACTCTGGCCGACGCCGTTACCGTCACCATGGGCCCCAAGGGTCGCTACGTTGCGCTGCAGCGCACGTTCGGTGCCCCGACCATCACGAACGACGGCGTTTCTGTCGCCAAGGAGATCGAGCTCGAGGACAACATCGAGAACATGGGCGCTCAGCTGGTGAAGGAGGTCGCCACCAAGACCAACGACACCGTGGGTGACGGCACCACCACCGCAACCCTGCTCGCCCAGGCCATCGTCAACGACGGCCTGCGTAACGTCGCCGCTGGCGCCAACCCGCTGGCCATCCGTCGCGGCATCGATAAGGCCGTCAACGCCGCCGTCGCCGAGATGAAGAAGCAGGCCAAGCCGGTCGAGACCAAGGAGCAGATCGCTTCCGTCGGTACCATCTCCGCCGGTGACCCCGAGGTCGGCGAGAAGATCGCCGAGGCCATGGAGGTCGTGGGCAAGGACGGCGTCATCACCGTCGAGGATTCCCAGACGTTCGACATCACCATCGACACCGTCGAGGGCATGCAGTTTGATAAGGGCTATGTCTCCGCTTACTTCGTCACGGACAACGACCGCATGGAGGCCGTGATGAAGGATCCGTACATCCTCATCACCGACCAGAAGATCTCCAGCGTTCAGGACATCATGCCCGTTCTCGAGGCTGTCCAGCGCGCTGGCCGTGGCCTGCTCATCATCGCTGAGGACATCGACGGCGAAGCTCTGCCTACCCTGGTCCTCAACAAGATCCGTGGCGCCCTCAACGTCTGCGCCGTCAAGGCCCCGGGCTACGGCGATCGCCGCAAGCGCATTCTCGAGGACATCGCCGTCCTCACCGGTGGCCAGGCTGCCCTGGACGAGTTGGGCGTGAAGGTCGCTGACATCACCGCCGATATGCTCGGTACCGCTAAGTCCGTCACCATCTCTAAGGACAACACCGTCGTCGTCGGCGGCGCTGGCTCCAAGGAGGCCATCGACGCCCGTATCGCTCAGATTAAGGGCGAGATGGAGAACACCACCTCTGACTTCGACCGTGAGAAGCTCCAGGAGCGCCTGGCCAAGCTCTCCGGTGGCGTTGCCGTCATCAAGGTCGGCGCTGCTACCGAGTCCGAGCTCAAGGAGATCAAACATCGCGTCGAGGACGCCCTGCAGGCCACCCGCGCTGCTGTCGAGGAGGGCATTGTCGCTGGCGGCGGCGTCGCCTTCATGGACGCTGCTCCTGCGCTCGATGCCGTCGAGATCGATGACCCCGAGGAGAAGATCGGCGTCGACATCGTCAAGAAGGCTCTGACCGCTCCGGTCGCCACCATCGCCAAGAACGCTGGCTTTGAGGGCGCTGTCGTGGTCGACAAGGTCGCCGAGCTGCCCGCCGGCCAGGGTCTCAACTCTGCCAACGGCGAGTGGGGCGACATGATCGAGATGGGCGTCCTCGACCCCGTCAAGGTCAGCCGCGTCACCCTGCAGAACGCTGCTTCTGTCGCCAGCCTGATCCTCATCACCGAGGCCACCGTCTCCGATGTGCCCAAGAACACTCAGCTTGAGGACGCAATCGCTGCTGCTACCGCTGGTCAGCAGGGCGGCGGTATGTACTAAGGCCGACAAGGTCTAGAACTCCCACCGGGAATCCGGGGGCGGGACGGGGACTTCTCTCCGGAACGTCCTCGGACATGCAAAGAGGCTCCGCATCGCGCTTCGCGCTGCGGAGCCTCTTTGCGTCCTGCGGAATATTCCGGAGAGAAGTCCCCGTCCCGCCCCCGGATTCCCTGCGTTTACGGCCTTGAGGCCGGCGGGCGGAGAAGGATGTGGTCGATAGGGATACGTGTCCCCTTCGCTGTTTCGCGCTTTGCGCGAAAGGCGCGTTGCTTTGGGATGGGTGGGGGACGTGGTTGCTTTGGCAACTGATCTCCGCCACAAATTACCCTTGGCATACTTGCGCGAGAACCTGCTCGTGCTACACTTGCAATTGCTGTTTCAGGGCGGGGTGGAATTCCCCACTGGCGGTAAATCGGGCGGTGTCAAAGGGACGCCGTGGCGCAGGCGAGGTGTCTGCGACCGAGCCGATGAGTCCGCGACCCGTGCGTGTGTTGGTTCGCATGCCGGCTGAACTGGTGAGATCCCAGTACCAACGGTTAGAGTCCGGATGAAAGAGGCAGGTGATCTTATGTCTGAACAGTCGCAGCATATCCATTTTGAGAACACGAATAGGTGGAGCACCAAACAGCTCGTTACCATGGCGTTGATGTGCGCCTTGGGCGCCCTGTTTATGTACGTGCAGCTGCCTATCCTTCCTTCGGCGCCGTTTTTGACGTATGACCCGTCGCTGGTACCGGCGATGGTGTGCGGGTTTGCGTATGGTCCTGGCGCCGGCACTGCTGTTGCCGCTATGGCTATCGTTATCCATGCGCTCACCACGGGTGACTGGGTCGGCGCGCTTATGAACCTGGTTGCCACGCTGGGCTACATTCTGCCTGCGGCTATCTTCTATCAGAAGATGCATACCTATAAGGGTGCCGTGATTGGCCTGGTGCTCGGCGTTATTGCCGCTACGGCGTTGTCTATGGTCGCAAACCTTACCATTGGCGTATGGTTCTGGTATGGCTCGGTCGATGTGATCGCCCCGCTCATGATTCCTGCCGTGCTGCCGTTCAACCTTATCAAGACCGTGCTTAACTCGGTGTTGACGCTGGCGGTGTATAAAGCAGTCTCCAACCTCATCACGCCTAAAAAGGACCAGGTCAAAGGCCGCGCATGATTGAGTGTCGGGGCGTTTCCTTTAGCTATGACGGTGCCGTGTCGGCACTCGACGGTGTCGATCTGAACATCGAGGACGGGGAGTTTTTCTGCATCCTCGGTGGCAATGGGTCGGGCAAGTCGACGTTTGCCAAGCATCTGAATGCACTGTTGCAGCCCGATGCGGGCACGGTACGCATCAACGGCATGGACGCGTCCGATCCCGAGCTGGTCTATGACATCCGCTCGACTGCTGGCATGGTGTTCCAGAATCCCGACGACCAGCTTGTGGCGACGCTTGTCGAGGACGACGTTGCGTTTGGTCCCGAGAACTTAGGGGTCGAATCGGCCCAGATCGCGCAGCGCGTGCGCGAGGCGCTGAAGGCCGTGGGTCTGGTGGGCTTTGAGCGCCACGAGACCCATGCGCTCTCGGGTGGCCAAAAGCAACGCGTGGCGCTTGCCGGCGTGCTCGCCATGGAGCCGCGCGTTCTCATTTTGGATGAGGCCTCCTCGATGCTCGATCCGCGCGGACGCAAGGGTCTTATGAAGGCCTGTCATGCGCTGCACGAACGCGGCATGACCATCGTGATGATTACGCACTTTATGGAAGAGGCCGCTGAGGCCGGTCGCGTTGCTGTCTTCCAAGCGGGCCGCGTTGCCATGTTGGGCACGCCCGAGGAGATCTTGACGCAGGCGGACGAACTCGCGCAGCTCAACCTTGATATGCCGGAGTCGTGCCGTTTGGGCGTGGCGCTTCGTGCGAAGGGCGTGCCCGTTTATGCGCAGGTGCGCGAGGCGGATATGGTCGCCGGTATAGCGCAGGCTTATGCCGAGCGGAGTAGGACAGGCATCGCCGGGCGGCCTTTCGCATTCGATCCTCGTATTCCCGACAACGTTTCCTCTGCGCTCGATGGCGCAGACGCGCTGGAGCCCGTTATCGAGATTTCGCACCTTTCGTTTAGCTATTCGCTGAGCGCCCGCGAGCGCCGCCGCTGGCATAAGCGCTCGGCCACTGCGGGCAAATCGAGCAAACAGGCTCTCTGGGGAAACGACCCAAGCAGCCCGTGGGCGCTGCGCGATGTATCGCTGACGGTGCGTCGCGGCGAGTTCCTGGGCTTGGCAGGTCATACCGGTTCGGGTAAGTCGACGCTGGTCCAGCATCTCAACGGTTTGATTCGCCCCCAGGAGGGATCCGTTCGCGCGCTGGGGCTCGATCTGTCAAACAAGAAAGACGCCGCCGCGGTTAAGGCAAAGGTCGGCGTGGTGTTTCAATATCCCGAGCGTCAGCTGTTTGCCGAGACCGTGACACAGGACGTGGCATTTGGTCCGCGTAACCTTGGCTTGTCGCAGGCCGAGGTTGCCCGCCGCGTTGAGTCATCGCTCGCGCGCGTGGGCCTCGACCTGGCCACGGTGGGCGATAAGAGCCCCTTTGAGCTCTCGGGCGGGCAGCAGCGGCGCGTGGCGTTTGCCGGCGTGCTTGCCATGGAGCCCGAGGTCCTGGTGCTCGATGAGCCCATGGCGGGACTCGATCCGGCGGCGCGCAGTGATTTCCTGGGGCTCATCGATCGACTTCACCGCGATGGCCTGACCGTCGTCATGGTCTCACACAGTATGGATGACCTTGCCAATTGCTGCGACCGTATCGTCGTAATGAACAAAGGTGCGGTGTTTGCCGAGGGCACGCCCGCTCAGGTGTTTGCGCATGCGGATGAGCTTAAATCAATCGGCTTGGGTGTTCCCGCTGCCCAGCGCATGGCGCTGGCGCTTGCGAAGGCGGGCGTGCCGCTGCGCTTTGACGGCCTCTATACGGTTGAGTCGTTGGCAGTCGAACTGTCAGACTTGCTGCTCGGTTGTGCGGATGGTCCTTCGGGCGCTTCGCATCGGGCCGATTCCAGTGCGTCCGCGCGAGAGGAGGGCTGCTAATGGAGGCGTTTTCGTTTGGCAGCTACTATCCCGGCGATAGTGCAATCCACCGCCTGGACCCGCGAACCAAGTTGCTCTTGGGCTTTGTGTTTCTGATCACGACGCTCACGGTCAGTAGCTTCCGCGGACTGGTCCCGGTCGCAATCTTCGTTGTCCTGATCTATACCGTGTCCCGGGTGCCGGCTCGTCGCGTCCTGTCATCGATGGCACCGCTGCTGGCGATTGTCGCGATTGTCGCGGTGCTCAACCTGTTTTCCGACCAGAGCGGGCGCATTCTGTGGCAGCTCGGCTTTTTGCAGATAAGCGAGGGCTCGCTATATTCCGCCGCCTTTATGGCGTGCCGCCTGACCTTGATGATGGCCGGTATGAGCGCTATCACGCTCACCACACCGACGCTCGACCTCACCGCGGGCTTTGAGCGCCTGCTCGCGCCGTTTGCGTGTGTGGGACTTCCTGCGCACGAGCTCGGCATGATCATGGGTATCGCGCTGCGCTTTATGCCGCAGTTTGCCACCGAGATGAAGCAGACGGCCGATGCGCAGGCGAGCCGCGGTGCGCGCGTGACGGGAGGCCCGCTCGGCGGCGTGCGTATGCTCGGCAGTGTGGCGATTCCGCTGTTCACGGGCGTGTTCCGTCATGCCGAAACGCTGTCTGCCGCCATGGATGCCCGTTGCTATCATGGCGAGCAGGGCCGCACACGTCTGCATGCGCTTGCATTTGGCCGCGGCGATGCGTTGGCGGCGGTGGTGACGGCGTTGCTGCTCATCTGCGTCATCGTCATCAATCTTCAACTTGTTTAGGCGCGATTCGAGCGCAGGAAAGGGGTCCCTATGACCGACAACGATCGCACGGCGCAGCTCGAGCGCGCCTGTTCGTATCTTAGGCGTATTCCGGCGTGGTATCTTGCCACGATCGACGTGACGGACGGACATCAGCCGCGCGTGAGGCCGTTCTCGTTTGCCATGGTCGATGATGGCAAGCTGTGGTTTTGCACCTCGCGCGATAAGGACGTGTGGGCGGAGTTGAGCGCGAATCCCAAGTTTGAGCTCTCGGGCTGGAAGCCGGGGGAGTGCTGGATCGTGTTAACTGGCGAGGCCGCGCTCGAGGACGACGCGGTCGTGAGCGACCGGGTGCGCCAAGCCGGTTTTAAGCACATGGTGGGCATCGGCGAGCAACACGATAGTGCCAACGACGGTCGCCTTGCGTTTTTCTCGGTGCGAAATATCGCCGCCCGTTTCTGTGATATCGACGGCAGCGAGGAGCGCCTGGAGCTTTAGCCCTAGGGTAGCTAAAACAGCCCCGACCCAAAAAGACTAGTGCCAGGAGGACACATGGACGGATTGAATACGGTGTTGGAGTATCTGACGTCGGTGCCGGCATGGTATTTGGCGACGAGCGTTGACGGACAGCCGCATGTGCGTCCGTTTTCGTTTGCGCAGATCCAGGACGGCAAGCTGTGGTTTGTAACGGCGCGCACCAAAGACGTGTGGCAAGAGCTGCTGCAAAATCAACGCTTTGAGGCCACGAGTTGGTGGCCGGGCCATGGCTGGCTCATCTTGCGCGGGCGTGCGGGTCTGGATGACCAAGCCGCTCCCGATATGCGCGAGGCAGGCTGGAAGCACCTGGAGCGCCTAGGCGAGCACTACGAGGGCGCAGGCAATCCCACGCTCGTCTTCTTTAGCGTGGAGGAACCCGAGGCCTTTATCTGCAACCATGACGAATGGGTGCCGATCGAGCTCTAAACGAGTCTCTCAGCAAGCTTCGACAATTCAAATTCTCGCATGTAGCGGGCCCCACATTGCAACGTCACCGTAAGGCGCACTGGGCAATATGGGGCCCGTATTCATTTGTCAATTCCTTCGAGTGAATGTGTCGGGACTGTTTCAATGCATGAATATGCAAAAGATTTGCGTAGATATGCATCTTTTGGTGCTAAAGTTTCAACCCACTTCATAACGACGGCTGCGGGATGCGCATTGGTGCATAACTGCAGACAAGGAGTCTGATATGTCTTTAAAGGTTGGAATCGTCGGTGCGGCTGGATATGCCGGCGCCGAGCTCATTCGCCTCGTCCTCGGTCATCCCGAGTTTGAACTTGCTGCCATTACGTCCAACGCCGATGCCGGCCAGCCATTGTCTGCGGTGTATCCGAGTTTCGCCGGCGTAAGCGATCTTGTCTTCACGACGCATGACGCCCCCGAGCTCAAGAACTGCGATGCGGTCTTTTTGGCCGTGCCGCACACGGCTGCCATGGCACAGGTGCCCGCCCTGCTTGCCGCGGGAGTCTCCTGCATTGACCTCTCGGCCGACTATCGCCTGAGCGATCCGGCTACCTTTGAGGCCTGGTATGCCGCAGAGCACACGAGCTCCGAGTTACTCAAGAGCCGCGCCTTTGGTCTGCCCGAGCTGTTCTGCCAGGATTTGGAGACCGCTGCATCCGACCACGCCGACGGCAAGCCCGTGCTGGTCGCCTGCGCCGGTTGCTATCCCACCGCGACGAGCCTTGCCGCCGCGCCTGCTGTGCGCGCCGGCTGGGTTGCCCAGAGCGGCCCCGTGATCGTTGACGCTATCAGCGGTGTAACGGGTGCCGGTAAGTCCTGCAACGCCCGTACGCATTTTTGCAGTGCAGACGAGAACCTGGAGGCATATGGCGTGGGCAAGCATCGTCACACGCCCGAAATCGAGCAGATCTTGGGCCTAACCGATCGCGTCGTCTTTACCCCGCACCTGGCACCGCTCAAGCGCGGCCTGCTCTCTACGGTGACGATGCCGCTTACGCCGCAGGCTATCGATACCTTGACCCTTGAGGACGTTGTCGACCATTACAAGCAGTTCTACGCCGGTCGCACCTTCGTGTGCGTACTCGATGCCGGCCAGCAGCCCAAGACGGCTTCGGTCGTCGGCACCAACGCCGCCCAGATCGGCCTCGCGCTCAACAAACGCGCGGGCGTTCTGGTGGCTACGGGCGCCATCGACAATCTGTGCAAGGGTGCAGCAGGCCAGGCGGTCCAGTGCGCCAACATCGTCTTTGGTTTTGACGAGCGACGAGGCTTGCCCACAGTGGCGTGCCCGGTGTAGCACATTCGATTGTTGACGATTTGGTAGTCGGGCATCGAGTGGGGCGCCACTCTTAAGCTGGTCTCATGATTGTGGCTGGCATGGCGCACCAACCGATGCCCATTTTTTGTTTGATATAAGGAGTCATAAAGACGATGAATGCTGAGCAGTTCGATATCAAAATTCGTGCCGTAGAGGGCGGCGTAACGGCGGCAGCCGGCTTTAAGGCGGCGGGCATCCATGCCGGATTCCGCAAGAATCCCGAGCGCCTGGATTACGCGCTCGTCGTGCCCGATAAACCCTGTCCCGGGGCCGGCGTGTTTACGACTAACCGCTTTTGTGCGGCGCCCGTGCAGGTGAGCCGTGCCAACCTGGGCGGCGCCGACAAGGGCTACGGCGTCATTGCCGGCATTTCGGTCAACTCTGGCAATGCCAACGCCGCCACGGGTGAGACCGGTCTTGCCTGCGCGCGCGAGACCTGCAACATCGCCTCGCAGGTCATCGGCTGCGAGCCCCAGCAGATTCTGGTCGCCTCCACGGGCGTAATTGGTCAGATTCTGCCGATTGACACGTTTGAGACTGCCGTTCCTGCCGCCTACGAGGCGCTCTCCGCCCACGGTGGCGCCGATGCCGCCCGCGCTATCATGACGACCGACATGCACTCCAAGGAGTATGCCGTTCGCTATCGCAGCGAGGCTGCTGGCCATGCGGGCAACGCTTATACGGTGGGCGGTATGTGCAAGGGCTCGGGTATGATCATGCCCAACATGGCAACCATGATCGCGGTCATCACTACCGATGCCCCCGTCGAGCCGGAGGCGCTCCACTCCCTGCTACTCTCGACCGTCAAACAGACCTTCAACAAGGTAACGGTCGACTCCGATACTTCGACCAACGACACCTGCATCATGCTCGCTTCCGGCGCTGCCGCAGATGCCGAGCCTATCGTCGAGGGCTCCGATGCCTTCGACGAGTTGGCATTTGCCGTGCACGAGGTGTGCGAGAGCCTGGCGCGCAATATCGCCGCCGATGGTGAGGGCGCATCCAAGCTTGTTACGGTCAACGTTACCGGCGCCGTGAACGACGAGGAGGCCGATATCGCCGCCCGTGCCGTTGCCAACTCGCCGCTCGTTAAGACCTGCATCGCCGGCCACGACTGCAACTGGGGCCGCGTTGCCATGGCGCTTGGCAAGTGCGGCGTGAAGTTTAATCAGGAAGACGTTTTCATCGACATGATGGGCATGCCTGTCTGTCGCGACGGTCTGACTGTTCCCTTTGATGAGGACGAGGCTCTACGACGTTTCGAGGCGCCCGAGATCGTGATCTCGGCCGACCTGGGCGCAGGCGACGCGGCAACGACCGTGTGGACCTGCGACCTCACGCATGAGTACATCTCCATCAACGGCGACTACCGTTCCTAGATTCCGGGCACGCTGCGCATCTTGCCGCGATTGCGGACAGCGGAGCACGGCGCGATAACGATACGAAAGACGAGGCAGATTATGAAATTCGCACGCGATTGTCGTTCGAGCGAATCCAACGAAGCAACCGCGCAGCTGCTGTTCGAAGCGCTGCCGTGGATTAAGAACCTGACCGGCAAGACGGTTGTTATCAAATATGGCGGAGCCGCCATGGTTGATGAGCAGCTGCGCCGCGACGTGATGAGCGACATCGTTTTGCTCAAGATCATCGGTATGCGCCCCGTCATCGTGCACGGCGGCGGCAAGGCTATCAACGAGGCGCTCAGCCACTATGACATCCCCGTCGAGTTTAAGAACGGCCAGCGCGTGACCACGCCGGCGACTATGGATATCGTGCGCGAGGTGCTGGGCGGCAAGGTCAACCAGGAGTTGGTTGCTGCCATCAACCACCACGGCAACCTGGCCATGGGCGTGTCGGGCAGCGATGCCGGCACGCTCATCGCCGAGCCGCTCGACCCCGAGCTCGGTCGCGTGGGCAAAGTGACGCACGTCAACACCGACTATATCGAGCGCTTACTCGATAGCGAGTACATCCCCGTCATCGCTACCGTCGCGGCGGGGGAGGACGGCGGTTTCTTCAACATCAACGCCGACACCGCCGCCGGTGCTGTTGCGGCAGCGCTCCACGCGCATAAGGCGATCTTTTTGACCGATGTCGATGGCCTGTACAAGGACTTTAGCGACAAGGACTCGCTTATCTCCAACCTAACGCTCGACGAGGTTAACGAAATGCTCTACGGCGGCGAGGTCGATAAGGGCATGATTCCCAAGCTGCGTGCGGCCGTCGATGCGCTTACCGGCGGCGTATTTCGTGCCCACATCATTAACGGTACCACGCCGCATTCGCTGCTCCTGGAGCTGCTGACCGATGCCGGCGTCGGCACCGTGATCCATTCCACCGAGACGGCTTACGAGTTCGATACGCATCCGCATCCGCTTTCGACGTTTGCTGCGCGTCTGACCGAAAACCTTGACGAGGTCGAGAAGCTTCAGACGGTCTAGCTGACCCGCAGCCGCCCAATTCCTGCACCCATAGCCCCGCGCCGTCTGGCGCCCAACGAAAGGCATCCCATGTCACTTGCAGCTCAGCAATCGCTTGAATCCCATTACGTTATGCATACCTTTGGCCGCTCTCCGGTCGAGTTTGTCGAGGGTCACGGCATGAAGCTCACCGGCGACGATGGCCGTGAGTACCTCGACTTTCTTGCCGGCATCGGCGTGTGCAGCCTAGGTCATGGCGACCCGGCCGTGCTCTCGGCGCTCGAGGCACAGACCAAAAAGCTCATGCATGTCTCCAATTACTTCTACATCGAGCAGCGCGGACAGGTCGCGGCGCTGCTGTCCAAGCTTGCTAACGACGACGTAGATGGTGCGCGCGTGCTTGCCGATGCCATTGTCGCCGGCGATGAGACCACGGCAGCTGCTCTTGGTGCCCCGGCTGCGGATGAGCAGGTTTGGGAGACCTTCTTTGCCAACTCTGGCGCCGAGGCCAACGAGGGCTCGATGAAGCTCGCGCGCCTGTACGCCAAGCGTGCCGGTAATGGCGGCAACACCATCGTGTGCATGCGCGGCGGCTTCCACGGCCGTACGCTCGAGACCATTGCCGCTACCATGCAGGATTGGCTGCAGGACAGCTTCCGCCCGCTGCCGGGTGGCTTTGTGGCCTGCACGCCCAACGATGTGGACGAGCTGCGTGCGATCTTTAAGCAGCTGGGGAGCGAGATTTGTGCCGTGATGCTCGAGCCGATCCAGGGTGAGAGTGGCGTGCACCCCATGACCGAGGAGTTTATGGCGGCTGCGCGCGACTTGGCATACGAGGTGGGTGCCGTGCTTATCGCCGACGAGGTCCAGTGTGGTATCTTCCGCTCCGGTAAGCCGTTTGCATTCCAGACCTATGGCGTGGAGCCCGACATCATGAGTCTTGCCAAGGGCATCGCCGACGGCGTTCCCATGGGCGCCGTCGTGGCAAAGAAGGAGATTGCCGACGTGTTTAAGCCGGGTGACCACGGTTCGACCTTTGGCGGTAGCTGCTTGGCTGTCGCGGCGTGCGCCGCGACGCTCTCCGCGCTCGTGCGCGGCGATTATGCCGAGCATGCTGCCAAGGTGGGTGCTTATATGGAGGCAAAGCTCACCAAGCTGCCGCATGTGGTCGAGGTACGCGGTCGCGGCTTAATGCTCGGCTGCGATTTGGATGAGACTGCGGGTGATGCACATGATATTGTTGCCCGCGCGCTGGCCGCTGGCGCCGTGATTAACGCTACTGGTGCCCACACGCTGCGTTTCCTGCCGCCGCTTGTCTGCGAGGAAGCCGACGTGGACAGCCTGATCGAGATTTTGTCGGACGTTTTGGCCTAACACAGCGCGCTTCGCTCCTCGCGTGCTGCGCTGGAAAACGCTTCGCGTTTCCTCAGCTCCGCACCCTTGCGGGTTCGAATCCCTCTGCGATGGGCCCAAAAAGGAAAGGCCCCCATCGCTGGGAGCCTTTTCAATCAAGTGGTGGGCGATGAGGGATTCGAACCCCCAGCCTTGTGCGTGTAAAGCACCTGCGCTAACCGTTGCGCCAATCGCCCGCAGGGATTGAGTATAGCGGAAACCCCGTGCTGTTCACCGCTAATTCATAACGAAACTTACGCGGCGACTTCGGCGCCCTTGTCCTCGTCGATAAAGAAGCGCTTGTACCAGATGAGGAACGTCAGCGTGGTATAGATCTTGCGCTGGTTGAGCGCGCGACCCTCAAAGTGATCGTCAAGCAGTTTCATGAGCGCATCGGTGTCAAAGAAATCGGCAGCCCATGGTGCGGTGAAGTATTCCTTTACGTAGTCGTAGTACTTTTGCTCGCGCAGCCAGAACTTGACCGGTACGGGGAAGCCCACCTTCTTGCGCGTTGCCCACTCGTCGGGCAGCGTACGGTTGGCAGCGTGACGCAGAACGAGCTTGCAGCCTTCTTCGTTAACACGGTAGTTGGCGGGAATGTGCTCGGCAAACTCCATGACCTTCTTGTCCAGGAACGGGACGCGAAGCTCCAGAGAATGCGCCATGCACATCTTGTCTGCCTTGAGCAGGATGTCGCCTGGTAGCCACATGTTCATATCCAGATACTGTTTCTTGGAAAGCTCGCAGCAGTTGGGAACCTGCTTGTAGTACTCGGCGCACATCTCGGCGGCGTTCTTGCCGGTGTCATAAGCGGGCTTGAGCACCTCGTCGACCTCGGAGGGATCGAACACCTTTGCCTGACCCACATACCAGCGCTCGGGAACCTCGGCGCATTTCGTCAGGAAGTTGTGGCCCTTAAAGTAGGGGAGATGCTGAACGAGCGAGCCCAGGGCGCGACGTACGCCGAGCGGCACGCGCTTCTTAAAGGAGCGCATCTCGGGGGTGTCCTCGTACCACTCGTAGCCGGCAAACAGCTCGTCGGCGCCCTCGCCCGAAAGGACGACGGTGACCTCCTCGGAAGCCATCTGCGCCAGATAGTACAGCGGCACGCTGGACAGGTTCGATTGCGGCTCGTCCATGTGATACTGGATATCGGGCAGTGCATCGAAGAACTCGTCGGCGGTAATCATCTTGCGCACGTTCTTGATGCCCAGCTTGTCGGAAAGCTCAGCAGCGTAGTTGGTCTCGTTGAAGTTCTTGTAATCAAAGCCGACAGAATACGTGGTGTCGGGCATAAGACAGGCGGCAATGTAGCTGGAGTCCACGCCGCCAGAAAGAAACGAGCCCACCTTAACATCGGCAATTCGGTGTGCAGCGACGCTTTCGTGCACGACCTTGTCGCACTCGTCCACGTACTCCTCGAAGGTCTTGGAGTTGTCGTCGGTGAAGTCACAGCTCCAGTAACGCTTGATGTCCATGGTGTTGATCGTCAGGTCATACGTAAAGCAATGCGCCGGGGCAAGCTTGAACACGCCCTTAAAGAAGGTCTCCTCCGTGGCGGGGAATTGCAGCGTCAGGTAGGGGCGCAGCGCGTCGTGGTTGACGGCCTTCTCAAACTTGGGATGGTCCAGGAAGCTCTTGATCTCGGAGCCAAACAGCAGCGAGCCATCGGATGCCTGGTAGTAATAGAACGGCTTGATACCAAAGATGTCACGAGCGCCAAAGAGTTTGTTCTTGTTCTGGTCGTGAATCACGAACGCGTACATGCCGCGCAGGCGGTTGACCAGGTCCTCGCCCCACTCCTCGTAACCGTGTACCAGGACCTCGGTATCAGCGTTGCAGTGGAAGGCGTAGCCGGCTGCCTCCAGCTCGGCGCGAAGCTCCTGGAAATTGTAGATCTCTCCGTTGAAGACAATCGTGACCTTGCCGTCGTCGCTCGACATGGGCTGAGCTCCAGCTTCGGAAAGATCAAGAATCGAAAGACGACGGAAGCCAAGGGCAACGTTGTTGACGATATGCTGGCCGCCCATATCGGGACCACGGTGGATGATGCGATTCATCATAGCCGTGAGAACCAGCTCACTCTGTTCATCTGTACCGGTAAAACCGACAAAACCGCACATGCAAGATCCTTTCTGCTGACGGCTCAGGTGTACTGCCGCAAGGATTGTGGCAGCTGATGTCAAATAATCTTTACTATCATGCCAATCTTTTGTTTCGTGATAGGGCATAAGCGCCGAGCGAACCGAAAAAACCACGCCCGATCTTCAGACGAAGCGTCGGGCCGTGGTTGCGAATGCTATGTATGAGCGGTTAGCGCTTGCTGCGCTCGGCGAGACGGTGCTCCACCTTGGTGACGATGTGGATGAGCGGAATCGTCACGACCAGATAGTAAAGTGCGGCGCAAATGTAGGGCGTAATGTTGCCCGTGGTGGCCGTGAGGTTTTTGGAGAACAGCATGAGCTCCATGACGCCAACGCTCGAAAGCAGCGACGTGTCCTTGTACAGCATAACGAACTCGCTGGTCATAGTCGGTATAACGTAACGTACAGCCTGCGGGACCACGATGCGCGACATAACTTGGGACCAAGTCATGCCAAGCGAGTAGGCAGCTTCCGCTTGACCATGCGGTACGCTCTCGATGCCGGCACGGAAAATCTCGGCAAGATAGGCCGAACAGTTGATGGCGAGCACGCCAACGCCGAGCGGCAGATTGGGCACGTTGAGACCGATCATAGGGAACCCAAAGAACGCAATGTAGATCTGCAGGAAGAGCGGGGTTCCGCGCAGGACGTTGATGTATGTCACGGCGATGCCGCGCAGCATACGACTATGACTGATTTTCATAAAGGCAAACAGCAAGCCGATGGGGATGGCGAGCGGAAAACCGATGGCGGTCACGGCAAGTGCTATGCCCCAGCCCTTAAAGAGCGAGGCGATTGAGGTGACGATAATCTGCGGCTTGCAGAACATGCCCAAAAACGGGTTGGAGTTCCATGCGGCAACCCAAGGCTGGGCATCGAGCCAGGCGACGATTTCTTGCACCATGGTGCTCTCCGAGACGCTGATGGTGGGGCTCTCGGGAAGATCTCGCTTGTCGCCGTCGGTGACATAGCTGCCGGTGACGGCATAGGCACCCGCGTTGCTCGGGAATACGACGTCGGGGACGACAACGCGAATCTGCGAGCCGGCAGCGACGGGATCGGCGAACTTGATGACGAGCTTTGAGCCGTCCAGCGAGCACGATGCCTTGACACCCGTCTGGTTCAGTCCGTCGAGCAGCGTGACCTTAACATCGGTGCTTTCAAATGACCCGCCTTCGGGCAGCTCAAGCTCAATTTGCGAAACGTCGCCCTCGTCGCTACCCGTTGTCGCTTCCCAGGTCAGGCGGGTTGCGATGCCGCCGAGCACGCCGTTGCCGCCGTCTTCGTTTGACTTGGCGGTCGCCGAGGTGACGGCGAGTGAAGCGCCCGTCGCGTCGTCTGGGCTCGAGGCATCCTCGTTATCGGACCCGCTCGTGGGTGCCATGCCAAACCACTTCTCGTACAGTTTGTCATAGGCGCCGGAGCTCTTGATCTTGGCAAGGGCATCGTTGATGGCCTGTGTCAGCTCGGGGTTGTCTTTAGAGACGGCAATGCCAAACTGCTCGCCCGTCGGAACCTCTTTGATGATCTCCATACCGGTAAAGGAGTTCGAAACCATCCACTGCTCAACGGGAAGATCGCATACGACCGCCTGGCACTGACTACTCATGACGGCGGTGAAGGCTGCCGTCCAGTCGTCAAAGTTGACGGTGGTTGCCTGCGGCAGGTTCTCGATTGCCCACTCCTCGGATGTGGTGCCCGACTGCACGGCAATTTTGACACCCGGTGCGTTGAGGCTGTCGACCGTGTCGTATCCAGTGTTCTTTGCAACTGCGACGCCCTGGTTGGAGTCGATATAGGGATCGGTGAAGTCGACCTCTTCCTTGCGCTCGTCGGTAATCGTGATGTTGCATGCGCCGACATCGGTCTTTACACCCTGTTTGACCATGGGGATAATGCCGTCGAACTTTTGCGCCGGCAAGTAGTTGAGCTCCAGACCGAGCTCGTCCGCGATCATGCCCATGAGTTCATAGGTAAAGCCCCGGTCTTCGCCGGAATCGTTGACGTATTCAAACGGGGGTGTGGCCAAGTCACTTGCGACGGTGAGCTTGCCATTCTCGACGAGTGTGTAGGTGCTCGAGGCGTTCTGGGAGGAAGAACAGCCGCTCGCGCCGATGATGGTGGCAAGGGCCACAACGACCGTCGCGAAGGCGCAGACGATGCGCCGGGTCAACTGGACATGTGCCGAGTGGTGGCGACGTTCGAAATGTCGTTTCATCTGGAATCCTTTGCTTGGGCATGATGAGTCGGCATTGTGGGTCAATGAGGCACATCAAGACATTTGGATAAAGAATAGCACCCAGATTTCCTTGTATTTACGCGGGGTGGACACTGTTGTCATTTATTAACCCACGAAACAGTCCATGCAATTTTTTGAAGGCTGAAGTGCGCGCAAGGTCAGGTGGCATATTAGGATGGTTGATAATACAGAATGTTTCATCGTTTCTGCCGCGGGACGTCTTTTGCCCTCTAAGGCTGAATTTAGCGAGAGAGGTCTTTGTATGTCGAGTCCGACACAAGAGAAGCTAACTCTGATGCGCTATATAGAGTTGCTCGAGGAAGATGACCTTGTTGTTTCCAGACCGAGCGCTTCGTGCGACCAGCGCATTGAGTTTGCGACTGACGACTCGCGCCAGGTGCGTCCGGGCACGTTGTTTGTCTGCAAGGGCCGCGCGTTTAAGCGCGAGTACCTGCTTTCGGCAATCGCCGATGGCGCCGTGGCCTACGTTTCCGAGGTCGATTACGATGTTGATCTTCCCGCGGTGATTGTGAGTGATATTCGTCGCACGCTCGCCGTGGTGGCAGATGCCTTTTATGGGCACCCGTCGGGTAGGGTGAAGGTCTGCGCCTTTACAGGTACCAAGGGCAAGTCGACCTGTAGCTTTTATCTGCGCGGCATTCTCGCCAACGAGGCCAAGCTTACGGGCTGTCATCGACCCGCTCTTAATACGGGCATTGAGTTCGACGACGGCATCGAGACGGGTCCTTCCAAGCTGACGACTCCCGAATCCTTTCTGCTGCAGTCTCGCATCGCACATGCTGCGGAGGCGGGTGCCCCGTGGCTGGTTATGGAGGCATCGAGCCAGGGCCTCAAATACGAGCGCACGGGCAAGATCGCCTTTGAAGTCGGCGCCTTTACCAATATCGGCGAGGATCACATTTCGCCGATTGAGCATCCGACGCTCGAGGATTACTTTGCCAGCAAGCTCAAAATTTTCTCGCAGAGCCGTTTTGCCGTGGTCAATCTCGATATGGATAAGGTCGATCGTGTGCTCGAGGCGGCATCTCGTTGCGAACGTACGGTGACGTTCTCCCTGACCGACGAGCGTGCCGACGTGCTTGCGCTGGCGATTCGCAATGGTGACTGCGGCGTGGTGGCAACGGTGCGCACGCCCCGCTTTACGCGCGACATTGTGATTCCCACGCCGGTTAAGTTCAATGTGTCCAACGCGCTTGCCGCTATTGCCTGCGCCGAGGCCCTGGGCATTTCCGAAGAGGGTATCGTCCACGGCTTTGAGGGCGTCTTCGTTCCCGGCCGTATGGAGCTCTATCCGTCCGTATCGGGCAAAATCTTGGGTATCGTCGATTTTGCACATAACGGCATGAGCCTCGAGACACTCCTGCGCGACTTGCGCGAGAACTATCCCGAGCGCGAGCTGGCGGTTGTATTTGGCGCTACGGGTGGTAAGGGTGTCGATCGACGCACCACGATGGGCATCGCCGCTGGCAAGTATGCCGACCGAATCGTGATTACCGAGGATGACCCCGGCCCCGAGGATGTCGAGGATATTTGCGCCGAGATCGCGCGCAACGTTCAGGCGCAGGGAAATGATAACTGGCAAATCGTGACTGATCGCGTTGCCGCTATCGAGACTGCCGTGCGTGAGACCGTCCGTCCTGCCGTGGTCATCGTGACCGGTAAGGGCGAGGAAGAGCGTATGCTGCGCAAGAACGGACCCGAGCCTTGTGAGCGCGATGGTTCGATTCTCAAGCGCACCCTTGCGGCGTACGACGCCTAAGACCAGAAGCCCCTTCTACGTAATGGAGTGACCATGTCCCACAATACCCTGCCGACCGTCGCTGAGCTTTCGGGCGAGATGCGCGAGCGTCTTGCCAAGGTTAAGTACGTCTTTACCGACCTGGACGCCACGATGCTCGCACCCGGCTCGTGCGTGCTGCGCGACAACGACGGCAACCCCTCGACCAAGCTCGTCGAGGCTGTCGTGGCACTTGCCCGCGCCGGCATCCAGGTGGTCCCCACCTCGGGTCGCAACCGCACTATGATCCACGAGGACGCGCGCGTGCTCGGCCTCAACTCCTACATCGGCGAGATGGGCGGCCTGGTCATGTACGACCTCAAGGCCAACGATTGGGAGTACCTGACCGGCGATATGCCCTACGACCCCGCCTGCGGCCTCACGCCGCATCAGGTGATCGAGCAGACCGGCGTGTGCGAGAAGATTCTCGCCCGCTGGCCGCATAAGATCGAGTACCACAACGACATGTCGACTGGCTACAAGTACCGCGAGGTCACCGTCGGCATGCGCGGCGATGTGCCCGACGACGAGGTCCAGGCCATTCTTGACGAGGCCGGCTGCGGCCTGGTCTGGGCCTGCAACGGTCACCTGACCCATCTGTCCAAGCCGACGACGCTCGAGCTCGAACGCGTCGAGGATGGCCGCGCGTTTAACATCAATCCCGCCGGTCTCAACAAGGGCGTTGCCATCGCACGTTTCTGCGAGCACCTTGGTATCGAGCGCGAGGAGACGCTGGCGCTCGGCGATTCCGAGTCCGACTTCTACATGGCTGACCACGTGGGCACGTTCTGCCTGGTCGAGAACGGTTTGACCAGCGCCGGCGCGCCCGAGTTCCTGGATACCTGCGATAACGCCTACGTCACGCGCGGCAAGATTGTCGACGGCTGGGCGGCAACGGCAGAGCTGCTCGTCGCGGCTCGTTCGTAGCGCGGCCCTATAGTTCTGAGCCATATCTTTTCGAGAGAGAATCTGGTGAGGTAATGTCCGATATCGAGAATCTGGCTGGCGACACACGCCCCATTGGCGTATTCGACTCGGGTCTAGGCGGTCTGACGGTTGCGCGCGCCATCGCAACGGCGTTGCCGCACGAGTCCGTCTACTACTTTGGCGACACCAAGCGCTGCCCCTACGGCACCCGCACCGAGGACGAGGTGCGCTCGTTTGCACTGCAGGCGGGCCGTTGGCTGTCGAAGCACGACGTCAAGATCATGGTCATCGCCTGCAATACGGCGACCGCTGCGGCCTTGCGTTTGGCCCAGCAGGTGCTCGACGTCCCCGTCATCGGTGTGATCGCACCGGGCGCACGCGCGGCAATCAACAGCACCCGCACGCGCCGGGTGGGCGTGCTCGCCACCAACCTCACCATTCGCTCAGGCGCTTACACGCGTGCCATTCAGGACTTGGATGCCGGCGTCGACGTATACGGCTGCCCTGCCTCGAGCTTTGTCGAGGTCGTTGAGCACGAGCTCGCCTCGGGCGCGCATCTGCAAGAGCAGTGGCTCGAGAACGAGGACATCTTTGATACGCCTGCCGTACGCGCGCTGGTCGGCGCCACGGTTGAACCGCTGCGCGACCACGGCATCGATACCGTGGTGCTCGGCTGCACGCATTTTCCGCTGCTCGTGGGGCCTATTCGCCATGCGCTGGGTCCCGGAGTGCGCGTGGTGAGCTCCGCCGAGGAGACCACGCGTGAGTTGACCGATATTCTCACGCGCCGCGAGCAGCTGGCGGGCGACGCAGCCGAGCCGCAGCATCGTTTTGCAACGACGTCCGATAACATTGCCGAGTTTGCGGTGGCGGGCAGTTTTATCTTTGGCCAGCCGCTCAAGAGCATTGAGCATATCGATATCGACGAACTGAAATAGATACAAGGTCACCGACCAAAGGCTCACGTTCACCTTTTGCCGAAAGGATTTTTCCATGGAGTATATGCAGGTCAATCGCGCCAACGGCCGCGCCGCCGATGAGCTGCGCCCCATCAAGCTTACTCGCGGCGTCATGAAACACGCCCACGGTTCGTGCCTGGCCGAGTTTGGCGATACTCACGTGCTGTGCGCCGCCACCATCGAGGAGGGCGTGCCGGGCTGGCGCAAGGGCGCCAAGGCCGGTTGGGTAACGGCGGAGTACGCCATGCTGCCGGCATCGACCGGCAAGCGCTGCAAGCGCGAGCATGCCAACCGTAAGGGCCGCTCCATGGAGATCGAGCGCCTCATCGGTCGCAGCCTGCGTACCGTCGTCAACATGAAGGCACTCGGCGAGTACACCGTTACCGTCGACTGCGACGTGATTCAGGCAGACGGCGGCACACGAACGGCGAGCATTACCGGCGCCTGGGTGGCACTGCACGACGCCCTTGCCATGTGGGTCGAGGCGGGTAAGCTCGAGCGCATCCCGCTCACGGGCCAGGTCGCCGCGATTTCCATGGGCGTTGTCGACGGCAACACCCTGCTCGACCTGGATTATTCCGAGGACAGTCACGCCGAGGTCGACATGAACCTTGTCGCCACCGATACCGGTGAGATGATCGAGCTCCAGGGTACTGGCGAGCAGGCACCCTTCGACCGCAAGCGCCTCAATTCCCTGCTCGATTTGGGCGACAAGGGCATTGCCGAGCTCATCGAGCTCCAGCGCCAAGTCCTCGCCTAACCTGCCAAAAAGGGACAGGTTTATTTTGGCAGGTTTTATCTGCGGAAACGCCGATAGATAAGGTTGATGCCACATGAAAGGGGAGACGCCGAAGGGTCAGTCCCTTTTACGTGACTTTGCTATACGGACAAGGAGACCACTCATGGCACTTGAGAAGATCGACATCGACACCCTCGACCCGGCGGCGACCATCGTCGTGGCAACGGGCAACGCCCACAAGCTCACCGAGATCGAGGCCATTTTGGGCAAGGTTATGCCCGAGGTTCGCTTTGTGGCGCTCGGTCAGCTGGGCGATTTTGAGGACCCCGAGGAAAACGGCACGACGTTTTTGGAGAACGCCATCATCAAGGCGCAGGCTGCCGTCGAAGAGACGGGGCTCATGGCCATTGCCGACGATTCGGGCCTGGTCGTCGACGCGCTGGACGGTGAGCCTGGTGTGTATAGCGCGCGCTACGCGGGCGTTCACGGTGACGATGCCGCCAACAATGCCAAGCTGCTCGTGAATCTGGAGGGCGTGGCCGACGAGGACCGCACTGCGCGCTTTATGAGCGTCGTCGCGCTCATCGACACGGACGGTTTGGTCACCTATGGTGAGGGTGCCTGCGAGGGCGTTATCGCGCACGAGGGCCGCGGCGATCACGGCTTTGGCTACGACCCGCTGTTCCTGCCGGTCGACACGCCGGGCAAGACCATGGCCGAGCTGACGGCGGACGAGAAGAACGCCATCAGCCATCGATTCCATGCGCTCGAGCACCTATCCGCCAAACTGACGGGCGAGGAGTAGGCCGTGCGTGCGGTGGTGCAGCGCGTGCTCAACGCCGGCGTGACGGTAGACGGCGAGTGCGTGGGCAAAATTGGGCGCGGCTATCTGGTGCTGCTGGGCGTGGGCCACGGCGACACGCGCGCCGAGGCCGATAAGCTGTGGGGAAAGCTCCGGGGCTTGCGCATTAACGAGGACGAGAACGGCAAGACCAACCTGGCACTTGCCGATGTCGACGGCGAGGTTCTCGTGGTGTCGCAGTTCACGCTGTTCGCCGATTGCCGTCACGGCCGCCGTCCATCGTTTACGGATGCCGGCGCCCCCGATGTCGCCAACGAGCTCTACGAGTACTTCCTGACGCTTGTGCGCGAGGACGTCGAGCACGTAGCGCATGGCATCTTCGGCGCCGACATGAAGGTCGACCTCGTCAACGACGGTCCATTCACCATCGTCCTGGACACCGATGCTCTGTAAGTAGCTAATTAGCTACTTGCGTATGGCCACAACAGGGTGCTATAGTATTAGAGTTTTGTCTATCTTAGGGGTATTATCCCCTTTTTGAATTGCACCTTCTGGAGGCCCTGTTCATGGAAGAGATGGAAGTCAATCACGTCGACGACATCCACGAGAAGCTGACCGATATGGTGGGCGATCGCGTTAAGGTGAAGGCCAACATGGGCCGCACCCGCGTCGTCGAGCGCATGGGCACCATCAAGAGCGTCCATCCGGCAGTCTTTATCGTCGAGGTCGACGAGCGCCGTGGCCGCAAGTCGCGTCAGTCCTACCAGTATATTGATGTTCTCACCGGCCAGGTCGAGTTGTTCGATCCCGAGAGCGGCGAGCACATTTTTACCCCGCTCGGCAATCAGCTCGAGGAGCACTAGCGGTGACCGATTGGTCCCTGACCCTTTCCGCGCCGGCAAAGATCAACCTCTATCTAGGGGTTCATACCGAGCGTGACGACCGCGGCTACCATAAGGTCGATTCCCTGATGGCAGCCGTCGGTCTTGTCGATACCGTGACGGTTACGCCGGCACAGGCGCTGACCGTCCAGACGATTCCGACATCCGACTTTCCCATGCAAAAGAATACGGCGTATCGTGCTGCGCTCGCTATGGCCGAGCATTATGGTCGCGAAGCCAATGTCTGCATCACGATCGAGAAGCGCATCCCGTTGTGTGCCGGCCTGGGCGGTCCTTCGACGGATGCCGCGGCGGTCATTGTTGCCTTGGCAGAGCTGTGGGGTATCGACCGCACCGATCCCGTGCTGGACAACATTGCGCGCGGCATTGGCGCCGACGTTCCCTTCTTTTTGCATGCCAGCCCTGCATTTTATGTGGGTGGGGGAGACGTGCTGGCAACCGAGTACCCCGCACTTCCCGCGACACCCGTCGTGCTGGTCAAGCCGCGTGAGGCAAGCGTTTCAACAATTGAAGCCTATCGACGTTTTGACGAGACCCCAGCGCCTGCGGACAAGCCTGGAGCGATCGCATCTGCCCTTCGCTCGGGAGACGCAGAGGCGGCCTACGCGCTCGTCCACAACAACCTGGGTGTCATTTCCGCGCAGATGGAGCCGCGGATTCAAACAGTGCTCGACTGGCTTCGTTCACAGGACGGTGCCATTGCCGCAAACGTGTGCGGTTCGGGTGCCTGCTCGTTTGCTCTCTGCGATAGCGCCGCCACGGCAGCCAATCTTTCGGTAGCCGCTCATCAAAACGGCTGGTGGGCTTATGCAACGGAGCTCGTTTCCGACACGGTTCGCATTGAAGCGCCAAAGAAGTAAAAATTTCTCTGGCACACGACGGAAATCTTTGTTACTATAGTCGAGCTAACGGGTTGTGGCTCAGTTTGGTAGAGCACTGCGTTCGGGACGCAGGGGTCGCTGGTTCAAATCCAGTCAACCCGACCAGAGCATGAGGAGGGACCGCTTCTTGCGGTCCCTTTTTTTAGCTATTGTTGTGATACCGCGATACCCGCGGTATACTCATTCGAGCTTGTCTCGCTGTATTGTGGAGGTCTACATGTTTGGACTGAGGGCTCCTGAGCTCATCATTATTCTCGTCGTTGTCCTGATTATCTTTGGGCCCAAGAACCTGCCGAAGCTCGGCAAGTCCCTCGGCTCTACCGTCAAGAATATCCGCGAGGGTATGGAGGGCGACGATAAGGGCGAAACCAAGCAGGCCGAGGAGGTTGTGGTCGAGGAGTCCAAGGAGGACAAGGAGATCGCAGAGCTCGAGGCCAAGCTCGCTGCTGCCAAGCAAAAGAAGGCAGAGGACAGCGACGCGGACGCAGAGTAGTCCCATCCCTTTGGGGTGAGCACCTGACCGGCTTGCCCGCAGGCTAGCCGGTCTTTTTCGTTTTTGTTGACAGTTGATCGTTACATCATAGTTGGGGAGATATCCGTATGGACGCAAGCCAGATCGTACTGACCGCTGAGGGCCGCCAGAAGCTCGTCGAGGAGCTCGCTTGGCGTGAGGGCGATTACGCCAAGGAGATCGTCGAGGACATCAAGGAAGCCCGCGCGTTCGGCGACCTTTCGGAGAACTCCGAGTACGATGCCGCCAAGGACAAGCAGGCACAGAACGCCGCTCGTATCGCCGAGATTCAGGCCATCCTCGCCAACGCTCAGATCGCTGCCAGCACGGGCGACCTAACCGTCTCCATCGGCTCGACTGTTACCCTGGTCGACCCCAACGGTGAGCTTATCGAGGTCACGCTTGTCGGTACCACCGAGACCAACTCGCTCGAGCACAAGATCTCCAACGAGTCTCCGGTCGGTCACGCCATCATTGGTCATGGCGAGGGCGATTCCGTCGAGGTCGTTACGCCTTCCGGCAAGACTCGCGTCTACACCATCGCCAAGATCGCACGCTAGACCACGGTCCCGCGTAAAGGTATGTTTTCGCTCCCTGGGACCGAATCCTGGGGAGCGTTTTAGTTTGAGGAGCTAACTTATGGCAGAGAACCAGAACGCCGCCGATCAGGCATCGACGCTCAACGACGAGCGCGCCACCCGCCTGGCCAAGCGCGCCGCCCTGTTCGAGGCGGGCCAGAACCCGTATCCCGAGCACTCTGAGCTTGAGGACTACGTCGCCGATATCGAGGCTAAGTACGCCGAGCTTGCCGATGGCGAGGACACCGAGGACGTCGTGAAGATCGCCGGCCGCGTGGTCGCCAAGCGTGGTCAGGGCAAGATCATGTTCATCGTCGTGCGCGATGCGACTGCCGAGATTCAGCTGTTCTGCCGCATCAACGACATGGACGAGGCTGCCTGGAATACGCTCAAGGCCCTCGACCTGGGCGATATCCTGGGCGTGACCGGCGTAGTCGTGCGCACCAAGCGTGGCCAGCTTTCCGTTGCCCCCAAGAGCGCGACGCTGCTCTCCAAGGCCGTTCGCCCGCTGCCCGAGAAGTTCCACGGTCTCTCCGACAAGGAGACCCGCTATCGCCAGCGCTATGTCGACCTGATCGCCAACGACGACGTTCGCGAGACCTTCCGCAAGCGTTCGCAGATTCTCTCCACGTTCCGCCGCTTTATGGAGTCCGATGGCTACATGGAGGTCGAGACCCCCATCTTGCAGACCATCCAGGGCGGCGCTACGGCTAAGCCGTTCATCACGCACTTCAATGCGCTCGATCAGGAGTGCTACCTGCGTATTGCCACCGAGCTCCACCTCAAGCGCTGCATCGTCGGTGGTTTTGAGCGCGTGTTCGAGATCGGCCGCATCTTCCGTAACGAGGGCATGGACCTCACCCACAACCCCGAGTTCACTACGATGGAGGCCTACCGTGCCTTCTCCGACCTCGAGGGCATGAAGGCGCTCGCCCAGGGCGTCATTAAGGCGGCCAACAAGGCCATCGGCAACCCCGAGGTCATCGAGTACCAGGGCCAGACCATCGACCTTTCTGGTGAGTGGGCCAGCCGTCCCATGACCGACATCGTCTCCGACGTGCTCGGCAAGCAGGTCACCATCGACACGCCGGTCGAGGAGCTTGCTGCCGCCGCGCGCGAGAAGGGCCTGGAGATCAAGCCCGAGTGGACTGCTGGCAAGATCATCGCCGAGATTTACGATGAGCTGGGCGAGGACACCATCGTCAACCCGACCTTCGTGTGCGATTACCCCATCGAGGTCAGCCCGCTTGCCAAGCGTTTTGAGGACGACCTGCGCCTGACGCACCGCTTTGAGCTGGTTATTGCCGGCCACGAGTACGCCAACGCGTTCTCCGAGCTCAACGACCCGGTCGACCAGGCCGAGCGCTTTGCCGCCCAGATGGCCGAGAAGGCCGGCGGCGACGATGAGGCCATGGAGTATGACGAGGACTACGTGCGCGCCCTCGAGTACGGTATGCCTCCCGCGGGCGGCATTGGCATTGGTATCGACCGCGTGGTCATGCTGCTTACTAACCAGGCTTCTATCCGCGACGTCCTGCTGTTCCCGCACATGAAGCCCGAGAAGGGTTTCCAGTCCGGTGCCGCTGCCGCCAAGGCTGCCGAGGCCGGCAACGCCGCGAGCCCATTCGTTAAGTCGCTTAAGCCCACGCTCGATTACTCCAAGATCGCCGTCGAGCCGCTGTTTGAGGAGTTCGTCGACTTTGATACCTTCTCCAAGAGCGACTTCCGCGCCGTGAAGGTCAAGGCATGCGAGGCCGTCAAGAAGTCCAAGAAGCTGCTGAACTTTACGCTCGACGACGGTACCGGTACCGACCGCACCATCCTCTCCGGTATTCACGATTATTACGAGCCCGAGGACTTGGTCGGCAAGACCCTGCTCGCCATCACCAACCTGCCTCCGCGCAAGATGATGGGTATCCCCAGCTGCGGCATGCTCATCAGCGCTATCCACGAGGAGGAGGGCGAGGAGCGTCTCAACCTGATTCAGCTCGACGCCTCCATCCCTGCCGGCGCAAAGATGTACTAACTAGTTACGCGGTTCTACGAACCGCGTAACGGCTCGACGCTGCGCGGGCCGCATTTGGACAATCTGACGTTCAACTTCAAGGGCGCGACCAGAAGGTCAGCGCCCTTTCGTTTCACGTCACCTTGTCTCAAATGCGGCCCGCTCGCTGACTTATGCTCAACCTATGGTGGCATCTCGTTCCGAAGGCACCTTGCTCGCTCTGGCGGGCTTTCGCTGTCGTTGCCAAGGCATCGGCGTTGCCTTGGCTGTCAAGCTGGATGTCGCTCGCTGTCCGTCCTCTACCTGCGGCGTTGTCTTGGTTGGCACTTAGGGACGTTCCTCTTGTGCTGGCACTTGGGGACAGTCCTTGTCAAGTCATTGGTGCAAGGGGGATGGATTGCTTTGAGTAGTCATTGCGCACATGGCTCGCATGACAGCCGTCTCTTTTATGTTTCCTTTAGCCGTTGCTGCTTAGGATGGGGGTTAGTCGGTAGGAAGGGAGTGTCTATATGGACGACGCGAGCGAGCGTGCAATCGAAGAGGACATGCTCGATCAGTTCAATTACTTTGATGATGAGGACGAGGAGCTGATCGACCGTCGCGAGCCAGCGCCGCTTGATTCCTTTGATCTGGTCGATGAAGAGGCTGATGAGGTTGAGGACGAATCAACGGAGCCCCCACAGTCTTCGCGCCTTAACTCGCTGCTTTCGAGAGCCCCCATGCACCACGGTGTCCGTGCCGGCGCGCTCCATATGAAAACTGACTGGCACCAGATTGTGACGGCAGGCGATGAACTTGCCGTCGATGCGCCGCTCACCGATAAATCATCCATCATCTGCCGCACCGGTATGCTTATGCTCGCGAGCGGAACGGGTGCCTGGCGTGTACGCGATACCATGAATCGAGTCGCCGCCGTACTCGGTGTGACCATCCACGTTGACTTAAGTCTCCTGTCGTTTGAGTGTACCTGCATCGAAGATGGTCACTGCTTTAACGAGGTCGTCAGCTTGCCCACAACGGGCGTCAATACCCATCGCATTTGGATGATGGAGAGTTTCCTCAAGGAAATCGAGACCTATGGTCGTCGCTTCACGGTGCACGAGTATCACGAGATGCTCAAGACCGTCGAGAGTTCAAAACCTGATTACGCGCCTTGGCAACAGGGCCTTGCGGCGGCCTGCGCCTGTGGCGCCTTTGTCTTTTTACTTGGTGGCGGTCCCATTGAGATGGCATGCGCGTTCGTGGGCGCGGGTGTCGGCAACTTTGCCCGCTCTCATATTCTCAAGCAAGGCCTTGGTCAGTTTAGCGCGCTGACGACCGGCGTTGCGCTCGCTTGTGTTTCGTATCTGCTGGCATTGCTCGGCCTTGGCCAGGTCATACCGGGGGCAATGTCGCACCAAGAAGGCTATATCGGTGCCATGCTCTTTGTGATTCCCGGCTTTCCACTCATTACGGCAGGCCTCGACATTGCTAAGCTCGACATGCGAAGCGGTATCGAGCGCCTTTCATATGCCGTATCGATTATTGTAATGGCGACGCTCGTAGGCTGGATGGTTGCCGAGTGTGTTGGCCTGGCGCCGGACGACTTTGCCCCACTGGGCCTTTCGCCGCTTGCCCTTACGCTCCTGCGCGTGGTGATGAGCTTCGTTGGCGTATTCGGCTTCTCGGTGATGTTCAACAGCCCGGTAAAGATGGCCGCGGCAGCTGGGTTGATCGGCGCCGTGTCCAATACCCTGCGTCTGACCCTTGTCGATGCGCCGACGATGATTCCCTTCCTGGGCCTCAGCACGGGAATGCCTCCCGAGGCAGCAGCGTTTATCGGCGCGCTGGTATCGGGGCTGCTCGCAAGCTTGGCTGAAGTCAAGCTCACCTACCCGCGCATCGCCCTCACGGTGCCTTCGATTGTCATTATGGTGCCGGGCTTGTATCTCTATCGCTCTATGTATTACATGTGCACCTTCGACACGGTCAATATGCTCGGCTGGTTTGTGCGTGCAGTGCTCATCGTGGCGTTTCTGCCCGTTGGCTTGGGCGTGGCGAGAACCCTCACCGACCCCCGCTGGCGCCACACCAGCTAATTGGTGCAAGGGGGACATGTTACTTTGCACCAAATGAGTTGCGGTGAAATAGGGACTGAATTGCTGCTTAAAGGGTCAAAACAGTCCGTATTCCACCGCAACTTAGGGGGTCGGGGGATTATTGGTGCCCTGCATCTTCATAAACTCAACGCTTACGAAGCGCGGGGTTTTCGTGCTAGGCTGGTTCCACCACATAAGTAGTCGCAGACGCACGTATCACGGGCGGGCGAGATGAAGTCCCAACAGCTCCATCTTGCCCGCCCGTTTTTGTTGCGTGATGCCGCGGCGTAACACGGAAAGGACCATGCCCTTTATGCCTATCAACAAACGAGAGAGCCTGCTGTTCACCTTTATCATGTGCTTTTGCATGGTGCTCTGGATGAGCATCTACAACGTTGCCCTGCAGCACAGGGCCATCAACGGCGAGGTCGTTGCCGCCGCGTGGCTCGGCTTCCCCGTTGCCTACATTTTTGCCATGTGCTGCGACTGGTTCGTCGCCAGCCCGCTCGCCAAGGGTTTCGCCTTTAAGTACTTGGTCGCGCCGGGCAAGAGCTCGCCGCTCGCCATGACGCTCGCCGTCAGCTCCTGCATGGTCGTTCCTATGGTCATCATCATGTCGCTCTACGGTGCGTGCGAGGGCCTGTTCCACATGCCCGGCGGCCCGCTTGCAAACCTGCAGATGCTGCCGACGATGTGGCTCATCAACATCCCGCGCAACTTTATCATGGCCCTGCCCTGGAACCTGCTAGTGGCCGGTCCGATTGCTCGCTTTGTCTTCCGCCGCGCCTTCCCCATGGGCACGGTCTTTGCCGAGCCGCACATGGAACTCGTGCACATGCCGGGCGCTCCCACTGCCGAGGAGGTTGCCAACATTTCCGAGGGCATGGACGCCGAGCCCGCCTGCTAGACAGCAGTTCAAAATCAAACCGCCAAACGGACCCGAGCAATTCCTTTTTTGTAGACGTTGTCGCGCGGCTACGGGCGGGAAAGGTCCCAACGGTTAACATATACTCCATATGGGTAAAGAGACCAAAGCGCTGCCGCGGGGCGGCGCTTTGCGTTTGAAAAAACTAGCTCGTCTAAGAGGAACTAGCATGTTAGACCGTTTTACCGATCGTGCGCGCAAGGTCATGTCCATGGCCAAGCAAGAGGCGCTCGATCTTCATTCAAATAAGGTGGGTACCGAGCACCTGCTGCTCGCGCTTGCCAAGGAGGACGAGGGCATTGCCGCTGAAGCACTGCGTTCGCTCGACATCTCCTACGACGACATCATGGATACTCTCAAAGAGGTCCAGACCACCGTTCCCGAGCCCAGCGAGGAGACCGAGGCAGCCAAGCTCGCCTTTACACCGCTCGTCATTAGCGTGATGGAGCGTTCATTCCGTGTGGCGCGTGAGAACAACCAGACCTACGTGTCGACCGAGCACCTGCTCATCGGTATCGTCGAAGAGGGCAACGGCATGGCCATGGACATCCTCATGCGCCTGGGTGTGTCGTCCGCCTCCATCAAAAAGGCTATCGAGAAGCTCACCGCCAAGGACCAGGACAAGAAGCGTCCGCTCGCCGGCGCCGGTGCTGGTCGTCCCGGTGCGGGCCTGCCGTTCTTTAGCGGCTCGGATGCCTCTCAGCAAAAGGGGAGTGGCACCGACACGCTTAAGCAGTTCGCCACCAACCTTACGCAGAAGGCCCGCGACGGCGAGCTCGACCCCGTGATCGGTCGCGAAAAGGAAGTCCAGCGCATGATGGAGATCCTTTCGCGCCGCACCAAGAACAACCCGCTTATCTTGGGCGACCCCGGCGTGGGCAAGACGGCCATCGTCGAGGGCCTGGCGCAGCAGATCGCTGCCGGCAACGTGCCCGAGAACCTCATGAACCAGAACATCTGGACGCTCGACCTGCCGGGCCTCGTGGCGGGCGCCAAGTATCGCGGTGAGTTTGAGGAGCGTCTCAAGAACGTGATCCAGGAGGCCACCGAAGCCGACGACGTCATCCTGTTTATCGACGAGATGCACACCATCATCGGTGCCGGTTCTGCCGAGGGTTCCATCGACGCGAGCTCCATGCTCAAGCCCGTGCTCGCGCGCGGTGCCTTCCAGATTATCGGCGCCACCACGGCCGAGGAATTCCGCAAGTACCTCACCAAGGACCCGGCCTTTGAGCGTCGCTTCCAGACCATCGATGTCGAGGAGCCGAGCGTCGAGGACACGGTCAAGATCCTGACTGCGCTCAAGCCGCGCTACGAGGAGCACCACCATGTGCGCTATACGCAGGGTGCTATCGAGGCCGCCGCGAACCTTTCCAACCGCTACATCCAGGATCGCTTCCTGCCCGATAAGGCCATCGACCTCATCGACGAGGCCGGTGCCCGCGCTCGCATCGCTGCGAATCGCGCGCCCGAGCCGGTGCGTGAGGCCGAGCATCGCGTGGAGGAGCTTAAGGCCGCCGCGCAGGAGGCCACCGAGAGCGACGACATGAACAAGGCCGCCGAGATCACCGATCAGCAGAAGGCCGCCGAGATTGAACTCGCCGAGGCCAAGGCCGCCTGGACCGCCGAGCTCGACGCCAGCCCGCTCACCATCGATGTGAGTCAGATCGCCGATATCGTGTCCGTGACTTCGGGCGTGCCGGTGTCCTCGCTTACCGAGAGCGAGAGCCGTCGCCTGCTGCAAGCCGAAAGCGTGCTCAAGACGCGCATCATCGGTCAGGATGAGGCTGTCGAGGCAGTTGCCAAGGCCGTGCGCCGCAGCCGTTCGCCGCTCAAGGACCCGCGTCGCCCCGGCGGCAGCTTTATCTTCCTGGGTCCCACCGGCACGGGCAAGACCGAGCTCGCCAAGACGCTCGCCGAGTACCTCTTTGGCAGCAAGGATGCACTCATCAGCTTCGACATGTCCGAGTTCGGTAGCGAGTTCGAGGTCTCCAAGCTCATCGGTAGCCCTCCGGGTTACGTCGGTCACGACGAGGGCGGCCAGCTCACCAAGGCCGTTCGTCGCCACCCGTACTCGGTCGTGCTGTTCGACGAGATCGAGAAGGCGCACCCCGATATCTTCAACATCTTGCTGCAGGTGCTGGAGGAGGGCCGCCTGACCGATAGCCAGGGCAAGACGGTCGACTTCCGCAACACCGTGATCATCATGACGTCCAACGTGGGCGCTCGCGAGATTGCGCAGGATGCGAGCGTTGGCTTTGGCACCACCGGCGAGCAAGGTCTCACGTCGAGTGAGATCCGTGGTCGCGCGATGGGCGAGCTCAAGCGCCTGTTCCGCCCCGAGCTGCTCAACCGTATCGACGACATCGTGGTGTTCCAGAAGCTCTCGGGCGAGAATCTCACCAAGATCGCGCACCTGCTGGTGGACGACCTGCGTCAGCGTTTGATTGCCAACGGCATGAACATCAAGCTCACCGATGCGGCCTATGACAAGATCGTGGCCGAGGGCACCGACCTCACCAACGGTGCGCGTCCGCTGCGCCGTGCTATTCAAAAGCTTATCGAGGACCCGCTGTCCGAGGAGCTTCTGGCCGGCGAGTGGGGCGAGGGCGATACCGTCCTGTGCGACGTGGCCGATGGCAAGTTTGTCTTTAGCCACGGCACGGGCGAGATCCCGGCACCGCGTCCGGCGGGCACGCTCGGCGGCGATACCGCCCCGGCGGCACCGCACACCGGCAACGCCGCGCCCGTGAGCGGCGGCGTGACCTCGGGCCCCGGCGGCATGATGCAAGCCGGTTCCGGCGCGCTGTAGGGGTTAACATAGCTTTGCGAAGGGGCACTCCTGTCGGGGCGCCCCTTTTTTATGAGTAAATGGTGCTATACTCGAAATATAAATATGTATAGCAGAAGGAGCTAGCATGCCTATATCGGTACTCGACTCACGGCCGGTCCAGATGAATGTGCGCATGGATCGCCAACTCAAAGAGGCTGGGGACGCCGTGCTGGCGCATATCGGCATGACGCCGTCTCAAGCGGTGCGGACACTTTGGGAATATCTGGTCGTCAACGGATGCATGCCCTCGAGATCGGGGGTTGCGGCACCGAGCTCTAACGTGCCAGCGACTGCGTCGGTGGAATCAAGGGTTACGCAGGGCAGCCACATCGTGCGCGATGCGTGCCTCAAATACGGCATCCCTGTTCCCGACCTCTCGGGTGACTACGATGACCTCTATAAGGAAGCAATGGCGGAGCGCTATCCCGAGTGGGTGGAGCTATGAGTGCAGACGGCATTCTCAAGTTGCTCATCGACACCAACGTATGGATGGATTACTTTTCTGGAAGGTCGGACCGGACAGCGGATGTCGCCCGTCTATTCGAGATTGCCGATGTCTCGGAGCAGATTGCCCTGTTTGCCTCGTCTCTTTCGGTCAAAGATGTCTCGTATCTTGTCTCGGCGGCGATTAAGAGGGAGTGCCGAAGGAAGAATGGTTCGCTGAGCGATAACGCCATTGCGGCGGCGGACGAAACGGCCTGGGCATGCGTTCGGCAGATGCGCGAGCTCGCCCTCATCGCGCCGGTCGGTGCAGACGAGGTCTTCGACTCCTTTGTGTTCAAGTATCATCACAACGACTTCGAGGACGACCTGATGCTGGGCGTCGCCAATCGCATTGATGCCGATTACGTCGTGACGGAGGACAAGAATCTTATTAAACATACCAATGGTGTATGCATTAACGTTCAACAGGCGTTGAGGCTGGTTGAAGGGTCCAACGTCCCTTCGGCGCGGCCCGTCTAAGCTGCTTTATCTTGATAAAGTGACGTTTCCTCACCGTTAGCCGATGATGCGAGAGCGCTCGGCGTTTTCGACTGGTTTATGCACGTAAAGTCTGGGAATATACAAGGCGCATGTCTTATTGTCTAACCAGTTGCGCCAAGGAGGCACCATGGACTACAAGATTACTGGCTACGAGCCCGCCCAGCTGTTCCATTTCTTTGAGGAGATCAGCGCGATCCCCCGTGAGTCTGGCAACGAGAAGGGCATCAGCGATTTCTTGGTTGCGTTTGCCAAGGAGCGCGGCCTCGACGTGTATCAGGACGAGGTCTACAACGTCATCATTCGTAAGCCCGCATCTGCCGGCGCCGAGAATGCCCCGACCGTGATGCTGCAGGGCCACATCGATATGGTTTGCGACAAGTTGGGTTCCGTTGAGCACGACTTTGCGACCGACGGTATCGACCTGGTCGTCAAGGACGGCGTCCTCACCGCTAACGGCACCACGCTGGGCGCCGACAACGGTATCGCCGTCGCTCTGATGCTCACCGTGCTCAACGACGATTCGATTGCTCATCCGGCCCTCGAGTGCGTGTTCACCACCGACGAGGAGACTGGCCTGGTTGGCGCCGAGACGCTCGACAAGTCCCAGATTAGCGCCCGTACCATGATCAACCTCGATTCCGAGGAGGAGGGCGTGGCCACCGTCAGCTGCGCCGGCGGTGTCGTCGTTACCTACACCTGCCCGATCGTGCGCGACCACAAGACCGGCAGCACCCTTACGCTCGAGATCTCCGGCCTGCTGGGTGGTCACTCCGGCGCCGACATCCACCTGGAGCGCGGCAACGGCAACCTCATCATGGCCCGCATCATCGATCGCCTGATGGTCGCCGGCGAGCCCGCCATCGTCAGCTTTAACGGCGGCACTAAGGACAACGCCATCAACCGTGAGTGCAAGGCCGAGCTGGTTTACGCCGACCACGCTGCCGCCGAGGCAGCGGCCGAGATCGCAAGGGGCATCATCGCCGACGTCACAGCCGAGCTCGAGGTCTTCGACCCCGGCTTTACCTGCACCGTCGAGATTGCCGACGACGCCGAGGTCGAGGCCATGGACCAGAAGTCCGCGCTTGCCCTCATCCGCGCCCTGCGTCTTGCCCCTAACGGCGTGATTCGCCGCAACGTCGCCACCGACGGCTCCGTCGAGGTTTCCTCCAACATCGGCGTGGTTGCCACCTCTGACGACCAGGTCAAGATTATGCTGTCCCCGCGCTCCTCGATCACCTCGCTGCAGAACGAGTTCAAGGACCGCCTGCAGACGCTGGCCGATGTCTTGGGCTTCGACGCCAAGTTTGAGTTCGAGTATCCCGGTTGGAGCTATGCCGAGCATTCGCCGGTCCGCGACATCTTTGTCGAGAGCTATCGCGAGCTCTTTGGCTCTGAGCTGCGCATCGAGTCCATTCACGCCGGCCTTGAGTGCGGCCTGTTTGCCGAAGCCCTGCACGGCCTGGACGCCATCGCCGTGGGCCCGACGCTCTCCGATGTCCACACCCCGGACGAGAGCATGGAGCTCGCTTCTGCCGAGCGCTTCTACGAGCTGCTCATCGACGTCCTCAAGCGCCTCGCTGCGTAAAGGTTGCGCTAGCAGCAGCCCGAGCCACGTGCTAGCGGATTGTAGATGACATTATGAGAGGGGGCACCCGAGCTTTTGCGATGGGTGACCCCTCTCTTCTTTTAAGAAATGGGAAATTGATTGGCGTCTAGCCCATATCCGCCCTGATGAGGTCGAGGGTGCGCTGGCAGTTTTTGCGGACGGGGCCGAGCATATGCTCGCGCAGGTCCGCCATGCCGGGCAGGTCGGCGTATTCGTCCATGACCTCTTCCATGCAAATGGGTACCTCGTAGGCGAGGTCCATCATGGTCGCAAAGCAAAACTTCTCGGATAGCCCGGCATCGGTGAGCGCCGCCTCCAGCGCGGGGTTGCCCATACCGTGGTATCGGCGGATAGCGCCTGGACCGATGCACCCCACACGATTTTCGCCGCCAACGCTCATGGCCAGGCGTGCCCGACGTCGCATGCGCTCATACGCCAAACCCGACGCGACATCGTACATTCGAGCCATCATGGCTGCGCCGTCGTTTCCAAGGAGCAGGGAATAGTTTTTCGCATGCGCATCCGGTGCGCCGATAATGGCGTTGAAGAACAGTATCTGCGTAAACAGATACAGGTTAAGTTGATGGTGGCTCGTATTTACGAGGAGCTCTTGAATATCGCGGGTGGTCGGGCCGCCGTCTGCCGTGTACTTTTGGGCGGGCATCACCCCAAGTGCCTGACAGAGGTCTTCTTGATGTAGGCGCCTGATCGTTCCGTCTTCGACTTTCACGCGGTCATAGCGCTCAACAATGAGGGCGGGTTCGTCCTCAAACATACGATATTCGACGTTTGCCGTTGCGATACCGGCGCGCTGGGCGCTTTTCATGCAGACAAACTCATTCAGAGCCTCGAGTTTAAATCCGATAACGCCATTTTTGAAAATATGCGTCGTGGGCGAGGAGCCCATGCATTCGCACCAGCGGCCGTTTATGAACGCGAGCGCGAACTTGCCCTGATTGCCTCCGAGTGACCAACTTTCATCTAGACCCATCCACGATGCATCGCGGTTATCTCTGATCGACTTGAGACGGAGAGCAATTTCGTGGTCGTCTATAGGGCGATATTCGCCAGCGCGATGCAGGACGGCGTCGGCCTCTTCTTCGGCACAAAACTGCACTCCGCCCGGACAGTCGAGTCCGATATGGCTGAGCAACGCAACGGGATTGTTGGGCCTAACGTCGAATTCGGTGGCAATCGCTTTTCGTTGGTCCTCGCTGTCGGGTAGGAGGCCAAACAGGTACGGATTCATGACCTGTTGTCCGTATGTGCGATTCGATACGGGTATGTTGGTCGATAGGGCTGGCCCGTCATAGTCATGATCGTAGGTAAAGCTGATAAGACCGTTCTCATCTTGCGTGAGCGTTCCCGCAGGTACGCCGCAAATAATGGTCCGAAGTGATGTTCTGGCCATTGGCTATTTCCCTTCGGGCTTGGTTTGGTTAGATACGTTTGCGGCAATCGAGACTCCGAGATTGGACATGGCGAAATCGGCGAAGACCTCGTCGTAGAGTGCGGATGTAAAGGGGGCATCTGCAAGAGCCGGAATGGGGGTACTACGACGGTTGCGATGATGAGGACGTTGAGTGTGATGGCGCCTGGGGATGCTGCGAGGCAGCGGATTGGCATGCGGGGCGTCGACTGGTCGCTCGTTTTTCGCTTCGCCGATATCCCCTTGAGCGGCGAGTGCCAGTCCAAGAGCATTGAAAATCGTCAGCAGCTTGTCGAGTCGAATGCCGGTGGCGTCTCCTAGCTCGAGCGATGCGAGCAGGCGCTCCGAAACACTGGCCGTTTTAGCGAGGGCGGCACGGGTGAGACCCTGAGCCTCGCGTGCCTTGCGCACGTAGATGCCAGCTTGGCGCGGTGTGGTGATGGGAAGGGTGTCCACGGCGATCTCCTAACGTGCAGACTTTTGCATATTAGTATGACATGCAAAAGTCTGCACGAAAAGGCATTATGCAAAACTCTGCATGAGGCCTTGTGCGGCGTTGAGTTTTGAGCGATTGTGTTTGGCGTTACAGCGCCAAAATCCCCAGATGCTCAAGCAAGATCTTAAGCCCGATAAGGATAAGCACGATGCCGCCCACGATGGTGGCAGGCTTTTCGTAGCGCGCGCCAAAGGTGTGGCCGATCGCTACGCCGGCAACGGAGAAGATAAACGTCGTGATGCCGATAAGCGACACGGCGGGAACGATGTCAACCGAGAGCGCCGCAAACGAGATGCCCACGGCTAGGGCGTCGATTGAGGTGGCGATGGCGAGGATCAGGTACTCGCCCAGGTCGATTTTTTCGGCATCCTTGTCGTCGCCTTCATCCTCGTCCTCGGTAAAGGCTTCCCACAGCATTTTGCCGCCGATGAAGGCGAGCAGGATAAAGGCGATCCAATGGTCGATGGGTCCGATGATGCCCATGAATTGACTGCCGAGCGCCCATCCTATTTCGGGCATGCCGGCCTGAAAGCCGCCAAAGAACAGGCCGAGCACTACGGCGACTTTAAGGTTGATTTTCTTCATGCCAAGGCCCTTGCAGATGGAAACGGCAAAGGCGTCCATCGAAAGGCCAACGGCGAGCAGCACGAGCTCTGCGAGTCCCATAGTCTGGCTCCCTCTCTGCGGGCGAGCCCGCGTGTACCTCTTGGGGGAGGAACAAAAAAGACCCGTGGCGTACGCGTTGCGCGCACAGCCACGAGTCTCGTTCATTAAGGCAAGCCAGGCCGCATTGGCCAGTGTGTTGACTTGCCGCGCCACCGGAGGCGAACCCGATCACGCGACTACTCCCTCATTTATGCGAATCCCGATGCTACCACATGAACAGCTGATTTGGGTTGGGCTCTCAGCTGTGTTCGCTCATTCTGTAAGCATCGGATTTCGCAAGCGCCGCAGGGACAAACCGTGAGAAACTATTTAGCGTTTATGGAGCGTATACGATGGGAGCGATGCCTTGGATAAGAACGAGCTGCAAAAGCGTATGGAACAGGCAATCCGCCTGACGGCACCTGGTCAGCCGATCCGCACCGCCCTCGACATGATCATCGCCGGTCACCTGGGCGCCCTTATCTGCGTCGGCGACACCGAAAACGTGCTCGCTGCCGGTAACGACGGCTTCCCGCTCAACATTTCGTTCACCTCGAACCGTCTGTTCGAGCTCTCCAAGATGGACGGTGCCATCGTCATCGACGGCGACCTCACCCAGATCCTGCGCGCCAACTTCCACCTCAATCCCGACCCCTCGCTCGCCACGAGCGAGACGGGCATGCGTCACCGCACCGCCGCTCGCATGTCGGTGCTTACCGATGCCATCGTGATCTCGGTCTCGGCCCGTCGTGCTGTCGTTAACGTGTACGTTCACGGCAAGAGCTACGAGATCCAGCCCGTCACCACCATCATGAGCTCGGTCAACCAGCTCGTCGCCACGCTTCAGACTACTCGTCAGTCGCTCGATCGCTCCCTGCTGCGTCTGACGGCCCTCGAGCTCGACGACTACGTTACGCTCGCCGACATTACCGGTATTTTCTCGAGCTTCGAGATCATGCAGCAGGCAAAGACCGAGCTTAAGGATTGCATCGTCAAGCTGGGCAACCAGGGCAAGCTCGTGCAGATGCAGCTCGAGCAGCTCGCCGGTTCCAGCATGGATACCGAATACGACCTGATGATCCGCGACTACGCAAGTGATTCTTCCGAGGCTAATGCCGAGAAGATTCGTGCAGAGCTCGCTCGCATGACGCCTAAGGACCTGTCCGACCCGCAACACGTGGCGGCAGTTCTGGGCTATGACGACCTGGACGAGGACTCCGTCATGACGCCGCTAGGCCTGCGCACGCTTTCGCGTGTGTCCGTCGTGCGCGACGGCGTGGCCGAGAAGATCGTCGACGAGTACGGCTCGCTGCAGGAGCTCATGGACGACATTAGCGAGGATCCGGAGCGCCTGGGCGACTTTGGCGTCAACAACCCTGCCATTCTTGCGGACTCGCTGTACCGCATGAAGGGCACCAAACAGGGGAACGCATAATGGCGCCCGTATGCGCCGTGGTCGTTGCCGGCGGCAGCGGTCAGCGCTTTGGAAATCCCGGCGGCAAGCAGCTCGTTAACGTGGCGGGCCGTCCGCTTATGAGCTGGTCCATCCGCGCGTTCGACCGGAGCGACAAGGTCGGCCACATCGTGGTGGTGTGTCCTGCCGAGCGCCGTGCCGAGATGCGCCGCCTTGCCATCGACCCGTTTGACTATGACACGCCCATCAGCTTTGCCGATGCCGGCGATACCCGTCAGGAGTCCACCCGTGCCGGCGTGCATGCGGTTCCGGCGGGTTTCGAATATGTCGCCATCCACGATGGCGCTCGTCCGCTCATTACGACCGAGGCCATCGACCACGCTATCGACGTGCTCGTGAGCGACCGCGCCCTCGACGGTGTCGTGTGCGGTCAGCCCGCGATCGACACGCTCAAGATCGTCGACGGCGATAATATCGTCGAGACGCCGCCGCGCGAGCTCTATTGGGCCGCTCAGACGCCGCAGATCTTTAGCGTCGACGCCATGAAGCGCGCTCACGCCGCTGCTATCGCCGAGGGCTTTATCGGTACCGACGATTCATCGCTGGTCGAGCGCATGGGCGGGCGCGTCCGCTGTGTCCAGAGCCCGCGCGATAACCTTAAGGTGACGGTGCCCGAGGATCTGCGTCCCGTAACCGCGATTCTGCTCGGTCGTATGGCCGAGGGAGAGGACCTTCCCCATGTTCAGTAACCTGCGCATTGGCCATGGCTACGACGTTCACCGTCTGGTGGAGGGGCGTCGATGTATCATCGGCGGGGTCGACATTCCCTACGAGCGCGGCCTGCTGGGCCACTCGGATGCCGATGTGCTCGCGCACGCCTTGGCCGACGCCATTCTGGGCGCCTGCCGCGGGGGAGACATCGGCAAGCTATTCCCCGACACCGATCCCGCCTACGAGGGTGCCGATTCGATGGTGCTGCTTGCTCGCGTGATGGACTATGCGCGCGAGCTGGGCTTTGAGTTTGTCGATGCCGATTGCACCATTGCCTGTCAGCAACCCAAGATCACCCCGCACCGCGATGCCATGCGCGCCAACCTTGCCCATGCCCTGGGCGTTGACGTCGAAAATGTGGGCGTCGCCGCTACCACGACCGAAAAGCTCGGTTGGGAAGGCCAGGGCGAGGGAATCGGCGCCTGGGCCGTCTGCCTGCTACAGAAAACCGTTAAGGAGTAACGAATGCGTATCTACAACAGCGCTACCCATAAAAAGGAAGAGTTCCAGCCCATCGAGTCCGGCAAGGTCCGCATGTACGTGTGCGGCCCCACGGTCTACGACAACATCCACATCGGCAATGCCCGCACGTTCATCAGCTTCGATGTGATTCGACGCTGGCTCATCGCGAGCGGCTACGAGGTCACGTTCGCCCAGAACCTCACCGATGTCGACGACAAGATCATCAAACGCGCCAACGAGCAGGGCCGTACGGCTGCCGAGGTCGCGACGGAGTTCTCCGACAAGTTCATCGGCGTCATGCGCGCCGCCAACGTGCTCGACCCCGATGTGCGCCCCCGCGCCACCAAGGAGATCGGCCCCATGATCGCCATGATCAAGACGCTTATCGAGCAGGGCCACGCTTACGCAGCCGATAACGGCGATGTGTACTTTGCCGTGCGCAGCGATCCCAACTATGGTCAGGTCTCGGGCCGCAACATCGACGACCTTATGGTTGGTGCGCGCATCGAGGAGAACGAGGACAAGAACGACCCGCTCGACTTTGCCCTGTGGAAGGCCGCCAAGCCCGGCGAGCCCAGCTGGCCGAGCCCCTGGGGCGAGGGCCGTCCCGGTTGGCACACCGAGTGCGCCGCCATGGTGCATCGCTACCTGGGTACCCCGATCGATATCCACGGCGGTGGCTCCGACCTTGCTTTCCCGCATCACGAGAACGAGTGCGCCCAGGCCACCTGCGCCTGGCACCAGGGCTTCTCCAACACCTGGATGCACACGGGCATGCTGCTGGTTGACGGCGAGAAGATGTCCAAGTCACTCGGCAACTTCTTTACGCTGGCCGAGGTCCTCGAACAGCACTCCGCTGCCGCCCTGCGCCTGCTGATGCTGCAGACGAGCTATCGCTCGCCGCTCGACTTTTCTTGGGAGCGCCTGGAGGGTGCCGAGAACTCGCTCACGCGTATCGCCGGTACGGTCGAGAACCTGCGCTGGGCCGCGAACCATGCGACGGCCGATGCCGATGCGGCTGCCGCCGAGGCGTTTGCCGCCAAGGCCGCCGAGACTCGTGCTGCCTTTAAGGAGTGCATGGACGACGACTTTAACACCGCTGGTGCCATGGGTGCCGTCTTTGGCTTTGTGACCGAGTGCAACCAGTACCTGGAGCAGGCGGGCGACGCTGCCGACAAGGCCGCCGCGCTTGCCGCCGCCGACACGCTGGCCGAGCTGCTCGATATGCTTGGCGTTGAGCTCCCCGAGCCCAAGGTCGAGTTGCCGCTGGGCCTGCTGGGCGTTGCCGCCGGTTTGGTTGCCTACACGGGTGACGACGTGGACGAGGCCGCTGCCAAGATTCTCGAGGCCCGCGCCGAGGCCCGCGCCGCCAAGAACTGGGGTCTGGCCGACGCCATCCGCGACCAGCTCAAGGACCTGGGCCTGACGATCGAAGATACTGCCGCCGGCACCCGTATCAAATCTCTCTAATCCCCGCGGGTTTCCCAAGCACCCGACCGCCCGAGCCACGGCACCTTGCCTTTCAATCGTCGGGCATGACCTCAAGGTCTATGCCCTCCTCTTTCAAGGCAATCTGCCGCACCTCGGGCGGTCGGTCTATTTGTTTCGTTTGATAGTTGTATTTAGGAGGTCGTCTTATGGCCGACAATCGCAAGCGTGCGCCTCGTGGCGGCAAGCAGGCTGCTTCTGGCTCGCGTCCGATTCGCCGCAACAATCGCGCTGCCACTTCCAAGGGCCAGCGCGAGCGCTCCCAAGCCCAGGCTGCGCGTCCGCAGCGAGATCGCAACCGCGACAACGTTCAGGCCCCCAAGGGCGAGTTTATCGAAGGCCGCCGTGCTGCCGCCGAGGCGCTACGTACCGGCTTTCCCGTCAAGTGCGCGCTCATTGCCGAGGGCGGGGAGCGCGATGCCGCCTTGTCGCGCCTGGTCGACGACCTCAACGCCGCCGGTGTCCGCATTAAGTATGTGCCGCGTGCGCAGCTCGATGCGCTGTCGAGCCATGGCGCTCACCAGGGCATTGCGCTCGAGGTTGGTAACTTCCCTTACGCTGATGTTGCCGATATCCTCGACCGTGCGGGCGACGGTCCGGCGCTCGTCGTCGTGCTCGACCATGTGACCGACGACGGCAACTTTGGCGCCATCGTGCGCTCCGCCGAGGTCGTGGGCGCGGCGGGCGTCATCATTGCCAACAAGCGCGCCGCCGGTGTGACCGTCGGCAGCTACAAGACTTCTGCCGGCGCCGTCATGCACCTGCCCATCGCGCAGGTTCCCAATATCGCCCGTGCGCTCGATGACCTCAAGGCCGCCGGCTTTTGGGTGGGCGGCGCCTCCGAGCACGCCGAGGGCAGCTGCTGGGACGCTCCCTTCGAGGGCCGCGTGGCGCTCGTTATGGGCTCCGAGGGCGACGGCATCTCGCGCCTGGTGCTCGAGAAATGCGACTTTTTGACCAAGCTTCCCCAGCGCGGCATGACCGAGAGCCTCAATGTTGCCCAGGCGACCACGGCGCTGTGCTTTGAGTGGCTGCGTCGCAACGCCGGCGAGCTCATGGGGGAGGAGTAGCGCATGTCCAAGAAGAACCGCGCCAAGTCCAAGGCCAAGCGCTTTGGCGAGGGCTCGGCCAAGCCGATTGTTTCGGCCGCGACCTATGGCGTGGGCGGCAATGCGTTTGCGCAGGCCATCGCCGATCCGGTCTCGACGGTGCACTCCAATAAGCCCGAGCTGTTGGTGGTCGACGGTTACAACGTGATCCATTGCACGCCGCGCTACGAAAAGCTCGTGTACGACCATTCCGATGATCCGTATTCCAGCGACGTTCACGATATGGCGCGCACCGCGCTCATCAACGACGTGGCGGCGTTTGCCCAGGGCCGCTACGAGGCTGTGATTGTGTTTGACGGCGCGGGCAATATCTCCAGCGAGCGCCCCAACCTGCCGGCCCGCGGCGTGCGCATTGAGTTTTCGCCGACGGGCGTCTCTGCCGATACCGTGGTGCAGAAGCTCTGCATCGAGGCGCGCGAGGAAGGCCGCGCGTGCTCCGTGGTATCGAGTGACGGCACGATCCAGGCCGTCGTCATGGGCAAGGGCGTCACGCGCATCTCGAGCCGCATGTTGGTGGACGAGATCAAACAGATCGACAACGACGTGCACGAGGCAGAGGAAGCTCCGCAGATTAAGATGACCCTGGGCAGCCGCCTGAGCCCCGAGGCCCTGGCTAAGCTCAAGGCCCTTCGCGGGAGGTAGGTAGACCTTCAATGGGGGCTGCTTTCTCGATTGACCAACCAACTGGTTTGTAATCAGTGGGTTGCAGGCCGACCTCGCCAAAACGAATAGTTATTGGTTCTGGCGAACAGATAAAACTATTCGTTCTGGCGAAGGGTTTTGAGATGTGGTCGGTCAAAGGGTCTGTTGCGCCCCGTCCGCAATTCCTTTATTCTTAACAGGCTTCGCGCGAAAGCGCCAAGTGTGCCAGTGTGGCGCAACGGTAGCGCAACTGATTTGTAATCAGTGGGTTGCAGGTTCGATTCCTGTCACTGGCTCCATGAGAGTTTCGGGCTCTGTTCCTTATGGGACAGGGCCCGTTTCTTTTTAGGTTGTGCGCCATTGGGTCAGCGCCCATTCCGTTTTCGGTTTGTCTCAATCTGTAACACGGGTGGGCTGAAAACCCTCCTTATAGTTACAGATTGAGACAATGCCAAGGGATGGCCGATAGCATCTCGATCTGTAACACGAAGAAGCTGAAAACCGTTCTTACTGTTACAGAATGAGACGTAAGCTGGGGTCTCTGCGTAATATCTCGATCTGTAACAGATGGGGGAGAAAATATTCTCTAGATGTTACAGATTGAGATAAAGGCCGGGCCGGTCCAAGTCATTCTGGTCGAGCGTGGCTTATCGGACATACGAGCGTGGATAATCTCCCGCTTAGTGAATGAGCGTGGATAATCTCCCACTTTGGGCCCAGTGGCACGCCAAAAGTGGGAGATTATCCACGCTCGATTTCAAACGGGAGATTATCCACGCTCGATTCTGTCTGGGAAGCCCGATATCGACCTATATATAGGTGCAAATGAGTCGATATCAAAGTTCGATCCTGATGGTGTACTCCACTACGCAAAAGTGTTCCCTCGGGAAATGTCACCGCTATATGCAAATTCACCGTCCTCCATATCCAAACTCAGCAAAACCGCAGGTCAAAGGTATGTAGATACGCCCGGCACCGTGTATCTAGAGGTTTTCGTTGACAGCCCCCAAGGTGGCATCGTATTATCTTCTTCGTTCGCGGGGGCGGCGGTCCAAAAGACCAAAGGACCTGCGGATACTTGAACGATTGGGAGTTTGCCCGAGTGGTTAATGGGGACGGGCTGTAAACCCGTTGGCTCTGCCTACATAGGTTCGAATCCTATAGCTCCCACCCGTCAAGTGCCTGTATAGCTCAGTCGGTAGAGCACTTCGTTGGTAACGAAGAGGTCACCAGTTCAAGTCTGGTTGCAGGCTCCATCCGGCGGTGTAGCTCAGTTGGTTAGAGCACACGGTTCATACCCGTGGCGTCACTGGTTCGAATCCAGTCACCGCTACCATAGGTAACACGGTGGCTTCTCAATAGTATGTTGAGAGGCCACTATGGTATAAAGGCAAAGTCCCGTCCGGGGACGACCTGTTAAGAGGAGGGCTTTATGGCCAAAGAGAAGTTTGAGCGCACTAAGCCGCATGTTAACATCGGCACCATTGGTCACGTCGACCACGGCAAGACCACGCTGACCGCTGCCATCACCAAGGTTCTCTCCGAGACCGAGGGCTGCAAGGCTGACTTCACTGCGTTCGAGAACATCGACAAGGCTCCCGAGGAGCGCGAGCGCGGCATTACGATTTCCGTCTCCCACGTCGAGTACGAGACTGCTGCCCGTCACTACGCTCACGTTGACTGCCCGGGCCACGCTGACTACGTCAAGAACATGATCTCCGGTGCTGCTCAGATGGACGGCGCTATCCTGGTCATCGCCGCTACCGACGGCCCCATGGCTCAGACCCGCGAGCACATCCTGCTCGCCCGTCAGGTCGGCGTTCCCTACATCGTCGTCTTCCTGAACAAGTGCGACATGGTCGACGATGACGAGCTCATCGACCTCGTCGAGATGGAGACCCGTGAGCTCCTCTCCGAGTACGATTTCCCCGGCGACGACATCCCCGTCATCCGTGGTTCCGCTCTGGGCGCTCTCGAGGGCGACGCCAAGTGGATGGACGCCATCCGCGAGCTCATGAAGGCTGTCGACGAGTACATCCCGACGCCTGCTCGTAACAACGACCTCCCCTTCCTGATGGCCGTTGAGGATGTTATGACCATCTCCGGCCGTGGTACCGTTGCTACCGGCCGTGTCGAGCGCGGTGAGCTCAAGCTCAACGAGCCCGTCGAGATCGTCGGCATCAAGGATACCCAGAACACCGTTGTTACCGGTATCGAGATGTTCCGTAAGTCCATGGACTTCTGCGAGGCTGGCGACAACGTCGGTCTGCTGCTCCGCGGCATCAAGCGCGAGGACATCGAGCGCGGTCAGGTTCTCTGCAAGCCCGGTTCGGTTACCCCGCACACCAAGTTCACCGGCGAGATCTACGTTCTGACCAAGGAGGAGGGCGGCCGTCACACCCCGTTCTTCGATGGTTATCGTCCTCAGTTCTACTTCCGTACCACCGACGTTACCGGTACGGTCAAGCTCCCCGAGGGCACCGAGATGGCTATGCCTGGTGACCACATCACCATCGAGGGCGACCTCATCCACCCGATCGCCATGGAGGAGGGCCTGCGCTTCGCTATCCGCGAGGGCGGCCACACCGTCGGTTCGGGCATCGTCTCCACGATCATTGAGTAAATTAGCTCTTTGATATAGCTGACTTAGAGAACCCGGCACTTATATGGGTGCCGGGTTCTTTTCTGCAATGGATATTGAGCCGTTGCTGGTGTCGAGAGGATCGATTATGGTCCTGGGTGCACCGTCGATTAGATCTCGTTGGCTCCATTGATGTGTTCCAAATATGAATGGGTTCACCGAGAACCAATTGATTCGAGGTTTTCGTTGACAGCACTTACGTAGAGCTGATAAAGTATCAAATCGTGCCCGTACGGGGCGGAAATGAAAGGTTCAGGATACATGCGTACTCTAGTTACTCTTGCGTGCACTGAGTGCAAGCGCCGCAACTATACGACCACCAAGAACAAGTCGACCATGCCTGATCGTATGGAGATCAAGAAGTATTGCCCCTGGTGCCGTCACCACACGCTGCACAAAGAGACTCGCTAGTCTCTAGTCACATACGCCAGTAGTTCAATTGGTAGAGCATCGGTCTCCAAAACCGAGTGTTGAGGGTTCGAGTCCTTCCTGGCGTGCCAGTCATTATTCCGTAAGCTCCCAATTGGGGGCTTACGGTTTACTCATGTATAAGCGCATTGCGCGGAGGTAACCCAAATGGCCAACAAGAAGAACAAGAAGAAGGCTCAGCAGCAGGCGCCTGCCAACAACGCTGCCGCCAACTCCAAGGTTGAGGCCAAGAAGGCCGTTGCCAAGAAGAACGAGAAGGCTGCGAAGTCCAAGAAGAACGAGAAGCCTGGTTTCTTCGCCCGCACCAAGAAGTATTTCGCTTCGGTCAAGTCCGAGATGAAGCGTGTCACGTGGCCCGATAAGAAGGAGCTCGTGAACTACTCGGTCGTCGTTTGTGCTTCTCTGATCGTCGTCGGCGTCGTCATCGCTCTGCTCGATGCTGGCTTTGGCGAGGCTCTTGCTCTGTTCTCTGGATTGAGGGGCTAAACCATGTCTAAGCGTTGGTACGTCGTTCACACTTACTCTGGATACGAGAACCGTGTTAAGTCCGATCTCGAGCATCGCATCGAGACTATGGGCATGCAGGACCGTATCTTTGATATCGAGATTCCTATGGAGCGTGTCACCGAGATTAAAGAGGGTGGCAAGCGTGAGACCAAGGATTCCAAGATCTTCCCGGGTTATGTCCTGGTCCGCATGGAGATGGATGACGATGCTTGGACGTGTGTTCGTAACACGCCTGGCGTCACCGGTTTCCTGGGCGGCAACGGGAAGCCCGCTCCGCTTTCCCGCGACGAGTACAACAAGATGACTCGTCGTCCCGGTAAGGGCGATTCGCCCAAGCGCACTTCGGTTGATATTGAGGTCGGCACGTCCGTCCGCGTCACCGATGGCCCGCTTACCGACTTTGATGGCAAGGTCTCCGAGGTTAACACCGAGGCTGGCAAGCTCAAGGTCACGCTGATGATCTTTGGCCGCGAGACGCCTGTTGAGCTCGACTTTAACCAGGTCGCTGTCATCGCTTAAGTTTTTCGTCCGTTCGCGCGAGCGTGCTTCTTCTGTGACTGCTCATCTCAGGAGTGCTTCTAACACGTGCGTGCTTACGATATAGCAAGTACTTCACACCCGTGATTCGAAAGGAATGACCATGGCTGAGAAGAAGGTTGCCAACGTCATTAAGCTCCAGATTCCTGCTGGTGCAGCTAACCCCGCTCCTCCCGTCGGCCCCGCCCTGGGCGCTGCTGGCGTGAACATCATGCAGTTCTGCCAGGCCTTTAACGCCGAGACGCAGGACAAGAAGGGCGACATCATCCCCGTTGAGATCTCTGTCTACGAGGACAAGTCCTTCTCCTTCATCACCAAGACCCCGCCGGCGGCTCACCTCATCAAGAAGGAGCTGAACCTCAAGTCTGGTTCCGCTAAGCCGCAGGCCGACAAGGTTGGTCAGCTCTCCCAGGAGCAGCTCACCAAGATCGCCGAGATCAAGATGCCGGACCTCAATGCCAACGACATTGACGCCGCCAAGAAGATCATCGCCGGTACCGCCCGCTCCATGGGCGTCACCATCGCTGAGTAGCGATTTCTTTAGGTAATGACGGGTGCTCCGACCGGGGCGCCCGTTATATGTGTGCAATAGGGCACACGATACGATGTGGGAGGGCATAAGCCCGTTTAACCACAGGAGGTAATGCACATGGCTAAGCATGGTAAGAGCTATAACGCCGCTGCCGAGAAGATCGACCGCGCCACGCTCTACACCCCCCTTCAGGCTGCCAAGCTCATCAAGGAGCTCGACACCGCCAAGTTCGACGAGACCGTCGAGGCCCACTTCCGTCTGGGCATCGATACTCGTAAGGCTGACCAGAACATCCGTGGTTCCATCTCCCTGCCCCACGGCACCGGCAAGACCGTTCGTGTTGCCGTCTTCGCCGAGGGCGAGAAGGCCCGCGAGGCCGAGGCTGCCGGCGCCGACATCATCGGTTCCGACGAGCTCGTCGCCCAGATCCAGAAGGGCGAGATCAACTTCGACGCCGCTATCGCTACGCCGAACATGATGGCCAAGGTTGGCCGCATCGGTAAGATTCTTGGTCCCCGTGGCCTTATGCCGAACCCCAAGCTCGGCACCGTGACCATGGACGTCGCCAAGATGGTCTCCGAGCTCAAGGCCGGCCGTGTTGAGTACCGCGCCGACCGTTACGGCATCTGCCACGTGCCCCTGGGCAAGAAGTCCTTCTCTGAGCAGCAGCTCGTCGAGAACTACGCTGCCCTGTACACCGAGATCCTGCGCGTCAAGCCCTCTTCCGCTAAGGGCAAGTACGTCAAGTCCATCTCCGTGTCTTCCACCATGGGCCCTGGCGTCAAGGTCGATCCCGCTGTCCAGCGCGACTTCCTGGCTGAGTAACTAACAGTTACTGCCTGAGCAAAGCAAGCATTGCTAAAGAAACCCGGTTCTGCCTCGTGCAGGACCGGGTTTCTTGTTATCGCGCCTCCAATTCCACTGTAGGGGACAGGCGCCTTTGTGGTGGTTTTGGCACTTTGGCGTCAATGTTATGGCATCGCAGCGAGCCGGTTCCAAGTGCCCCAGGTCGCCCCGAAAGAGGAGCGACGCGTACTTTGGTACGCGAGCGACGGCTTGAGGGGCGAGACGGGGTGTTTGGGGCCGGCGCAGCGTCAAGCCTTAAAGGTGGTTACCAGGGTGTTCTGGCGGTTGAGGACTCGATGGCCTCGTGGAGCTTGAGCTCACGGCGCATGGTTTGGGAATTGAGCCAAGCTGCCTGCCAGCCACGGATGGGGTAGCGTGTCTCGTCCAGATCAAATTGCGTATAGCCGCAGGCGTTGATGATCGTCGTCCCGCACGCGTGTTGCCGCTCGCGCTGAAAATCGGGACCGTAGCTCTGATGCACATGCCCGTGCACCATGTAGTCGGGGCTCCAGGACTCAAGCGCTGTGTTAAAGCATTCGAATCCCCGATGTGGTAGATCGTCCAGATCGCCCATGCCGGCGGCGGGTGCATGGGTCAGCAGGATGTCGCAGCCGCCGACCATCTTCACTTTACGTGACAGCTTGCGCACGCGCTTGGCCATCTCGCGCTCGGTGTACATGTTGGCGCCATCTCGGTAGCGCATGGAGCCGCCAAGCCCCGCAATGCGGACGCCTCGATACACATACACGGTGTCTTCGACACAGATACAGCCGCCCGGTGCATGATGTGCGTAGCGGTCATCGTGATTGCCGCGCACGTAGATGAGCGGTTTGTTGATGACCGTGACCAAAAACTCAAGATAATCCGGGTCCAGATCGCCAGCGGACAAAATCAGGTCGACACCTTCAAAGCGCTCCTTGCGAAAGCACTCCCATAGGCATCGTTCTTCGGTATCGGCTATGGCAAGGATTTTCATAGGGCGTGGACTTTCGGCTCATCGTTGGGCTGCGGAATGGTGCCCACCACGTTGTCGGCCAGCCAGTCCATCTCGACGATTTGCGTGCTCGGCAGTGGGGGAAAGCCCTCGATCTGCACCACGCCGTCTTGGCTATGGAGCTCGCCGCCAAATGGATTGATGGAGCCCTCGACGATGCCATTGCGGAGTAGCTGAACAAGCTTGCGCGTTTGATAGGGCAGGCCCGGAGCGTAGCGAATGTCGATAACGCCTGAGCTCATGCCGTACCAGTAGTTGACGGCGCGAACTTGGTTGTTGTCACTGGTCTCATCCCAGGTGCCATGCAGCAGACTTTGCACGATAAGCTCGTAGTATCGGCCCCAGTTCCATACCGGCATGGCAATGCCGGTAACCTTGCCATCGACCAGGCGGTGAAGTCCGTAGGCCGTGGGGTCTTCGAGCGACTTTGACATGTCGGCGCCGGTCATGACGCTCACACCTTCGCGGCACATGGCCTCGGCAAGACCGCCGGCGGGTACATCGCCCCAGGTGAGGATTACCTGCGCGCGAGGGTCGAGCAGCGAGGCGCCGATGGCAAAGGCGTTGATCTCGCTGAGTGCGCCCGAGGCGAAGACCGACGCGTGGTAACCGATGCGGTGGTTGTCCGCCATGCTGGCGGCAAGGGCGCCCAGGAGGAACTTGGCCTCGTACATCTTGCCAAAGTACGAACGGACGCTTTGGTGGGGAAGGCCGATAGAGCAGTTGAGGAACCGCACCTGGGGATACTCAACGGCTGCCCTGAGCGTGTATTCCATCAGGCGGTGCGAGGTCGAGAAGATGACGTTGTCTCCATGTTTGACAGCCGTTTCCACGGCGGCGTAGAACACGTCCGGATCGTGGCAGTCCTCGAACGCCTCGGTGCGCACGATACCGCCAAAGTGCTCATCGAGATACTGACGCCCTTGGTCATGTAGGCTGTCCCAGCTCGACGTCGCACAGGGGAACTCATGGATAAAGGCGATGCGCAGGGGGTTGGCCACCGAATAGACGGTCTTGCCCATAAAGAAGTTGAGCACGCCGGAGGTGGACTTGGCGGGCGACTCTTCCTCATCGACGCTCGGTGCTTCGACAAGATCGACCTTGTCCTCGTCATTTTTGCCGGCAATGACCAGCTCGCGCCAAATCTTGCACAGGCGGTTTACGACGATATCTGTCGGCGTATCCAGCAGGCGGTCCTGGTTGTACACATTGAGGTAGACGAGCATGGCGTCGGCGGGCGTAATGTCCAGGTGGTCGCCGCCTGCGCGAAGGTAGGCGCGCTTAAAGAGCAGGAAGGTGTGGCGCAGGTAGTCGACCTTTTTCTGCGGCCATTTTTCGATAAGGTTCTGACCGAGCATCTTGGCGAGTGTTTCGTAGCTTCCCTCACGCGAGAACTCGATCTCGTATAGGGGACAGACGCGCCAAAACGCGCAGAACTCGCCGTACAGGCGGCTTTCGACGGAATCCCATGTGCCGGGGTAGAGACGGGTGACCTTGGCCGAAACCGTCGGGGCGTCCAGGAATTTGAGGACACTGACGCGCTTGTTGCCCTCTTGGACGTAAAACCGATGCATAAACTCGGTGACGATGATGGGGTCGCGATAGCCCTCGGTTACCTGGATGTCGTAGAGGTTGGACCACTTGCGGGCGAACTCGGTGCTAAACGGCAGCAGGGGCATAAAGTTGCACGAAAAGGCGGACTGACGGCCCTTGGTAACCGTGCCGACGACCATTTCGAGCGGAATGTCTCTCAGGCCGACATTCTCTCGTTGGCCTAAGGGAAGCTGGGCAACCAAGCTATCGAGGTCCGTGAGGTACGGATGCTCGCTTTGACTAATGGCGCGTCGACGTCCTTGCTCGCCGCGCTTGCGTGCTTGACGATAGGCCTCTTCCATAGTTTTGCTCCCTTAGTCGTTTAAACAACTATATGAACCTTGGTACCACGAACGAAATCCACCACAAAGGTGCCTGTCCCCTTTGTGGTGGATTAGGCGATGATGGGGGCGATGGCGCGGATGCAGGCGTCGGCTGCCGTGAAGGTGGTGCTGTCGTCGCTGACGATAAAGATGATCTTGCCCTTAATGCCAAAGTCGCCGATCTCGCTAAAGAGCACGTAGGGCTCCTTGTCAAAGCCTGAGATGGGCGAGACAGCCGTTTTGGTGGCGCTGACGAGCTCGTCTGCTAGCACATCGAGCGATGCCCATTTGGAGGGGTCTTTGACCGCGACGGGCACAGCCACACGCCCAAAGGGCATGAGATGCACGAGCGTGTTCTTGGAGATATTTGAGTTGGGGACGATGATGGTCTGCCCGCAGGCGTCCTCGATGGTTGTATGACGCCAGGTGATGTCCTGGACTACGCCCGACACGCCGCCGACTTCGATATTGTCGCCGGGCTTGATGATGCCCATAAAGGTCACCTGCATGCCGCCGATGAGGTTCGAGAGCGTGTCCTGAAAGCCGAGCGAGATGGCGATGCCGCCGACGCCAAGAGCGGCGACGAGCGCGTTTGCGTTAATGCCAAAGCAGTTGTCGAGGATAAAGCTGCCGCCGATCATCCAGATGACGGCACGCGCGATGTTGATGAAGATACTCGATGCCGGAAGCGGGTTATCGTCTCGGTTAAGCAGATGGTGCAGGGTCTTGGATGCGACCTTGGCGGCGACGGCGGTGCCTATCGCCAAGATGACGGCCCAGATGATGTTGTGGACCCACCGTTGCTCAAAGAAATGAAGAATCGGTTCAAACAATTCCATGTAGGGAAAACCTCCTATGATCGTCCAACCATGATACCCACCAAGAAGCCCGTCCGATCACATTCGGGCGGGCCGACAACTTGAGATGGGGTGGCCGCGGTGGCGTTGGCTGGGGCGCCGGCGAGCATGCCGGCAAGGAGTGCGACGGTTAAGGCGAGACGGGGGGGGGAGGAGTCTTCTCATGGCAGTTTCCTTAGTTCTTAACCAGTGGTCCCTGCTGACGCTGGATTATCGACATAATATTCGAAAACCGCCGCAAGGGTGTCTGCCCCTTTGCGACGGTTTTGACGTTTGCGCAGGTAAAACCTGCCAAAATAAACCTGTCCCTTTTTGGCAGGTTTTAGCTCAGCAGCATGCGGTCGTTGGCGAGCTCGCCGCCCGAGACCTCCTCGAACTTCTGCAGTAGGTCAGCGACGGTGAGCGACTTCTTTTCGTCGCCCGCCACGTCGTAGATCACGTGGCCCTCGTGCATCATGATCAGACGGTTGCCCAGACGGATGGCGTCGTTCATGTTGTGCGTGACCATGAGCGTGGTCAGGTGGTTCTCGTCGACGATCTCCTCGGTCAGGTTGAGCACCTTAGAGGCCGTCTTGGGGTCGAGGGCCGCCGTGTGCTCGTCGAGCAGCAGCAGGCGCGGCTTGGTGAGCGTGGCCATCAGCAGGGTGAGTGCTTGGCGCTGGCCGCCCGAGAGCAGACCGACCTTGGCGTTGAGGCGTGTGTCCAGACCAAGGTCCAGGCGCTTGAGCAGCTCAACGTACTCGTCCTTCTCGGCCTTGGTGACGCCCCACGAAAGGCCGCGATGCTGGCCACGGCGCTTGGCGAGGGCCAGGTTCTCGGCGATCTGCATGTCGGCTGCGGTGCCGCGCATGGGGTCTTGGAACACGCGGCCCAGGTACTTGGCGCGCTGCGACTCGCTCAGACGCGAGATATCGGTGCCGTCGAGCTCGATAACGCCCGAATCGGGCGGATACACGCCGGCGATCATGTTGAGTAGCGTGGACTTGCCGGCGCCGTTGCCGCCAATTACGGTTACAAAGTCGCCGTCGTTAAGGGTGAGGTCGACGCCGGTGAGCGCGCGCTTCTCGGTGACAGTGCCCTTGTTAAAGGTCTTTTTGACGTGCGAGAGCTTAAGCATCTGCCTCATCTCCCCTCGTATAGGAGCTGCGGAGCTTGTAGCGCTCCCAAATCACGGGCACGCACAGGGCCACGGCAACGATCACGGCGGAGAGCAGCTTCATGTCGTTGGCGTCCATGCCCAGCTGAAGCACGATGGCGCGGATGAGGAAGTAGACCACGGAGCCAAAGACGGCAGAGGCCAGACGGACGGAGAACTGCGTGAGTCCGCCGGGCAGCAGACGACCGAGCACCTCGCCGATAACAATGGCGGCAAGACCGATAACGATGGCGCCGGTGCCCATACCAATGTCGGCATACTTTTGGCTCTGGCAGATGAGCGCGCCCGAAAGGCCGATGAGGGCGTTGGAGAGCACGAGGGCGATCATCTTGGTGGAGTTGGTGTTGACGCCCAGGGCGCGGATCATGTACTCGTTGTTGCCGGTGGCGCGCAGCGCGGAGCCGATCTCGGTGCCAAAGAACCAGTACAGGATGGCGACGATGGCCACGGCCAGCACAATGCCCAGGATGATGGCAACGGTGGACTGCGGCAGACCCGTCATGTTGCTGACGGCCGAGAACACGGTGCCCTTGGCGAGGATGGGCGTATTGGATTTGCCCATGATGCGCAGGTTGATGGACCACAGGCTGATCTGCGTCAGGATTCCGGCGAGGATCGCGGGAATCTCAAAGACGGTGGTCAAAATGCCCGTGACGGCGCCCGCGATGGCACCGGCACACATGCCGGCCAGCACGGCGAGCAGCGGGTCGACGTTGTTATTGACGATGAGCACGGCGCAGACGCAGCCGCCAAGGGCAAAGCTGCCGTCGCAGGTCATATCGGGGATGTCGAGCAGGCGGAACGTGATAAACACGCCAAGCACCATAATGCCCCAGAGGACGCCCTGCGAAACGGCGCCCTGCAATGCAATAAGCATGCTTCATACCTCCTAGGATAGGGTGGACACGTGAGTCACCATGATAGCGGTAACAATGCATAAAAGAGCTGCGGCCGGATGTTTTGTCTCATCCGTAACAAGCAGGGCGAACGCCGGTCTTTGGCGTTCGCCCCTGTGGCTCAGATATTGGATAACACGGCAACGGCGCGAGTACGTGCCCTAGACGCGCTACCGCGCATGGCGCTACTCGTCCAGAGCGGAAAGATCGATGCCCAGAGCCTCGGCCATCTCGTCGTTCTTGACGACGACCAGGTCCTTGCTCGAGAGATGCTTGATCGGCATATCCTCGGGCTTGGCCTCGCCCTTCAAAATCTTGACGGCCATCTCGCCCGCGGCGTAGCCCAGGTCCTCGTAGTTGATGGAGAGGGTGAACAGGCCGCCGGCCATGCACATGCCCTCCTCGCCGGTCACGAAGGGAAGCTTGTTCTCCTTGCAGATCTGGCCCACCTGCGAGGCGCCCGCGGCGATGGTGTTATCGGTGGGGGAGTACAGCGCGTCGACCTTGCCCACGGCAGATTCGACGACGGACTGGATCTCGTTGGAGCTCGAGACGGTGAAGTCGGTGTACTCCAGACCCAGCTTGTCGAGCTCCTTCTTGGCGGCCTTGATCTGGACGTCGGAGTTGGACTCGGCGGTGCAGTAGAGCAAGCCGATCTTCTTTACGTCGGGCAGGACCTTCTGCATCATCTCGAGCTGCTCGGCGACCGGGGTGAGGTCGGAGGCGCCAGTGACGTTGGTGCCGGGCTTATCGTTGTCCTGGACCAGGCCCGAGGCGGCGTAGTCGGTGATGGCGCAGCCCACGATGGGGATATCGGCGGTGGCGCCAGCGGCGGCCTGCGCGGCGGGCGTAGCGATGGCATAGATCAAATCGACGCCATCGCCCACGAACTTGTCGGCGATGGACTTACACGTGGACTGGTCGTTCTGGGCGTTCTTCTGGTCGATTTTGACCTTAAGGCCGCTCTTCTTGATGGCCTTGACAAAGCCGTCGTTGGCGGCGTCGAGTGCGGAGTGCTCGGTGAGCTGCAGAACGCCGACGGTGTAGTCGGAACCGGCGGCAGCAGAGCCGGAACCAGAGTTGCCGCCGCATCCGGCGAGCGGAGCGAGCGCGAGCAGGCCAGCAGAGACCAGAAGGCTCCTGCGGCTGATGGTGATATCCTTCATATCGTTACCCCCAGTATAGAAATGGCTGGAAACACTGCACTCAAACAAAGTGCAAGTGGAACTATAGTAGCGCGGATGTCCATTTTTACAATAACCTGGCGGGTTTTTTAATACAGAACCGGATGGGCGGTACGGGTAGTCGAATGGACGGCGGAGGTTCTTATGCGGCGGAGGCGTCCTCTTCGTCGAGGGTGGCGAAGAGCTTCTTGCCGTCGAGGAGACGCGTGGTGACGTTTCTCATCCGGCCAATCTCTACGGTACGCAGGGTGTCGTCGGCGCCTCGGGTGTCGTAGACCGTTCCCAGCAGATACGAGACGCCATCGCGTTGCCTGATGGCAAAGGGCCGGACCGTCATCCGTGCTACTTCGGTTTCGCCACGTGCCGTGACGCTCGAAATATCAAAACTCACCGTGGTTCCGTGGTCGATGGCCTGCTCGACGAGCTCGCAGGTGTCGATGCGCTTGACGGGCGTGCGCGTGGCCTTGGTGGATTTGCCGCCGGCGCTTGGAGCAGGCTCGGGTGCATCAAGGTAGCCGCGAACATCGGCGCTTGCCATGGCGACCAAGTGCTGCGCCATGCTTTTTCGAATGGCGATGGGCGTAGAGCGGTTGCGCATGACTATACCGTGGAGCCGGATGATCTCTTCGTCGGTGAGCGGGCGGGTCAAGAGCCGATACCCCACGCCGCGCTTGTACTCAATTTCGTATCCGGCATGGCGAAGTGCGGAGATGGCGGTGTAGATGCTGCGCCGCGCCGCCGAGATGGGCATGCGGGCGGGGTCGTCGGGATGGGCGAGGCACCGGATCAACTCATCGGAAAGCATGGCCTTGTCCTCGCCGGTGTTTTCGCTTAATAGTTGCAGGATACGAACGGCGCGATAAGCTGCCATAGAGGCGGCGCCTCTAGTCGTGGTCTCGTAAGTTTCAACAGCGGTTTCGGTCATGGTGCCCACGTCCTTTCCGTTTTGGGTGGCGACGGTATGGAGCCTAGGACGCGGGGTTTTCCCAGGGGCGCAGGGCGCTCTGGGCGGTCGGTAGTCGTCGGCAAACGGCGGTTCGAGTTTTCAACAGCCTTGCTCAACTGACCAAAAACTTGCCAAAAGCTTGACGGATGCTGTTGAAAAAAAGCGTCTCTCGACCGATGTCGAGAGACGCTTGTGCGATGAGCGTTTGCGTGTGGCGACGCGAGCTAGCGTCCGACGATTAGAAGTCGGCGTTGCCCACGGTGCGCGGGTGCGGCAGGACGTCGCGGATGTTGCCCACGCCGGTGAGGTACATCACCAAGCGCTCGAAGCCCAGACCGTAGCCGGTGTGCTTGCAGGAACCGTAGCGGCGCAGGTCAAGGTAGTACTTGTACTGCTCGGGATTCATGCCCAGGTCCTTGATGCGGGCCTCGAGCAGATCCAGGCGCTCCTCGCGCTGGGAGCCACCGATGATCTCGCCGATGCCCGGCACCAGGCAGTCGGCGGCGGCGACGGTCTTACCGTCGTCGTTCATGCGCATGTAGAAGGCCTTGATCTCTGCCGGGTAGTCGGTCACGAAGGTCGGGCGCTTAAAGTGCTCCTCGGTCAGGAAACGCTCGTGCTCGGTTTGCAGGTCGATGCCCCAGCTCACGGGATAGTCAAACTTGTGGCCGGCGGCGACGGCCTGCTCCAGGATTTCGACGGCCTCGGTATAGGTGACGCGGGCAAAGTCGGAGTTGGCGACGTGGTCCAGGCGCTCGATCAGGCCCTTGTCCACAAACTTGTTGAGCATGTTGAGCTCGTCGGGACAGGTGGCCATAACGTCCTTAAGGACGTACTTGAGCATGGCCTCGGCGTTATCCATGTAGTCGTTCAGATCGGCAAAGGCCATCTCGGGCTCGATCATCCAAAACTCGGCGGCGTGGCGCGTGGTGTTGGAGTTTTCGGCGCGGAAGGTGGGGCCAAAGGTGTACACGTCGCCAAAGGCCATGGCAAAGTTCTCGGCATTGAGCTGGCCGGACACGGTGAGGCTCGCGTGCTTGCCAAAGAAGTCCTGGCTCCAGTCGACCTCGCCGGACTCGGTGAGGGGCGGATTTTTGGGGTCGAGCGTGGTCACGCGGAACATCTCGCCGGCGCCCTCGCAGTCACTCGTGGTGATGATGGGGGTGTTGACGTAGACAAAGCCCTGCTCCTGGAAGAAGCGGTGGATGGCGGCAGCCGCGACAGAGCGGATGCGGAACACGGCGCGGAACAGGTTGGTGCGCGGGCGCAGGTGCTGCTGGGTGCGCAGGAACTCGACGGTTGCACGCTTCTTCTGCAGCGGGTAATCCGGGGCGCTCGTGCCCTCGACCTCGATGGAGGTGGCAGAAAGCTCGAAAGGCTGGGGCGCATCGGGGGTCAGTTTGACGGTGCCGGTGCAGATGAGGGCGGCCGAGACGTTTTGATGGGCGATCTCGTCGTAGTTGTCGAGTGCCTCGCGGTTCATGACGACCTGCAGGTCGCGGAAGCAGCTGCCGTCGTTGAGCGTAACAAAGCCAAAGTTTTTCATGTCGCGGACGGACTTGACCCAGCCGGCGACGGTGACAGTCTGGCCGCCGAGCGACTCGGCATCGGCGTAGAGCTGCGCGATTTTGGTGCGGTTCACGTATCCTCCCATAACGGTTGAATGATAGTTATCCATACAGTTCGATATTCTAGCAGCTCGGTTCATTTGGGCTATACAGATAAGGCATTGGCGGGATGGTTTTCAAACGAAAAGCGCCCGCGGCCAAATGGTCGCGGGCGCTTGGCGTGTTGCCTTTTGGCTGTGTGGCGCGGGACCTGGCTACTTGGTCTTGGCCACCAGCAGCGGGTCGCCCAGCTTGACGAGCGGATTGCCGCCGATAAGCGTGCCGGACTCGCCGACATGGTCGATGCTCTTAAGACGATCGAGCTCGGAGACGATGACGGTCACGATGTCCTCGTGACCGGCGGCCTTGATGGCCTCGCGGTCGAAGCTGATGAGCGGCTGGCCCGCCTTGACCACATCGCCCATCTCGACAAAGCGGGCAAAACCCTTGCCGTTCATTTCCACGGTGCCCAGGCCAACATGGATGAACACGCGAAGACCGTCCTCGGTGATCATGCCGATGGAGTGGTTGGTGACGGTGGTGGCGCCGATGCGGCCGTTGGCGGGCGCATAGATGGTACCGGTAATGGGCTCGATGCCGTAGCCCTGACCGAGCATACCCGAGGCGATGGTCTCGTCGGGAACCTCATCCAGGTTGACGAGCACGCCGTTGACGGGGGCGTAGATGACGCCTTCGCGGGTGGCGAAGCTTGCCGCGGGCGGAACGGATGCCTCGCCCGCCGAGGTGAAGGTGGACTTAAGCGAATCGAGCAGACCCATAGTTGCCTCCAACTTAAATAGGCGCATATCGCGCGCTTGGTTTGCCGGAAACGTTTCATACGTGTTTCACGGCTTGGTCAACGCCCCTATTTTACGCTGCTCAACGATACCTCTGAGCTGGGATTATGTGATATATCAGTTGAAGGGAAACTTATTGCTGGGGTGTTTCTGCGCCACGGGTTCAAGTGGGGTACGCTTGAAGGCGAAAAACAAGGGCGCATAATTTGCGCGAAGGGAGCACATATGATTGTCGAGAACCATGCGCTGTGGGGCGAGGAGCCGACCGAGGAATATCCGGCGACGTTTACGTATCTGGGCGCCGAGCCGCTCCCCGACAAGCCCAATGGCCGCCGCCCCGCGGTGATCATCTGCGGCGGAGGCGGGTTTACACATATCGCTCCGCACGAGCAGGACCCGGTGGCGTTTGCATTTTTGGACCGCGGCTACCAGGCCTTTGTTCTCAACTATGTGACGAGTGGCACGGGCGATGTGAGCTTTCCGCACCCGCAGGCAGACCTTGCCAAGATGGTCGCCACGGTGCGCGCCAACGCCGACGAGTGGCATGTCGATCCCAAGCGCGTGTGCGTCGTGGGCTTCTCGGCGGGCGGCATGATCTGCGCCTCGCTGGCAACGCAGTGGAAGACTGGTCCCTTCGCGGGCCTGGCAGGGGCGCGTCCGGACGACATTCGTCCCGATGCCGTGGTGCTGGGCTATCCGCTGCTCGACTTTGCCTATGTGCGCGACATGCAGACGCGCGATCCGCGCATTGACTTGCGCGTGCCCAAGACGGGCGGCAAGACGGGGCGCGATTTGCTTAACGACTACCTGTCGATGGTGACGGGTGGCGAGGCGACTGACGAGCATTTGGCCGATATCTGCCCCACCACGCATGTTTCGCGTCAGATGCCGCCGACCTTTGTGTGGGGCGTGTCCGACGACAAGATGGCGCCGATCGCGCAGGTCTACCCGTTTGCGCAGCGCATGGCCGAGGAGGGCGTTGCATGCGAGATGCACGTCTTTGACCAGGGTGGTCACGGCCTTTCGCTCGGCAACGCCAACACCGCGGTCGACAACGAGGACAAGCAGGTGGCGGTCCGCCCCTGGATTCGCCTAGCCTTCCGCTTTCTGGAGCGCCACGGTTTCTAGTTACGCGGTTTTACCAAACGCCGTAACCACTTGACGCTGCAAGCCCGCCAGGGCGGCAATCTGCCTTTCAGCTTCGGTGGCATGACCAGAAGGTCGATGCCACCTCGCTTCAAGGCACCTTGCTCGCTCTGGCGGGCTTTCGCTGTCGGTTCCAAGACATCGGCATCGTCCTAGCTGTCAAAGGCTTGGTGCAAAGTAATCCGTCCCCCTTGCACCAATCTGTCGATTGAACGTTGTTGTATGTTCGCGCTATCATGCATGGTTAAAATTGGTTAGCCATGGCAAACGGTTAGCCAAGATAAACAAAATGCAACGCCCTGTGGGCGCCGGGGGAGGAACGCGGACGTGAGGCTCGATACACTCGAGATCGGAAAGGACGCCGTTGTCGCATCGGTGGCATCGGACGACCGGGCACTCCGACAGCATATTTTGGACATGGGTCTAACGCCGGGCACCGAAGTCACCATGATGAAGTACGCCCCCATGGGCGACCCGCTCGAGATCCGCCTGCGTGGCTACGAGTTGACGCTGCGCAAGGACGATGCCGCACGCATTGAGCTCGTGGATGTGCACGACACCGATACCGGCCCGCGCGTTAACGCCGCTATCGGCACGACAGATCACCCGGCACTGGGCGAGGGGACGTATTCGCCTCGTGCTGCCAAGACAGCCGTGCCCGAGGGCGCACCGCTACATTTTGCCCTCGCCGGCAACCAAAACTGCGGTAAAACCACGCTGTTCAATCAGCTTACGGGCTCCAACCAGCACGTCGGCAACTTTCCCGGCGTGACGGTCGACCGCAAGGACGGCACTATCCGTAACCATCCCGAGGCAAGCGTTACCGACCTGCCCGGCATCTATTCACTGTCTCCGTACACGGGCGAAGAGATCGTCAGCCGCCAATTCATCTTGGACGAAAATCCCGACGCCATCATCGATATCATCGACGCCACCAACATCGAGCGTAATCTGTACCTGACGCTGCAGCTTATGGAGCTCGACCGCCCCATGGTCATCGCGCTCAACATGATGGACGAGGTGACGGCCAACGGTGGCGCCGTGGACGTCAACCTGCTCGAGAGCCTGTTGGGCGTGCCTGTTGTCCCCATTAGCGCTGCCCGTAACGAGGGTATCGGCGAGCTGGTGGATCATGCCTTGCACGTGGCGCGGTTCCGCGAGCGCCCCGGTCGCCTGGACTTCTGTGCGCCCGATGGCTCGGACGGCGGCGCACTGCATCGCTGCATCCACGGCATTGCCAACCTGATCGAGGACCATGCCGTGACGGCGCACATCCCGGTGCGCTTTGCGGCGACCAAGCTGGTTGAGGGCGACGAGCTGGTGACCGAGGCGCTTCACCTGGATCGCAATGAGCTCGACGCCATCGAGCACATCATTACACAGATGGAGGGCGAGGCCGGCACCGACCGTCTGTCCGCGCTGGCCGATATGCGCTTTAGCTTTATCGGCGACGTGTGCGGGCGCTGTGTTGTCAAGCCGCACGAGAGCCGCGAGCACGTGCGCTCCGTCAAGATCGACCGCATCCTGACAGGTCGTTACACAGCCATTCCGGCGTTTCTGGTGATTATGGGCCTTGTTTTTTGGCTGACGTTTGGCGTGATCGGCGCGGCGTTGCAGGGACTTATGGAGGACGGCATTGCTGCCATCATCGCCTCGGCCGATGCGGGCCTCAAGACGTTCGGCACCAACGACGTGGTGCGCTCGCTGGCTGTCGACGGCGTGCTTACGGGCGTGGGCAGCGTGCTGACCTTCCTGCCGATTATCGTCGTGCTCTTCTTGTTCCTCTCCATTCTGGAAGACTCCGGCTACATGGCGCGCGTGGCCTTTGTCATGGATAAGGTATTGCGTCGCTTTGGTCTGTCGGGCCGCAGCTTCGTGCCCATGCTCGTCGGTTTTGGCTGCACCGTGCCGGCTATCATGTCGACCCGTACGCTCCCATCCGAGCACGACCGCAAGATGACGGTCATGCTCACGCCGTTCATGAGCTGTTCGGCCAAGTTGCCGGTCTACGGTCTGCTGTGCGGAGCGTTTTTCCCGCAGGCGACAGTTCCCGCCATGGTTTCGCTCTATCTGATCGGCATCGTGGTCGGCTGCATTGCCGCCCTGGTGCTCAACCGCACGGCATTTAAGGGCGACCCGGTGCCGTTTATCATGGAGCTCCCCAATTACCGCCTGCCGAGCGTCAAGACGACGGTGATGCTGGCATGGGATAAGGCCAAGGACTTTATTACCAAGGCCTTTACCATTATCTTTGCCGCTACCGTGGTTATCTGGTTCCTTCAGACGTTCGACATTCGCTTTAATGTGGTCGCCGATCAGTCGCAGAGTCTACTTGCCGGTTTGGGTAGCATTATCGCGCCGGCGCTGGCGCCGCTCGGCTTTGGCGACTGGCGTGCATCCACGGCGCTCGTCACCGGACTTATCGCCAAGGAGAGCGTCATCTCGACCCTCACGGTGCTTTTGGGTGCAACGTCGCCCGCGGCACTGTCGACCATGTTTTCGCCGTTCACCGCCTACGTGTTCTTGGTCTTTACGCTGCTGTACCCGCCCTGTGTGGCAGCCATCGGTGCCGTTAAGAGCGAGCTGGGCGCGCGCTACGCCGTTGCCGTGTTCGCGTTTCAGGTGACGGTCGCCTGGATCGTGGCGTTTGTCGTGCATTCGGCAGGTATATTGCTGGGGTTGGCTTAGTTATTTATTGACGGCGCAACCTCTGTGTATCGAATTGTTTTCGGCCCCGCATCTGTTGCTGACGGATGCGGGGCCGTTGCTATATAATCGCCTCCGCTCAAAACGATTGGAGACGTTATATATGACTCAGGCAAGGCAAGACGGCATCACGCTCAAGCAGTGGCTCCCGCTCATCGGACTCACCTGCTGCGCCTTCGTGTTCAACACGTCGGAGTTTATGCCCATCGGTCTTTTGACTGACATCGCCGCGTCGTTCTCGCTCACCGAGTCCCAAGCCGGCATCATGATCTCGGTCTATGCCTGGGGCGTCATGCTGCTGTCGCTGCCGCTCATGGTGTTCGCTTCGCGCTTTGAGTTCAAGCGGATGTTGCTGGGCGTGCTGGCCGTGTTTTCGCTGGGCCAGTTTCTGTCCGCTGTGGCGCCGACTTATCCCATCCTGGTCTGTGCGCGCCTGGTGGTCGCTTGCGCACATGCCGTGTTCTGGTCGGTCGCTTCGATTATGGCCTCGCGCCTGGTCGACACTCGCCACGGGGCGCTCGCCATCAGCATGATCGCTACGGGCTCGTCCATCGCGCAGATCTTTGGTCTGCCCCTCGGTCGCGCTATTGGCTTGGCCGTGGGCTGGCGCATGACGTTTGCCGTGGTCGGGGTCCTCTCGGCCATCGCGGTCGTCTACCAGGCGACCGTGTTCCCGGCCATGCCGGCGGGCGAGCGCTTTACCGTCAAACAGTTGCCCGAGCTGCTCAAGAACCCGCTCCTGATCGCGCTCTACGCGGTCACGGTTTTTATGGCGACCGGCTACTACGCGGGTTACAGCTATATCGAGCCCTTCCTGGCACAGGTCGCGCACGTCGACGCGGGCGCCATCACCATGACGCTGACGGCGTTTGGCTGCTCTGGTCTGCTCGGAAGCTGGCTGTTTGGCCGCCTGTTCGATGGGCACCGGTTCCCGTTCTTGGCTATTACGCTCTCCGGCGTGCCGGCGGCCCTGTTGCTCATGGGTCCGGCTGCATCGTCGCTCGCTGCGGTTCTCGCTGTGTGCGCGCTATGGGGCTGCTGCGCCACGGCCTTCAATGTGGCGTTCCAGGCCGAGCTCATCAAGTACACGCCGGCGGATTCGTCGGCTGTCGCCATGTCGATCTTCTCGGGCCTGTTCAATCTCGGTATTGGTACGGGCACGGCGATCGGTGGCGCCGTGGTGTCGGGCCCGGGCATCGCTTGGATCGGCTACGCGGGCGGCACGATCGCCGTCGTGGGCGTCATCCTCGCCATCACCGTGCTGTTCCCAGCCATACGCCGCGCAAAGCCCGTTGCCTAATCACGTCCCCTCATCAGTTGCGGTGGAATAGTTCTTGTTTAAGGCCTCTGAAAGCCCAAGCAGGAACTATTCCACCGCAACTTATTTTGGGGAAGAGGATACAAGCCGGGCATACAATGGATGTCGTTGTGTTGAGCTTACCGGGAGGCTGTTATGTGGGCATACGAGACGACGTTCTATCAAATCTATCCGCTGGGCTTTTGTGGAGCTCCGCGCGAAAACGCCGCGCCCGTTGCCGAGGATGAGCTCGCCCAGGCTGCCAACGCCGCGCCAAACCCCGATGCGCCCATCATGAAGATCGCCCAATGGGCCGACTACCTGCAGGAACTCGGCGTTGGCGCTGTGCTCATTAACCCGCCGCTCGAGTCCGATAGCCATGGCTACGATACGCGTAGCCTACGCCATATCGATCGACGCCTGGGTGGGGATGCCGACTTTGCCGCCGTGTGCGAGACACTGCATGCCCACGGCATCCGCGTGGTACTCGACGCCGTCTTCAACCACGTCGGTCGCGGCTTTTGGGCCTTCCGCGATGTGCAGGAGCGCAAGTGGGACTCGCCCTATAAGGACTGGTTCCACATTAGCTTTGACGGCGACTCCTGCTATGGCGACGGCTTTTGGTACGAGGGCTGGGAAGGCCATTTTGAGCTTGTGAAGCTCAACCTGCAAAATCCCGCCGTGGTCGATTACCTGCTCGAGTCCGTGCGCCGTTGGGCCGACGTCTTTGGCGTCGACGGCTTGCGTCTGGACGTTGCCTATATGCTCGACCGCGACTTTATGCGCCGCCTGCACGCCTTTACCCGTGAGCTCAAGCCCGACTTTGTGCTGATCGGCGAGACACTCCACGGCGACTACAACCAGATCGTCAACGACGAGATGCTCGACTCCTGCACCAACTACGAGTGTTACAAGGGCCTGTACTCCAGCTTTAACTCGGTTAACATGTTCGAGATTGCGCACTCGCTGCACCGCCAGTTTGGCGGCGATCCGTGGTGCATCTACCGTGGCAAGCACCTGCTGTCGTTTGTCGACAACCACGACGTGCCGCGCCTGGCAAGCATCCTCACCGACAAGTCGTGCCTGCGTCCCGCCTATGGCATGCTCTTTGGCATGCCGGGCATCCCGTGCGTCTACTACGGCAGCGAGTGGGGAATTGCCGGCGAAAAGGGCGGCCCCGATGGCGACTGGGCGCTGCGCCCTGCGCTCGATGAGCCTGTGCCCAACGAGCTGACGGCGTTCATCACGCAGCTCACGCACCTGCGCTTGGCCGACGACGCGGCGGCCCGTGCCCTCAACTATGGCGCGTACCGCAACGTGGTGATCCAGAACAAGCAGCTGCTGTTCGAGCGCGCCTGCGACGACGCGACGGTACTCGTGGCGGTCAATGCCGTGAACGAGAGGTATACCTTCACCGCCGGCGAACTCAACGGCTCCTTTGTCGACCTGCTTGCCGACGATGCACCCACGGTCGAGCTGACGGGCGCGCTTGAGCTTGCGCCCTACGAGGTGCGTTATCTGCTGAGGGCCTAGGCCATGGCAGTATCTGACGAGGGCTATCAACATATTGAGCATGGGTTTGAGCCCGTGTTTGACCAGCGCTCGCGTGTTTTGGTGCTGGGGTCGTTTCCCTCGGTGCTTTCGCGCGCCAATGCCTTTTATTACGGCAACCCTCAGAATCGCTTTTGGCGCGTGATGGCCGCGTGTCTCGGTGTGCCCGTGCCGCCCAACGAGGGAGACTCTTTGGCAAGCGGTGAGCCCGCGACGCTCGATGCCTCGATTGCCGCCAAGCGGGTCATGCTGCTGAACGGCGGCGTGGCCCTGTGGGATGTGATCGAGAGCTGCGACATTAAGGGCTCAAGCGACGCGAGCATCAAAAACGTCGTTCCGGCGCATGCCGAGCGCATTACCGGCGCAGCTCCTATCGAGGTCGTTGTCTGTAACGGCGGCACGGCAGGGCGGCTCTACAAGCGCTATCTACAAGAGCGCGCTGGGCTGCCGGCCATCGTTCTGCCGTCGACAAGTCCCGCCAATGCGGCGTGGCGCCTGGAACGCCTTGTCGAGCGCTGGCGCGATGCCGTTGATTGGGGCGCTCTGTAATTTAGATATCTGACTGGGCGCGGGTGCCGAGGTGTTTCATGATGGCATGCCAGATCGGTGCGGGCAGCGCGGGCTTGGCGCGCACCATGCCGTCGGCATCGACGCTTTCGGCATTGCCACCGCCAAGCAGCTGCGCATGCTCTATGGAGCAGCCCATGCGCACAGCGCCCACAAGCTTGTCCATGGCTTCCGAAAACGGTCGACGCAAGAGGCCCATGCGTGGGGAGCGGCGAAGCGCCGCTATGCCGCTGCCGGTGCAGACGATGACGCCTCCACACCACGACAGTCCTCGACGCTCGCACGCTTCGTGCAGATGGCCAACGACCGCGTGCGCCTGCTCGGAACTCCTACAGTCGGCTTGAACAACCACATAGACGCGTGTTCCTGCGCCTTCAACACATTCGAGCGCCCGTTCAACGACGGCCATCGCCTCGTCATCGAGCACATCTTCAACAGCGAATACAATGCCGTCCACAACGCTGCCGGCATCATCCGCCTTCAAATCAACCGGGCGGGGGAGCGCGGTGCCAGAAAGCTGAGCATAGGCAGCGATGGCATCCTGCAGGTCCCAGAGCAAAAACTCAAGATCGGCGCTATTGGGAATGCTGATATACGCAATGGTTTGCAACGTTTTTGGTACATCGCCGCGTGCGGTCGTCTCCATGCCACCTCCTTTCCGGTTGGTTTCCGTTTAGGTTACACCGTCTGGTGGCGCTCCGCCGCGCTATCCTAGTGCAACCCTTACGAAAGGAACGCCATGCGTCTGCCCATGAATACCTCGCTTGCCACGCTCAAGCCCTCCGGCATCCGTCGGATCAATGCGCTCGCCGCCCAGCACCCGGGGTGCATCGCGCTTGCGCTTGGCGAGCCCGATTTTCCCACGCCCGATGTGATTAGCGCCGAGGTGACGGCCTCGCTCGACCGCGGCGACACGCACTATCCGCCCAACAACGGCCGTCCCGCCCTGCGCGAGGCACTGTCCAAATATATGGGTGACGCGGGCCTGGCATTTTCCGCCGATGAGGTCATCCTGACCGATGGTGCGACCGAGGCCCTGTCGGCTACGTTTATGGCCATGCTCAACCCCGGCGACGAGGTCATCATCCCCACGCCGGCCTTTGGCCTGTACGAGAGCATCGTCGTGGCCAACCACGCCCAGGCGGTCTTTTTGGATACGGAGCCTGCGCAATTCCAGATTGACGAGGACGCACTACGTGCTTGCGTGACGCCGGCGACCAAGGCCATCGTCATCTGCACGCCCAACAATCCTACGGGCTGCATCCTCAACGCAGCATCGCTCGACGCCGTGGCGCGCGTGGCGGAGCAGGCGGGCATCTACGTAGTCTGCGACGACGTATACAACCGCCTCGTCTATGTGGACGGCTACGAGCGCTTCGCCCAGCGCCATCCGGAGCTACGCGAGCAGACGGTGGTCATCGAGAGCTTCTCCAAGCCCTGGGCCATGACCGGCTGGCGCCTGGGCTGGCTCGCAGCGGCAGCCCCCGTCATCGCCGAGATTGCCAAGGCTCACCAATACTTAGTATCGAGCGCCGTCTCCTTCGAAATGGACGCCGCAGCTCGAGCCCTGACCGTCGACCCCACCCCCATGCTCGAAGTCTACCGAACCCGTCGCGAACGCGTACTCGCAGCCTTAGACGCCATGGGCCTCGACGTAGTTGAACCGGCGGGAGCCTTCTATACCTTCCCGAGCATCAAACAATTCGGCCTAACCAGCGAAGACTTCTGCATCAAAGCCATCAAAGAGGCAAACGTAGCCCTAGTCCCCGGAAACTGCTTCGGAACCGAAGGCCACATCCGCCTAAGCTACTGCGTCTCCGACAAAGACCTGGACGAAGGCCTCCACCGCCTGTCCACCTTCATTTCGACTTTGTAGTCCTCAGGGACGCAACACATCAGCCCACCGACCCAAGCATTATGAGTGGGGCGTGCCGGCCAACGTAAAACCGGGCTGCCCCATAGTTGACGCAGGCACGCGCCGCCGAAGGCCAGGCGCAAGGTTTTCGTAGATTCCGCACGAGCCGAAGAGCACTTAATGTGCTCTTCGTGCGAGCCAGGACTTGACCGAGCGAAAACCTTGCGCCTGGCCTACGCGGTGTGCGCCTGTCCGTCGAGCATCGCAAACCCCTTCGTAAAGAAGCACCATTACTCGGGCAAGATCGTGCACAACTCCAGCCTCCAC
>DBEYWP010000040.1:0-22533 GCA_048183675.1 Collinsella sp. | reverse complement strand
CGGAAGCTAAGCCCCATCGCGCCGAGAGTACTGCGGGGTCAGCCCGTGGGAGGCCAGGGCGCCGCTGACCGGTGGACGGCACCGAGCCGTACGCTTGAACTGAGAAGGGGGAGGCCTCGCGGCCTCCCCCTTTTTTGCGTTTGCGGGGCGTAAATGACTCTATTACACCAGACGATCTTATCGTTTTTGGTATTGAGCCTTTATTTAAAGAAGATTAATCGAATAATAAGGGCAACTGCTATGGCCACAATGATCAAAAGCAGGATTGCCAGTCGATGTTGCTTGCGTCGTTTACTTGACGAAACGAAGATTGATTTTCCTTGTTTTGGCGTCTCGAGATAACGAGCCGAATGCGTTAAGGTTTGCTTTGGTCGTGGACCTCTTTGTTGATGAGCGGCGGATGCTTTCAGTGGATCATCACTAGCTGCGCTGTTTTTAGATAATGGTGCGTCTTTCAGATATACAGGGTCTCCCGAGGCGACGCCCATATGTTTACGTCCCGTTTGGGCATCCTCGAGCGTTTGATATCGATTTCTCGTCACATACTCGGGCTCAGGATCATTAATGGGCTCTTGCGAGATGTGGGGGCGATGGAACCGTGGCGGCTGCGTGGAAGTTTCTTCCCCCTGCGTCTGCATAAACATTTTGTTCTGGTTTTGGTCGTCCATGATGCCCTTTAGCTCGTTACCAACAACGTGTACGCGCTCATTGTAAGCCCCTTGCTATTTGTAGCTGTGAACATACTTGTTATTTAAGCTCTGGTTCAAAGAAACTTAACCTTACTAAAACCTTAGTTATACACACTTAGATATGCTTATAGTACTGGACTCAAAAAACTTTATAGCCGATGTATATATGAGCACTGGGTGGGCATATATAAGAGTGTCAAAAGAAGTCCCAGTCACCTAGAAGATGGCTCGGCAGTCCTAAAAGGAGTGGTAAACATGGCAAGCATGGTTCCTTATCGTTCGGTTTTTGGCGTTCGTCCTTCTGCTAGCTCGCTGTTCGATCTGTTTGATGATATGAGCGACCTAGCGAACAGCTCGATTGCCTCTAAGGCGTTCCCCGTTGACGTTGAGGATAAGGGCGATGGCTATGAGGTCAAGGCTTATCTGACCGGCGTCGCCAAGGACGATATCGATGTCGAGCTTAACGAGGGCCGTCTGTCCATTAGCGTGAATGTCGAGGAAGACGAGGAGAACGAGGGCAAGAACTTCCTGCAGAAGGAGTTCAGCTCGTACAGCGCGACGCGTGGCGTGTATCTTAAGGACGCTTCGAGCGAGGGCCTCTCGGCTAAGTACGCTGACGGCATCCTGACCGTTACGGTTCCCAAGATCGTCGAGAAGAAGAACGTTACGAAGATCTCCATCGAATAACTTCGTTGGTGTTTTTCGCTATTAAAAGACAACAAAAGGGGCTGGGAAGCGATTCCCGGCCCCTTTTGCTGTTTAGGACAGTCTATTGAATGGTTGCTGGCCGATACTGGCTTGCGGGGCGTATCGAGAGTTTTCGCGATCCTTGGAGAAGGGTGGCGGAGCTGCCGAGCTCGTCATCCAGGGTTGCGGCCAGAGCTTTGGCATAGCTTTTGACGGTAAGGCTCGGACGATTGTTATCTTGGCTGATATGCATGGCAATGAGCTGTTCGGTGCGATCGGTAACAAGTTCGCGCGCGGCTTCGGCGGCTTGGCCATTGGAGAGGTGTCCCCTTGCAGACAGGATGCGCTCCTGAAGAAAGCGGGGATATTCTCCCTCGCGCAGCATGGTCGCATCGTGGTTGCTTTCGAGCGCGAGGACTCGACAATCTTTGAGGGTGTTCATGGCTTGGCTCGATAGCTCTCCGGTGTCGGTGGCAAAGCCGATGGAATCATCGAGAGCATTGAATCGATAGCCGACTGGATTGATGACATCGTGTGATGTTGAGTAGGTTTGCACGTGGATGCCGGCAATGGATAGGGCGTCGCCGGGATCGAATTCCTCGACAGGCAGATGCGAAAGATTTTCTTTGTTCGAAAGAGTGCCCTTGCTGGCAAAGAGGGGGCCGTGCCAGTGCTTGCACCAGACATCGAGGCCCTTGATGTGATCGCTATGCTCATGAGTAATGAGAAGAGCCGAGACGTTGTCTGTCGAGAGCCTCAGTTCTGCCATGCGCTTTAATGTCTCGCGGCGAGACAGTCCGTCATCGACCATAATGAGCCCCTGCGGGCCCTCGATGAGTGCGCAGTTGCCTTTAGAGCCACTGCCGAGGATATGAAGGTGCAGACGAGACATAAGATTCCAAAGGATACAATGGGTGCGGACGAATTGAGGAGGAAGCGAATGCCAACGGTATCACAGCATTACGGACACCATGCCGTGCCCGGGGCAGTCGATGAGACCCGAACGAGGCAGCAGGCTGCTCCTGTCGTGCTCATGGTATCAGGCGGCGCGGACTCGACGGCACTGCTTCTTATGGCGTGCACATCAAAGCTGGATATCCAAGACGGACGCGGTGTTGCCCCCATTGCTCGCGAGCGCCTGCATGTGCTGCATGTGAACCATCATCTGCGCGGCAAGGCGTCCGATGGCGACGAGGCCTTTGTGCGTGAGCTCTGCGCGAAATATGGTTTACCGCTGTGCGTGGAGCACGCTTATTTTGATGGGGAGTCGGGCAATATTGAGGCCGCGGCCCGCGAGGTGCGCTATGCCGCGGCGCGGAGGTATGTTCGCGAGCTCTGCGCCCAGACGGGGGCACCGCGAACGGCGGCTCGTATCTGCACCGCGCACACGTCTTCGGATCGCGCGGAAACGTTTTTGATGAACGCGATTAAGGGTTCGGGGCCCGCTGGTCTATCGAGCATTCCTCGCCGGAGGAATATCGTGGTGCGTCCCTTGCTCGACCTAACTCATGGCGAGCTCGTGGGCTATCTACAGGTACATGGTCAGCCGTGGCGTGAAGACGAGAGCAATGAGGATATCTCGTATCTGCGAAACTACGTGCGCCATCGAGTGATGCCGGTGGTGGCGCAGCGTAATGCGAGCGTGTGCAAGACGATTGGCGCCGCCTGTGAGATCTTGGGTGATGAAGATGCGTTTCTATCCCAGCTGTCGGCACAGGCGTTTCGAAGCTGTTTGCGCAAAGAGGCAGCGGGCGCACTGGTGCTCGATGCCAGGCGCCTTGCTGCGGCCGAGGTGGTAATCGCGCGGCGCATCGTGCGACTGGCGATTAAGCGCATCGATCCGGACGCTCGTCCCGAGATGCGGCATGTTGAGCGAGTCCTTTCCTGCGTTGCCGAGGGTGCCGGCTCGGTCACGCTTCCGGCGGGAATTGACGCGCGCGTTGAGTTTGGCATGCTGGCGTTTAAGGCCCCGGTGGCTCGCGAGGGCCTGGTCGCGGACTGGGTTACCGTACCCGGTCGTTTGCCGTTGGGCGGGGGACGTATGCTGGTCACAGAGCCGATGGCCGTTGAGCCGGGATGCGATATCGTGCGCCGCGCCCGTGAGCTTGCGGTCGCCGGGGAAGTGACAGCTTTGGTAGACGCGGCTGCCTTGGGTTTTGCCGACAGCGATAGTGAGCGGATCCTGGCGGGCTCGCGTGGCGAGATCCCTGTCGAGGCGCGATTGGCGCGCCTGTGGGTGGACGGTCCCGCACCGGGAGACGTGATGTGCCCGTTAGGGATGAGTGGCCGAAGCAAGAAAGTATCCGACTTGCTAGGCGAGGCTCGAATTCCCGTTTCCGAGCGCGCCGGCGTGCCCATGGTGAGGACGGCGCCGGGAGGTGCCGTGGTGTGGGTCGCCGGAGTTCGCGCGGACGAGCGTTTTAAGTGCACGGCCGCAACGCGCGTGGCATATCTGCTCCGCGTGGTCGATGCGGAATAACGTCCCACGCCTGCTATTCTGTGCGACGTTGACGGTATTCCCGCGCTGATGGCGCACGGGCTGGTAAATTTACCCCGTGCGCTGCTAGAATGTGTAGTTCGCGTCCATACGGCGGTGTGTGGGCGATAAGCACAAGAAAGGGTTGTCATGGCTTCTCAACATCCGGATATCGAGAAGGTTCTGTTCACGCAGGAGGATATCGACGGTATCGTCTCTCGCCTGGGCGAGGAGATTACGCGCGACTACGCGGGTAAGGATCTGGTGCTGATTGCGGTCCTGCGCGGTGCCGTGGTCTTTATGGGCGACCTGATGCGCAAGATCGAGCTGCCGACCAACATCGATTTCATGGCTGTTTCGAGCTATGGCGACGGTGTGAAGTCTTCGGGCATCGTGCGTATCATTAAGGATCTGGATATCGACATCCGTGGTCGCGACGTGCTGATCGTCGAGGACATTCTGGACTCGGGCCTGACCCTCAAGTACCTGATGAAGAACCTCGAGAGCCGCAAGCCCGCTTCGCTGGAGGTCGCTGCCTTCCTGTGGAAGGACGTTGAGGACCGCACCTCGGCCATCACGCCCAAGTATGTTGGAACCCATTGCCCCGATGCCTTTGTGGTGGGCTACGGCCTCGACTATGCCGAGCGCTATCGTAACCTTCCGTATCTGGGCATTTTGAAACCGGAGGTTTATTCGTAAGATGCCCGACGACCGTAACGATAACAATTCCCAGACTCCCCGGGACCCAAAGATCCCGGGGATGCCCGGAGGCAAGAAGCCCACGCGTACGGGCTGGCTGTATTTTATTTTGGCTTGCGCGCTTCTGGGCTACGCCTTCTTTAACATGGGCTCCGGCTTTGCCAATTCCAGCAATACCGTTAAGCTCGCGACGAGCGAGATGGTGAGCGCCATCAAGCAGGATCGCGTCGAAGATCTGACCTATACGGTTCAAGACGGAAGCGTGACGGGTCATTACTGGAAGACGAAGAAGGACAAGGGCGATACGAGCGAGCTCAAGAGCTTCTCCTCGACCTATGTCGGCTCCGATTCGCTTGCCGAGCTCATGGCGGAGCACCCCGATACCAAGTACATCGTCAACACCAACGATCCCGATTTTTGGGGCGACTTGGCGATGAGCGTGCTTCCGACGATCGCCCTTATCGCCATCATGTTCTACTTTATGCGCCAGATGATGGGCGCCAACAACAGGAACATGCAGTTTGGCAAGACCAACGCCAAGACCAACGAGGCCACGCGCCCCAAGGTCAAGTTTGAAGACGTTGCCGGCGTGGACGAGGCAGTCGAGGAACTCGAGGAGATCCGTGACTTTTTGAGCGATCCGGACCGCTATCGCAAGCTGGGCGCCAAGATTCCGCGCGGCGTGTTGCTGGTGGGCCCTCCGGGCACCGGTAAAACGCTGCTGGCCAAGGCTGTAGCCGGCGAGGCGGGCGTGCCGTTCTTTAGCATCTCGGGTTCCGACTTTGTCGAGATGTTCGTGGGTGTCGGCGCCAGCCGCGTGCGTGACCTCTTTAAGGAGGCCAAGTCCCAGGCTCCGTCGATCATCTTCATCGATGAGATCGATGCTGTGGGACGTCAGCGCGGAGCTGGCTTGGGCGGCGGTCACGACGAGCGCGAGCAGACGCTCAACCAGCTGCTGGTCGAGATGGACGGTTTTGAGGAGAGCGAGTCGGTCATCCTGATCGCTGCAACCAACCGTCCTGACATCCTGGATCCGGCGTTGCTGCGCCCCGGTCGTTTTGACCGTCAGGTTACGGTTGACCGTCCGGATGTGAAGGGCCGCGAGCAGATCTTGCGCGTGCATGCCGAGAACAAGCCGATGGACGAGGACGTGAAGTTTGAGAAGCTCGCCCAGATGACCGTTGGCTTCACCGGCGCCGATCTGGCAAATCTGCTCAACGAGTCTGCGCTGCTGGCTGCCCGCCGCCATCGTTCCGTGATCTCGATGGACGAGGTCGAGGAATCGATGGAGCGCGTGATTGCCGGTCCGCAGCGCAAGGGTCGCGTGATGACCGAGGCCGAGCGCACCACGATCGCCTACCACGAGAGCGGCCATGCCCTGGTGGGTCACATCCTGGAGCACTCCGATCCGGTTCACAAGATCTCGATCGTCAGCCGCGGCCAGGCGCTGGGCTACACGCTGCAGCTTCCGCAGGAGGACCACTTCCTCAAGACCAAGAACGAGATGCTCGACGAGCTTGCCGTGTTCTTGGGCGGTCGCGTTGCCGAGGAACTCATGTGCGACGACATCACGTCGGGCGCGAGCAACGATCTGGAGCGCGCGACCAAGATGGCGCGCGAGATGGTCACGCGCCTGGGCATGAGCGAGGAGCTTGGAACGCAGGTGTTTGGTGAGGCGCAGCATCAGGTATTCCTGGGCCGCGACTACGCCGATCACCAGGATTACTCCGAGGAGACGGCGCGCCGCATCGACATCGAGGTCCAGCGCATTATGCGTGAGGCCCATCGTCGTGCGGTCGAGATTTTGGATGCCCGTCGCGACCAGCTCGATTTGATGGCCAAGGTGCTGCTTGAGCGCGAGACCGTCGAAGGCGACGCCGTGAATGCCCTGCTCGACAACGAATGGGACGCCTACCTTGAGCGCGAGGGCGATATCCTGGCGGCCAAGGAGGAGCGCAATGCCAAGGCGGCCGGCATGCCGACCAAGAAGCGTGCGCCTCGTATGAGCGAGGAGGAGCTGGCGGCCGATGCCGCGGCATTTGCGCAGGCGGCCATGCAGGAGGATGCCGAAGCCGCATCCGATGATGCCGGCGATGACTGTGCCGTCAATGCCGGTGCCGACACCGACGCCGACAAATAGCCTTTGTGGCGAAAGCCTCTGCGGGGAAACCTGCGGAGGCTTTTTCTTTTTGTTGATTGGGAACAGACTTAAATGAGCGTTTTCACGCATTTAAGTCTGTTCCCAATCAACATTGCTGCGGCACTTTGCTCGGCTAAAGCGTACAATAGCGCCTATGCGAAAGGGGAACAGATGATCAACGAAACTATGTATGCTCGCGGTGCGGAAAGCTCCATCATCCGTGAGATTTTTAGCTATGGCCTTGAGCGCAAGGCGCAGATCGGTGCGGAAAACGTATTCGATTTTTCGCTGGGCAATCCGAGCGTTCCGGCGCCCGCTGCTGTGGCTGAGTCGATTAAGAAGGCCCTGGAGCTGCCGAGTGACCAGTTGCACGGCTACACCCCCGCTCCGGGCCTGCCGCAATGTCGAGCAGCCGTCGCCGAATCGCTCAACCGCCGCTTTGGCACGAGCTATGAGGGCAAAGACGTCTTTATGACGGTGGGTGCCGCGGCTTCGCTCACCTGCACGCTCAACGCCGTTGCGAACCCGGGCGACGAGGTTATTGTTATCGCCCCGTACTTTCCGGAGTATCGCGTTTGGATTGAGAAGGCCGGCTGTACGTGTGTTGAGGCGCTCGCCGATGAAGATACGTTCCAGCTGAGTGTGGACAACGTGCTCAAGGCGATTACCGATAAGACGACTGCCGTCATCATCGACTCGCCCAATAATCCGACCGGTGCCGTATATACACGCGACACGCTGACGCGACTGGCCAATGTTCTGCGCGAGGCCAACGCTCAGCGCGATCCCGAGAATCCGATTATGCTCATCTCGGATGAGCCGTACCGCGAGATCGTGTACGGTGCCGAGGTACCTTGGGTGCCCTCGATCTACGAGAACACCGTGGTGTGCTACTCGTATTCTAAGTCGCTGTCGCTGCCTGGTGAGCGCGTGGGCTGGATCTTGGTTCCCAACACCAATCCGCAGGCAGAACGTCTAATGCCCGCCGTTGCCGGTGCCGCCCGTACGCTGGGCTTCGTGTGCGCGCCGGCGCTCTTTCAGCGCGTAATTATCGACTGCATCGATGAGCCGAGTGACGTTGAGGCCTATGCACGCAACCGCACCGCGCTTACCGACGCACTAGCGGAGTATGGCTACACCTATGTTGAGCCGGATGGCGCGTTCTACCTATGGGTGAAAGCGTTGGAGCCCGATGCGAATGCGTTTTGCGAGCGCGCAAAGAAGTATGAGTTGCTTGCGGTTCCCTCGGACAGCTTTGGTATGCCGGGCTGGTTCCGCTTGGGCTACTGCGTGAGTTACGAGACGATTATCAATTCGCTACCCGCTTGGAAACAGTTGGCGGACGAGTATCGTTAAAAGTAAAGCGCTCTGCCTACAATGTTTTACGTGAAACGGGGTTTGGTGTTAAGCCGGACCCCGTTGTCATGGACGTTGTGTCTTTGGGATGGAGTGGTTTTACGACTATCGAAGGCTATGCGTACAATGAATATAAGCGACGGCCGTGCCAGATAAGGAGACCTGATGCCCTACCTGCTTTCTTGTGACATTCATACCCATACGATGTTCTCTGCGCATGCATATTCGACCATTGAGGAGAATGTGTACTGGGCGGCAGAGCGTGGCCTGCAGGTGCTCGGATCTGCCGACCATTTGAGCTCTATGGTTACGGCTTGCCCCAATGACCTGCGCAGTTACCAGTTCTTTATCAACCAGGATATCTGGCCGCGCATTTGGAGCGGCGTGCTGGTGCTGCGTGGTGCCGAGGCCGATATCGTTTCGCTGGACGGAAGCCTGTTTGGCGAGGACACTCCTGTCACGCTCGATATTGCCGGCGATTCGTACAGCCGTCAGCATTCGCTGTTCGATTTGGTTACGCGTAATTTGGATTATTTGGTTGCGAGCGTGCATAATCCGCAGATTGCTGAGGGCGCGACGCTGGCCCAGACGACCGAGATGTATATCAATGCCCTGGAGCACCCCAAGGTGTTCATGCTGGGTCACACGGGGCGTTCGGGCGTGCCGTTCGATATCGACGAGGTGCTGTTGGCAGCTAAGGCCAAGCACAAGATTATCGAGATCAACAACCATAGTCTTGAACACGGTGTCGACACTGAGCATTGGGCCGTATGCCGCAAGATCGCCGAGCGCTGCGCCGAGCTGGGCGTGGGCATTGGCGTGTCGACCGATGCCCACATTGGCATGGCCATTGGCAAGCTCGATCACGCGCGCAAGATGCTCGACGAGATTCACTTCCCACTGGATTTGATCGTGACGCGCGACCGCGAGACGCTGCTGTGCGAGATGGCGGCAGCCGGCGTGTGCGATCTGCGCAATGGGATGTAGCGGAGTTTATAAACCAAGCGAAGGGGGCGGCCCAGGCGGGTCGCCCCCTTTCTTGTCCCAAAAATCTACTGAGGTTGGTTAGCGGCGTTCGAGGACCGCTACGGTTTCGGTGTGGTCGGTGTGAGGGAACATGTCGACTGGCGTGATCTTGAGCAGGCGATAGCCTCCGTCGAGGAGCTGGTGCAGGTCGCGCTCTTGGGTCACGGGGTTGCAGCTGATATAGGTGATGCGGCGCGGCTTAAGTGCGCAGGCAGCTTCGAGGAACTCGGGCGTGGAGCCGGCGCGCGGCGGGTCGATGGAAAGAACGTCGACGCGTTCGTTGTTGTCGGCGGCATCCAGGATGTAGTCGGTGGCGTCGTCGGCCATAAACCAAGCGCTGCGGGTGAGGCCGTTGAGCTCGGCATTGCGACGTGCGTCGGCAATGCCCGCCGGGTTGCGCTCAACGCCGAGCAGCATAATGCCGATACCCTTGTTCTGGGCATCTTTAGCTGCGCAAAGACCGATGGTACCGCTGCCACAGTAGGCATCCATGAGTACGTCGCCCTGCTGCAGGTCCATGCCGTCAATCGCGAGCTGATAGAGCAGCTCGGTCTGCTGCGGGTTGGTCTGGTAGAACGCGGTGGGGGAGATATCGAACTCGCAGCCGAGCAGCTGGTCGCGCATGCACTCGGCGCCATATACAATGCGGGTTTCCTCGCCGAGGATGGCGTTGCCGGGACGTCCGTTGATGTTTTGGGCGACGGTGACGATGTGCGGATTGAGCGCGGCGACAGCCTCAAAGAACTCCTGCGCATGCGGCAAGTCGCGCTGGGCGGTCACGAGGGTGACCATGATCTGGTCGGTGCGCCAGCCGCAGCGAACGACGGCATAGCGAAGCAAGCCCAGGTGCTTGTCCTCGTTAAAGGCGGGAATGTGCAGGCGCTCAGCTTCACGCGCGATGCCGTTAAGAATCTGCCGGGCGCCCGGTGCCTCGACAGGGCATTCGGGAACAGCAACGATTCTGTGCGTGCCGCGCTCAAAAAAGCCGCAGCGGACAGCGCCCTCTTTGCCAGGGGCAAAGGGAGTGGCGGCCTTATGGCGAAAACCGCGCGGCGCAGGATATTTACCCGGGTCGCCCAGGGTGACGCCCATACCGCGAATGGGGTCGACGCTAATACCCTCGCGCTCGCAAAGAGCAGCAAAAAGCTCCTCCATAGCGGCCTGCTTAGCTGCCAACTGCTTTTTATAAGGACGATTGAGCGCCGTGCACCCACCGCAGGCTTTCATGATGGAACAGGGAGACTTGGGGTCCACAGCTTTACGCGCAGACGAAACCTGATCTTTATGCGAGCGCTTGGAGCGAGTCTGAGATGCCTTGACCTCGCTCCGACGAGAGTCAGAACGCTTGGTCTTAGCCCTGTTCTTGGTCGATTTGCTTTTTGCAGCTTTAGAAGACTTGGATTTCGTAGAAGATTTCTCCTCCTTCGACCCCTCAGCCGCCTCCACCAAAGCACGACGAGCCCTACGTTCCGCACGAGATTCTGCCATCAATAACTCCACTAATTCATGAATTAAAGCTGCAAGTATTGTACCGTGCCAAGCCAGCAGACGATATGCAAGCGGTTTAATCGTGTCAGTGATAAGCCCAACGACGGTTGCCCGCCGCGTGAGGGGTGTGGAGGTTAAGTTTATCGCGAGCTCCGCACGAACAGGAGGCCACTTAATGTGGCCTCCGTCGTGAGCAGGACTGTAGAGCAGGAAACTTAACCCGCACACCCCTCACGCGGCGGGCAAACTCGCCTTGTGCTCTATCACGCTAAAGTGTATGATTCTGAACGTTACATGACTCACTTTACTTAACTAAAGTGCCATCAAGGGGGAATACCATGAATACCGAAATGTCTCGTCGTCAGTTTGTTGGTCTAGCCGGCTCGTTTGCCACGGTGCTCGGCCTTGGTCTTGTCGGCTGCGGCGGTGGTGCCGGCAAGGGCTCTGCTGCCGGATCTACCGCGGCCAAGGATGTGAAGGGCGCTGCGGAGTCCAAGAAGCTCGTGGTGGGCTTTGATAAGTCCTATCCTCCGTACGGCTTTGTGGGCGACGATGGCGAGTACACGGGCTTTGACCTTGACCTTGCCAAGGCTGTTGCCGATAAGCAGGGCTGGGATGTCGATTACGAGGCCATCGATTGGGATGCCAAGGACACGCTGCTCAATTCGGGCGCCATCAACTGCATCTGGAACGGCTTTACCATGGAGGGCCGCGAGGACGACTACACGTTCTCCGAGCCGTATATGCTCAACGAGCAGGTGCTGGTGGTAAAGAAGGATGCGGGCATCAAGAGCTGGGATGATCTTGCTGGAAAGACCGTGATTACCCAGACCGATTCCGCTGCGCAGGATGTGCTCGAGGGTGACCGGAAGGATCTGGCGGCGACGTTTGCCACGCTCGACACGATCGGCGAGTACAATACGGCCTTTATGCAGCTCGAGAGCGGCGCGGTCGATGCCGTGGCTTGCGACCTTTCGATTGCCCAGTACCAGCTTGCCGCCAAGCCCGATGCCTATACACAGCTTGATGAGCCGCTGTCCAGCGAGCACTACGCCGTCGGCTTTAAGAAGGGCGACACCAAGTCGGCCGACGCCGTGACCGAGTCGCTCAAGGCGCTCTACGAGGACGGCACGGTCAAGGACCTGTGCGACAAGTATTCAAGCTACGGTCTATCCTTCGACAACTGGGTTTTGAAATAGCCACAGCACCCAACCTTGCGGCTCCAACCCTCCTCGCGTACCAAAGTACGCTTCGTCGGGCTTGTCGCTCGCAATCTTGGGCACTGTGCCTATTTCAATTAACACCTGCTGTTCTGTTACTGTGAAAGAGAGCTTGGGTTGTCTATTCAGGTCATGATGCAGATGCTTGGCCAGGGATTCTTGGTCAGCTTGCAGCTGTTTGTGTTGACGCTGCTCGGGTCGATTCCGCTGGGAATCCCCGTGGCGTTCATGCGCATGAGCAAAATTGCGCCGCTCCGCTGGATTGCGCGCATCTACATTTCGGTGATGCGCGGCACGCCGCTCATGCTGCAGATGTTTGCCATCTACTTTGCCCCGTACTACGTGTTCGGCATCTCGCTCACGCCCGATTCCAAGTGGACGGCGTGCGTTGTGGCGTTCATCATCAACTACGCCGGCTACTTTGCCGAGATCTATCGCTCGGGCCTGCAGTCGATTCCGCGTGGTCAATATGAGGCCGCCGAGGTGCTGGGCTACTCGCGTCTGCAGACGTTTTTGTACATCGTGATGCCGCAGGTCGCCAAGCGTATTCTGCCGGCGATGGGCAACGAGATCATCACGCTGGTCAAGGACACGTCGCTGGCGTTTGCCATCGGCGTGGGGGAGATGTTCTCGACGGCCAAGGCGCTGGTCGCCTCGCAAGTGAGCATGGTGCCGTTTGCGATTGCGGCGCTGATCTACTGGGTCTTTAACTTCGTCGTCGAGATGCTGCTTGGCGCTGCCGAGAAAAAATTGGATTACTACCATGATTAATTCGGTAATGGATATAGCGAACGCACGCAAGGCGTTTGGCGGCAATGAGGTGCTCAAGGATATCTCGCTCGAGGTAAAGCGCGGCGAGGTCGTGGCGATTATCGGGCCTTCGGGCGGCGGTAAGTCCACGCTTCTACGCTGCGCCACACTACTCGAGACACTCGACGGTGGCTCGCTTTCGTTTGGCGACCTTGCCGTTGCGACGGACGCGGGGTCGGGTGCGGAATATGCGAAAGGCGACGTGTCCAAGCAGGCGCGCTCGCGATTTGGCCTGGTGTTTCAGAACTATAATCTGTTTCCGCACTATACCGTGATGAAAAACATCACCGATGCTCCGATTCGCGTGCTCAAGCGCCCGCGCGAGCAGGCCGAAGCGCGTGCGCGTGAGCTGATCGCGCAGATGGGGCTTACGGGCAACGAGAACAAGGTACCATGTGAGCTTTCGGGTGGTCAGCAACAGCGCGTGAGCATCGCCCGCGCCTTGGCGCTCGACCCGGAGATCCTGTTCTTTGACGAGCCGACTTCGGCGCTCGATCCCGAGCTAACGGCCGAGGTGCTGCGTGTCATTAAAGACCTTGCCGCGCAGGATATGACGATGGTAATCGTGACCCACGCGATGCAGTTTGCGCGCGATGTTGCCGACCGCGTGGTCTTTATGGACGGTGGCCGCATTGTCGAGGAGGGTCCGGCCGAGCAGGTTATCGACCATCCGCGCGAGCAACGCACCCGTGAGTTCTTGAGCCGTATCGAGGAGTAGGCTCAACCATGTATTGAGATGAAGCCGCCGCGGGTCTTATGGTCTGCGGCGGCTTTTATTTGTATCGATGGGGTTTAATAATCGCCCCACAAGCTTGTCTCTTCCTCTCGCCGCCTGTATCCATACGTGCGCCGAAAGGTATGCATGGACAGCCGCCCGTGAGGGTAGGGTGGTGGCATAGGACATTTGGAGGGTGAGTCGGCTCGGCTGCCGACCATGCTGCTCCCGGGACGGCACCGACCGCGAACTCTCCCCGTTGGCGTCGCGCATTGCGCGCGGCCCTGCAAGGAGGTCATCATGGGTGCTCCCAAGACCGGTAACGTAAGGAACGTGGTGCTCGTAGGCCAAGGCGGGGTGGGCAAGACTTCACTCGCCGAGGCCATGCTCCACCTTTCCGGCAAGACCGCCCGCCTGGGCGGCCACGACGGCACCAAGCCCACGCTCGACTATGACCCCGAAGAGGTCAAGCGTGCGTTTTCCATCTCGACGACCATTGCGCCGATCGACTGGAAGGGCGCGCGCATCAATGTGCTCGATGCCCCGTGCTACCCCGATTTTATCGGCGACGCCTTTGCCGCGATGAGCGTTTGCGAGACGGCTCTGTTTGTGGTCGACGCTGAAGCGGGCCCGCAGCCTACGACCGTCAAGCTTTGGTATGCGGCGGAGGACCTGCGCCTGGCGCGTGCGGTGTTCGTGAACCGCCTGTCGCGCTCCGAGGCCAGCTTTACGACCACAATGGACCTGCTGCAGGAGCGCTTTGGCACGCGCCTGGGCGCCGTGACCCTTCCCTGGGGCGAGGGCGAGGACTTTGACGGCATCATCGACCTAGTGCGCATGAAGGCGCGCCATTGCAACGGCACCGAAGCCGTTGAGTCGGAGATTCCCGAGGAGTATCGTACCCAGGCCGAGGAGGCCCATGACCATCTGTGCGAGCTGGTGGCCGAGGCTGATGACGAACTGATGATGAAGTACTTGGAAGGCGAGGAGACGCTGACGCAGGAGGAGCTTGAAGGTCTGCTGTCGAAGGCGATCGCCGAGCGCATCTTTGTGCCGGTCTTTGCGGGCGATTGCGTTAAGGAGCAGGGCGTCAACTCGCTGATGGACGACATCGCCACGTACTTCCCGGCGCCGACGGACTACGGCGAGATGCCACTCATCGACGGCGATTCGCTTAAGATCTCGAGTGACGATGACCGTCCGGTGGCATTTGTGTTTAAGACCCTGGCCGATCCGCAGCAGGGCCGCATCAGCTTTATCAAGGTGCTGACGGGCACGCTTGAGCCGGGCCTTGAGCTGATCAACGCGCGTACCCGCAAGAGCGATCGTCTGGCTCACCTGTATGTGATGTGCGGCCGCGACATGACCGAGGTCGGTCACGCCTATGCCGGCGACATTATCGTGGCGCCCAAGTTGGCGGCAGAGACGGGTGACACGCTCTCCATTACCGGTAAGGTCGAGGCAGCGGCGTTTAAGTTTCCCAACTCGCAGTATCGCATTGCCATCGAGGCCGAGAACCGCGGCGACGAAGAGAAGCTCTACACGTTTATCGAAAAGGCCTGCAAGGCCGATCCGACCATGAGCATCGACCGCGACGAGGAGACCGGCCAGACCATCATTTCGGCGGTGGGCGAGGCACAGGTTTCGGTCCTGCTCAATCGCCTTGAGGACCGTACCAAGGTCGCGGCCAAAAGTGTGCCGATCCGCATTCCGTATCGCGAGACCATCCGCCGCACGGCGAGTGCCCAGGGCCGCCACAAGAAGCAGACTGGCGGTGCCGGTCAGTATGGCGACTGCTGGCTGCGCGTTGAGCCGCTCATTGGGCCCGACGGCACGAGCGATGGCTATGAGTTTGTAGACGAGGTCGTGGGCGGTCGCATTCCGCGCTCGCTGATCCCCGCCGTGGACAAGGGTGTCCAGGAGACCATGAAGGACGGCATCATTGCCGGCTACCCGCTCACGGGCATTCGCGTGGCTGTGTACGACGGCTCGTATCACAGCGTCGACTCCAACGAGATGGCGTTCCGCGCGGCGGCCCGCATCGGCCTGCGCAAGGCATGCGCCGATGCCGACCCGGTGGTGCTGGAGCCCATCGAGGAAATTACGGTGGCTATCCCCGAGAGCTACGCTGGCGCCGTGATGGGCGACATCTCGGCCTCGCGCGGTCGCGTGACGGGCATGGAGACCGATGAGCGCGGAGACACCGTGGTCATTGCCCAGGCGCCGCTTGCCGAGCTGACGGATTACTCGACGCGCCTGCGCTCTATCACGCGCGGCACGGGCGACTTTACCATGAAGCCCGCAGGCTATGAGCAGGTGCCCTATGACGTTCAGGCCAAGCTGGTCGAGCGCTATGAGGAGGGCCGCGCCAAGTAGCGTATGGCTTTGCCTGTAACATACATGCCGATGCAAGGGCCGCTCTGGAAGTGCCACGCCAAGTAGATCGATGTAGGGCAACCACCACGATGGGAATAGTCCCCATCGTGGTGGTTTTTGGTGGGCGAGGTGCCTGCCGGCTTTTACTGGGCCCGTCTCCTTTCATGCCGTCGCGAAAGATAGGTCTCCTTTGATAGAATAAACGTATATAGACGTCTATTTTAACTAGGAGGCAGTATGTTCGAGGCGGTTATCTTCGATATGGACGGGCTCATGTTCGATACTGAGCCGATTTGGGCTTCCTGCTGGCCCAAAACCGCAATTGAGTTTGAGGTTGAATGCAAAGAGGGTCTTGCGGACGCCATGCGTGGCACCAATGGATCTGAAGCGGTGTCCATTATTCGCGAGTGGTATGGTGATGAGGTCGATTCTCAAGCGTTTGTTGACCGTTTTTACGAAATAGCGCATGAAGCGCTGGCTCAGGGCGCAGAGAAGAAACCCGGATTAGATCGGCTTCTCGACTATCTTCAGGCTGAGGGAATTCCGATGGCAGTTGCTTCATCATCGAGCAGAAAAATGATCGAGGCAAATTTGATAAGGGGAGGAATACTCCCTTATTTCGATTCGATCGTCTCTGGTATTGAGGTCGAACACGCCAAGCCTTATCCAGACGTCTTTTTGAAAGCGGCGGATGAGCTAGGAGCTTCGCCGCAGAAATCCCTCGTTTTAGAGGATTCCTATAACGGGGTGCGTGCGGGATTTGCAGGAGGATTTTGCACTGTCATGGTCCCCGATCTCTCTGAGCCAACAGATGAGATGGAAAGATTGGCCACGGCAATAGTTTCGAGCCTAAATGACGTTACCGATATGCTGGCAAATGGGGCGCTGGGGTAAGCATGTCAAATGAAAGGGGCTGTCGAGTGCTTCTCGACAGCCCCTTTTTTCGATTTGCGGTATTTAGTGCTTTGCGCATAAATCAAAAAGGTATATAGTCGTCTATAAACAGGTACATAGACGTCTATATAAGTATCTGGAACGAAAACTCAACTCGAATTGCCGTAACCCGGTTGGAGGAATCATGGCAGTTGTAACTTCGACTGAGCTGATCCAGATTGCACGCAAGAACGGATGGCTCCTTCCCGCATATAACACGACGAACATGGAGATGACCTTGGGTATCCTGGATGGATTACAGAGGGCCGGGATGCCGGGTATTCTTCAGATCGCCCCTACTAACGTCAAGCTGTCCGATTACGGCATGATCGCATCCATCGTAAAGCGCGCGGCGGAGGATTATATCGTTCCCACGTGTCTGCATCTCGATCACGGCAAGACGCTCGAGGACGTACGCCGGGCGGTCCAGGCTGGCTTCACCTCTGTCATGATCGACGGTGCCGCGCTTTCCTTTGAAGAGAACATTCGCTTCTCGCGCCAGGCGGTCGACTATTGCCATTGCTATGGCGTGCCCGTCGAGGCGGAGCTTGGCGCCATCAAGGGCAAGGAGGACGATCATGTTTCCGAGGCGGATCTTAAGACCGACCCGGATCAGGTTTGTGAGTTCGTAGAGCGCACGGGCTGTGATTTGCTGGCCGTGTCCATCGGTAATGTTCATGGCCTCGAAGATGAGCCGCGCATCGATTTGCCGCTGCTTGAGAAGCTTGCAGAGGTATCTCCGTGTCCCCTCGTTCTTCATGGCGGCTCGGGAATTCCCTACGAGACCATCCATGCGATGCAGCCGCACAAGATGTCCAAGATCAATATCGCAAGCGACCTGCGCAAGGCCTACATCACAACTGTTTGCAAGGCGTATGAGGCAAACAACAATGAGCACAATCTTGCCAAGGTGCTAATCGATGCTCGAGAAGCCGTTGCGGCTGTTGCCTACAAAACGACCCGCGCCATCAACGGCATCGCTGAGTAAAGCGGAATTATAGATATGGATGAGGCGAAAATGGGCGCGCTCTACCTTGGTGTCGATGTTGGCACGTCATCGGTGAAGCTTACGTGCATTGATGAAAGTGGAAAAGTTGTCGCAACTGCAAGCGAGGCTTACGAATGCTCTGAGCCTCATCCCGGTTGGAGAGAGATTGAACCCGGGATATGGTGGGATGCCGTTTGTTCGGCGTGCGCCTTGCTTGGGGAGAAGGTCGACCTGTCTCTAATTAAGGGCGTTGGGGCCACCGGGCAAATGCATACGACGGTGCTGGTTGATGCTGCTGGGGTTCCGACATGTCCGGCGATAATGTGGAATGATCAACGCACGATTGACACTGTTTTTGATGAGAAGCAGTGGGCGTTAGCTGTAGGTCTTCCCCAGGTTGCCAGCTTCCTCTCAACTGGGGTTCCGGCAATGAACCTTGCATGGATGGCTAAGAACAACCCAGCTGCTCTTTCCAAGAGCGAGGTATTCCTTTCGGTTTCGGATTGGATCGCTCTCAAGTTTGGCGGACATCCCGGCATGGACTATTGCGGAGCGTCGACAACGGGGCTTTTCGATAATAAGAAGCAAACTTGGATTGACGAGGTTTGTGAGCATTTTGGGGTTCCTAGGTCATTGCTACCCGCTGTCGAGCCTTCCGACAAGGTTATCGGGTTCGTCAGCGAAAGGGCTTCTGCCGAGACAGGAATTCCTGCAGATGCATCGATTGTAAGGGGAACGGGCGATAATCCTGCGGCGGCGATTTGTACGGGCTGCCTCCTGGAAGGCATTCCCACCATTTCGCTTGGCACAAGCGGTGTGCTGATGTATTCGGCAGAAGGGGTTGAACTTCCAGATGTTGGTAAGCCCGTATTGTTTAAATGGCGTAATACCCTTAAGACGCAAGTCCAGCTCAGTATTAGGTCGTGTGGCGGAGCTAAGGAGTGGTGGTACGGGCAGATTCTAGACAGCGACTCCTACGATCTCGAGGACAAGGCCGTTGAGGATCCTTTCTACGACATGAGGGACCTCATGTTCTATCCGCATCTGTCGGGGGAAAAGGTCTTGCACGGTTGCCCGTCGGTTCGAGGTGCCTTTTTGGGGCTTGACCTTGACACGACGCGTTCGGAGCTTGAGAGGGCACTTATGGAGGGCACGGCATATGCCCTCAGGGAACTCAAGGAATCCGTGAACCATTCGCAGGAGTGGTTCGGCATTAGGCTTGTTGGCGGAGGGGCTAAGAACGATTTTTGGGCGCAAACGCTCTCAAACGTGTTGGGAATCGATTTAGTGCGTATGGAATCGTCCGGTGCCGGTCAGGGCGCGGCATTGCTAGCGCTTTCAGCTTCTTGCGGACAAGATTTGGCCGATGTTGCCGCTGGGGTCTGCAAAAGGCTAGATTCCGTTGAAAAAAGCGACAAAGTCCACGAGATATACAATGTGCGTTTTGACAGGTATATGCGCATATTTAAGGCATTAGAAAACATCTATGAGCTAAAGAGCGCATAGCCGTTTGCCCTACAAAACCAACCATTCACCGAAAGGAATGCAAGGGCAAAACTCAGAAGGCGGTCGCTTTGTAATATATAGACGACCGTAGACAACCATGAGCGTATATGGCCGAATGAAAGGGGAGGAGCGGGCGCTCAGGTAGGACGATAGCAGTAACGAACATCAATTAAGGAGAATGAAAATGGGAGCAGTAAACGATTTCCTTATCTTCCTTGCGGAGGGCTTTACCGGCCTTTTTAATGCTGCGGGCGAGCAGTTTGCCTCGTTTATCACGGGCATGATCCCCATGCTGATTTGCCTGATCCTTACGATCAAGGCAATCATCCAGCTGATTGGCGAGGAGCGTGTCTATGGGTTCATGAAGAAGTGCACCAAATATGCAGTTCTCCGCTATACCCTCATTCCATTCCTTTGTACCTTCTTCCTCTGCAACCCGATGGCGTACACCTTTGGTGTATTTGTCGAGGAGGACTATAAACCTGCATTCTACGATGCAGTCGTGTCCATGATGATCCCATCGTCGGTCTTTTCCCGCACGCCAACTCGTCCGAGCTTTTTGTTTGGCTTGGCATCTCGGCTGGCTACGAGGCGCTGGGGAAGAACTCCTCTGAGCTTGCTATCCGCTTCCTCGTCGTTGGCCTGATCGTTTGCCTGATCAAGGGCATCGTCACCGAGAAGCTGTACCTCATCATGAAGAAGCGCAACGAAGCTAAGCTTGCCGCCTAGTAGTTCAGCGCAAAAGGAGAGTCTAGATCATGAGTGAATTCAAAAGCGTAAAGGCGTCCCACGGCGGCAACGGTTGGGGCGGACCCCTTATCATTACCCCCACGGCCGAAAAGCCCTATGTTCTGAGCGTGACCCTGGGCGGAATCAGCCCGGTTGCCCTTCGCATCGCGGAGCTTACCGGCGCCGAGGCGCACGACCAGTTTAAGGACCCGATCGAGACCGATCAGGCATGCGCTGTTGTTATCGACTGCGCTGGCGTGGCCCGCTGCGGCACTTATCCCAAGATGGGCCTTAAGACGCTGAACATCAAACCTGGTTCCCCGTCTGGCCCTCTGGCACAGTTCATCACCGAGGATCTCTTTGCGTCCGATGTCAATCCCGATTGCATCGCTCTTGTCGATGCCGCGGATGTTCCCGCTGAGCCGGTAAAGACCGAAAAGGCATACGAGGAGACGACGAAGGAAAACGTTCACGCAAAGATTGCCGAGGGACGTGCCGAGCTTGCGTCCAAACAGTCTAACGGGGTTATGGACGTTGTCTCTAAGATCGGCACCGGCGTTGGTCGCGTCATCAGCATCATCTATCAGGCTGCACGTGATACCGTGAATGACGTTATCCGCAATATCATCCCCTTTATGGCGTTTGTCTCGGTGTTGATCGGCATTATTAACTACACGGGTTTCGCGAACGTTCTCGCCGGCGTTCTCACTCCGCTTGCGGGCTCGCTGCCCGGTATGCTGGCAATTGGCATGTTCTGCTCAATCCCGTTCCTTTCGCCGTTGATCTGCCCGGGCGCAATCATCGCTTCTGTGCTTTCTGTTCTTGTTGGCAACCAAATCGCCAACGGCACGATTCCCGCCAACTTTGCCCTTCCCGGCTTCTTTGCCGTCAACTGCCAGGTTGGTTCCGACTTTGCTCCCGTTGGCATGACTCTCATGGAGGCAAAGCCCGAGACGATCGAAATCGGTTACCCTGCATTCCTGTTTGGTAAGTTGATTACCACCCCGATCCAGATTATTCTCGCCTACGTACTGTCCTTTGGCCTGTAAACTGAATGCTTTAAGAGGGAAAGGCCCGCTATGCTCAACGCGCTCATTACAATAGCCTTCTTTATTCTTGTATGGCTTGCAGGAACATTCACCCAGTATCGCTATTGGAAGAGGGTGCGTGTTCTCATCCATGAGCGCGCTCGCGATCATGAGGGATACTTGGGCACGGGTATGTGCAAGGTGAGTTTTAGCCGAAAGGCGTTTGTGATGATCTTGACTGATCATGACGGCGTGATTAACGGTTGCTATGAGCTCAAAGGGCTTTCCCTCAAACCGGAGTTTTCGGAGATGAGCGAGATGTTGGGGTTGAATATCGAGACCGCCCTAGACCATCTGGCCAACGAAAGCTATCACGATGCTTTTGCCCAGGCTATTCGTGTTATCGACAGGTCAATGACTGCGCCTGCGGCGTAACAAAGATAGGAGAAATCAAATGTACAAGGTTAAGGTCACTGAGATCGGCTCGTTTGTTGAGGAGCTTCTCAACGAGAAGATGGTGGTCCTGTTTGGCCCGACCGCTCCTGCAGAGTTGCGCGACATCTGCGTCGTTCACGATGGAACTCCTACAGAGGATAACGTGCTTGCTGAGGGCGGCACCATTTCCATCGGCGATCAGGTCTACACGATTAAGGAGTTTGGTGAAGCTGCGAACGAGAACATGGGAGGGCTCGGTCATCTAACTATTGCGTTCGATGGCGAGCGAGAGCTGCTTCCTGGAACGGTTCTCGTGACACCAAGCGTGCTCCCCAAGCTGGAAACCGGCATCGAGATTAGCTTCAACGGCTAAATCGCTCGGTATGGCAGGCCATGTATTAGTCGGAAAGGACGTGTTCTCATGAAACGTTCCGATTTAAAACTGCCACTTTTCACAGTCAGTCCTAAGACCTATTTGCTTGCGGACGATTCAATTGCAGCGGCTCATCTTACGGATGAAATCGCAAAAGATCGAGATCATTCGATTTTTTGGACTGCTCCCGTTCCCGAGCTCTGCGCAGTTGCGAAGGATTTGAAATTTGCAATTCCCACAGCGCAGCATGCCGATCTTGTCGGTGACGGAAAAGGAATGGGACTGACACCTCTTGAGTCGCTTAAGAGCGCGGGAGTTCAAGCTGTCTTTCTAAATCACACGGCACACCCCCTGACCGTTGATAAGTTGGCGGCAACGATCGATCGCGCTCGTGAGCTTGAGATTCTAACCATTGTTGCAGCCGATAGCGTGACAGAGTCCAAAGCGGTTGCGGCGATGGACCCGGACGTGATTCTTTGCGAGCCGAGCAGCCTTGTGGGAACCGGCCATACAAGCGGCGATGATTACATCGCAGAGACCATCGCTGCCGTACGGTCCATCAATCCCGACATCGTTATCATGGAGGGAGCGGGAATCAGGTGCGGAGGCGACGTTCGTCGCCTGATTGGACTTGGCGCGCAAGGTACCGGCATTTCGAGCGCCCTGGCGATTACGGACGACAGGGCAGCGTTGCTTACGGAGCTGTTTGACGCGCTGGAGATCGCGTGCCGAATGTTGGTGTAAGGGCCGCTTCCCTGGCCGTAGAAAGCAGGAAGCGGTTATCGCCTAGAATCTTAATTGCTGAAGTTAGGATTCGAAGAAAGGCAATAACCGCATATGGACACGATACACGAAATGA
>DBEYWP010000039.1:0-23969 GCA_048183675.1 Collinsella sp. | reverse complement strand
TGCATGAGCTCGTCCCAGGTGCCGCCGACGCCCATCAGGAACACGGCGTCGTAGCCCTCGTCGGCGACCTTGTCGGCGAGCGCGGTCATCTTCTTGCCGGTCTCGTAGAGCGCCTTGCCGTCCTCGAGATAGCCCTCCTGGTCGAAATGCATGATCTCGATCTTCTCGGTTTCCTTCATTTGTCTCTCCTTTCTGGGGTTGTTTCCACATCCCCCATGCCAACGGGCATCAAAACCCGCTTACATTCCGTAACACTCAGCCGCTTTGGCCTTAAGCGCATTGACTGACTCTTCGTAGCCCTCTGCCTTGACCTCCATTTGCTTGGAGACAGCATCGAGATACGGGTGAACGTCCCATGACTTCAGACGCTCGGCGATTATTGCCGCAATCGTCTGGAAGAACACGAGATTGGGAATTGCGCTGAGCAGCGGAGCCACCTGAGGCACCACAACCTCGTGAGCCCCACCCTTGGGATGGGCCGTGAGCAGCACCGTTTTTGTCGTAACGTTCGATAGCGCATCGGCGATATTCGCAAGACGCTCCGACCCCTGCGGATCGTCGACAATAAACACCAGATAGCCCGGAACGATCTGCATCTCGGGACCGTGGACGAACTCCTCGCCTTCGTGATGCATGGCAGGAATCTTGATGGTCTCGCTCAGCTTGAGCGCTGCCTCCTCGGCAACACCATAGTTGGGGCCGTTGCCGACGACCATAGCGGGCGTGTGCTCAGAAAGCTCGAGCATGTGGTCTTGAACATATGCCTCGGCGGTCTTGCACATCACGGCATTGGCCTGGATAGCCTCGCGCAGGTCGTCAAGACGCTGGGCAACGCCCTTGGCGTCAATCGTTCCGCGCGCCTGACCGCCGTAAATACCAAAGAGCACCAGGTACTCAACGAGAACCTCGACGCCCAGAGTCACAAAGTCCACCGACTCGACGCCCACACCGTAGTCAAGAACGATGTCAGCGTGTTCCTTGATGGGTGCCTCGACGTTTGCCGTGAGCGCAACTGCAGCCATATCGTGTGCGCGCATGTAATCGAGCGCCGCAATCGTATTGGTTGAATAGCCGCTCTGCGAGACGGCAATGTTAAGCGCATGCTGTGGATAGGTGTGTTCAAAATCGACGAAGGCCTCGGGCGTCACAACGGACACCTGCATCTGCAGCGCATCTTGCAGGTAATCGCGGGCGCAATCCGCAGCATGGCGCGACGAACCCGAAGCAACGATGCGCAGCGCGTCAAAAGAACCGGACTGGAAAATATCAACGAGCTGCGCTACCAGCTCAGACGAACGCTCGAGGTTCTCTCCCATACGCACATGGGCAAGCTGAACGTAATCGAGCATCTTCATCGTCTCACCTCGTAACAAATCATCAGTATTTGATACCAATCACAGTTACAGGGTACGGCTTTTTGATACCTCTTTGTCGATTAATTTATCCCCATCGGCGAACGGTCGATTTTGAGCCATGTAAGGTTGTATATACAGTCTGCTCAACGAATCAAAATTCCGTCAACTTTTCAGCCCGTTATGCAAAAAACCAGCTAGTACGTATAGGTATATCCACCCGCATCACCGCGGTTAAACGACTTGACGTACTCGACCGCCTGGCCGCTCGCATCGAAGCTCACGCACTCAAGCGTCAAGGCAAGATCGCCCTGCTCCAGTCCAAGCAGGCCGGCATCTCGCGCGCCCAGTGCCTCGATATCGAGCTTCTCCTGCGCCATGACCGGCTTTCGGCCCAGCATCTCATAGGTCTCGTACAAACTGAAGACCGACACGTCAATATTTTCGATTGTGGGAAACAGCAGGCACGGGATGAACGCCATCTCAATCGATACGGGATCGCCGTTGACGCAGTTCAAACGCCGAATCGAATACAGCAAATCGTCCTCGGCAATGCCAAACAGGTTGGCATAATAAGGGCCCGCATAACGCTTGGAACGCGCGAGGATGCGGACGGACGGCTCGCCGCCCGAAGCACGAACCGACTCGCGAAAGCCTCCTGTTCGCTCGTACGCAACGGGCACTTTCTGTGCCACAAACGCGCCCTTTCCGCGGACGCGTCGAATCTGCCCACGCCGAACCAACTCATCGACAGCACTTCGGATGGTCAAGCGTGTCGTACCAAATTCCTCGGCGAGGTCTTTTTCGGACGGAATCATGGAACCCGTGGGATATGCACCGCGCTCGATACGTTCCTCGATGCGGCGTCGAATGCGCATATAAACCGGGGTGGCAACTACTGTTTCAGCCATTGTTCACCTGCCACGCTCCTCATGCCGTTCTCTTCGCCGTTATCGGCAAAGCGGAACTTTGCGGGCAAAATCACCGATTTGCAATGCTCCACAAAACGCATGTCCTTATCAAATTCGATCGAGCTCTCATAGAACACCGGCGTTCCCTCTTCTTGCTGGAGCAGCTCGGCCTCTTCGACGTTCAAACGCGAGATGGAGATATGCTCACGTCCATGCTCAACGCGCACGCCACCTTCTTTGAGCAAGACATCGTAAAGGCTCTCGCACTCAAAATCGTGCTCGGGAAGCGATGGGCACAGGGACAGGTTAACGTGAGCGGTCTCGATTGACGCCGGCTCGCCCTCAATAAGTCGAACGCGCTGCATGCGGAGCAAGGGAGCGCCTACAGCCACCCCAAGCTTGTCGGCAAGCGCCTCATCCGCCTCGATGGTCCCGGTGGAAACCAGACGAGAAGAGGGGTGCAGGCCGGCAGTCCGCACAGCATCGGAAAAGTTATACGTTTCCTGGAAGATGTTCAGCGGCTTGGGAGGACACACATACGTGCCCGATCCGCGACGGCTCTCGAGCGTTCCACACGAGATAAGCCGCGTGATACCGGCACGCAACGCCGTACGCGAAACGCCAATCTCTTCGCACAGCACGCGCTCGGCCGGCAGGCGATCGCCGCCGGCAAGCTGATGGTGCTGGATATACCAAAGAATTCCCTCAACAGCACGATCTTTGGGGGGAATTGCATAAGATTCGCCTGCCATTGCACAGACTCCTCATTCAGAAACGTATGCCGCCAAAATTAGGCCAGCCCTCCCATGGCATCAAATTCTGCCTTGATCTTCTCGGCGACATTCCGATACGACTTATATAGACTTGAATCGCGTTTGACTTCGTCGGTCATAACGGGAATCTCTAATTTGGAAACCTCGTCTTTTCCCGTCTGAACCGCCACAACAACGCCCATACCAAGACACATATTACGCTTGGCAGCGTTTATTTTCGCCGCCTTGGCAGGATTTGCCAGGATACGCTGGGCAAATTCCTGTTTAGAGACCGCTTCTTCGGCCTCCGGATCGCCCGCCTCGGCCACTTCGCACTGCAACACGTCCGCATAGTCAAAAATCTTCGGCTCGCCGCCGCGCTGATGCACGGCCCACTTGCGGCGCGTGGCGTCCTGGTAGATAGCCGGCAAAAATGTAAACCGCGGCGGGTCCAAAATCGTATCCGTGATGGTAAACACATCGGGATCAAAGGCATCCTGCGGGTTTTTCTTCTTGAACAGCCCCATATCAGCCTCCCGTACTAGCATTAAACAACTCAAGCTGAATATAGCACCAATTTCAAGCCGCCGCCTTACCCTATCGGTGCGCGGCGTCTATGGCTCGCCCAGCGGAAGAGTTCACGGACGAGGGCCGGGGTGCCTGCCTTGTTTTGAGAAGTGGGCTCCGCGAACTTCTCAAAACAAGGCAGGCACCCCGGCCCCGCCGGCAAATAGCGGACACTCCGCATGCAATCTATGCAAACAAACAAGTACGCTTAGCTACATTCGGTAAGATCGAGCACGCTGCCCTTAACGATAAGCGCCGGCTCCAGGACGACCTCTTCGGCACGCCTGCCGCCCCTACCGGCAAGACGCTTGGACATGCAGCCAAAAGCATGCTCCGCGAGGATACCAGGATCCTGCTCAATCGCGGTCAGCGCCGGCTCAAAGAGAACGTCGGCGGCCGAGTTGTCGTAACTCACCACCGAGATGTCGCCCGGAATGCTCTTCCCCATCTCGTGTAAGCGCTTGAGCAGACCGAGGGCAATGTTATCCGAGCTTGCGAACACGGCGGTGGCATCAGTTGCGAGCACCGCCTCCGAGGCCTCGTAGGCACTCGGAATGTAGTACTCGCTCTCAAACTCCAAACGCGCGTCGATAGGCAAGCCAACCTCGCGCAGTGCGCGCTCATAGCCGGCAAGTCGCTTACGCCCCGTATTGGAACGGCGCGCGTTAACCAAGCAGGCAATGCGACGGTGGCCCTGCTCGATCAGATAGCGAGTGGCCATGTAGCCACCCATCTCGTGGTCGAACATCACCTTGTCGCACTCGAGCCCCTCAATGGCACGGTCGACCATCACGGCAGGAATAGGCAGATGGCTGACCTCTTCGCGCAGGGCGCGGTCGTCGGAGAACTCGTCGCCCACAACCAGGAAAACGCCATCGACGCCGCGCGTTACCAGCTGGCGCAGCAGCTCCAGATCGTCATCGGCGCTTCCACCCGAGCTGGTAATGAAGAGCGCATAGCCATCCTCGCGGCAGCGCTTTTCCAGGCTACCGGCGAGCGAGGCAAAAAAGCGGCTCTCGATGTTAGGGACGATAAGGCCCAGCGTGCGCGACTCGCGCATGACCAAACTACGCGCAATCTGGTTAGGAACATAGTGGTTGCGCGCCGCGACCTCCTTGATGAGTTTGCGGTTTTCTTCCGAGATGCGACAGGGCCGATTATTGAGCACAAGCGAGACCGACGAGGGGGAAAGCCCCACCTCCTGGGCGATCTGCTTGAGGGTGACTTTGTTGGCCATCTCGCTCCTTCCGGGTTTACGCGCAATCTCTTGAAAGTATAGCGACTACCCCTCTACCTCGGTGATAAACACTTTACCAATCCGGTAGACGGCTGTTTTATCGCCGCCAGCGCACCAAATCCGTCCGGGTGGGGTATATTGCAATCGATTGATGACAACAACCACCAAAAGGCGGATATTCGTATGCACGAGAACGACTTTTTTAACGAGGACCTGCTGTGCGCGCTTGCTGGCGTTGCCGGCGAGGACAACGTGCTGATGAGCGAGCCCATGCGCGAGCACACCACGTTTAAGATCGGCGGCCCGGCCGACGTCTTTGTCACGCCCGATACCGAGCAGGGCCTCGTCGCCACGCTCGACACCTGTTATCGCTGCGACCTGCCGCTCACCATCGTGGGCAACGGCTCCGACCTGCTCGTCGGCGACAAGGGTATCCGCGGCGTTGTCGTGGCGCTGAGCAAGGGCCTCTCCGACATTACGGTCGACGGCACGCATGTCACGGCGGCAGCCGGTGCCTTGCTTTCCGATGTCGCCGCGGCGGCAGCCGAGGCCGGCCTTACCGGCATGGAGCCCATCTCGGGCATCCCCGGATCGGTCGGCGGCGCCTGCTACATGAACGCCGGTGCCTACGGTGCCTGCATGGCCGATGTGCTAGAGTCCGTGCGCGTCTACAAACCCGCTCGCCAGCTCGACGACGGCACCCGCGGCAGCGGCAACATCATCGAATTCGATGCCGACGAACTCAACCTGGGCTATCGCAAGAGCCGCATCGCCGACGACGGCTTTATCGTGCTTTCGGCCACTTTCAATCTCGCCCCGGGCAACGCCGCGATGATCAAGGCCGACATGGACGACTACCGCCAGCGCCGCGAGGACAAGCAGCCGCTCGACATGCCGAGTGCCGGCTCCACCTTCAAGCGCCCCGAGGGCCACTTTGCCGGCAAGCTCATCATGGATGCCGGACTGCGCGGACACGCCGTTGGCGGCGCGCAGGTGAGCGAGAAGCACTGCGGCTTCATCGTCAACGCCGACCACGCCACCGCCGCCGACGTCGACGAACTCATCCGCGACATCCAAGCCAAAGTCAAAGAGCAGTTCGACGTAGACCTAGAACCCGAAGTCCACCGAGTAGGCGAATTCCTCTAAAAAAGAAGGCCCCGAAAGGGGCCTTCACCATATTTATTCAGATAACCCAGTCCGGTGTGTCGCGCTCAGGACCCGAGAGGGCCGGGACAGTCCGAGAGGCATAAGGTTGATCGCGAGTTCCGCACGAGCCGGAGAACACTTAATGTGCTCTCCGTGCGAGCAGGACTGCCCGAGCAGGCAACCTTATGCCTCTCGGACTGTCCCGGACCAAGCCGCAGTTACGACAGCGCAATACCGCCAAGCCAGCCCCAACGCACGCCAGAGCCAGTGCCATAGAAGCTAATAAACGAATCAAGCGACTTAGACGTAATGGCGCCCTCGTTGCTCATAACGATGCCGCCGCCAACGTAGATACCCACATGACCGTAGATAAGGCCCGGAGCACCCGTGCCGCTGTGCGATGAGTCGGCCACAATCATGCCCACCTGCAGCGCCGAGCGATCGGAGCTATAGCACCATGCATTAAACATATCGCACGCGTTACCGCCAAAGTAGCCAACGCCGGCGTTACGGAAGACATTGGTAACCCACGCCGCGCACCAGTTCTGACCCGGCGAAGGCGTGGAGTAGCACGCGTTGACGACGGCCTGCTGCTTGCCCGAGCCGGCATTCTGTTGCGGGGTTCCGGGCGCATACGATCCACCACCCGAGCTCGAACCACCCGAGTAGGAATTGTTCTTGTTCGCGGCGGCAGCGGCAGCGGCGGCCTTCCTGGCAGCTTCCTCGGCCTGGGCGGCAGCGAGAATCTCGGAATCGCGCTGAGCCATGAGCTCCTTGACGTCGTCGGAAAGACCGTTCAGCACGGTCTGGACTTCTTGCTGCTTGGCCTGCATATCCTGCATCTGAGCCGTCTGCTGATCCTTGAGTTTCTCCAGGTCGGCCTTTTGTGCTTCGAGCTCGGTCTTCTGTGCGTCGAGCTCAGCCTGAATCGTCTGGATATCCTCGATGGCATCGCGGTCGCTCTTGTTGATCTTCTCAACGTAATGCGCGTTGGCGACGAGTTCCTCAAACGAGCCAGAGGCCAGCAGCAGCGACAGGATGTTCGTGCCGCCGGACTTGTAGCTGGCGGCCACGCGATCGGAAAGGTCGTTGCGCTTCTTCTTGAGCTCGGCCTTCTTTTCATCGATCTGGGCCTGCGTGTCGTCAATCTTGCCCTGGACATTCTCGATGTCGTTGAGGGTCTGGGCATTCTTGTTGGCCAGCGCCGCATACTCATTTGCGATGCTGTCGAGCTGGGCCTGAACCTCGTCGAGTTGGGCCTGGGCGGCATTCAGTTTATCGGTGGTTTCTTTGGAAGCCTCCGCCGCATGGGCGCGAGCGGGCAGGCCAAAAAGAACCGCCGCAGAAGCGGCGCCGAACAGAGCCTTGAGGGCAGTGCGGCGCGAGAGCTCCTGGGAAAGGATGGAATCGCTGTTTGGTGACATATGTACTCCGTTACATGTTTATTTATATGTCGCTCAACTCATACATATTAGCGTACATATGGCGCGTCCCAACGATTTCCACGAACGGCAGGAAACTACAAGGTCAGCGGCTCGTAAGCAAATGCCAAAGATCAGGTTATGCGTACGCAAGCTCTTCTATGAGTACGTTAGCACAATCCTCTGCTTTTCCTACAGCGCACGATTTGGGTGTCCCTGCCTGCGCTATACTCCCCTGAAGAAGTGTTCCTGATTCGATAGGAGACTACATGTCCAAAGCACTCGACCCCAAAGACACCTGCGTCCTCGTTACCGGTGGCGCCGGCTTTATCGGCTCGCACACCGTCGTTCAGCTGCTCGAGGGTGGCTACCAGGTCGTCATCGTCGATGATCTCTCCAACTCCAGCGCCGTCGCCGTCGACCGCGTCAAGACCATCGTGGGCGACGAGGCCGCCAAGAACCTCACCTTCTACGAGGCCAACGTGCTCGATCGCGATGCGATGAACAAGATCTTCGATACCCATCAGATCGACCGCGTCATCCACTTCGCCGGCTTTAAGGCCGTCGGCGAGTCGGTGAGCAAGCCCGTCGAGTACTATCACAACAACATCGAGAACACCCTGGTGCTCATCGACGTCATGCGCAACCATGGCTGCAAGTCCATCATCTTCTCAAGCTCCTCGACCGTCTACGGCGACCCGGACAACCCGCCCGTCACCGAGGAGGATCCTAAGAAGCCCGCGACCAACCCCTATGGTTGGACCAAGTGGATGATCGAGCAGATCCTTATGGACGTCCACACCGCCGACCCCGAGTGGGACGTCGTGCTGCTCCGTTACTTCAACCCCATCGGCGCTCATCCGTCGGGCCTGATCGGCGAGGACCCCAAGGGCATCCCCAACAACTTGGTGCCCTATGTCGCCCAGGTCGCCGTGGGCAAGCTCGAGGCCGTTCAGGTCTTTGGCAACGACTACCCCACCCCCGACGGCACCGGCGTGCGCGACTACATCCACGTGTGCGATCTGGCCTCTGGTCACGTTGCCGCCCTTAACTGGATGAACGGCAAGACCGGCGTCGAGATCTTTAACTTGGGCACCGGCACCGGCACCTCGGTACTCGAGGTCGTCGCCGCCTTCTCCAAGGCTTGTGGCAAGGAGCTGCCCTACGTGATCCGCGAGCGCCGCGCCGGCGACATCGCTGCCAACTGGTGCGATGCCTCCAAGGCCGAGCGCATGATGGGCTGGAAGGCCCAATACGACATCGCGGACATGTGCCGCGATAGCTGGAACTGGCAGAGCCACAACCCCAACGGCTTCGCCGACGCCGAGTAGCAAAAACCTACATATCGCTCTTGCCCCGATCTCACGTTGTGAGGTCGGGGCTTTTTCATGGCATGTAACCATTCGCCGAAAATCGACCAACTTTTTTATCTTGCCTGTACATGTTTAAACAACATGTTTTACAATAGGCGTATCGAATCAGAACATCGGAGGCGGACTGCACACCCATCGGCAGGCCGACCCCACAACAAGAAGGTTGGTGAGCGCATTCATGGAGCGTGCAAGCGGCGTCCTCATGCCCGTCTCATCTCTGCCCGGACCATACGGAATCGGCGGCTTTGGTTGGAATGCCTACGACTTCGTCGATTTTCTCGCCTCGTGCAAACAACATTACTGGCAGATTCTGCCCCTTACGACGACCAGCTATGGCGATTCGCCCTATCAGTCGTTCTCGGCCCGCGCAGGCAACCCCAACTTTATCGACTTTGCCGAGCTTATCGAGGCAGGGTATCTGGAGCAGCGCGATATCGATGGCGTGTATCTGGGATCCGACCCCAGCAATGTCGACTACGGTGCTATCTTTGGCGGCCGCCGTCAGATTCTCGACCGAGCCGCTGAGCGCTTTGCTGCCGACAAGCCGGCCGATTTCGATGACTTTATCCAGGCCAACGAGGACTGGCTCATCCCCTACTGTGAGTTTATGACCGTCAAAGAGGAGTGCGGTCTCAAGGCGTTTTGGGAGTGGCCCGCGGAGCTCCGTACCCGCGGCGAGGCTTCCGCCAAGGTCTGCGCCGACCATCCGGCGCGTATGCTCTACCACCAGATGACGCAGTACTTCTTCGATCGCCAGTGGAGCCGCCTCAAGGCCTATGCCAACGAGCGCGACATTCTCATCATCGGCGACCTGCCCATCTATGTCTCGCGTGACTCCGTCGAGATGTGGGCGACGCCTGAGCTCTTTAAGATCGACGCCGCCGGCAATCCCGTGAGCGTCGCCGGCACGCCGCCCGACCAGTTCTCGGCCACCGGCCAGTACTGGGGCAACCCCATCTACGACTGGGACGCCATGGAGTCCGACGGCTTCTCCTGGTGGGAGGGCCGCATTCGCGCCGCCCTCGACATGTACGACGTCATCCGCCTGGATCACTTCCGCGGCTTCGAGGCCTATTGGGAGGTGCCGTTCTCCTCGCCCGATTCGTCCTACGGTTCGTGGACGCAGGGTCCCGGCCTCAAGTTCTTCAAGACGCTCGAGGAAAAGCTCGGCACGCTGCCCATCATCGCCGAGGACCTGGGCTTCCTCACCCCCGGCGTCATCGACATGCGCGACAACTCGGGCTTCCCCGGCATGAAGATCCTGCAGTTTGCCTTTGAGGGCACCAACTCGTACTACCTGCCGCATAACTACATCGCCAACACCGTCGCCTATGTGGGCACCCACGACAACGAGACGGCGCGCGGTTGGTTTGAGGGAACGGCCACCCCGCGTGAGCGCGAGCAGGCAGCCCTGTACACCCATCAGCAGGCCGGCGAACCCATGGCCGACGCACTCAATCGCACCATCGCCGCCAGCGTGAGCGACACGTGCATCTACACCATGCAGGACCTGCTCAACTTGGGCAACGAGGCGCGCATCAACACCCCTGCCACGCTGGGCGGCAACTGGACCTGGCGCATGCTCGACGGCGCCATCACCCGCGAGCTCGAGCACAAACTCACCGACTGGACCGAGACCTACTTCCGCATCCCGTCGGAAGCCGAAATCGAGCTTCCTCAATAGGAGCTACCGCGCCCGGCCCCTCCCCACCGTGCGGACGCGCTTGCTTTTCCCGCGCGAGGCCACCCCAATCCCCTCGCGCGGGCTTCTTATGAATTGCAGACATGAAACAACCCATCACAGGAGAAAACATGCCCCAAATTAACCTCATGGAACTCGCCGAGCAGTCTTTTGGCACCTCGCTCGAGCAGCTCGACGACCGTCGCATTTACAAGCTGCTGGTCAAACTCGTGCAGGAGCGCTCCGCCGCCTGCCCGCTCAACAACGGCAAGAAAAAGCTCTATTACATTTCCGCCGAATTTTTGATCGGCAAGCTGCTCATCAACAACATGATCGACCTTGGCATCTACGACGAGGTTAAGGACCAGCTCACCGCCGCAGGCCACGACCTCAACAAGATCGAGGAATTCGAGGTCGAGCCGTCACTCGGCAACGGCGGCCTGGGCCGCTTGGCCGCATGCTTCCTGGATTCCATCGCCACGCTGGGCTTGACCGGCGATGGCGTGGGCCTCAACTATCACTACGGTCTGTTCCGTCAGCGCTTTGTCGACAACCAGCAGAAGGCCGTCCCCGACGAGTGGCTCGGTGAGCAGGACATCCTAGTCGACGATGACCGCTCCTACACCGTCGAGTTCGGCGATTTTGCCGTTACCTCCAAGCTCGTCAACATCGATGTGCCCGGTTACGGCCAGCCCACCAAGAATCGCCTGCGCCTGTTCGACCTGGCGAGCGTCGACGACAGCCTGGTCCCCGGCAGTTCCATCGACTTCGACAAGACCGAGATCGCCAAGAACCTCACCTTGTTCCTCTACCCCGACGATTCCGACGAGCAGGGCCGCCTACTTCGCATCTATCAGGAGTACTTCATGGTGAGCAACGCCGCCCAGCTCCTGATCGACGAGGCCGTCGAGCGCGGCAGCAACCTGCACGATCTGGCCGACTACGCCGTGGTCCAAATTAACGACACGCACCCCACCATGGTCATCCCCGAGCTCATCCGCCTGCTCACCACCGAGCACGACATCGAGTTTGACGAGGCCGTTACCATCGTGCGCTCCATGGTCGCCTACACTAACCACACGATTCTTGCCGAGGCGCTCGAGAAGTGGACGCTCGCCAGCCTGCAGAAGGTCTCCCCTGCCATCGCCGACATTATCGTCAAGCTCGATGAGATCGCGAAAGCCGAGCACGATGACCCGCGCGTCGCCATCATCGACGAGCACGACACCGTCCACATGGCCCACATGGACATCCACTTTGGCTTCTCCATCAACGGCGTAGCCGCCCTCCACACCAAGATCCTGGAGGACACCGAGCTTCATCCGTTCTACGAGATCTATCCCAAGAAGTTCTCCAACAAGACCAACGGCATCACCTTCCGCCGCTGGATCCATGGGGCCAACCCCGCGCTCGCCAGCCTGCTCGACGATGTGATCGGCACCGACTGGCGCAGCACCGGCGATCTGAGCAAACTCGCCAAGTTCGCCGACGACAAGGACGTTCTTGAGCGCCTGGCCGCCACCAAGGTCGAGGCCAAGGCCATCATGCGCCAGTTCATGGCGCTCGAGCAGGGCGTGACCATTCCCTCCAACGCCATCATCGACGTCCAGGTCAAGCGCATCCACGAGTACAAGCGCCAGCAGATGCTCGCGCTCTACATCATCTGGAAGTACCTCGATATCAAGAACGGCAACAGACCTAAGCACCCCGTCACCATCATCTTTGGCGGCAAGGCGGCGCCTGCCTACACTATCGCGCAGGACATCATCCATCTGATCTTGACGCTGTCGCAGTGGATTGCAAACGACCCCGACGTGGCTCCCTACCTGCAGGTTGTCATGATCGAGAACTACAACGTCACCGCCGCCGAGCGCGTGATCCCCGCCGCTGACATCTCCGAGCAGATTAGCCTGGCCTCCAAGGAGGCGAGCGGCACATCCAACATGAAGTTCATGCTAAACGGCGCCCTAACCCTGTGCACGCTCGACGGCGCCAACGTGGAGATTGCCGAGCTCGTGGGCGACGAGAACATCTATACCTTTGGTGCCTCGTCCAAACAGGTCGAGCAGCTCTACGCCGACGGCACCTATGACGCCGGTGTGCTCTACCGCAAGCCCGGTATCAAGCTGCTGTTGGACTTTATCACCAACCCCGCCTTTATGGCGACCGGCAGCGCCGAGCGCCTGCAGCGCCTGCACGACGACATTAAGGGCAAGGACTGGTTTATGGCCCTGCTCGACATTGAGGAGTATATCCAGACCAAGGAGCGCGTGCTGGCCGACTATGAGGACCAGGACGCCTGGATGCGCAAGGCGCTCATCAATATCGCCAACGCCGGCACCTTCTCGTCCGACCGCACCATCTCCCAGTACAACGACGAGATTTGGCACCTGAGCTAATTTCGTTTCCTTTACCCATCCTCTTGAAAGCGGAGTCGTGGCAACGCGGCTCCGCTTTTTGTGCCCGCACGCTACCCTGTGACCCGACTCGACCGAAGAATCTCGATCTGTAACAGCTGCTCGGTAAAAACGGCCCCAGCTGTTACAGATTGAGACATACCGCCCCCCTTGGGTCAATCTCGATCTGTAACATCTAGCAGCTGAAATTCACCTTTGGTGTTACAGATTTAGATGAAATAGTTAGCTCAGCGGAACCGTCTCGATCTGTAACATCTAACGTCCGAAATCAGCCTCACCCGTTACAGATCGAGACAAACGACCGGTCAGACAGCCCCAACACAAAGAAAGGCTCCCCTCTCGCCCACTGGACGGGAGGGGAGCCTTATATGTGACCGCGGCAAAAGGATGGCAATACCGCAGTCGCCCAAAGGGAGGGCCTGGATGCACCGGGCCTAGATAAGGTTCTTGCCAGAGACCTTATCGAAGAGGTGGGTCGCGTTCTTCTCGAACTTGAACCAGATGGTGTCGCCAGCCTTGAGCGCGCCCTTGGCCTCGAGGTCGACGACGGGGATAATCAGGACAAACTGGCCGTCGGGAGCGGTCACGTGGACATGCTCGGTCGAGCCCATGAGCTCGGTCACCTCGACGGTACCCTGGAGCGCGCCCTCCTCGCCCTTGTCGGCAAGCAGGATCTGCTCGGGACGCACGCCGGCCGTAATCTCCTTCACGTCGCCGCCGTCCCAGTTGAGGGCAAGCTGAGCGCAAGTCTCGGGGGCGAGCGCCACGTTCATATCCTCGGTCTTGACGGTAAAGCCGTTGCCCGAGCGCACCAGCTGGGCATCGAAGAAGTTCATCTGCGGCACGCCGATGAAGCCGGCGACGAAGATGTTCGCGGGATGGTTGAAGACCTCCTGCGGCGTGGCGATCTGCTGGACAACGCCGTCCTTCATGACCACGATACGGTCACCGAGGGTCATAGCCTCGGTCTGGTCGTGAGTAACATAAATGAACGTGCCCTTGATCTCGTGGCGCAGCTTAATGAGCTCGGCACGCATCTGGTTACGAAGCTTGGCGTCCAGGTTGGACAGCGGCTCGTCCATCAGGAAGACCTTGGGGTCACGCACGATGGCGCGGCCGATAGCGACACGCTGGCGCTGGCCGCCGGAGAGCGCCTTGGGCTTACGGTCGAGGTACTCGGTAATGCCCAGAATCTCGGCAGCAGAGCGAACCTTGCGGTCGATCTCGTCCTTGGGAACCTTCTTGAGCTCGAGCGTAAATGCCATGTTCTCGTACACCGTCATATTGGGGTACAGAGCGTAGCTCTGGAACACCATGGCGATGTCGCGGTCCTTGGGCGCCACGTCGTTGACACGCTTGCCGTCGATGAGCACATCGCCCGAGGTAATGTCCTCCAGGCCGGCGACCATGCGCATCGTCGTGGACTTACCGCAGCCAGAGGGGCCAACGAGGACGACGAACTCCTGGTCGTGAACGGTGAGGTTGAAGTCCTCTACAGCGAGCACACCGTCCTCGGTAACCTTGAGGTTGTGCTTCTTCTCCTCGGTCTTCTTCTTTTTGCCAAAGAAGCCCTTCTTTTTTGACTCGTTGTTGGGATACACCTTCTGAACATGTTTGAGAACGATCTCGGCCATGTCTCTACCTTTCGATATGCGGCGCCGCGCTGAGGGGCGCCGCAGAAACTTGCAAAACAGTTACGGCATCAGCCCTTGACGGCACCTGCCACCACGCCGTCGATGATGTACTTCTGACAGAGGATGTACATGATAACGATGGGGATAACGACCATCATGATGCAGGCCATCATGGGGCCGAGCTCGACGTGGCCGTAGCCGCCGCGGAAGTACTGGATCAAGATAGGAATGGTCTTGTACTTGGTGGAGTCGAGCGTAAGGTAGGGCAGCAGATAGTCGTTCCAGACCCACATGGTCTCGAGGATGCCGACCGAAAGATAGGTGGGCTTCATGATGGGAAGGACGATCTTAAAGAACACCTGGACCGGGTTGCAGCCATCAATCATGGCCGCCTCCTCGATCTCGAGCGGGATGTTCTTTACAAAACCGGCGAACATAAAGACCGCCAGGCCCGCGCCAAAGCCGAGGTAGATAAAGCAGATGTTGAACGGCGTGTTGAAGCCGATGCGGTCCGCCAAATTGGACAGCGTGAACATGAGCATCTGGAACGGCACGACCATCGAGAACACGAACAGGTAATAGAAGAAGTTCGAGATCTTGTTGTTGACACGAACCACGTACCAAGCGCACATGGAGCAGCACACCAAGATCAGCACGACCGACGTGACTGTGATGATGAGCGAGTACATAAATGCCGAGGCAAAGCCCTGCTCGTTAAGGGCGTGCATGTAGTTTGCGAGGCCGTTGAACGTCTCGGGCGTGAGCAGATCGAATGCCGTGGTGGTGCTGATTGCGGTCGCTTTCTTAAAAGAATTAAGCGCAATCATGAACACGGGGTAGATCCACGCGAGCGACAGGATCGTAAAGAAAATCGAGAGCGCGCGGTTGATAACCTTATCGCGTTTCATTACTGCTGCACCTCCTTGGACCTCGTGGCCTTAAGCTGGATCATGGAGATGGCCACGACCAGGATGCAGAAGATAACCGCCTTGGCCTGACCAATGCCCTGCCATACGATACCGGCACGCGAATAGAACGTGTTGTAGATGTTCAGGGCGAGCATCTCGGTGGAGTGCGCGGGGGCGCCGCCGGTAAGGGCGAGGTTCTGGTCGAACAGCTTAAAGCCGTTGGTGATGGACAGGAACAGGCAGATGGTGATGGTCGGCATCAGGTTAGGGATCTTAACCTTCCAAAACGTCTGCCATGCCGTAGCGCCGTCGACCTTGGCGGCCTCGATGTAGCCGGACGGAATGGACTGCAGACCGGCGATGTAGATGATCATCATGTAGCCGACCTGCTGCCACAGGGTCAGGATGATAAGGCCCCAGAAGCCAGCAGCAGAGTTAAGGGCAATGAGCTGGGCGCCCACGTTGGAGAGTAGGCAGTTGATCAGAATCTGCCAGATGTAGCCCAGCACGATGCCGCCGATCAGATTAGGCATAAAGAAGATCGTACGGAAGATATTGGTGCCCTTGAGCGCTTTGCGGGTGAGCGCCTGCGCAATGGCGAGGGCGATCACGTTGATGAGCACCGTCGACAGGAAGGCAAACGCCACGGTAAAGAAGAACGACGTGGCAAACTGCGGATCGGACAGTGCGCGCACGTAGTTCTCGATACCGACAAAGTGCGTATTGTTGATGGTAATAAACTGGCAGAACGAGAGATAGAAGCCCTGGATAAAGGGGATCACGAACCCGATCATAAACGCCAGGCACATGGGCAGCATAAAGAGCGGCCACCAGCGCTTGAGTGCTTTGCCCATAGAAGGGTCCTTTCAATATGCAGGGGGCGGGCAAACCAACGTCTGCCCGCCCCCTGTCGCTAATCAGATAGCTTGGGCAGCAACTACTTACTCGGAAGCAGCCTTCTCGGTCTTCCAGCCATCGACGAAGGCGTTCTTGACGCCGTCCCACTTGCTGTTGTCGGCAGCATAGGCGATCAGAGCCTGCTTGAGGTTCTTCTTCCACTCCTCAGAGGGGATGTAGACGAAGTCCCAAGCGACGGTCTTCTTGCCGTCCTTGGCCATGGCGACGGCCTGCTGCGAGAAGACATTGGTGGTTTCCTTGGCGCTCTTGAACGGGGCAGTCAGACCCATCTTGTCAGCGATGATGCTGGTGGCGGTGTCAGAAGTGACGCACCAATACATGAAGTCCTCGGTGGCCTTCTGGGCATCCTCGGAAGCCTGGGAGCTGACGCACCAGTAGTTCTCGCCGCCGGAGCACAGGCCCTGGTTCTCCTCGCCGTCGACACCGATGTAGATGGGCATCATGCCAATCTGATCGTCGGTCATGCCGGCCTTGGTGAGGTCAGCGTAGGCCCAGGAGCCGTTCTGATAGAAGACGGCCTTGCCGGTTGCGAACTCGTTGGTGGCGTCGTCGCCGGTCTTGGAGGCAAGCTGCGAAGGATCGCAGGTGGAGTCGGTGATGTACAGGTCGAAAATCTGCTTGAAGTTGTCGAGATACTCGCCCTTGATCTCGTCGTCCTCCTGGTTGTGCTCCTTCTCGAACTCGTAGTAGAGCGGGAGGTTGGCGAGGTGGGTGGTGTAGCGCCAGCTGGAGGAGTCATCCATGCCAGCAGAAGTGAAGGCACCCTCAATGCCAAGCTCGTCCTTGCGGGCCTGGATGTCGTCGGCACAAGCCTTCAGCTTGTCGAAGGAGTTGATGTCCTCGGCCTTGTAGCCAGCCTTCTCGAGCAGCTGCTTGTTGTAGATGATGCCGTAGCTCTCCTGGACCCAGTCGATACCCAGATCCTTGCCATCGGACTGCAGAGCCAGGGAGTCGTCAATGAGCTCACCGCGGAGCTTGGTATCGGACAGGTCGGCGCAGTAATCCTTCCAGTTCTTAAGACCGGTGGGGCCGTTGACCTGGAACAGGGTCGGAGCGGAGCTCTTGGACATCTCGGACTTAAGCTTCTCCTCGTAGGTGTTGGAAGCGGCGGTCACGATCTTGACCTCGACGCCCTTCTCCTTCTTATAGGCCTTGGCGATCTCCTTCCACTCCTTGTCGACCTCGGGCTTGAATTGGAGGAAGTAGACCTCGGCAGCGTCACCAGAAGCAGAGGAGCCGGAGCCGGCAGAACCACCGCAACCCACGAGGCCCAGACCAAGAACTGCAGCCGCGGAACCAGCAAAGCCCAGGAACTGCCTTCTGCTCATTTCGTTCTTTATTACAATCCACCCTTTCACACCGTGGCGGCACCCTTTGCCGCCGCCTTCGGAGATTGGCTCGGGGACTTTGCCCCTTTTGCTGATTTGAACGATACGCTATTTGGCTAGTTGTTTGAACAAGTATTACTAGAGCGGTAGAAAAACTTCGGTGAACGGTAATTTCAACTTGATACTTGACAAGTTTTGTATAAACAATTATTTGTTATCGAATGCAGAGAAAACGCCCGGTCAAGCCGATGTACCGTCGGTTTGACCGGGCGTTTTCTCTTTGAGGCCATGAGTCTCGTCAGGCTGCGAGCTAGCCGGCTATCGCTTGGAATTGACGCGGTAATGGAAGATCTCGGGGTGTGTGCGAGTGTGCGTCACCTCAAACAAGATGCCATCCGAGGTGTACGACTGACTCTCCATGACGGCAACGCAGTTGTATTTGCCGAGGTCAAGATAGCTGCAGTCCTCATCGTTGGCGAGCTCGACACTCACCGTACGACGGCTCGCCATCACTTTGACACCGCGCTTGTGCTCCAGATAGCCGTAAATAGAATCTGCCGCGATCTCGGGAGTCAGGCCCTTGGCGATCGACGCCAAAAAATAGCCATGGTCCACTTGGCGCGCGTTGCCGTTGAGGCTTCGGACACGCACTACGCGAATCAACTCCTCGCCCACCTTAAAGCCCAGGTGACGAGAGAGTTGCTCGGTGCAAACCAGATGTTCGAAAGACTTAACGTCCGTCGATGCAACGGCATTGTTGCGCTTTGCAAACTCGCCAAACGACTCAACCTCTTCGAGTGCGCCCAACATGTCGGTTTCGCCCTTAAGCCAAATAACGCGCACGCCCTTGCCGTGTATGGGCTGCACAAACATCCCGTCGGCCAGCATACCCAAGGCGCGACGGACGGTATTGCGAGTGCATCCGAACTCTGCGGTCAGCTCGGCTTCGGTTGGCAGCATCTCCTGAAACGCATAGGTCCCATTAATGATGCGCGAGCGTATTTCTCGGTAGATTCCTTCGTATATCGCTTTTGGCATTGTTTCACCTCTACATTATTCATTTCCGGCTAGGCACGATAGCATTTCTTAAAGTTGTTTAAACCGAATATCGGTAAAGCGACAGGATTTAACCGTTGACGGTTTCTGTCATGCCCAAATCGGTTTCGCTCAAAACTGCCGGTACGACAATCGTCTGGTCCTCTACAATGAATCCATTGTTTAAACGTTTCCCCACGCGCAACGCGCCTCGATATTCGGAAGGCAGAACATGCTGCAAAAAATCCAACGCTTTGGCGGGGCAATGTTCGCGCCCGCCATGCTGTTTTCTATATCAGGCCTCATGGTCGGCGTCTCCGCTCTCGCAACGACTGCGGACATCGTCGGCGATCTCGCCGTATACGGAACCCCTTGGTACGTTTTCTGGGCCATCATCCAGCGCGGCTCGTGGACGGTCTTTAAACGCCTCCCACTCCTTTTTGCCGTAGCGTTGCCTATCGGTCTTGCCCAAAAGCAACCAGCACGCTGCTGCTTCGAGGCACTCGTGGCCTATTTTGCCTATTGCTTCTTTTTGAGCGAAATCATTAAGCTGAGCGGAGACAACCTTGGACTTAAGTACCCGTCATCTTTGACCCCCGCCAACGGTATCACCGTCATCGACGGCATCAAGACGCTCGATACCGGCATTATCGGCCCGCTGGCGGTATCGGCAACCGTCGTCGCCATCCATGACCGCTTCTACGATGCCAAGGTTCCCGATTGGCTCGGCACGTTCTCGGGCTCCTCGCTGGTCTACCTCATCAGCTTTTTTGCCGTGTTTGCCCTTGCCGCTATCTCGGCCGCCATCGTTCCCTTCGTATACGCTGTGACCGAAACGCTGCGCCACGCACTTGTAGGCGTCGGCCCCTTCGGCGTGGGCGTCTTTGTGTTTTTGGAGCGAGCGCTCGAGCCCATGGGCTTGCACCATTTGCTCTACATGCCCATCTACTACGACAATTTGGTCATTAACGACGGCATCTACGCCACGTGGACCAACTTGCTTCCCATCCTGTCGCACAGCACGCGCCCCCTCAACGAACTGCGCCCTGGGCCGGTTTCACCGCCACCGGCTGGAGCAAGCTCTTTGGCCTTCCCGCCATCGCGGCAGCATTCTATTTCACCGCCAAACCCGAACGCCGCGCCGGCCTTAAGGCCATCCTTTGGCCCGCCATCGTCGCCTCGGTGGTCTGCGGCATCACCGAGCCGCTCGAGTTTCTCTTTATGTTCACCTATCCCGGACTCTTTTTGCTCTACGCCGTCCTATCCTCCTGCCTTGCCATGGCCATGAACTTCTTTGGCGTCGTCGGCATCTTCTCGGGTGGCTTTATGGAGATGGCTGCCTTCAACTTTATCCCGCTCATGCGGACGCATGCCGGCTCCTACCTTTTGGCGCTCGGTATCGGGCTGATGTTTAGCGCTGTCTTTTTTCTGGTCTTCCGGGACCTCATTCTGGCTTTCGACCTAAAAACCCCAGGCCGCGAAGATCATATCGCCGGCGATGCGGCGCTCGCACGTCTGACGGGAAAGAGCCCTGCCAAAGAAGGCGCGGCCCAAAACGACACCGACAACCAATCATCCCAAGATCACTTGCTCGCTGAGCAAGTCGTCGCGCTCTTGGGTGGCGTTAGCAATATTGTAGGAGCGACCAATTGCGCCACGCGTCTGCGCGTTGAGGTCGCAGACCCTTCCGTTGTCGCAGACAACGCAGCCTTCGTCGCGGCGGGCGCCAAGGGCCTCATCGTTACCGGCAAAACGGCTCAGGTAATCATTGGCGTTTCCGTTCCCCGTATCAAAGAGCACTTTGATCGAATCATGGGGCTCGAGCCGGGCTTTGTCCCCACCATCCCACCCTCCCCCACCGTTGGAATCGCAAAAAAGAACGGCGACATCTGCTTCTTCGACATCGACGGTACGCTCGCCTGGCAAGATCCCAAACTCGCCCAAGAGCTCCCCGAGGATGAGCGAGACCTCTCCCCCTATCCCAATGAAGCGGTCTCGCAAGCCATCCGTGATTTTGTTGCCAAGGGCAACATGGCGTTTATCTGCACAGGGCGCACGCTGAGCTGCATCCACCCAAAGCTGCTCGAGCTGCCCTGGACCGGCATCGTCTGTCTTGCGGGCGGTTACGCCGAGATCGACGGACACGCAATTCGCGATCTGTCGATGACACCCAGCATGCTGCAGCATCTTGCCCCCTATCTTGAGCAATCGGGCGAGGTCATCCGCTTTGAGGGCCTCAACGGCGTCGTGCGCATGAGTGCCGATGCCCCCGATGCCCCCGGATACGCGCGCACCCTGGGCGACGCAGTCACGCAGCTGCAACATTACAGTGTCTACAAGATCTTGATGTCTACATCGCTCGCCAACCACATCGCTCAAGATAAGGCACTTGAGCCGCTGCTGTGCTTTAACGAGCTCGAACTCGAGGTAACCGAAATCTCGCCCCGCGAATGCACGAAGCGCGGGGGCATCCAGTCTGTACTCGATGCCCTCGATCCCCACCACGGAACCGTATACGGCATTGGCGACGCCAGCAATGACATCTCGCTGATGAACGCCGTCGATGTCGGTATCGCCATGGGCAACGCACCAGACTATCTCAAGGATAAGGCCGATTACGTGACCGACACCGTCGATCACGACGGTGTCGTTGCGGCGCTCGAGCATTTTAGGCTGATTTAGGCGCGCTCCATCAAACGCACGCCCGTTGTCCTAAATCGCCAAAACTGCCGCGCCAAACGCCCTGATGTGGCAATATGTTGTCTGCATATTGCACCAATGCAACCTCAGAAAGAATGCGAGAACCCGTGTCCAGTCCGTTTACCAGCTTTTTAGCCCAGCACTTTGACCAGATTAACGACTATCTGGCCACGTTCTTTGACGGACAGGCGACCTCTGCCGATATTGAGCGCTACCTGTACGCGCCGCTCTCGGCTTTTACGGCCAACGCCGGCAAGCGCCACCGCCCGCTTATCTGCATGCTCGCCGCAACCGCAGTGGGCGGCAGCTTTGAGAGCGCCCGCAGCGCCGCGGCAGCTATCGAGCATTTCCAGTCGGGCGCGCTCATCCACGACGATATCGCCGACAACGGACAGCTTCGTCGAGGCAAGCCCTGTATGCACCTTACCGAGGGCACGGGCCTTGCCATCAATTGTGGCGACCTGGCGCTCACCATGGTCACCAAGACGGTTCTCGACGACCCTACGCTGGAGTCCGACGTGAAGCTGCGCGTGCTCCACGAGCTTACCGAGATGATCGTCCGCACCATTGAGGGTCAAGCACTCGACCTGGGTTGGGTCCGTGACGGGCGCTTTGATATCTCGGTTGATGACTACCTGGACATGGCGACGCACAAGACCGCGTTTTACAGCGGAGCCACGCCGCTTGCCGCCGGAGCCATTATCGGCGGCGGCAGCGATGAGCAAATCGAAGCGCTGCGCGCCTTTGGCCTACACACAGGCCTTGCCTTTCAGATTCAGGACGACCTGCTCAACCTTGTCGGCACTAAGGAAGCCGCCAACAAGGACTTCCGCACCGACATCACCGAGGGCAAGCGCACGCTTGTCGCCGTACACGCCCTCTCTGATAAGCGCCACCACGACGAGGTCGAGGCGATTCTTTCCTCGGGCACCGATGATCCCGCGCAGCTCGCACGCGCCGTGGAGATCTTCCAGGAGACCGGCTCTATCGATTACGCCCACACTTACGCGCTCGACCTGACCGCTAAGGCCAAAGCGGCCATCGAGAACGTTGAGCTTGATCCGCACGCACGCGAGCTGTTCCTCTCCATGGCAGATTTCTTTGTGGAGCGCCTTAACTAACGGGTGTTATAAAACCTGTCAGCAGCGTATTTAGGCACAACTTGCTACACTGTTGAGTGCATGTTTATGCATCCCTTTGCGTTGTCTATCCGACAGACGCTCAAATAGTACGAATGGTACGCCGAAAGGGGTTCGTTCATGGAACCTATTACAACGGGCATGCAAGGAGCAGCCGTCGAGGACGTGCAGTCTCGTCTCCTGCAGCTCGGCTACACGATTGATGCCGCCGAAGTCACCGACAAGTACTTTGGAGCCACCACTGAGCAGGCCGTCAGCACCTTCAGGCTCGACAGCGGCCTTGCTGCCGGTCATGCCGTCGATATCCCCTGTTGGAGCGCCCTTGTAGACGCTTCGTATAAGCTGGGCGACCGCACCCTCTATCTGCGCATGCCCAATTTCCATGGCGCCGATGTGCAGGCCCTGCAGCGCGCTCTCAACGTTTTGGGCTTTGCCTGTGGCGAAGACGACGGCTACTTTGGTCCGCATACCGAGGCCGCCCTGCAGCAGTTCCAGGAAAATGTCGGCCTGTTTGCCGACGGCATGGCCTTCCAGGACACCTACGCCTACATCAACCGCCTGCACCATGTGTGGGAGGGCAAGCCCTCGGTCACCGAAGCCGAGTCCCGCATCGGTTTTGCTCGCGCCGCCAACGTGCTCGAGCGCTTCCAGATTGCCGTTATCGGCGAGGACCCCATCGCGCGCAGTGTTGCGTCGCGCATGTGGAATATCGCCACGGCAACGACCGACAACAGCGGCATGATGCTCTGCGACTCCGAGGTCCCAACCGACGTTGACCTGGTGCTCGAAATCGCAAGCGACGAGCTGCCCGCCGACGCCGCACCGCGCGCCACGATTGCCCTCGCCGAGTGCCACAACCTGGCCCAGCGCATCCGCACTGCCAATGTCGCCGCGCAGCAGAAGCCGGCTCGCATTCGCATTGAGCTCACGGGCATGACGCGCTACAACGGCACCTTCACGGCCAGCGACGCACAGACACTCGCCGTACGCCTGCTCGATGGCGTTTGCGATGCCCTCGCAGATTAGGTAAACTAAACGAGTTGCTTTTGGGCAACACCACACATTGGGACGTAGTTCAACGGTAGAACTCCGGTTTTTGGTGCCGGCTGTTGGGGGTTCGAATCCCTCCGTCCCAGCCAAAGAAACAAGCCTCTCGAACGCATAGCCGATCGGGAGGCTTTTCTTGTGAGCAAGCGGAGGGATTCGAACCCGCAAGGAATCTACCTATATAAGACAGACGCCCCAGGCCCATAACGACCAAGAGCGCCTTGCATCTAGAATTATCAGCCCTGTTCCGAAAAGCGAGCCGCCTGCGACAACCAAGTAGCCGCAGGCCCCGGGAGAGCGGGGACACCGGCTTAGGTTTATCGCGAGTTCCGCACGAACAGGAGGCCACTTAATGTGGCCTCCGTCGTGAGCAGGACTGTAGAGCAGGAAACCTAAGCCGGTG
>DBEYWP010000038.1:0-25761 GCA_048183675.1 Collinsella sp. | reverse complement strand
TCCGCAGCCACACTCGGGCACTTGGAACGGGGGAAACGGCGGTCGACGAAACTGGAGAGGAGGTATTACGAGCTCCTGTGCGAATTGGAGAGAGCGCTCCCGCAAACTGCCTCTTGACAACTTATAGGAGCGTCGGTTTTATTTTCACGGTTTTCGGTATGGCCGAGGCTATCCGTGTTAACGTAGTAGATGGGCCACTTTTGTGGCAAGGGGGCCGATCTGCGGGCCAGGGTAGCTAAAAGAGCCCCGTCCCAAAAAGACTGATTGGGAGCTGGGGCGTGTCGATGCGATAGTATTACGTGGTGAAATTCGACAAACCGTGAGCTTCATCCGAGGGCTTTATGGAACAACACCAGCATAATCAGAGCCTGCAAGATCAGGCATACAACGCATTGCGCTCCAAGATTATCTATGCCGAGCTCAAGCCCGGCACGCGCCTTTCGGCGATTGGTCTGGAAAAGGAGACGGGAATCGGGCGCACGCCCATTCGCGAGTCCTTTGTGCGCCTGCGTGAGCAGGAGCTGGTGGAAACTCGTCCCAAAAGCGGCACCTATGTCTCAAAAATCAGCATGGAGCGCGCCGAGAACGCCTGTTTCTTGCGCGAGAAACTCGAGAGAAGCGTGCTTATTAAATGCTGCTCGGCCGCCACGCCCGAGCAAAAGCATCGGCTTGAGCAGATTCTTGCCGAGTCCGAGTCGCTCGACCATAGCGAGACGCGTCGTTTCTTTGACCTGGACAACCTGTTCCATGAGACATGTTTTGAGATTGCCGATCGTCACATGTTGTGGGATTGGATGAAGAGCATCAACACGCATTTTGAGCGATACAACTGGTTGCGTATGGTGTCGCAGGATCTGGATTGGGAGCCGATTCGTCGGCAGCATCGCCGGATTCTCGAGGCCATTATGAGGGGCGATACCGATGCGGCGAGTTATCTGGCAGAGACGCACTTGCACCTGATGCCCGAAGAGCAGGGCCCGGTTATCGCCTTGCATCCCGACTACTTTGAGCTGCCTAAAGACTCGTCTATCTAGCCCATCATCGCATCTGCTCGAGACGCAAAAACGATGCGGCTCACCTACAGCGTTTTGCAACCGAGATTTTTAAAAATGCCTAAAATGGCTCAGACCGCCGACAATTGGGAAACGGGGTGCGCTATGGCGCAGATGAGAATTAAGGACATTGCCGCCGAGGCGAGCGTGAGCCCAGCCACGGTCTCGCGCTATCTCAACAACCGCCCCGGGCAAATGACCGAGGAAACCCGTGCTCGCATCGCGGCGGTTATCGAGCGCACCGGCTATCGCCCGCGTGCCGCCGCGCGCAATCTGCGCAGCTCGCGCACCAACCTCATCGGCGTGATCTTGGCCGACATCGCCAACCCGTTCTCCAGCGCTATGCTCGAAGGTCTTTCCGCCAGTGCCGCCGCGCGCGGCTGCTCGCTTATGACGGCCATTAGCGGCAACGATCCCGCAAAGGAAGCAGAGTCGCTCACCAGGCTTATCGATGCCGGCGTGGACGGCCTGGTCGTCAATACCTGCGGCGGTAACGACGAGGCAATCGCCGCGGCCGCGGGACGCCTGCCCGTCGTGCTGCTCGACCGCGATGTTGCCGACGGTGGCATCGATCTGGTGACATCTAACAACCGTGAGCTGGTCGCCGGCTTGGTAGACGCCTTGGCCGCTGCGGGCAGCGAGCGCCTGTGCCTGCTCACCGAGGCAAACGACGACAGCCCCGTCCGTCGAGAGCGCGCCGAGGCCTTTGTCGAAGAGCTTTCGCGCCGCGGCCTTGCGGGCGAGGTCGTCACCCTAGCCGACGGCGGTGCCACGGGCGTTGGCCGCTTGGACGAGGCCATCCGCGGCTATGCAGGTAAAAAGCTCGGCCTCATTGCTGTCAACGGCTTGGTTTTCTCGCGTCTGACCGAGGCGCTAGCGCAGTTGGGACCCTCGCTGCCGGCGGGGCTCAAAATCGCGACGTTTGACGACTACCCCTGGAACCATGTGCTCTTTGGCGGCGTCACCACGGCCGCGCAAGACACCATCACCATCGCCGAGCGCGTGGTCGAGCGCCTGTCCGAGCGCATCGACGTTGTTACCACCACCGTGGGCGAGGCCGCAAAGCTGGCGCCCAAACGCATCGAGATCCCTGGCCACATCGAACACCGCGCCTCGACCTCTCGCTAGCCACTCGTTCGCAACCGCCTGTTCGCGCACGTTTTTTGAGCGCTTGATACGCTTTAACCCTGCGGAAACATTTTTCTGCGATAGTATCTGCGATATAGACCAGTCGAAACCCGCCCGAAAGAAAGGGGAGCGACATGAACCAGCAGAACATCGATTACGTACTCCGCTCCGTAGAGCAGCGTGACATCCGCTTTGTGCGTCTGTGGTTTGTCGACATTCTCGGCCGCCTCAAGAACTTTGCCATTAGCCCCGAGGACCTCGAGGTCGCTTTTGAGGAGGGTATTGGCTTTGACGGCTCCGCCATCGAGGGCTTTGCTACGCCCGAGGAAGCCGACATGCTGGCGTTCCCCGATGCTTCGACCTTCCAGATCCTGCCGTGGCGCCCGAGCCACAACGGCGTCGCCCGCGTGTTCTGCGACGTGTGCACCCCCGACCGTAAGCCCTTCGCCGGCGATCCGCGCGATGCCCTGCGCCGCATGTTCCGCAAGGCCGAGAAGGCTGGCTACCTGCTCAACGTGGGCGCCGAGCTGGAGTATTACTACTTCCCCGACGAGCACACCCCCGAGCCGCTCGACAACGTGGGCTACTTCGATCTTTCGGTGAGCGATGCCGCCCGCGACCTGCGCCGCAACACGGTCCTCACGCTCGAGAAGATGTCCGTGCCCGTGGAGTACACCTTCCACGCCGCCGGTCGCTCGCAGCACGGCATGAGCCTGCGCCACGCCGAGGCCCTGAGCATGTCCGACGCCATCACCACGGCCAAACTCATCATTAAGCAGCAGGCCTACGAGAGCGGTTGCCACGCCTCCTTTATGCCCAAGCCGTTGGCGGGCGAGGACGGCAGCGCCATGTTCCTGTGCCAGTCGCTATTCGACCACGACGGCAACAACGTCTTTTGGGGCGAGGACGACGAGAAGTATCACCTCTCCGATATCGCCAAGCACTACATGGCCGGCATTCTGGCACACGCGCGCGAGATCAGCGCCATCACCAACCCCACGGTCAACTCGTATAAGCGCATCACCACGGGCGGCGATTCCGTGCCGCAGTACGCCACGTGGGGCCTGCGCAACCGCGCGAGCATGGTCCGCATCCCGGTCTACAAGCCCGGCAAGCAGCTGTCCACGCGCATCGAGCTTCGCAGCCCCGATCCCATGGCCAACCCGTACCTGGTCAATGCCGTCACGCTGGCGGCTGGTCTGGACGGCATCGAGCGCAAACTGGAGCTCCCGCCCGAGGCCACGGCCGAGACGCTCAAGCTTACCGACCGCCAGATGGTCGAGGCCGGCTACACGCCGCTGCCGCGCTCGCTCAAAGAGGCGCTCGACGTGTTTGAGGACTCGCAGTTTATGAAGGATGCCCTCGGCGAGCACATCCACAGCTTCTTCCTTAAAAAGAAGCGCGACGAGTGGCATAAGTTTGAGTCTACGATCACCGAGTGGGAGATCAAGCACTACCTGGCGAACTCCTAATCGCGCTGGCTTGTTCCAGTACGATTGAGCTCATTTCTTTGGAGGCCGATATGTCCGAAAAGAGTGCCCTGTTCATGGCGCGCACGACGCGCTTCCACGAGTTTGCCCGCAGCTTGACGACCACCCTGGGTGTCGAGGTGAGCCTGGCAACCCCCGATTCGCCGACTGCAGCGCACGACTTTGACCTGCTGATTCTCGATTCCGATGGCATCCGCAGCGACCGCATCGATCAGATTGCCAAGTGGCTTGACGATCGCGGCGGCGTCCCCATGTTGGTGATCGTCGACGATGAGGCGCTCGGCACCCTGCGCCTGCCCAATCACGCGCATGCCGACTTTGTGTGCCCCACGGCGACGCCCAACGAGCTCAAGGCTCGCGCGCAGCGCTTGATGGGCGAGGAGGAGACCGTTACCGCCGACGATGTGCTCAACATCGATAACCTCGAGATCAACCTGGCTACCTACCAGGTGACGCTCGATGGCGAGCCCATCGACCTGACGCTGATGGAGTACTCGCTGCTGAGCTTTTTGGCGACGCATCCCAACCGTGCCTACAGCCGCGAGGTACTGCTGCACCGCGTGTGGGGCTTTGAGTACTGCGGCGGTACGCGTACCGTCGACGTGCACATCCGACGCATCCGCTCCAAGGTGGGCCCGCAGATCGCGGCTCACATCACCACCGTCCGCGGCGTGGGCTATCTGTTTAAGGACTAGATTTCCACCACAAAGGGGACAGGCACCTTTGTGGTGGTTTTGCCGTAGACCGGGTCCTTTTGGGCCTGCAACAGAACTTAAGCCTTCCTAAAAGATTGCGTTCTCATACACGTTCGCCCGCATATTGGGGTACAACTCAACGTGAACAATGATGGCCCGCCATATGTTTGGCGGGCCTTTGGTTATTTGACGAAAGGATCGCAGCCATGAGCGAGAACGATTCCCAGCGTCCCCAGGATGTGGGCCACGTCGGCGAGACTCAGCAGCAACCGCGCGTACAGGTTGAGTCGACGCCTGCCGACGGCAACATTCCCTACGTGCAGGCCTACGACACGCAGACCGGCAAGCCTCTGGGCGGCCAACAGGTCGTAAACAAGCACACGGTGGTCAAGACCAAGACCAAAAAGCTGCCGATTTTCATTACAGCGCTCGCCGGCTGCGCATGCGGCGCCCTGTTGGTCATCGCGCTCATTATGAGCGGCACGCTCGATATCGGTGGCGGCAAGAATGCCGTGACGGCGGGCGCTTCGGGTTCATCGACGCAAAAGATCACGATCGACTCCGAGGACACCACGCTGGCCGAGGCCGTATCTGCCAAGGCATTGCCCTCCGTCGTTTCCATTACCGCCACTTCGAGCGGCAGCCAGAATGGCTCGCTTTCGCAGTCTGCTGACGGGTCGGATAACTCGGGCAGTGTCGGTTCGGGCGTGGTGCTCGATACCGAGGGCCACATCCTCACCAACAACCACGTGGTCGATGGTTACGACCAGTACGTGGTGACCATGGACGACGGCACCACCTATGAGGCCGAGTTCGTGGGCAACGATGCTTCGAGCGACCTGGCCGTCATCAAGCTCAAGGACGCCGACGCCTCCAAGCTCACGCCGATTGAGATCGGTGATTCCTCCAAGCTCAACGTGGGCGAGTGGGTCATGGCGATCGGCTCGCCGTTCGGCAACGAGCAGTCCGTCTCCACGGGTATTGTGTCGGCGCTGTATCGCTCCACGGCTATGAGCTCTACCAGCGGCAACACTATCTATGCCAACATGATCCAGACCGATGCCGCCATCAACCCGGGCAACTCCGGCGGCGCGCTCGTCAACGACAATGGCGAGCTTGTGGGTATCAACTCGCTCATCGAGAGCTACTCGGGCTCCAGCTCGGGCGTGGGTTTTGCCATTCCGGTTAACTACGCCAAGAACATTGCCGACCAGATCATCGACGGCAAGACACCGGTGCATCCGTACATGGGCGCCACGCTTTCGAGCGTCAACGCGCTCAACGCCCGTACCAACAAGCTGAGCACCGATAGTGGTGCGTACGTGGCGAGCGTCGTCGAGGACGGTCCTGCCGCCAAGGCCGGCATTCAGGAGGGCGACGTCATCACCAAGCTGGGCGACGATGAGATTACGAGCGCCGATGGCCTGATCATCGCGCTGCGCAGCCACGAGGTGGGCGAGAAGGTCGAGATCACGCTTATGCGCGGCAAGGAAGAGAAGAAGGTCACGGTTGAGCTGGGCTCCGATGAGGAACTGAAGAACCAGCAGCAGGACGACAGTTCGACCGACACCGGCAACGGCGGTATTACCGACGAGCAGCTGCGCCAGTACCTGGAGGAGCTGTTAGGCCAGCAGGGCCAGGGTCAGGGCTACGGCCAGGGCTACTAGCGAGCTGTATCGCACATATCGAGGCCAGAGGGGGCCGTCCCATCAACGTGGGACAGCCCCCTCTTTTCTCATTGATCCGTTGGGGACGGAGGAAAACGGATCACTTGTGGCAGGCAAGAGGCTTGGTTTGGAAGGGCTTGGACAGTTAGTTCAGATACGTATAAATCTGGGGCAGCTTGGGATGCGTTTTGAGCATTTTTTGATTGGGATGGGGTTTGAATGGGTGTTTGGGAGGGCGAGCGGGACGTTTACATGGTCTCAGGGAGCCCAAATTAGTTGAAACAGGGGTGTTCGTGCCTAATCCAGCTCTAGGATTTATACGTATCTGAACTAACTGTCCACCCCAGTCTGGCGGCTGCCGATTCGGTGCGGTTTGAGACCGCTATTCGGCCCCATTGCGACCGGTGGTACTCTTGTATTCGTTTGAAATCGAGTGAAGGAGTGCCGCTATGGAGCAATCGAGCCTGTTTGGTGACGGCGTGGACATCGATACCGAAACGCCCACGACCGCGGAAGCCACCGCACCGACCGACGCCCGTGCCCAGGCGGCAGCGCGCGCGGCCGAGCTGCGCCACGAGCTCGACTACCACGCCTATCGCTACTACATGCTCGATGCGCCCGAGATCACGGACACCGCCTTCGACAAAATGCTCGTTGAACTGCAGGAAATCGAGGCGACCTACCCCGATTTGGTGACGCCCGACAGCTATACCCAGCGCGTGGGCGGGTACGTGAGCGAGCAGTTTACGCCGGTCACGCACATGGCGCGCATGTATTCTATGGACGATGCTATGGATTTGGACGAACTCGACGCGTGGCTCCAGCGCGCCGAGGATGCGCTCGGCGCCGGTAGTGTCACCTATACCTGCGAGCTTAAGATTGACGGCCTGGGCGTGGCGCTTACCTACCAAAACGGCACCTTCGTGCGCGCCGCCACACGTGGCGATGGCACCACGGGCGAGGACGTGTCGCTCAACGTCCGTACCATCAAGGATGTGCCCATGCACCTGTCCGAGCCCGCGCTCGCCCACATGGGCGCCGACCGCGAGCGCACCATTGAGGTACGCGGCGAGGTCTACATGCCCAAGGGCAGCTTTGTTCGCCTGAACGACGAGGCCGATGCCGAGGGCCGCGACCCCTTTGCCAACCCGCGCAACGCCGCCGCAGGATCCTTACGCCAAAAGGATCCAAAGGTCACGGCGCGCCGCGACCTTGCCACCTTTATCTATGCCATCGCCGATACCGACCCGCTGCACGTCCACAGCCAGCGCGAGTTTCTGGATTGGCTGCGCAGTGCCGGCTTTAGCGTCAACCCCAACGTGGCTCGTTGCGCCACGCCGGCCGAGGTCCACGAGTTCTGTGCCCAGGCGCTCGAGCACCGCGGTGACCTGGATTACGACATCGACGGCGTGGTCGTAAAGGTGGACAGCTTCCAGCAGCAGCTCGACCTGGGCTTTACCGCCCGCGCGCCGCGCTGGGCCATTGCCTTTAAGTTCCCGCCCGAGGAAAAGCAGACCGTCCTGCGCGAAATTCGCATCCAGGTGGGCCGCACCGGTGTGCTCACGCCGGTCGCCGAGTTCGACCCGGTGACGGTTGCCGGCTCCACCATCGCGCGCGCCACGCTGCACAACATCGACGAGATCCGCCGCAAAAACGTGCGCGAGGGCGACACTATCATCGTGCACAAGGCGGGCGACGTGATCCCCGAGGTCGTGGGCCCGGTGCTCGATAAACGCCCGGCCGATTCGGTCGACTGGTACATGCCCGAGGTCTGTCCCGTGTGCGGAAGTCCCGTGGTCCACGAGGATGGCGAGGTCGCTTACCGTTGCGTCTCCATCGATTGCCCCGCACAGCTCAAGGAGCGCTTGCTCCACTGGGTGAGCCGCGGCTGCATGGACGTCGACGGCCTGGGCGACGAGATCGTCGACAAGATGATCGCCGCCGGCCTGATCCACGATGTCGCAGACTTCTACCAGCTCACGGTCGACGACATCGCAGGCCTGGACACGGGGCGCACCTATGCCAGCTCCAACAGCAAAAAGGGCGTCAAGAAGGGCGACCCCATTCCGGTGGGCCTCAAGACGGCCGAGAAAATCATCGCCGAGCTCAACAAGTCCAAGAGCCAGCCGCTCGGTCGCGTGCTGTTTGCCCTAGGTATCCGCCATGTGGGCAAGAGCGTGGGCGAGGTCATCGCCGAGCGATTCCTGTCGATTGACAAGCTTATCTTGGCGAGCGAAGAGGACATCGCCGAATGCGAGGGCATCGGTCCCAAGATTGCGGCGAGCGTTAAGCAGTTCCTGGCCGTGCCCGAGAACCTTGCCGTGCTGGAGCGCCTGCGTCAGGCGGGCCTGTCGCTCGAGGTCGACCTGGGCGCCGCGCACGCGCAAGCCGCAGCCGACGCTGGCGTGGCGGGCGAGCTCGCCGACGCGCAGCCGCTTGCGGGTCTGACCTTCGTGCTCACCGGCACGCTCGTCAACCGCACCCGCGACGAGGCAGGCGCGGCGCTCAAGGTGCTTGGTGCCAAGGTCTCGGGCAGCGTGTCAAAGAAGACGAGCTACCTGGTTGCCGGCCCCAAAGCGGGCTCCAAGCTCACCAAAGCCGAGCAGCTGGGTGTGCCTGTGCTGGACGAGGACGCACTCGAGCAGATCCTGGCTACTGGCGAGGTGCCCCAGGCTTAGGACATCGATAATCAAATTAGAAAACCTCCCGGAAAGGTTGATACTTTCCGGGAGGTTTTTATTTGGGCGTGGTGGCGGGCAGCATGATCTGCGTCATGTAGGTTGCCGAGGGTGACCCTGCGGAGCGGTGTCGTTCCGGAGCGATAGAAGATTCATACAAAGCAAAGGGGCCTCGCAGTGAGGTCCCACAACGGGGCTGCCCCATTGTAATGAGTTTTATACACTTTAACATTAACATTAACGTGTATACTTAGCAGTAAAGATATATGTTGAGAGGAGCAGTTATGGTTACCGTCGCGTTTTCGGAGCTGCGCCAAAACCTTACGCAGGTGGCCGAAAGGGTTGCCAATGATGGCGAGGAGGTTGTGGTCTTCAAGCGGAGCAAGCCGTTGTTCAAAATCGTGCCGCTCGACTATCAAGGCCCGGTTGCAGTGGAATATGATGCTGCCCAGGAGCGTGGGGGCACAAAACCGACGTGCGGCTCGGACAAGCCCAAGCGCGACATGGGTACGATGTGGCATCCCAAGATCACCTGGAAGGAGATCCGTGAGATGCTCGCGGAGAATGAGGACTACCAGGAGTATCTCGATATCGTGGCTAACATGCCAAAGGGAACGCCGCTCGATACGATGACGGTTGAAGATGAAAAGCGCGTCGCGAGGGAGCGCTACCTATGAGGGCATTTCTCGATACCAATTTTCTGCTCGATTGTGTGCTGCCGGGCCGGCCGGAGCACGCAGCGGCGCAAACGATCAAGGGGCTCGTCGACGTGGGGCTTATCGAGGGCGTTGTTTCGGCCTGTTCTCTCAAGGACGCGTACTACATTCTCACTAAACAGGCAGGCGAGGCGCGCGCCCGCGAGGTAGTGCGCGACTGTCTTAAGAGCTATTCGGTAGAGCCTCTCGACCAAGAAGCTTGTTTTACCTCCGCCTATTCCGATGAGCCGGACTTTGAGGACGGCTGTATCCGTGCGATGGCCGAGCGTGCCGGCGTGGACTTTATCATCACGCGTGACCGCGCTGCTTTTGTGCGCTCGACCATCAAGACCTTCTCGCCTGCAGAGTTCATCCGTGCGTTTCCGATTCCGGAGGAGTAAAACCGCCATGTCGGGGACTGTCCCCGGCGTTTGGCGAGCTTGTTGGGAGGCTCCTGGTCCAGTGACTGTTACAAAAAACGGCTATAGCAAATTTGTTGTACTTCGGTCTGAAGACTATGACTTCATGGTTCAGGAACAGGCTAAGGCTCGTCTGATGGCTCGTATAGCTGTGGCCGAGCGGGAGCGTGCTGCCGGCATGGCGCGTGATGCCTTTGAGGCTCTCGATGACCTTGAGGCAAAATATGGCCTATAACGTCAAGATTCTGCCTTCAGCCGAACGTTTTCTGGGCGGTTCTTATTTGGACGGGGCAACCGGCACCGTGATCTGCGTCACGTAGGTTGTGGGGTCGTCGCTGATGATGTCGTCGATCAGGACGATTTCGCGTTGCCCCGCTACGCCACCAGCTTGTCAAAAGCCCCGCGCCGGTTGAGTACGGTAAACGCAATCACGCAGATGACCGCCGACAAAATCGATCCGCACGGCGAGGCGATACCCATGGGAAACAACGTATCAGAATAGGCGTTCGACAGCAGCCACGCGCCCGGCACGCGAATGAGCGCCACGGCCAGCACGTTGTGCGCAAAGCCAATGTAGCTCTTGCCATACGCAGCGAAAAAGCCGCTAAAGCAAATGTGGATGCCGGCAAAAATCGCGTCGAAAATATAGCTGCGCATATAGCCGGTGCCGGCGGCGACCACCGCGGCGTCCTTGGCAAAAAAGCCGATAAACGCTGGCGCCACCAGCCACATCAGCACCGTGATCAGGCAGCCATACACCACCGAGATCGTCATAGCATCCTTGAGCACCTGACGTGCGCGATTGCCCTTTCCCGCGCCGGCGTTTTGCGCCGTGAGCGCGCTGACGGTGGCGCCCATGGAGCTCGGCACAATGAACAAAAAGCTGATCATCTTCTCGACCAGGCCCACGGCGGCGGCGTCGACCAGGCCGCGATGGTTGGCGATGACGGTGATAAACATAAACGCCACCTGGATGCAGCCGTCCTGCACGGCCACAGGCACGCCGATCTTAAGAATGCTGCCGAGCACCTCGGGCTGGGGGCGCAGGTCGCTACGCTTAACGTGGATGTTCGTGCGACGGCTCTTGAGCCATACGAGCGCGAGGGCAACGCTGGCCGTCTGCGCGGTCACCGTGCCGAGCGCCGCGCCCACGGGGCCGAGCCCCATGTGCCCGATAAACAGATAATCGAGCGCGATATTAATGATGCACGCCACGCCAATTACGTACATGGGTGAGCGCGAATCGCCCAGGCCGCGAAAGATGGCCGAGAGGATGTTGTACGCGGCGATAAAGGGAATGCCCATAAAGCAGATACGCAGGTAGGCAGCGGTGCCTTCGACTGCCTCGGCCGGCGTGCCAATGAGCGCCACGATTTGCGGGCACAGCGCAAGCAAGATGGCGGCCAGCACTACCGAGACACCCATAAAGAGCGTAATGGTGTTGCCGATGGCGGTCTCGGCACGGTCAAACCGGCGCGAGCCCACGGCGTGGCCGACGATAACCGTCGTTCCCATGGCCAGGCCTACGAGCGTCACGGTGATGATATAGAGCGTCTGCGCGCCATTGCCCACGGCGGTGATGCCGGCGGCGCCGCTAAACTGCCCCATCATGTACAGGTCGGCCATACCGTAGAGCATCTGCAAAAAGTACGAGAGCATATAGGGCAGGGCAAAGACCGCGATGGTCTTAAGGACATTGCCGCGTGTGAGGTCGTGTTCCATGGGCGGGGCTTTCTGGCTGGGTTCGTTTATCTACCAGTGTAGTGAAAACCCTACAACGATTGTAGAGTCAAGGTTTGTGTCGACAGTGGGACGAAAAAAAGTCACGCTCCGAGCACGATGCTTTGACCCCTCCGTGCCCCTCACCCCGCCTCAAACCATCACAACATCCGACGTTTTTTGCTAAAATCGGGAAAAGCATCGGATGTTGTGATGGTTTTTCTACCACTCGACCGGGTGGAATCGCTTTCTTGCGCACGAAGGTGTGCGGACCCGTGGGCAGGGGAATAAGGTTGGTTATCCGACTCCATTGGAGGGCTCATGGACCTGCCGATCGTCCTGTCCCATAAGACTGCCTGGCTGTACCACAACGTGGCGCGCCCGTCCGAGCCGCTCTCGCGAGCAAGCAGCCTATACGATGAGGACTCGCTTGCTAACGAAGCGGAGCCGACCGCGAGCCTGCCCAAATTGGGACTCGATACCAAGGGGCTGAGGGCTTCAACGGCAGTTGGGATCGTTATCGACTATCTGGTCTCGATCGGTATTCCACGAGAAGAGCTCGATCATATCGACACGCTCGTCAACTTCGATTTTGAGCGCTCGACGCCGGCTGGATTTAGGTGCCACGTGTTTGGAGCGCCGGTACCTCCAGACCATCTTATCGAGGTGGCAGAGGGCCTTCTGGTGGTTGATGAGGCCATGTGCTTTGTCCAGGCGGGTTCGTGGATGAGCGAGCCCGAGCAGCTGGAATATGGCTACGAAATCTGCGCCCGATACCATTTGAATCATCTGTCGACAGGCGATTATATCGAGATGGGTCAGAGGTATACCGTTGCCGACTTGATTGCTTATTGCAATGGGAACCGATCTCGTCAGGGGGCCATGCGCGCGGCGGCCGTGCTCAAGCGCGTGCACGATGGCGCGCGGTCGCCCATGGAGACGGCCACCGTAATCATGGTCGTAGCAAAACGTTCCCAGGGAGGGCTGGGATACGCCAAGATCGAGCTCAACCATCGGGTCGATGTTCCCAACGAGTTCAAGTATCTCGCTAAGGCCGGGTATTTCGAGATCGACGTATATGCGCCTGCGAGCGGTACGGGGATTGAATACAACGGCTCGGACCATCTTGATAAACAGCGCAGCGCGTCGGATGCGGAGCGTATGACCGTGCTGAGCGCGCTGGGCTTTAGGATGATCGTCCTCACCGGGACTCAGTTTGCCCACCAGCTGCAATTGCATCGGGCGATGAACGCCATCGCACTCGCTATGGGCCTTAAGTGCGACCGAAGCGAAGCGTTCCAGAAACGTCAAAACGACCTGCGAGAATTCGTGATTCGGCACTGGGACGGCGGCCTTTAGGGGCGCTTTGGTCCTTCTGCGGGGTGCCGTGGGCGGGTAAACCATCACAACATTCGACGTTTTTCGCCAAAATCGGGAAAAGCATCGAATGTTGTGATGGTTTGCGTGTTGAGGATGGGCTTGGGAAGCCGGTCTTGCTCGAAGCGACCTGTCCTGTCGTACGGGTGTCGGCATGATTCTCTCGTGGGGTATTATGTTTTCCGAAGAATAAAACGCCGCGTGAGGGGAGGGCTGCGTGGACGGGCACGTGCAACATGACGGCTTTGGCCGCGATATCAACTACCTGCGCATTGCCGTTACCGACAAGTGCAATTTCCGCTGCATTTACTGCATGCCGGCCGATGGCGTGGCGCCCCGCGCGCACGACGAGCTGCTCAGCGCCGAGGAAATCGCCCGCTTTGTGCGCTTGGTAGCGGGGGAGGGCATTCGCCGCGTGCGCCTGACGGGTGGCGAGCCGCTGGTCAGCCGCCGTATCATCCCGCTCATTCGTGACATCCGCGCGATTCCGCAGATCGAGGACATCTCGCTCACCACCAACGGCGCCCTGCTTCCCAAGTTGGCGCCGCAGCTCAAAGATGCCGGGCTTAACCGCGTCAACATCTCGCTCGATACGCTTGACCCTACGCTCTTTGGAAAGATCACGCGTCTGGGTCGACTCGAGCAGACCATGGCCGGCATCGACGCGGCGCTGGCTTGGGGCTTTGAGCCCGTTAAGGTCAACTGCGTTATTGTGCGCCGGCTCAACCAAGACGTGGCGGCCCTCGCGCGCTTGACCGTCGACCGCCCTATCCACCTGCGCTTTATCGAATACATGCCCATTGGCGACGAGCGCACGAGCTCGCATTGCGCTGTGGATCCGCATGCGCCCGCGCTCAATCCCGAGCTGTGGGACGCGAGCGATACCGTGCCGAGCGACGAGCTGCGGGCGCACATCAATGCCGGGGCCGCCGCGACGGGACTTGGCGAGCTCGAGCCGCTCGATATCAACGACGCTCCTGCCGGCGCGGGTCCCGCGCGCTATTGGCACTTTCCGGGCGCGGCGGGAACGGTCGGCTTTATTAGCGCCATGTCCAACCATTTTTGTGCGAATTGCAACCGTCTGCGCCTGACGGCCGATGGCAACGTGCGCCCGTGCCTGTTCAGCGATGCCGAGTATTCGGTGCGCGACGCCCTGCGCCGTGGTGATGATATGCGGGTACTTCAAATTTGGCGCGATGCCGTCGCCCACAAACCGCAGGAACACGCGATAATTGAGGGTACGCAACGATTTATGTCCCAAATCGGAGGATGATCATATGGCCAAGAGCAGGTACGCCGATGCCACCAAGGCCGCTCGCAGGGCCGCGATGTCTGCCCACAAAGTCACGGCTGCGGCGAATGCTGGCAACGCCGACGCGTCCGCACAGCCGACTGCCAGCGCTGCCACCGAGCCCGCCCGCGACGCCCGTCGCGACGAGCTGACGCATGTGGACGCCAAGGGCGAGGTACGCATGGTCGACGTGTCCGACAAGGCCGAGACCCATCGCATCGCTATCGCCGAGGGCACCATCCTCATGCATCCCGAGACGCAAGCCATGGTGCTGCAGGACCGCGCCAAAAAGGGCGATGTGCTTGCCTGCGCGCGCGTGGCGGGCATTATGGCCATCAAACGCACGAGCGACATCATCCCCATGTGCCATCCGTTGCTCATTACCAAGAGCAAGTGCGACATTGCGCCCATCGCTCCGGCGGGGACGCCGGCCGAGGACGTGCCCGAGGGCTGGGCGCCGGCGCGCGCGGACGGGCAGGTTGGCTTTCACGTACTGGTCACGGCCGGCGTGACGGGCAAGACGGGTATCGAGATGGAGGCGTTGACCGGCGCGAGCGCCGCGTGCCTGACCATCTATGACATGTGCAAGGCGGTCGATCGCGGCATGGAGATTGTTGACGTTCGCTTGCTGCACAAGGAAGGCGGCCGCTCGGGCGTGTGGGACCGCGCAGAGCGCCAGGCCGCTGCTACTGGGGTCGTGGGAGCCGCGGACGACGCACCCGCGAGCGCACCCGTCGCCGTCGCGCCCGCAGCTCCGGCACCGGCCGTCCCCGCGATCGCGTTTATCGGCTATCAAAACTCGGGCAAGACCACGCTCGTCGAGAAGGTTATCGCCGAGCTCACCCGCCGCGGCCTGCGCGTGGGTTCGCTCAAGCATCACGGGCACCACGGTTTCGACATCGACGTGCCCGCTAAGGACACCTGGCGCCATCACCAAGCCGGATCCAAGCACGTGGGCCTCATCTGCGCCACGCGCTGGGCGGAGTACGCCGACACGCGCGAGGAGGACGAGATGCCCGCGCGCGAGCTGTTGTCGCGCTACAACGATGTCGACGTGGTGATCATCGAGGGTTACAAGACCGAGGGCTTCGACAATATCGTGGTCGCGCGGTCGGGTGTGGATCGCCTGCGCGGCAAGAGCTCGCTCGACCTGGTCGACGGTCGCACGCTGGCCCTTGCCTGCAACGAGGCCCTGGCACGCCAGGCATTCGACGCCGGTTTTGCGACCCGAGCCATCAACATCAACGACGCCCGAGCCATCTGCGACCTCATCCAAGATCATCTGGCCTAAAACCTGCCAAATAGGGACAGGTTTCTTTTGGCAGGTTTTATATGGGCAAACGTCATTTCCACCACAAAGGGGCCAGACACCTTTGTGGTGGTTTTTGCTTTGGTAGATTCTTGGGACATGCCTTACAATCTACCAAGTAGTTCATGACGGGCGAAAAACGGAGAGAAGGGGCTTGATGTGTCCTTAATGTTTCATGCGGATAGATTGATTTGACAGACGGTGGCGAATGCCCGCCGCCCGTATTCGTATGAAACAAGGAGTCTCTATGCTCGTCTCTCTTTTCTCAAAGCCCCAACCATCGCTATCCATGCAGGCCAGGCGCCTGGTTGCGATGCGCTTCCTCATCTACACCGGTTTTCAGACCAGCTACTTTATCGGCGTCATCGGAACGCTCACCTATGCGGACGATGCCTCGGTCGTGGCGACATCGCTGGCCGTCCTCTTTATGAACGTATTCGTGATCTTGGGATCCTTTGCGGGTGGCGCGGCGCTCGACGCCTGGGGCCCGCGCCGTCATTTCTTGCTGAGCATCGTGGGCACGCTGGCAACCGGCGCGGCGATCCTCGTTTTTGGCAGCGCGACCGGTATCGTCCTGCTCGGCGCGGTGCTCCTGGGCTTCGTGATGGGGTTCGCCCAGCCCATCGCCACATCCTATCCGGCCTACCTCACCGATGATCCCGTCGAGCTCAAAGACATCAACTCCGCCATCGCCATGTTCTCAAACGTGAGTATTATCGTCGGACCCACGTTGGGTGGCTTTGTCGCGGCTGCTGCGTCGTCGCGCGCGGTGTTTGTGCTCATGATGCTCTTTACAGTGCTGGCGCTCGTCGCCGGTTGGGGATTTAGGCCGCAGACCAGTCATGTCGCCGGGCATGCGGATACCGATTCGGCAGAGGAAGGGGAGCGTGTGGGACAAAGCTCCAACCCCAGCACGTTCGCCCGCGTCACCTTCGCGACAAGCATCAAGACAGTCTTCACCAACAGTATCCTCGCCTTGCTGTTCTGCATCATCTTCCTCTCGAACTTTGGCTACGGTGCCTTCGATCCGCTGGAGTCGTTCTTCTACCGCGATGTCCTGCACGTCGGTGTCGAATGGATGGGCTGGCTCTCGTCGGCCAGCGGTGTGGGCGCGGTGCTGGGCGCCGTGGTTGCGCTCCGCTTGCCGCCGCGCTTCGTCAGCCTCAAAACGCTGCTCGTGGCACTCATGTCCGTGGGCGTGGGAAGTCTGATTTATGTGGGGACACCGTACGTGGGCGTGGCCCTTATCGGCCAGATTGTCCTGGGCGTGGCCTGGGGCGTCGTCAACCCGCTCCACAACACTATCGTGCAAACGACGGCTCCGCTCGAGCAACTCGGTCGCGTCAACTCGGTCATGGGCTTTGGCAACATGTTCGCCGGCGTGGCCCCGCTGGCGATTGCCCCTTGGCTGGCGGCGACGTTTGGTGTGCAGCAGACGCTCGTAGGGGCGGGTATGGTCGTGACGGCGGTTCCCGTGGCGTTGCTGCTGTTTGGTCGCTGGCATTTCGATCGTTCTATAAGGCAGTAAAACCATCACAACATCCAGCGAAAATCGCGATTTTGCCGAATAACGTCGAATGTTGTGATGGTTTGCGCCCCGGGCCGGGCCATCCTGCGAGTCCGGCCACCACAAAGTGGCCAGGTACCTTTGTGGTGGTTTTTGCTTTGAGGGGCCGCGCCTGTGCCTTGGTATACCATGGACACCATTTCCGACCACATTCGGCACCGCCGCGCAACCCAGAAAGGCCCCCATGGACACCACCTTCAGCCACATCAAAGCCGTGTTCTGCGATATCGACGGCACGCTGCTCACGAGCCAGCACACGGTGTCCCCGCGCACGGTGGCGGCGATCCACGCCCTGCGCGAGCGCGGCGTACTCTTTGGCCTGTGCACCGGGCGCGACGCCCACGCGACCGAGGCCATGTACGAGCTCTGGGGCATTGAAGGCCTGGTGGACGTGCTGGTGGGCTGCGGTGGCGCCGAGGTCGTCGACCGTGTGCACGGCATCAACGAGCTGAGCTACCCGCTGCCGGGCGAGACCGTCGCGCGCATCTGCGAGCACATGGCAGATCTGCCGGCAACGCCCGTTTGCCCTCGGGACGGCGTGCTCTATGTGCCCGAGAGCAATGCGTGCGTCGAGCACCTGTCGCGTGTCGACGGCGTTCCCTACAAGGTGGTCGACTTTGCCGAGTTTTTGCGCGAGCCGCAGCCCAAGGTGATGTTTACCATGGCGCCCGAGGCGATGCCGCAGGTCATCGAGCGGGCGTCGACGTTCGCCGACGGCGCCGTTAAGGCGGCTGCTCTACAGACCACGCAGCGACTCTACGAATTCATGGATCCGCGCGTGTCCAAGACGCGCGGCCTTGTGCGCGTGGCAGAGCTCAACGACATGGAGCTTCAGAACATCTGCGTGTTTGGCGATGCGGACAACGACACCTGCATGGTGGCTGACGCCGGCGTGGGTGTGGCCATGGCAAACGGCAGCGATGCCACCCGTGCCGCCGCCGACTTTGTAACCGCGAGCAACGACAAAGACGGCATCGCGATCTTTATCGAGGAACATCTGCTGTAGCGTTGGAGCAGAATCACCACAAAGGGGACAGGTGCCTTTGTGGTGGCCTCAGGCGACTTAGGCGAATTGATACCGAAAATCTGCGCGCAAATTCAAATATAGGTGTCTGAACATCACGCTTCTAACCACCGATGAGTTAAAGATATTCTTATCAGTTTGGAAGGAAATTCCTTCCGGTTAATGACCTACTGCTCACGGTCAATTTTCGACCGTGAGCGGGATGTTTGCTCTTGAGCAAAAATTTGTGCAAAAAAATCTAATGCCATTAAAAAATGATGTGCAACTAAATTACCAGTAGAAACAAAAAATAGATAGCGAATAAACGAAGGTAAATCTGAGCAAATGTCAAGAGAATTGAGAATCCGCTACAAAAATGTCGGTTTTGTTGCTCAGATGTCTAAACAATCGTTAAAATTTGTACATTAAACGTGCGCAATTACAGATTGCGCAGATACGTTTGATAGTGAAAGAGCAAGATCGCAGTCTCTTAGGGAGGAGACATCGATGAAAGCGAATTCAGACAAATCTAAGCAGAGTAAAAAAGCGACGCGCCGTGTACTGGCAGGCGTTTTGTGCGGAGCCTCCGTTTTGAGCCTGGTACTGTCGCTCGTCATGCCTCCGATCTCGCAGGCCATTGCCAACGATGCCCAGACGGTTTCTACTGAAGAAACTGTGACGGGGGATTCCTCAAGTGAGTCTACTGGTGTGGACAACACCAACAACGGTGATACCGAAAACCAGAATAGCGACGATGCCGAGAATGGCGCGAGCGAAGACGCCGCTGCCGCAGGCCTGCCGTCCGACGACACGAAGGTCGAGGGTGACACGCAGCCTTCCGACGCACAGCCTGCGGATGATGATAATAACGATGAAAACGCTATCGCTCCCGTCAGTGCCGATGGCTATACCGAGGTAAGCGACGATGTTGCTGGGAAGTTTACCAATGGCGGCAAGTTCCGACTGACGGATTATGCCTATTCGGATAAGCAGATCACTATCAACAAAGACACCACCATCGATCTTAACGGCAACATGCTCTGTAACCGTTCTGGCGGCTTAGACTCCTTCTTTGTGGTCGAAAACAAAGCCACGCTCACTATCGAGGATTTAGGCAAAACAACAATAGATGCATCAAGTTCGGTCGATACGGCCAATACGCCGGCGGGTCAGCTTGCGAGTATGGAGTGGGAAAAGGGAAGCAGCTCTAATAACGGCACTCCTAAGAGTCTTACTTACTATGAGACTAAGAGCACGCCCAAGACAGATGGACTTGGCACCACCGAGACTACGTACAGGCATGTCGTTACAGGCTTTGGCGCTATCGATGCGGCGTCGGACAGAGGTTCCGTAAAGTATGTGGTCAACGTTGAAGCGGGCTGCACGCTCGATCTCAAGGGCGGCATGATTACCACGGCTGCCAACCTGAGCCCCGACGGCCATGTGATTTATTCCGAGGGTACGGTCAAAATCGCGGGCGGTTACGTCACCAACGGCAACGGCGGCGGCTGGGGCGGTGGCCTGTGCATAGCGGGCACGAATCCCAAGCTCGAAATGACAGGCGGTGTGGTTGCGGGAAACAAGGCGGCTGCTGGCGGCGGCGTCTTTGCTAACTTTGGAGCCACCCTGAATCTTGCAGGCGGAATTATCTCTGGCAACGCTACGTATGGAAATCCCATCAACAATGGTGACGACACCGGCGACGGTGGCTACGGTGGCGGTGTTTATACCAAGGGCGCAAACGTTACCATTAGCGGCTCTGCCTGTATAACAAACAACCGAGCTGACGATCGTATCACTGACAGTAATCTTTTCAACAATGGTCTGCTCGGTGGCGGCGGCATTGCATGCACACACGGTGGCAAGCTCAGCATAACGAGTGGTTTCGTTACGGCTAACTATTCCCGTGAGGCTGGCGGCGGCGTCTACGCAGGTTTCTACAGTAAGAACAACGGCAAGAACATTAGCTTTGAAATGACTGGCGGCACGATTGCCGGCAACGAATCCGATAACGCCGAGGGCGGCGGTCTACGTGTCGCAGGCGGCGAAGGTGGCGACAATGTTGGCACGAATGCAACAATTTGCGCTGGTGAGAACAGCAAGATTTACATTACGAACAACAAAACGATGACGGGTCAGAATCGTGGTGGCGACTGGGGCGGTGGTGGCGTCTTTGTCCAAAAGGGCGGCAAGCTTAACATCGTAAGGACGCTGATTACTGATAATGAGGCCGGCGGCTGGGGTGGTGGCATCGGTGCCTGCCCTACGGGCTAGACAATTGTTTCGCACTCAAATGGTGCCGCAATCTACAACAATACGGATCATGATGGTGAGCACGTCTCTGCTGGTGGTCATGATAAGGATCAGGACAAAAATTCTGATTACATTACCCCAACCTTCAAAGAAGCCGGTCATAAGGATTTCTTCTTGGTACGCAAGAACGACAGCCAAAATACGGTTGCAGTCGTTCTTGGCAAGATGCTCGGTGGCGACTCGGCTGGTTGGCAGGGCACTTGCGATGGCGAGAAGATCACCATTGACCCAAATGGCGGCGCCGAGGCCAAGTACATGTTCGGTCTTGAGGCCCATCCGACTGCCGATGCCATGGGAAAGGCGCAGACAGCGGCTACGACCATTATCAGTGGCAACTATTCCTACACCCACGGTGGCGGCATCATGACCAACGGCGATCTTGTTGTCGGTGATGTTACGGGGCTGGATGTTTATCCGAACATGGAGCTCCATGCCACTAAGGTGCTTATGGGCGCGAACGGGCAGCCGACAAGTCTTAAAGGACACAATTACAAGTTTAAGTTGCTGCGTCAGGTCGGTGATAAAGCGCCTACTTGGAAAGATGACCGCACGTTTGACATGGGCGATTGCAGTGTTGCAGGCGAAGCGACCGTTAAACCGGACGGCAGTATCACCTTTGACTCTGGCAAGGACTATTCTTCGGGGCAGTACGTCTTCTATCTAGTTGAGGAGCCTGTCAGCGGCGAAAACGAGATGGGCACCAGATTCGATGAAACCATTTACAAGATGGTGGTAACTGTTGATAGCAGTTCATATAAGACTGAATACCTCATGTCGATTCCTATTAAGTATTACAAGGTAACTGGAGTAATCGTCTATAAAAAAGGCGAGAAGGACAGCGGTTTTCAGGAACTAAATTCCGGAAGTTATTCTGTTGATTACTCGAATGATTGCACGACAGCTACGGTGAATCTCGGTAACAGTGGCATTAACCCTGCCTTTACCAACAAAATCGTGCCGTACACCTCTACTGGCTCCTGGACTCCTAAGGCGACTAAGGTCGTTAAGGGTGGCGAGATGAAAGAGTTTACGCTCGAGTTTGCGGATAACGAGGACTTTAATAACGCTAAGACGGTTAATACGAAGGCTGGCGACAAGAAGTCCCAGACCCTGAGCTTCGTCGACAAGATTGAGTACACACTCGATAAGCTAAACAAGCTCGAGTCTGACTCCACCGGCCGTGGTGCAAGCAATACCTTCACCTATTACGTCCGCGAACAGCCGCCGACCGCACCGTTCACGGACTACAAGTACGACATGTCGGTTTACAAGATTACGGTCAATGCAACTGATCAGTCAGATAGGACGATCAAGTGCGATGTGACCTATACCAAGATCGTCGATGTCAAAGGCAAGGAAATCCCTGCGAATAAGCAGGATCCGTGTAAATACGGTGAGGATGCCAACACTGGCCAAAGCCTTCCCACCTTCACCAACACCTACTTAACCTCTTTGCCCCTTTCTGGTATGTCGGGCGTCACTCTGACGTACCTTGCCGGCGCGGCGGTGCTTTGTGCTGCTGCAGCCTGGATGCACATTCGTCGCAAGGCGAATGCGAAGGGAGGTGAGCGTCGTGAATAAGAAAGTTTGCTCCTTCCCGATCTTGTTTGCGCTGCTTGCCCTCGTGATCGGCACCTGCGCGGTTGTGTTCCCCGCATCCGCGCAGGCCGCGCCGACCTCGACCGGTTCCATCACGGTGAGCGGCACCGTGGCGAGCAGCTACGACGCCCACCAGATCTTTAGCGCCAACGTCGTCGACGGCGACAACGACGCCAAGATCGCCACCGACCTTGTTTGGGCAAGCGACGCCGCCCGCGACGCCGCGCTGCCTGTGTTGCACAGCGCCGGCATGCCCAAATCCCAGACCACTGCGCAGGAAGCTGCCGAGTGGCTCAACGCCGATTCCCACCTTACGAGCGCGCTGAGCGCACAGCTCGCTCGTTCCCTCCAGAGCTCTGGTGCCGTGTCCGTGGCCCTTAACGCGGGCAGGGCGGCCGAGCTACCCTGTGGCTACTGGCTCATCGTTGCCGACGACGACGCCATCGCCCAGAACGAGGCCGGCACCGCGCCGATCATGGCCCTGGTGGGCGGCGGCGCCGTCACCGTCAAGCCCAAGGCAGCGACGCCTAAGGTGTCCAAGCACGTGCTGGAGGACAGCACCGCCGCATGGCAGAAGGCCGCCGACGCCACGGTCGCCGACGACCTGTACTGGCGCCTCTCTGCCACGGTTCCCGCGGGGCTCACCGCCTACGACACCTATGCGGTGCAGTTCGTCGACACCATGAGCGCGGGGCTCGACCCCTCCAAGGTCGCCGCGAGCATGCGCGTGTACGTGGCGGCGGGCGCGGACGGTGGCTTCGGCGCCGTCTCGGCCGGCAAGGACGGGCGCGCCGGCACCGAGCCCGCGAAGGCCTGGACCGACATCACGGCCCAGTGCGCCATCAAGGTAGCGGCCGACGGTAAGACCTTCACCGTGTGCACCGGCGACCTGATCGCCGCGCTCGGCGGGGCCGACGCCTTCACCGCTGGCGCCCGCGTGGTCGCCGTGTACAACGCGCCGCTCAACAGCGCATGCAGCCACGGCATCGCGAAGGGCAACCCCAACGAGGCCTACCTTCGCTACCCGCGCTCGCCCCTCGCCGACCAGTCGGGCGACGCCGGCCTCACCCGCACGCCGAGCGACGACGCGTGCGCTTACACCTGGGATCTCGCGCTCACCAAGCGCGGCAGCGACGGCGACAAGCCGCTTGCTGGGGCGGTCCTGAGCATCGCCGACGACCGCGGCCGCAAGCTGGCGGCCGGCGGCACGTGGGATGCGGAGGGCAAGGCCACCGTCACCACGGGTGAGGACGGCCGCGTGACCGTCTCGGGCGTGGACTCGGGCAAGCTGGAGGTCCGCGAGCTCAAGGCGCCCAAGGGCTACACCGCCTTTGAGGGCACGCGCTCCGTGACGGTCAAGGCCGAGGGCCTGGATGTCGACCAGGTGGCCGCCGCCAAGCCCAAGCTCACCATCACGGCCGAGTCGCCCCTGCGCGCCGACAGCGCGGACGGGTCGACGGGCAGCCTGGAGGCGTCGATCATTAATACGCCCACCGGCACACCCCCTAGCATTACCACCGGAGGCTTTATGCCCTTGACTGGCGATATGGCAATGTACGCCGTGGCCGCCGCAGCGGTCGCCGGAGCTGCACTGATCGTGGTCGCGCTCCTGATCAAGCGGGGAGGTGGCAGCCATAAAGAGTAGCTGGCAGCCCCACAGAGAGCGGGGCGAGACGTAGCGAAGCAGATGCTAAGACACAGACAGATGATGACCGATCGAATGAGAACTAACCGGAAAACGGAGGAAAAGAAGATGACCATGAGCAAGAACATCGCACGCCTGGCAGTAACCGCCGGCCTTACGGCAGCGCTGAGCTTCGGTGGCGTCATGGCCCCGGTGACCATGGCGTTTGCAGCTGGGAGCGGCTCAACTGTGACGTTCAACGATCCTGATTATGAAGCGTCCACGACCTATAAGGGCATTCAAATCTTTACGGCTACGGTTACGACGACCGCCGGGGACACGACTGTGAGCAACATCGCGTGGGCCAGCACCGACGTCCAAACTGCTGTCGTAAACGCCATCAAGGAAAAGGATGAATCCTACATTAGCAATAACGCGCAGGATGCCGCTGATTGGCTGAACAAACACAACGCAGGCACCGAGAAGACCAACGAAAGTACTAGAATCAGCAGCGGCCACGTTCTGAACAAGATTGCTGCCGATCTGAAGAACAGCGGTGGCTGGCATACGACGGCTGCGGGTAGCGCGTCCCTTTCTGGTCTTACCGCTGGTTACTGGCTTTTCCTGACCAATAGCGTTGCGGAAGGTTCGAATACCAAATCGAAGGACGTTTTTACCTCGCCTGTATATGCGGTCGTTGATGGCACGAATAATAAAGTGGTGACTCCCAAGAAGAGCGTCCCTGCCGTCGATAAGAAAATCGTGAGCGCCAAGGGCGATAATGAGCTCGATGCGAGCGACTCCCATGTTGGGCAGGACGTAACGTTCAACCTCTACGGTACTATCGCTGACAACTATGACACGTACGATACGTATTACTATCAGTTCTCCGATCAAATTTCCAAGGGCCTGACGCTGCAGGATGGTGCTCAGGTGTATTTGTATGCAAGCAAGGATGCTGCGCAGAAAGATCTTAAGCACGAGAATCCGATGTCGAACATCACGGACTCGTTTACGCCGGATAGCGGTGATGCGGATGCGAACGGCAACAAGACGACGACTTGGACCTGCAGCAATCTTAAGAGTGTGGCGGATGTTACCTCGGAATCCTGCATTGTCGTCTCCTATAAGGCAAAGATCAATAGCGAGGCCGCCATTGGAGGCAACGCAGGCAACACCAACACCGCTACGCTTACGTACTCAAACAACCCTATGACCACCGACACCGGCACGACTGTGCCCGATGAGGTCAAGACCTACACCTATGGTCTCAAGCTTAATAAGGTTGACCTTGGCACCGAGGAGGCGCTTAAGGATTCGAATATTAAATTTACTATCAAGGTGAAGTCAGCGGCGGATTCCAACTTGGTGGGGAGATACGTTAAGTCCGATGGAACCCTCGTAGACGCTGAGTGCAAGCTTTCCGTCACCAACGGTGCTATTACTATCAAGGGCCTTGGTGCGGGAACCTATACGGTTGTGGAGACGGACGCTCCCGCTAATTACGATAAAGTGCAGCCCTTCGATTTCACGATTACGCCAAACAGGGACAGCGAGGCTTCAGGCAAAAGCCCGGTCGGAGCCAAGTATGAGATTAATACCAGTCAGAAAGACCAGGTCATCATCGGCACGCCGAACGGTGCGAAGGACGACAACAAGCTCGAAGCCGAGGCTGGCACAGCTACAAACGGCGACGGTACCTTCAACATCACCGTTGGCGATACCAAGCATGTCGGCCTCCCGCTCACCGGTCTCAACGGCGTGACCTTCACTTGGATCGCTGGTGGCGCGGTGCTGTGCATCGGCGTGGCGCACCTCATCCGCAGCCGTAAGCAGGCTGAGGAGTCCGAGCAGGAGTAACGCTCGCTCACCCATCCCTTTGGCAGGTGGGATGTGATGGCCATGAGACTTGCGGACACTTTTCTCGTCCATCGACGTTCTTGCTTTGCCATTCTCTTTTCGGGGCAGACTCCGCACTGGAGTCTGCCCCGTTCTTTTCAAGACTTTAGTCTGCTGGCCGCGCAGCGGCCAGCTTTGAACCACCCGCTACGCGGGTGGAGACAAACGGCTTTACAAAGCCACCCCTCCGACCGATATTGACGATTGTTCAGGCCGTCAAGAATTCGAGTCGAAGG
>DBEYWP010000037.1:0-46964 GCA_048183675.1 Collinsella sp. | reverse complement strand
GGCGGGGAGATGCCTTTCCCTCGCGCGACTCTGCGAAGCCGTGAGCGAGAGGGAAAGGCATCTCCCCGCCCCGCGCCCCGCAACTAGCATCACGCGCTAGTAGTTCACCACCTGCTCCTCAAAGTACGCCTTCGGGTGGTTACACACCGGGCACACCTCAGGCGCCTCAGCACCAACGTGCAGGTGCCCGCAGTTCAGGCACTTCCACACCTTTACGCCCTCGCGCTCAAACACCTCGCCCGACTCGATGCGCTCGACGAGTTTGTTGTAGCGCTCCTCGTGGGCCTTCTCGACGGCGGCGACGCCACGGAACTTCTCAGCGATCTCGGCAAAACCCTCCTCCTCGGCGGTCTTGGCGAACTCGTCGTACATCGTGGTCCACTCGTAGTTCTCGCCCGCAGCGGCATCACGCAGATTGTCCAGGGTATCGGGGACGGCGCCGTCGTGCAGATACTTAAACCACAGCTTGGCGTGCTCGGACTCGTTGCCCGCCGTCTCGGCAAAAATATTCGAGATCTGAACGTAGCCGTCCTTTTTGGCCTTGGATGCATAGTAGCGATACTTGGTGTGTGCCTGGGACTCACCGGCAAAAGCGGTCTCGAGGTTCTTCTTGGTTTGGGAATTCTCAAAATCCATAGGTGTACTTCCCTTCAACGCATGCCGCCCGTAGGCTTCGAGCGGCCTCGTCTTTAGGATGCCCTCAAGCCGCGAATTTAAACCTTACAATCCCGTTCTTCAGATTTGAGCGGGTTACACACTCAACCAACGATCGTCCTCGGCTCGGCAAAAGCCCTCGCGCTCCAGGTCAGCTAGAATGCCCGCGATCAAGTCGCACTCGACCGGCCCGCGACCGGCTGCCGTCTCCATTTCGTTAACGCCCACCACGGCATCAGCAAGCGTTATCCCCGCCGGCCGCCCATCGCGCGCAGCCAGTAGCATGCGCACAATATGGGCGCGTTTTTGGCGACGCGAGCCCTCGAACTTGGACTGACGACTATAGCCCGCCGAGCGCCTGGACGGATTGGGCAGCGTCTTCTTAAGATACGCGCCATAATCTAGCAGCGCGTAATACCACGCGCGCGGCGTGTCGGCATCGTCTTGAGGCACGGCAAAGGGCGCGATCTCATCCGCCACCGCACCGGGGGCCGCCGGACAGGCGGCTTGAATCAGCGGCACCAGCTCGCGATCGGGAACAGCCGGCACATCGGGAAAGAAATGATGCAAAAAGACCGTGCGCACGTTGGTCTCTAGATACACACCCGGAAGATCAAACGCAAACGACCGGATACCCTGCGCCGTTGCCGGGCCAATACCAGGCAGAGCGACCAAGTCACGCGTCTCACGCGGAAACTCCCCGTCCCAGTCCTCTACAACGCGCTGAGCGGCCCCGTGAAGCGCCAGAGCGCGTCGGTTGTAGCCCATGCCCTGCCAAGCGTCCAAAACATCGGAAGGCGCGGCCTGGGCAAGCGCCTGCACAGTCGGAAAGCGATCGAGCCACACCGGCATGCGCGCCTCCACACGCGGCACCTGTGTTTGCTGCAGCATGACCTCAGAAAGCCAAATGATGTACGGATCGCGTGTGCGGCGCCACGGAAGGTCGCGATAACGCAGGACCCCTTCCGAACGAATCATCGAACGAAAGGGGTCCTGAATCATAGCTATACTCCTTATGCGGCGCTATTCCTCCCGGCAAGCGTACGCGCAGGCAGCGTACTCGGGAAACGCATCGCGATCGGCGAACTTGGGATCGACAGCCGGAAACTGGCGATGGGCGACGATATCGCCGAGCGAAACGGAATCGAGGTAGTCGCGCATCAACGCCTGGGCTCCGGCCCACAGGGGATGATAGCAGCACGCGCCCATGCGCGCACAGTCACCATCGGGGGCGGTGCAGTCGTTCATAACCATAGGGCCCTGAACGGCCTCGACGACCTGGCGGATAGTGACGTCGTCCGGACTGACCTTGAGACGCATGCCACCGTGGACGCCACGCAGGCTCTCCACAATACCGGCCTGGACCAAACCATGCTGAATCGAACGGGCAAACGAATACGGGACATTGACCTCTTCGGCAGCGGTGCGAACAGAAAGCAAACGCTCCGGATCCTCAGCAAGCATCGCCAGCATACGAAGGGCGTAATCAGTCTTCCTCGATATGTCCATTTTTCCCCTTTCAAGGAATGCGAACAGCTCGAACGAGCTCCGGGGCCGAGCTTGTGTCGAGACGCTAAATGACCGCCAGGACATCCAAATGGTAAATCGGATATCCACTGAGCGCCGCGCTTGGAGCGAAATGCATCAGATGCGGCGCACAGTTCAATTTAGTATAACCTAACCCCCTGTCTCGTAGAACAGGTGTTGCGCAACAAGGCTGTTGTTCAGACAGATATACTTATTAGATTTTACTTGCGTTCCCGAAGGCGCGGGGATTCTGGGCGAAGATGCACCAGGGCGATCGTTCTATCGAAACAAAGTGCATCAAACGCAAAAAGCCACGTCCGAAGACGTGGCTTTAATTGCGTTGGCGGGAAGTACGGGGCTCGAACCCGCGACCTCCGACGTGACAGGCCGGCGCTCTAACCAAACTGAGCTAACTCCCCAGGCAGACGTTCGCGTTTGTTTCCGCTCGCGTGCGCTGCGGGGATTAGTATACACAGAAGTCTGTCCGGCGCGCAACAACTTTTTTGAAAAAATTTTTCGGTCCCTCCGGGAGGGTCTCCGGGGCCGGCGGGCGCGGGTTGAGTTTGCTGCTCTACAGTCCTGCGCAAGACGGAAAGCACATTAAGTGCTTTCCTTTGCGTGCGGAACTCGCGACAAACTTAACCCCCGCCCTCAGCCCCGGAGACCCTCCCTGCCGTCACATTGTTCAATCAGTTTTGCGGGCGTGCGCCGCTGCGCGGCTAGCCCGCATGCTCCTCGGCGGGGTTGGTCTGATGGATCTTGTTGAACTTCCGCCTTTGGCTCAAATGGAAACGGGGGGACGCATCTGCATCCCCCGTTTTTGTTGTGATTACTCTAGGTCAATAAACTTAGTGCTTAGGATCTTGCCGTCTTTTACTAGCATTCTGGCCATGGTGGGGCCTCGGGTGCCTCTGGGGTAGCTGGCGCTGCCCGGGTTGAGGACTAAGCAACGGCCCACTTGGGCTTCTTTGGTTACGTGGGTGTGGCCGTTGATGGCTACGTCTACGGATCCCACCGGAAGGTCTTCGCGGTAGTGGGCTACGGCGAATTTAAGGCCTTCGTAGGTAAAGAGCGCAAGACGGTCTACATCGGGGCCGTAGTCGCGGTAGTAATCGTTGTTGCCCAGTACGGCCCGCACGGGGGCGATGGTGCATAGGTGCTCGTAGTCCATCTCTGACGTGAGGTCGCCGGCGTGGATAATCAGGTCTGCGCCCTCAAGCTCATCCAGGAGCGCAGGCGATAAATAGCCGTGGGTGTCCGAGATGATGTCGATACGCTTGGCGCTTGCACTGTTCATGGGATCCCTTCCGCAAAAAACGATTCGGCAGATACATACAAAAAGGCCCCACGGCTCCGCAGACGATGGGTCTACAGGGCTGCGGGGCCAGTGTGCTAGAGACTCAGAGCCTTCTTGAGCGGCACGACGCGGCGGCGCGAAACCGGCACGCGTTCGTCGACGCCCGTAATGCCCAGCTGGATGGCGCCCGAGGGCACCGTCTCCACATCCGTGACGCACGCCAAGTTGACGATATAGCGGCGGTGAACACGGAAGAAGCCAAAGTCGCAGAGTTTGGCCTCAAACTGCGCCAGCGAGGTCGTCGACAAAAAGCGATCATCGACGGTATAGATGCAGGAGTAATCGTCCTTGGCCATGATAAAGCGAATGTCGTCCACGGGAATGAGCACCTTGCGGCCGCCCTTTTCCACCGGGATACGCTCGATGGTCACCTTGCTGTCCGTAACCGGCTTGGTGCGTTGCATGACCTTCTCGATCGCGCGATCCAAGCGAGCTTCCTCGACCGGCTTCATCAGATAATCGACGGCATCCACGTCGAATGCCTCGACCGCATGGTCACTATACGCAGTCACAAACACGATCGCCGGCGGATTTTTGAGCTTATGCAGCGCCTCGGCAAGTTGCAGGCCCGAGGCACCGGGCATCGAGATATCGAGAAACACGACATCCACGCGACTTTCCATAAGCATCTCGATGGCGGAGCGGACGCTCGACGCCTCCGTGATCGTGCCGATCTTGCCCGTTTGCTCGAGCAGGAAGCGAAGCTCCGAGCGAGCCGGCGCCTCATCATCCACAATCATCGCACGCAGCATAGGGATAAAACCTTTCGTCAACTAACTACGCCGGGCATCCGTCGCATGACGTTGAGCCCGTAGCCTTTTATTTTACTCTTGAATGTCGAAGATGCTCTCTGACAAATCAAGATGAAGGAGCACTTTGGTGCCCTTGCCCGGCGCCGATTCGACACGCGTATAGGAGTGCGGCCCATAAAAGCGATGGATGCGCTCCGAAATATTGTGCATGGCCACACCGGCGCCGCCACCCTGGGGAGAGCTGGCGTCGGGACGGGCAGAACGCTCGTCAAACAGTCTGGCGGCGGTACCCTCATCCATGCCCACGCCATTATCGGCCACGGCAATCAAGATTGCATCCTCGCCGTCTTGGTGAACGGTCACGTCGATCCTCAGGGCGTCGTCATCGCCCATACCATGACGTACGGCGTTCTCGACAATCGGCTGGATCACGAACGCCGGCACCAGCGTATCTTCCACGTCCTCGGACACATCGAACGTCGCAAGCACGCGGTCCTCGCCAAAGCGGGCCTTCTCAAAGGTAAGGTAGCGCCTGGTCTGTGCGACCTCGCGCGAGACCGGAATAAGCGATCCCGAGTTGTCGAGCGTGGCACGATAGAACGATGAGAACTCACGAAGCAGTTCGCGGGCCCGCAGCGGGTCGGTGCGCGTAAACGATGCAATGGTGTTCAGCGTGTTGAACAGGAAGTGCGGGTTAATCTGCGCCTGCAGCGCACGCACCTCGGCGCGCGCCGTGAGTTCCTTTTGCACCTCGAGCTCGTGGATGGCGAGCTGCGTGGACAAGATCTCGGCAAAGCCCGAGGCAAGCGCGTACTGGGTACGGTCGACGGCGCGCGGGGTCTTGTAGTAGAACTTGAGCGTGCCGACGGTACGATCGCCCACCTTGATGGGGGCGATAATGCCGGCGGGGACTTGGTTGTGCGAGCCGTCCGAGCCCACGACATCCACCATACGGTTGAACGACTGCACGATGCCATGTTCGATAACGTAGCGTGTGGCAAGCGTGTGGATGGGAGTATCGGGCAGCAGTTTTTCCTCAAACTCGCCCGCGCAGGCAAGCACGTTGTCCTCGTCGGTGATGGCCACCGTCATGGCGCGCGTCTCGGGCAAAATGCGCCGGCACACCAAACGCGCCGACTCCTGCGTCAGACCGCCCTTAATGTCCTCGAGCATGGCCGAGGCCACCGAGAGCGTCTCCTCGGTGTACTGGGAGCGCACCGAATCGGGATTGAGCGTCAAAAAGATAAAGATGCACAGAAAGATGCACAGCAGCGCACAGGCAATCACCGTGGCGATCGGCTCGATACCGGTCACCAAGGCAAAAATAAAGTACACCAGCACGCAAATGGCGCAGGCAACGGCAATGATGCGAAAGATTGATATTGAACTATCGCGCTGGGCGCGGCGGTCGATCATTCGGCCCCCTCCAGGATACTGATCAGTTGTGCGTCACGCCAAAGCCCGTCCATGATCTTGGGCCAAAAGCTCTGGAAACGCAGGTAGCTTGCAGCGTTTTGGCGCGCATAGGCCTTTGCCTCGTCGATACCATGGCGCCAGATGCGCAGGTAGCCCTCATGCTCGCGGGTAAACACGCTGCGGACCATAGCGGTCTTGCGCACGCGGTCGTCGAGCTCGCGCGAAATCCACGGGCCCGGGTAGGGCATGAGCGATGCCGCCGTAACGGGAATGAGCTCCTTTTGATGCGCGGCGAATGTCAACTTGGCCCGTTCGTAGTACCAACGGTATACATCCTGCATAAAGCGCGGTGAGCGCTTTTCGGACTCCGGAGGCAGATGGCGCACGGTCCACTCGTTATCGAACCACACGTCGTAGCCAAACATGCGCATGTTAAAGAGGTAATCCAAGTCCTCGCCGCGGGTGATAAACGGGTCAAAGGCCACACGCGTAAAGGCGCGGGCGTGCAGGGCCATCAGGCCGCCGCACACGTAGTTGGAGCGCGAGATGCGGGTGCCCGAGAGCGCCTTTTTCATCCAACGGTTGAACTCGATGCGCTTGGTCCACCAACGATGGCAGATGCCCGCCTTGTCCGTGGGAGCCAGCGGCAAGCCGTCGCGATCGTAGAAATAGCCGCTCTTGACCAAGATCGGCAAGCCCTGACGCGTCTGCTGCCCCAACGCATAGGTCGCGCGCTTCATAAAGTCGGCGTCGATGACAGTCTCATCGTCATCCAAAAAGATAACCGCGTCATGCCCCAGCACAGCGGCGCAGGCTAGCCCCATATTGCGGATGGCACCGTAGCCTCGCAGGCTCACGCACTCGCCCGAACCCTTGGGCGCGATCTGAGCAACCCGGTCTGCGATGCGCGAGGCCTGGGTGTTGGTGACAACGGTGACCTTGAGCGTGGGATGCGCGTCGACAATCTCGTGCACGCGCAGCGACACATCGGCTGTGGCAGAAACGGGACAGACCACCAAAAGGATGATGCGCGGGATGTCACGTACCTGCTCAAGCGAGGCCAGGCAGCGGTCGAGTTCGGGATTGTCGGCGTTGAGTCGCGTCGAATGGTCATAGGTGCCAGGGGCGTTTGCGCAAGCGTCATCGCCCGCCCAATACGTTGGAATCACGACCGTGGCGTTCATGCCTTACCCTCCCTGCAACACAAAAACGGGGCGCCGCCAAACACAGGCGACGCCCCGCGACCTAGCTGATTCCATCATACCCACTTGGGCAAATCATTGCTCGCAAGTCGCAATGTTTATTGCGGATAACCCCAAAAGAGTACCGTGGACAGGCACAATAGCCGCTCGCTCCTATGCGGCATGCTCTGCCGCCCGAGTCATGCGGGACAGGCGGACCAGCAGCATAAAGCCAACGATCAGCAGCACGCCAATGGAAAGGACGCCCAGCGACGGGTTGCCGGTCAGCGAGGTGACGACCGACACCAGGAAGGTGCCCATAACGCTTGCATAACGACCAAAGATGTCAAAGAAGCCGTAGTACTCGTTGGACTTTTCCTTGGGGATAATGCGGCCAAAGTAGCTACGGCTGAGCGCCTGCACGCCGCCCTGGAACAGGCCGACCATAATGGCAAGCACCCAAAACTCAAAGGCGGTCTTTAGGAAGAACGCGGCGAACAGCACAATGCCCATATAGGCGGCGACTGCCACCAAGATCATGTTGAGCGTGCCCACGCGGCCGGCGAGCTTGCCGTAGATGATGGCGGACGGAAAGGCCACGAACTGCGTAACGAGCAGCGCCAGCACCAACTGCGTCGAATCGATGCCCAAGGCCGATCCGTAGCTGGTTGCCATGGAAATGACCGTGTGCACACCGTCGATATAGAAGAAGAACGCGATCATGTAGACCAGCACGGTCTTGTTGTGGGCGATCTCGCGCATGGTGTGTCCGACCTCGGAGAACACACCGCCCACGATGCGGCCGATAGTGTCCTCAGGACCGCGCTCGCGACCGTACTTTTGCTTATAGGTGCGAATGAGCGGCAGGGTAAAGATGAGCCACCAGGCACCAGTGATGATAAACGACAGACGCGTTGCCAGCATGGTAGGGACGCCAAGAGCGGGGCCACCCATGATGAGCGCCAGGCAGATGACGAACGGCACGGTGGAACCGATGTAGCCCCAGGCATAGCCCGAGCTGGACACGGCGTCCATGCGCTCGTCGGTGGTAATGTCGGGCAGCATGGCGTCGTAGAACGTCATAGAAGAGTTAAGGCCGATGGTGCACAGCACGTACACGGTCAAAAATGCCATGGCGGACATTGGGATAGCCTGCGCCAGGCAAAGCACCAGGCCCGTGAGGAAGAAGCCCAAGAAGAACTTGATCTTGTTGCCGGCATAGTCGGCAAGCGCGCCCAGAATGGGCATGAGCATGGCGATGACCAGCGAGGCGATCGTCTGCGCATTGCCCCAGGCGACCACCAGGTCGGCCGAGGAAGCACCGGTATTGATGGCGTTAAAGTAAATGGGCACCACCGAGGTATTGAGCAGCACGAGGGCCGAATTGCCCACATCATACATAACCCAGTTACGCTCGAGCTTGGTGTATTTCATGGACAGGGACCCTTCGTATTCGCCCGATATGCAGTTAGTTCATCGTACCCTAATTGTCCAGAACCGCCGGTAAGGATTCGGCAAAGGGGCACGCACGGGCCCTATTCCTCGCGGTCGAACTCCTCATCGGCTTCGAGCACGCGACCGCTGTAGTTGACGTGACTGGTCACGGCATCCATGTCACCGGTCTCGATAAAACGTGCGACCGTGCACTCGTAATCGACCAGCGCGCGATCAAAGACCTCGGGGAAACTCTCGTTCGAGACCTCGTCGGTAAAGGGATTCTTCCATGTCAGATAGCCCAGGTTACCGGTGCGCTCGGGCAGCTCCGTCGTCACGCGATGGGCAAGGCCGTCGAGCAGCGAGTAGTCGTGCACCAAGCCCTCAACCAGCGAGATCGCGCGCGTCTTTACGGAGCCGGCCGGCTCAATCGCGCGGTAAAGTCGCTGCATATTGGCAACGGCAGCACCGTACTCCCCCGCCGGAATGTCAATGCCGTACACGCGTCCGGCAACATAGCTCATCAGCACGCCGGCCACGCGATTGATGCGATCGGTGGTGACGATCTCGCCCGCCGGCGGGTAATCGTCGACCGTAGCGCCGGCGCGTTTAAGCTGCAGCATCAGTACATCCAGGTCGCTCTCGATCACGGCATGAACTTGACTGCTCGAATCCTCAAGCTCTGAGTCGGATTCCACGATGCCAAACTGCTGCTCATAGACAAAGGGATGGGCGTTGCGGTCGAGCACGTAATGAGACAGCAGGCCCAGCGCAAAAGCGCGACCCAAGCTGGCGTCGCGCGGCAGCAGATGCGACACGCCGTCGCGCAGGCACGCGAACTGGCGAGACATGCGCGACCGATGCATGACCTGCGCCAGCAGCGTGCAGTCGGAAACACGCGGTGTCAGAATGTGAAAGAAAAACGGGTCGGGGCCTTGGTTGCCCAAGATAAAGGCAATGCGCTCTTCATCGGACGTGATGACGCCCTGCGGAAGACGGTCGATGCTTTCCTCGCCAAACAGATGATGGGTGATAAGCGCGGGCATAATGATCCTTTCGATTTCATTCGATGCCACCCATTATGCCCACCGCGCGCCCATGCCAAACCTGCGATGGTAAACGACGGCACGCAAGCCTCTTACGCAAGCCCCAGGTGCGACTTGACCTCGGCGGCGCGACGACGGGACACCGGTACCGTCGAGTTCACGCGGTCGAGCCTGAGCTCCATCAACCCCGTGGAGCCAATCTCGACATTGTGCACGTCTTCCAAATTGACCAGATAGCTGCGATGAACGCGAATAAAGCCCTCGGAGACCAAGCGACGCTCGAGCGAAGAGATCGACTCATTGATCAGGTACGTTCCCTCGGCGCAGATGGCGTTGCAAAAATCGGCGCGCGCCTCAAAGTAGCAGACGTCTGCGGCGGGAATGAACACCTTTTTGCCCCCGCGGTCCACCGTCAGACGCAAAGGCTGGCGCGGAGCGTGGGCAACACGACGGGCACCCAAGGCTGCCTCGATCTTGTCGAGTGCCTTTGACAGGCGTGCGTCCTCGACCGGCTTGACGACATAGTCGACCGCATCGAGGTTATACGCATCGGCGGCAAATTCGGCAAACGCCGTCACAAACACAACCACCGGCGGCGTCTTTAGGTTCTGCAGCGTCTCGGCAAGCTCAATTCCCGAGCGACCGGGCATGGTAATGTCTAAAAACAACACGTCGGGCTTGTTCGACAGAATCGACTCCACGGCTTCGGTGACATTGCCCGCCTCGGCAATCTGACCCACACGCGTATCCTTTTCCAACAGATAGCGTAGCTCAGCCCTAATGGGAGGCTCGTCATCAACCACCAAGATGTTCCAGCCTTCGGACATATGTGCTTCCCCTCTTTTTCTCTCAATCCAACCGCGTGCTACGCCGTCAACGGCGCAGGCTCATGCGGCTCGCCGTTCAGCTCGACGATGACCTGCGTTCCCACGCCCTCCTGGGACTTCACGCGCATGCCGGAATCTTCTCCGTAAAAGAAATGGATGCGCTGAAGCACGTTGAAGAGCGCCAGGCCGCAACCTCGCTTGACGGAGCCGTCGGCGGTAATGCTCTCGGGCTCCTCCAGGCGATGTTGCTCAAACAGATGCGCGCAGACCTCTTCGCTCATACCGATGCCATCGTCCTCGACGATGATCTCCAAACCGTCATCGGTCTCGAAAGCCCTAACATGAATAGAAAGCGGCTCGGTCTCGCGCTGCGCGTGCTTGATGCAGTTTTCGAGCAACGGCTGCAAGATAAACGGCGGCACCATGCAATCGCGCACCTCAAAGTCGATATCGACCGAGACGCGCAGACGGCCGTCGCCATAACGAGCCTGCATAAGATTGATATAGCGAGTGCCCTGTTCCACCTCGTGCTCGAGCGTTGTGAGGGTATCGGAATCAGAAAGCGTCTGACGGTAGTAGTTGGAGAAGTCGATCAGCAGCGACCTGGCCTTGTCCGGCTCGGTACGCACGAGCGACACGATGGTGCTGATGGTGTTAAACAGAAAATGAGGATCGACCTGCGATTGCAAGGCGCGCAGCTCCACGCGGGCCGTAAGCTCGTCCTGGCGCTCGAGCTCAAAGCTCGCAAGCTGCGTGGAAATGAGGTCGGCAAAGCCCGAGGCAAGCGCCGTCTGGCGCATATCGATGCTGCTCAGACGGGGATAATACAGCTCGAGCGTGCCCACGCAATGCCCGCGCACGGTAAGCGGTGCGACAATACCGGTGCGCAGGCGCGGAAAGTAGCCACCTGTCTCGGTCGAGGCATCGCGCGAGAACACGCTTTGCTCACCGCTGTTGATCACGTTGAGCGTAGTCCGCAGCACCACCGGGGTGCCCGCGGGGCATTTTGCCGAGTCCTCGCCCCAGCTTGCCAACACCTGCTTGCCGTCGGTAAAGCAGATGGCAGAGGCGATAGTTTCGGACAGGATGATCTTAGAGGCGCCTAGGGCAGCTTCGGGCGTAAGGCCGCGCGACGTGTAGGCGAATATTTTTGAAGCGATTGCGAGCGTGCGGTCGGTTGCGCTCGATGTGAGGTCGTCGGGAACGACAAAGACGTACGAGAAGAAGAAGCACAGCATGACCAAGCCGGCAATGACGACAACGGCCGGAACGGGATTGGGATTATCGGTTAGATCCCAGATGAGCAGCAGGATAAGCAGCGGAACGACAATACCGAGCAAGATGGCTTGAACCACATGCTGAGCGGTACGAAAGACCTTGGTAGAGTTGTAGCTCTTGCCCAGAATCAGCCTATTGAGATCCACCGTCATCTCCTTCTTACCGACGCACCCCATAGCAATAAAGAGGGCCGCAAGCGACCCTCTCCATTGCATTATGCAATCAAATACTGTGTTTTACATCAAGCCATCGATGAACGGTAGCTTAGGCGCTGTACTTGTTTGCCTCGCCGAAGGTGCCGCCCTCGACAATCCAGCCGTCCTTCATGATGACGTCCATGTTGTCGGTGTTGAGCACGTGGATGTCGGCGGCGACGTCACCGTTGACGACCAGCAGGTCGGCGCACTTGCCGGCCTCGATGGACCCGGTCTCGTCCTCGATGTGGCACATCTTGGCACCGTTGAGGGTGGCACAGGTGATGGTCTCGACCGGGGTGAAGCCGATCTTGTCGACGAACTCGTACATCTCCTCGATGGAGCAGGTGCCGTACGGGGTGACGAAGGAGAAGGAATCGGAGCCGATCGTCATGACGACGCCGCGCTTCTTGGCCTCGCGCAGGCAGTCGTAGTTGCGCTGCAGCTCCTTCTCGACCAGGGTGCCCTCGTACTTGTCGTGCAGCTCGGGGACGTAGACGGGCGGATAGGTGGCGTACCAGGTGGGCAGGAAGGCGATCGTCGGGGTGAAGAAGGTGCCCTGCTCGGCCATGAGGTCCATGGTGCGCTCATCGATATCGAAGCCGTGGATCAGCTGCTCGCAGCCAAAGCGGACGGAATCGTAGGCAGCGGCGTGGTTGTTGTAGCAGTGGCTCCACACGGGGATGCCGACCATCTTGGCCTCTTCGACCACAGCCTGAATCTCCTCGGAGCAGTAGTGCTGGTCGCGGCCGGAGTCCCAGCGCCAGATGCCGCCACCGGTAGCCCAGATCTTGATGGCATCGGGGTTCTCGCGCAGGCGACGACGGACGGCCTTGCGCAGATCCCAAGGACCGTCGACCTGATCGCCCCAGGGGTGCGATTCCTTGTTGAGCTCCTGGCTGCAGTGGTGGGAGTCGCCGTGGCCGGCAACGCGGCAGAAGCCAAGGCCGGTGGCCAGAACGCGCGGGCCCTTGAAGACGCCCTTGTCGATGCAGTCACGGATCTGGATACCAAAGCGGCCGATCTCGCAGACGGTGGTGAGGCCGTGGGTGAGGCAGTCGTAGGCCTGCTTGACGGCGACGGCCTGCTTCTCGAGAAGCGGCTGCATAACCCAGTCGGTGTCATCGTCGGTCAAGTTGCCCGAGAAGTGCAGGTGGGTGTCGATCAGGCCGGGAAGGACGGTCTTGCCGGCGGCGTCGATGACCTCAACGCCCTCGGGAAGGTCCTGCATGGCGCCGGCGTACTCGATCTTGCCGTTGTCGTCGACGAGAACGAGGGAGTTCTCGACCGGCTCGGCACCGGTACCGTCGATGAGCTTGCCGCCAACGATTGCATACTTAGTGGACATGGTTCCTCCTTATGGATCCATATAGTGGGCGAGGCCGTGTTGGGTTAAGGCCTCACAAAGCTACCCAAGTGGCGCCGGGTTCGGCGCGCGGAAGAGAGGGTCCCGCGCACCTGATCCGCCCCGGCTCGGCGTTACTTTTTGCGGGAATTGGTGAAAGCCATGAGGGCCAGGCCAATAGCCAACCAGCCGATCACGATGCTCCACTCCACCATGTTGAGGGAGGCGGGAGAGAACGGAATCACAAGCAGGCCGATGATGATGGCGCAGGCAGCGATAGCGAGGGAGATGCCAAACTTGCCACCGGGCACCTCGTAGGGACGAGGCAGGTCGGACTCGGTGAAGCGCATGCGCAGGCAGGCGAGGGCGACCATGCCGCAGGAGAAGATGAAGGCGAGAGCCGACACGTTGGTCAGAGGGATAAGCATGTTCTTGCCCAGGAACGGACCGACGACGGTGATGACGCCCAGAACAACGCAGGCGAGCTTGGGAGCGCCGGACTTGGGGTCGACCTCGGCGAACTTCTCGGGCAGCTGGTCCTTGCGGCCCATGGCGAGCATGATGCGGCTCGTTGCGCCGTAGAAGGAGTTCATCGGGCCCATGGGTCCAAGCGTGGCGATGACGAGCATGGCCAGGTACAGGAGCATGTTGATGCCCTTGAGACAGGCAAGCGCGGGAACCGGGCTCTTAACAAACTCATGCCAGTCGAGAATGGTACCGAACGAGTAGATGCAGACCATGTAGAAACCGCCGGCGGCCAGCAGGGCCAGGGAGATGATCTTGCCGAACTTGTTCCAGTTGAGGCCCTCGGCTGCTTCCTCAGCCTGCTGAGGAATGGTGTCGAAGCCGGCGTAGAAGAACGGGGTCAGAACCAGGACCGACACGATGCCGGCAAACAGGCTGGTGCTCTCGGTAGCGGCCTTGCCGCCGCCAGCGCCGGTGACCTGGGAGAACACGGGCATGGCGTTGTCCGGCGAGCCGGTGAACAGCGAGACGCCCATGGCGAGCAGCATGCCGCAGAGCAGGGCCTTGGTCAGGAAGGCCTGGAGCTTGGCGGCCGAGCTGGCGCCGCGGAAGTTGAGGAAGATGACGTAGACTGCAAAGCCGAGCGCGATCAGCGTCGGGAACAGGTAGACGTCGGCCCCCAGGATGGTGTAGAGCTTGACGGCGCGCAGCCACTCAAGACCGGGTAGGCTGCCGAACATCTCGGACACGAGGGTCGAAATGGCGATGGCTTCCCACGGGCACAGGATGCCGTTGCCCAGGGCCAAAAGCCATCCGGTGATGTAGCTCAGTGTACGGCCAAAGCTACGATCGACATACTCGACGATGCCGCCCGAGATGGGGATAGCAGCCGTGAGCTCACCGAAAACAGCTCCGACGGGCACGAGGAAGATTGCACCCAAGAGGAATGCGATCATAGCGGGAACGGGACCGCCGCCCACGACCATCCAGTCGCCGACCTGCAGAACCCAACCGGTACCGATAATGGCACCAAAGCCGATGGTGAAGAAGTTCCAGAGCGAGAGCGTTTTCTTCATGCCGCCGTTATCCTCGACTGCAACTTCTGCGTTCTTGTCCGCCATTGTTCCCCTCCTTTCCTTTTTGACGCCCTTGGCGTCACCCCTTGCGCGGTCCGTTTTGCCGCGCGCTTTTATTCCATGGCTTTAAGATACGGCCTTGGCGCAGCAGCGCCGCTCGCAGCTCGACCGAAGGCAGAACTGCAAAACGAGCGGCACCGTTTTTGGGACAAACGGCGGGAGACGTCATTCGTCTTGGACGCTTTCATCTTGTCTGCTTTTGAAGACCTGTTGCCGTGACGCTTGGCGCGCGGCGCGGCAACGTTCATACCATTTGTCAGGCTTTTGGCGCACATACCCATGTGTCGTGCATCTTTTTATGTAGGATAGACAAGTTACACATGAGGCAAGGTGATTCGAATGGCATACGGATACAATGACGGCGACCAACGGCCACAAAGCGTGCGCCTTGCCGGCCGCACCACGCCAACGCCCAGAAGCACCTCCGACAACGACAACCCGCAGCGCCCCCAAGAGCAGCCCGGGGCTTCTTCGCGGCAGCAAAGCCGTACCGTGCAGCAGTCAGACCGCGTGAGTACGAGCACACGCCAACGTCAGACCGACACATCGCAGCCACGCCGCTACGATCGCCGTAAGACCGACTACTAAGTCAAGCGTTCCTTTTCGCGACCTCAACGCGATCGCGGCAATTCCTCCCCTCACCCCGCGTCGCACACCACAAGCCACGCGCTTCCGGCCCGCCGCCTACGCCTTGCGCTTTGCTCCATCGCCGCCTGCCTCGTCTTTGTGTTTTTGGGATCCTGTATCTCCCACGGATCAGCCGGTCTTGAGCCCACTGCCGAGGACAAGCTGCTTAAAGCTCCCGTCGCGCCCGGTTACTCCTTTGCGTTCTCGACCCCACGCTCGCAATGGCAGGCCGGCACCATGCCCCACATCTACCAAATTGACCCCGCATGGTCGGAGCTGCCCTATGCCGGTGGCACTATTCGCGAAAACGCTTGCGGTCCTACCTGCCTCACCATGGTCTATATCTTTAAGACCGGCCATACCGATAAGACGCCGGTCGATATATGCGCGCTGGCCGAAGCCGGCAACTACGCCCCCACTGGTGCCACCGAGTGGTCGTTTATGACAGGCGGTGCGTGGCAGCTGGGGCTCAACGGAACACAGCTCTATAACGATCGCGAATCGATTACTCAAGCACTTCGCTCGGGTGCGCCCGTCATCGCCGCAGTGCGCCCCGGTACGTTTACCAACGTAGGCCACTACATCGTGCTCTACGGCATCGACGATGCCGACCAGATTGGCGTCTACGACCCCAACTCGGCCAGCCGCAGCGCCCGTCGCTGGGGCGTCGTAGAGGTCCTCAACGAAGTCGAAGCCATGTGGGCCTACTACTAGTCATTGGGGACAGACTTAAATGAGTGGTCATTGGGGACAGACATAAATGACCAGCCACTGTGGACAGCCCTTGCGGATGCCGCTCATGGGCGGACGAATAGGCCCATTCCCAGCTGTCAGGAGCTACCTTTAAGGACTGTCCCAAGCTGCCGGCAGAAAGGGAACGTCCCCAAGTGCCGGGTTTCATGAACAGCTACCTCAATAGCAAAAGCCCCGCAGTCGGAGCGGACTGCGGAGCTCATGAAGAGAGGCTAGTTTGTGGGCGCTTTGCCTGGCGCCCACGAGAGAGGCAACAGAGTAGAGACTACTCGTGAATGCGGGTACCGGAGAGGCCAGCCATGGTCTCGGCGGCCTTGTCCAGGGCGCCGATGATGCAGGTGCGGCCCTTGCGGGAACGCGCGAACTTGATGGCAGCGCGAACCTTGGGCTCCATGGAACCCTTGCCGAACTGACCCTCGTCGGCCAGGCGCTCGGCCTCGTCGGCGGTGATGTCCTCGAGCTCCTCCTGGTTGGGCTTGCCAAAGTTGATGGCGACATGCTCAACGGCGGTCAGCAGGAACAGGACGTCGGCGTCGCAGTCCTCGGCCAGCAGCTCGCCGCCCAGGTCCTTGTCGATGACGGCGGGAACGCCCTTGTAGCAGCCCTTGTTCTCGTAGTCGCGGACGACGGGGATGCCGCCGCCACCGCAGGCGATGACGATGAACTCGTTGTCGAGCAGGTTGAGGATGGAGTCAGCCTCGACGATCTTCTTGGGATCGGGGGAAGCGACGACGCGACGCCAGCCGCGGCCGGAATCCTCGACGAAGACCTTGGAGGGATCCTCGGCCATGAACTCCTTGGCCTGCTCCTCGGTGTAGAAGGGGCCGATCGGCTTGGTCGGGTTCTTGAACGCGGGATCATCCGGGTCGCACTCGATCTGGGTGACGACGGTGGCGGCGTGCCAACGCTTATAGCGCTTGTGCATCTCGCGGCCGATGCCCTGCTGCAGGTGATAACCAATGTAGCCCTGGGACATGGCGCCGCACTCGGGCAGCGGCATCTCGGGGGTACCGATGGCATCGTGGGCAGCGGCGAAGGCGTTCTGGATCATGCCGACCTGCGGGCCGTTGCCGTGGGTGATGATGATCTCGTTGCCCTGCTCGATGAGGCCGAGGAGGGCATGGGCGGTGTTGCTCACGGCCTCGATCTGCTCGACGGGGTTGTTGCCGAGGGCGTTGCCGCCAAGGGCGACGACAATACGATCGGGCTTGCCAAGAGGCTTAGACATTGCTGGAATCCTTTCTGTAAAAGGCCTACAACCCATTAATAACCCGCGTCCGTGCGATACGCGAGTTTATTAAGGTTTATATTCTCTTTATCGCTCATTTTATTCATTTTGAAAATAGCGGAACGGTGAACGGTCGTTTTTATCCGCTCAGCGTACAGAACTCCAGCTCAGATATATCTACGTAATTTACGTGCGACTTTATTTAAATGAAGCAAGGATTATGTCGGATTATGCAAACTACATCTCTGCTAAACACAAAACGGACAGCGCAATATCTTACTCGCACTATACGAGATTCTATGCACATATAAGTCGAGTATGCACCCCTGCAAAAACAAGGGGCTTTTCATCCAGCATAAGGAATAAAGAAGAGCTCCGAAAAGGCGGCAACAGCCAAGTCCCCCATCCATCCCCAAAGTGGCGCGAGGTTTCGCGGCAAAGCCGCGAAACAGCGAAAGGGACGGAATACCCGCCAACTACGTCCTTCATCCGCCCACACAATCCGAGGACGTAGTCGTAGCAGGATCTGAGGGCTAACCTTCGCGGGCACTCCGCAGGACGAAAGAACCCCCGCCGCACGTAGTGCGCAGCGGGGGTTCTTTCATGTCCGAGGACGTCCGCGAAGGTCAGTCCTCAGATCCTGCGGTGGGAGACCTAGGCCTCGTTGTACACCGTCTTGAGCTTCAGCAGGTGAGCGTAGCGGTCCATAGCGGCCTGCTCGTTCTCCTTGAAGAGCTCCTCGGCGCGCTCGGGGAAGGAACGCGTCAGCGAAGCGTAACGGGCCTCGTTCATCAGGAACTCCTGATAACCGCCCGCGGGCTCCTTGGAATCGAGCGAGAACTTCTTGCCGGCAGCAGCCTCGGGGTTGAAGCGGAAGAGGTTCCAGTAACCGCACTCGACAGCCTTCTTCATCTCGGCCTGGCAGTTCTGCATGCCACCCTTCTTGATGGAGTGCATCTCGCAGGGGCTGTAGCCGATGATGAGGGACGGACCGTCGTAGGCCTCGGCCTCGTGGATGGCCTTGAGGGTCTGAGCCGGGTTGGCGCCCATGGCGACCTGCGCCACGTAGACGTAGCCGTAGCTCATGGCGATCTCGGCCAGGGACTTCTTCTTGGTCACCTTACCGGCAGCGGCGAACTGAGCGACCTGACCCAGGTTCGAGGCCTTGGAGGCCTGACCGCCGGTGTTGGAGTAGACCTCGGTGTCGAAGACGAAGACGTTGACGTTGTGGCCGGAAGCCAGGACGTGGTCCAGGCCACCGAAGCCGATGTCGTAGGCCCAGCCGTCGCCGCCGAAGATCCAGAAGGACTTCTTGGTGAGGTAAGCCTTGTCGGCGAGGATCGCCTTGGAGGCGTCGCAGCCGCACTTCTCGAGCTCGGCAACGTAGGCGGCGGCAGCGGTCTTAGAGGCCTCGGCGTCGTTGACGGAGTCGATCCAAGCCTGACCGGCGGCCTTGAGCTCGTCGGACGGACCGTCAGCGGCGATGATCTCCTGCGTAGCAGCGATCAGCTTCTTCTGAACGGCCTCGTAGCCAACGGCCATGCCCAGACCGTGCTCGGCATTGTCCTCGAACAGGGAGTTGTTCCACGCCGGGCCGTGACCGTCCTTGTCCTTGCAGTAAGGAGCGGTGGCAGCGGGGTTGCCCCAAATGGAGGAGCAGCCGGTGGCGTTGGAAATGAACATGCGGTCGCCGGCGACCTGGGTCACCAGACGTGCATAGGCGGTCTCGGCGCAGCCGGCGCAGGAGCCGGAGAACTCCAGGTAGGGCTGCTTAAACTGGCTGCCCTTGACGTTGGCCGCGATGAGCTCCTTCTTCTCGGAGACGTTCTCGACCATGTAGTCCCAAACGGGCTGCTGGTCCATCTCCTGCTCGGTGGGAACCATCTCGAGGGCGCCCTTGGGGCAAACCTTGACGCAGTTGGTGCAACCCATGCAGTCGAGCGGGGACACAGCCATGGTGAACTTCATGCCCTTGGCCTTGGGGCCCATGGCGTCGAGCGTGCGGGTAGCCTCGGGCGCGGCGGCAGCCTCGTCCTCGGTCATCGCGAACGGACGGATGGTGGCATGCGGACACACATAGGCGCACTGGTTGCACTGGATGCACTTGGTCTCGTCCCAGTGGGGAACGACCACGGCGACGCCGCGCTTCTCGTATGCGGAGGCGCCCAGCTCAAACTGGCCGTCGGCGCAATCGACGAAGGCGGAAACAGGCAGGCTGTCGCCGTCCATGCGATCGATGGGCTCGAGCAGGTTCTTGACCTGCTGGGCGATAGCGGACTTGGTCTCCTCGGAGAGCTCGACGGGAGCGGCATCCTCGGCGGTAGCCCAGTCGGCCGGAACCTCGAACTTACGGAAGGCGGTAGCGCCGGCATCGATGGCCTTGTGGTTGGCGTCGACGATAGCCTGGCCCTTCTTCATGTAGGACTTGGTAGCCGCGTCCTTCATGTACTGCAGGGCATCCTCGGCGGGCAGGACCTTGGCCAGCGCGAAGAAGGCGGACTGGAGCACCGTGTTGGTGCGCTTGCCCATGCCGACCTTAGCGGCCAGGTCGATAGCGTCGATCAGGTAGACGTTGACGTTGTTGTTCGCGATGTAGCGCTTGGCCACGGCGGGCATGTGCTCGGCGAACTCCTCGTCGCTCCATTGGCAGTTGACCAGGAAGGTGCCGCCCGGCTTGACGTCGCGGACCATCTTGAAGCCCTTAACGATGTAGCTGGGGTTATGGCAGGCGACAAAGTCGGCCTTGGTCACGTAGTACGGCGAGCGAATCGGGGAATCACCAAAGCGCAGGTGCGAGACGGTGACGCCGCCGGTCTTCTTGGAGTCGTACTGGAAGTAGGCCTGGACGTACTTGTCGGTGTGGTCGCCGATGATCTTGATCGAGTTCTTGTTGGCGCCGACGGTACCGTCGCCACCCAGACCCCAGAACTTGCACTCGATGGTGCCGGGGGCTGCGGTGTTGGGCGCATCCTCGGCCTCGGGCAGGCTCAGGTTGGTCACGTCATCGACAATGCCGATGGTGAACTCGCGCTTGGGCTCGTCCTTCTTGAGCTCCTCGAAGACAGCGAACGCGGACGCGGGAGGCGTGTCCTTGCTGCCCAGGCCATAGCGGCCGCCGACGACCTTGATGCCCGTCTTGCCGGCCTCGTAGAGAGCGGAGACGACGTCCTGGTAGAGCGGCTCGCCGATGGAACCCGGCTCCTTGGTACGGTCCATGACGGCGATCTTCTGGACGGTCTCGGGGAGAACGTCGACAAAGTGCTTGATGGAGAACGGACGGAACAGGCGAACCTTGACCAGGCCGACCTTCTCGCCGTGAGCGTTGAGGTAGTCGATGACTTCCTCGAGCACGTCGCAGAAGGAGCCCATGCACACGACGACGCGATCGGCATCGGGAGCGCCGTAGTAGTTGAACAGGCCGTAATCGGTGCCGAGCTTCTCGTTGATCTTCTTCATGTAGCCCTCGACGACGGCGGGAAGCTCGTCGTAGACCTTGTTGCAGGCCTCGCGGTTCTGGAAGAAGATGTCGCCATTCTCGTGGCTGCCGCGGGTATGCGGGTGCTCAGGGTTGAGCGCGTGATCGCGGAAAGCCTGGACGGCGTCCATGTCGCACATCTCGGCCAGATCCTTGTAGTCCCACATGGCGACCTTCTGGATCTCGTGGCTGGTGCGGAAGCCGTCGAAGAAGTTAAGGAACGGGGTCTTGCCCTCGATGGCGGCAAGGTGAGCCACCGGCGAGAGGTCCATGACCTCCTGGACGTTGCCCTCGGCGAGCATGGCGAAGCCGGTCTGGCGGCAGGCCATGACGTCGGAGTGATCACCGAAGATGTTCAGGGCGTGCGAAGCGACGCAACGCGCGGAGACGTGGAAAACGCCCGGGAGCTGCTCGCCCGCGATCTTGTACATGTTCGGGATCATCAGGAGCAGACCCTGAGAAGCCGTGTAGGTGGTGGTCAGAGCACCGGCGCCCAGCGAACCGTGAACGGTACCGGCTGCACCTGCCTCGGACTCCATCTCGACGACCTTGACCGGGGTGCCGAAGATGTTCTTGCGACCCTGGGCCGCCCACTGGTCGACATGGTCGGCCATCGGGCTGGACGGCGTAATGGGATAAATTCCCGCTACCTCGGTGTACGCATACGAAACATATGCGGCCGCCTCGTTGCCGTCCATAGACTTAAACTTACGCGCCATATACCCCTCTCCTCTCATATAGGTATACAGGCCCCGGCGATCGCCGGGATGTTGGCGTGATGGGATTTACGCTGTTGCTTCCAATCATCTGGCAGGCAGGCTCAGCAGCAGGTACGTGGCGTGGAGAGAAGACATGCCGAGGCGAGGGGCAGCTGATGCGCCCCACAGACCCGACCGCCCGTCTTGCACATGACCGAGCGCCGCAAAGGCCGCATGCCGGATGCTCCCGGGCACGCCCCGGCGATGGGAAGCGCCCGCAACGGAAATCCGCATGCGGGTTTATTGTACCCCGCCGTCAGGCCATATTTCGGCAAATATAGGCGGGCGGTAGAGGTTTACCTTAGGTGACTGCCAAGGGCCAAAATGGTCCCTCCATCCCCGGGCGACTGGCTCTGACGCGCCAAGGAGTGTCCCCAAGTACCGGCAGAAAAGGAACGTCCCTAACTGCCGGCTAGAGGGCGCCGAGCAGGATGGCGTAGGTAGTGGATTCGCCGAGCTTGAGCTCGTCGCCGGGATTGAGTTGGGCGGAACGGCCGGGCTCGACCTGAATGCAGACGCGCGTGGCCCCGTTTACCACCACGGTTCCGTTGGTGGACGACAAGTCCTCGACGTGCCAGATATTTTGAGCATCGCACCAGATATGGGCATGGCGGGCCGAGACATCGTCGCCGACGTCGGTAATATCGCCCTCACCAGTGGCCAGCGCGCCAATCTCAACACCCCGCTCACTCGGCTGAATCCAGCGCGGGGCGCTCACGACAAAACTGTTTTGCACGCGCAGCAAGCCCAAGGGGTGCGCCGGGGCGGGTTCGCGCTCGCCTGCGGTCATCGACATGCCAAGCGAACGCGGCATGGAGGTGCCTCCGCCACAGGTCGCGTGCGCGTAGTCGATGGCATAGTTCACCGAGGACCGCACATCCGCCGAACAACCGACGGCGACAAACAGCACCAACACGGCCTCGGCGCGCTCGGCGGGCATGAGTTCCGCCGCCTGGGACAGGCGATCGAGCGCGTTGCGATAGAGATTCGTGTCCTGGTGGCACTCTTCGAGCGCGCGTACCATCGGTTCACCTGCAGGACCGCACACCATATTGATCACAGCCGTGGAGTCCATGGGATTGCGCTGGCGCAGGGCCAGTTGCGACATAATACGCGCAGCCGAGGTACCGTATTCGGCAAAGTAGCGCTGCTGAAGCGTGCCGACCGGCGCGCGAACGATAAAGCGGGAAACCCAAGAGCGATCGGCGGCTCGGCTCTGCGGGCTGCGGCCGTCGGCGAGCGGACGGGACGAAAGCACCAAGCCGCACAGCTCGATATGGCTCAGATGCGCCGCGCGCTTAAAGATGTCAAACATGGCCCCGCATGGGGTGAGCTCAACTTGAGATGCCATGACCTAGGCCTCCTTGGTCGTAGAAATAGAATCGGACGATACTTCGACAGGTCCGCCAAAAGTACGGGCAGCTGCGGCTCCACCGGCAAGCGGAGTCGCCATCTGGGCTTTTGTGCGTCGTGGTGCCGAAACGGGAAGTTCAAAGGCAAAGCCCATCGCAAGCAAAAACCACGTAAGCGTATAGGTTGCAACCAGAGCGGCAACAAGGCCGCCCGTCACGGCGCGTTGGGAAAATACGCTACATGCAGCCACAACCAGCACCGGAACCTCGCAGGCAGAAAGCGCAAACACACCCTGCAGGAACCCCGAGCGCCGATCGCGCGCAAGTGCCCCCGCGGCAACGCCGGCTATGCCTGGCAGCGCCAACGCCAGTGCGGCAATAATACCCGGTAGCGACCCAGACCACACGAGCGATCCCAAAGTCGCCGTCACGCGAGCGCCCGACGCCAGCAGCGCGGCCGAAACCACGACCACAGCCCAAACCACGCCACAGACGACCGTCGCGCCGACCATCAGCGCGCGACGAACCGCGCGGCCAGACGCATCCATGGGGCACGGCGTGAGCGGCTCGCCGCGGAGCGAACGACCGACATTTTGCGCATAGTGGTCACAAAACGCCGAGAGCGCCGCCTCGACCGCCGCCGGCTCGGGACGATCTTTTTGATGGCTGGACAGACAGGCCATCACCACGTCGAACAGCTGGGCATCGACAAACGCCAGCGCATCGCGTAGCTCTTCGGAATCCGGCTCAAGCCCTAGCTGCTGGGCCTGCTCGGCCGCAGCGAGCGCCACATCGGGCTCACGACGAAGCAGCTGAGTCAAATCACAACCGGGCGCATGGGCACCAATGGGATAATCGGGCCGCGTGTCCATCTTGAGACGGTAGGGGCTCGCGATGTCGCGCGTCTTTTTGCGCGAACCCGAGGTGCCCGAAGTGCTCGGCGCGGCTTCGTATGGCGCGACGCCGGCAATGAGCTCGTAAACCGTGCTTGCCGCGGCGTAGACGTCAATCGCCGGCGACATACGCAAAGCGCGCAGGTCGGGAATATCGTCGGTGAGCATCTCGGGCGGGGCATAGGCAACCGTCGCGCGACGCAGCGTGGCATAACGCTCCGTAAACGACGCCTTGCCGCCGGTACCGGCCACGGCCGACGCAGGCTCAAGCGCCAGCGACGAGCCAAAGTCGATCAGGCACAGGTCAAAGGTGCCCTCGGCAAGCTGCCGGTCAAGCGGTAGACGCGCCATGCGCACCATAATATTAGCGGGCGAGATATCGCGATGGACAAAGCCCTCGCCCACCAGGCTCATACGGCAGAGCAAATCGAACAGGTCGCGACCCAGACGCGCCGCCACGAGCGGCGACAGACGTCCGGCATCGTCCACGGCGAGTCGCGAACGCAAGCGGGCAAGTGTCTCGCCCTCGACCCATTCCATGACAATTGCAGGCACACCGTCGACCTCGCCCCAGCCATAGAGGCGGGGAAAGCCCTTAAGGCCCGAAAGGGCGCGATGGCATTCGTATTCCTCGCGAAACGCCGCCTTGAACTTGGCGACCAGCGCCTCGTGAGCGGCATCGTCATCAAACTCATCGCGCGTCGGCAAGATGAGCTGCTTGAGTGCCACTGCCTCGCCTTGGGCGTTGACGGCACGCGTCACGCGGCCGATACCGCCACGGCGCATGGTGGCATCGTCGGCAAACAGCATCGTAAAACGACGCAGATAGGTAGGCAGTTCGTCCTGACCGAGCGCAATGGCCGGCTCAAACCCGTCGACACGCGCCAGGCGCAGGCCGACCATGGGATCGCGACCGAGCGATTGTGGTGTGGTAGATGCAAGATCGGTCATCATAGGGCAAGCGCCGCCACGTTATTGTTGAAGTTACCGAGCGCGACGTCATCATCGCCGTAATGGCCGACCCATTGACATAGGTTGGTGTAACAGCCCCACAGATTGGCATACTGCTGATACCACTTTGACCGGGGCGAGAATGTCTGACGACCGAACTCGGCTCGAATGACAAACATCTCCCCGACCAGGCTGTCACACGGCCTGGGATCTCCCGTAGAGTTATAGGTCGAGACCACGTCATTGGCACGAGAAACATAGCCGTCGAGCATGTTGTACTTGGTCACAAGCCAGCTGTGAATGCTCTCTTCTTCAGCAGCGGAAAGGCCACCGGAGTTTGCATCGTTGTCAGTGTTGCCGCCCGTCGAACCGCCGTTTCCAGACCCTCCGGTAGAGGAACCCGACCCAGAGCCGCCGCCCGAACTCGACGAATCCGAGCCGGAGCCAGAAGTATCCGAGCTACCGGGCTTTCCGGACTGCTGGGCGTCCTGCTCCTTCTGCTGCTCGACCTTATTCACCGTTGCCGCCACGCTATTGTTGGACAACCGATCGATGATCTTGGTGTTGGTGAGCACGATGGTTTTGCCATTGGCAAGCGTGACTTCGTTGTCCGGGGCCTCGGCGCCGTCCGCATCGTCGGTGCCAAACACAATATGCCCGACCACACTTGCCCAAGCATATCCAGTCGTGGTGCCCAGATCGCTTTTGACCTCATGCCCCACGCGCGGTTCGCGTGCGGCATGCGCCTGCATCATGGACGGCACGGTCATGCCATAGGCAGAAACGCCAGCTATGACCAGCACCAGCGAGCACGATAGCAGTGCGTACGCCCGCGGCGCCAAGCCCAGTCGGCGTCGTATGCGCACCGCGGCGCCGCGCTTTGTCTGAGTGCCACCGGGCCGCATGCGTTCTCCTCCAACAAAAACACGCCGCTCGGGAGCGGCGCATTCATTCGAATCCATATTTGAGTGTATCAGCGAACCAAAAAGGTTGCGCAACGAATGGACAAATTAAGGATGCGAGCGGAAGCATCCATGCGATAAGCGGATACGAAGCATCTTTGTTGCACAACAAACTCACAGTCGCACGGGGAAATTATGACTACCCCGTGCGTCGCGAGGAAAACATACGGCAGGAGCAGGCTCGCCACCTAAATCGTGCGGCGGGCCTCGATGGCGCGGCCAAGCGTAAGCTCGTCGGCATACTCCAAGTCGCCGCCCACGGGAAGGCCGCTTGCCAGACGCGACACCTCGACGCCCAACGGCTTGATGGTACGGGCCAGATAGCTCGCCGTAGTCTCGCCCTCAATATTGGGGTTGGTGGCGATGATGACCTCATGGATATCCTCGTGGCCCAGACGCGCCAGCAGCTCGCGGATGTGCAACTGCTCGGGACCAATCTTGTCCATGGGACTGATCACGCCACCCAATACGTGGTAGAGACCGTGGTAGCTGCCCGTGCGCTCGATCGCCTGGACGTCGCGCGGCTCGCCCACCACGCAAATGCGAGTGGTATCGCGCATCGGGTCCTGGCAGATGGAGCACTCGTCGGCCGTGGCGTAGTTAAAGCAGCGGCTGCAAAAGTGGACCTCCTGCTTGACCTCCAGGATGGCCTCGGCCAGGCGGCGGGCCTCCTCGGCATCGGCCTCGAGCAGGTAATAGGCGATGCGCTGGGCCGACTTGGGACCAATGCCCGGCAGACGGCCCAGCTCATCGAGCAGTTTTTGCAGACTGTGATTCGCACTCATATATATGCGTGTCTTAGAACGGCATGCCCGGGATGTTGAGGCCGCCGGTGATGGCGCCCATCTGCTTGTTGGCGAGCTCGTTGACGCCGCGGACGGCCTCGTTGACGGCAGCCATGATCATGTCCTGCAGCATATCGACGTCCTCGGGATCGAGCGCATCGGGGTCGATGGTGAGGTTGACGAGCTCCATCTCGCCGTTAACGGTCACCTTGACCATACCGCCGCCGGCAGAGGCGTCGACGGTCTGGGACTTGAGGTTCTCCTGCGCGGCGGCAAGCTGCTCCTGCATCTTGCGAGCCTGCTTCATCATCTGCTGCATGTTCATACCGGCCATGATGGCTCCTTTACGTGCGGCCGCACGCCGAGCTGCAAGGGCAGCCGGAGCACGGCGGGACTTTCAAACTCAAAAATCGTACCACGGCGCGGGGCAAGCAAGCGGGGCGGACACACTACCTCAGTCGATATACATGTCCTGGAGCGTGATGCGCCCCCAAGATTATGCAAGGTCGAATTATGCAAGGTTGCATAATATCGCATACTCAATCTAGTAGAGCCGAATCCGGCATTTCATGTGCGCCACTAAATAGCTAAATGCCGAACCGCTGCTCGAGGCGGCGCACATGGCGGCAGGGTATAATTTGATTGTCATAGATAGTAATTTGGAGGTGCCCCATGAATGTCCCCGACGCGCTCCAAAACATCCGCTCAAAACACCCCGTTGCATATTTGGTTCTCTATCTCTTTGTCGGCTGGGCATTGCTGGTTGTCATCACCCATGCTATAGCCTTTGGAGCAGAACTGCTGATAGCCAGCTCGGATCAGCCCATCGTCAAATGGGAGACGACCGATAAGTGCACCGACGGAACCCGAACCGTTTACTACAACAGCCCGTCCCTCTACCAAGAGTTCAAGGTCGAGATTAATAACTCCAAGATTGTCGATGCCGAGCTAGGCGACTATTCGACAATCGGAGCAACCGTCGACGCCGAGCAAGTCGAGCACACAGACAGCCATGCGACGTATCGTATCGACCTCAACATCCTAGGCCGGCCGTCGCGCACCTGTTTGCTCGAATGCGACATACGTGGCACCACGCTATACATGTCCGAAATACAGATGCGCCCGGACAAGGGGCCCTCTTCTTGAACGGTATACCCGCCCACGCAGCTACTCCACCGGCTTGAAGATGGTGGCCTGACCGAAGACGCTGCGGATGAGGTCTTTGGCCTCGTCCTCGGTCTGTGGGATGCTCGGGGCTGCACCCTGATGGCCGAAGGGGCTGCCCGCACCGGGGTTGGACTCCCAAGGAGCTGCAGGAGCGTCCTCCTCTTTGGGGGCAGTTGCAGCGGACTTGGGCGCGGACGCCGCACCCGGCACGTCGAACGGAGGCAGATCGTCCCCGCTCGCATCGCCGGCAAAGCCGCCGACCATAGCGTCGTCGTAGGGCACCTGCTCGGATTCCCACGACGCGGGCTGCGCGACAGGCTGAGCCTTGGGAGCGGACGCGCGCTCGGGCGCTCGGGGTGCGGGCTCGGTCGGGAGCTTACCCGTGACAGGAGCGCCGGCGGGGTTGTCGGAGCGTAGCCAGGGGGCTTTGCCCAGGTCAGACGACTTGGGCGCGGGTGAGACGGGCTTGGGCGCGGGTGTCGGAGCAGCCGGTTTGGGCGCTGCGGGCTTAGGCGCCGACGGGGTCGATGCCGCTACCGGCGCCGCTTGCTGCTGCGGCGCGCTGGCGCTCGAGGATACAGGGGCCGCCGAGGACACGGGTTGCGGGTCCGCAGATGCCGCAGCCCGTGCAGATGGAGAATGCTCCTCATGTTGAGGAGCCGGCGTGCCACCCCCATCCAGGACATAGTCGACGGTACGACGACCGAAGACCGCGCAGACCGTCGGCAGGACCACCGACTGCGTATCGGCGCGACCGAGCATCTTAATGGCAAAAGTCGAACCCGCGGGGAACGAGACCGTGAGCTTGGAGCCGTCGTCGGCCGTGGCGCGGGCGTTGAGCAAAAGCCCTGCGTAGGAAGCCTGACGCGCCTTGACACGCTCGACGACCTCGGCCCATTTGCGCTGCAGCTCTCCGGCATCCTCGACCGCGGGCGTCTCGGCAGCACCGGCGGCGGCAACCTGGGCGGCATTGTTGGACTGGGGCTTAGGTGCCGGAGCGGTGGCAGGCGCGGGGGCAGCAACGGGCTGAGGCGTCGACGTCGGCGCAGGCTGAGGTGCAGGCGCTGCAGACTTGGAAGCTGACACGGACGCAGAACGGGGAGCAGGCTGGGCAGCCGGAACAGCAGCGCCGCGGTCCCAAGGCATACCGCCCCGGCGCGCGGACGTAGCAGCGGGGGCAGCGGATGCCGCCGGGGCGGCAGCGCGGGCGCCCGAAATGAGCGTCGGCTGTTGGGCAGCAGCGGGTACGGATGCTGCAGGCGCGGCGGCCTGAGCAGCGGCCACGCTCGCCGGCACGGCGCCGTTGGCAACCATGGCCTCCAGACGTGCCACGCGCTCGGCCAATGCCTCAATCGTTAAATCAGCCTCGGGACGTGCCAGACGCGTGCAGGCAATCTCAAGCACCAGGCGCACGTCGCTCGCGCCCCTCATCTCCAGCGCGGCATCGTCGAGCACTGTCAGCACACGGGCCAGGCGGTCGGCAGGATGCTCGCCAAAGGCAGCGGCCTCGGCAGCAAGCGCCTCGGCCTGCTCGGAGCCGCCCTCAAACAGCTCGGCACGGGCACCGGCAACGCAGGCAACGTACACGTCACGCACATGCGCCACCAGGTCGCGCGTCAGCTCCAGCAGGTCGTTTCCTTCCTCGACCTGCGCACGGATCAGTCCATATAGCTCGGCAACATCGCGATCGGCAATGGCGCGGGCAAACTCGCCCAGGATCTGGTCCGAAACCTCGCCCAAAAGCGAGCGGGCATCGTCCGCATGCACGGCGCCGTTGCCAAAAACGCTCAGCTGCTCCAGCGTGGACAACGCGTCGCGCATGCCGCCCTTGGCATGGCGTGCCACGATAGCCAGCGCCTCGTCGTCGTAATCGAAGCCCTCCTGCTCGCACACGTATGCCAGGCGATGCTCAATATCCTCGTTGCCGATACGATGGAAATCGAAGCGCTGGCAGCGCGAGAGGATGGTCTCCAGAATCTTTTGCGGGTCGGTGGTGCACAGCACAAAGATCACGTGTGCCGGCGGCTCCTCAAGCGTCTTGAGCAGCGCGTTGAACGCCGCCGTCGTGAGCATGTGGACCTCGTCGATGATATAAATCTTGTACTTGCCGCGCACCGGGGCAAAGTTGACGGAGTTGATGATCTCCTCGCGCACGTTGTCCACGCCAGTACGGCTTGCGGCATCGAGCTCGTAGACATCCGGGTGGTTGCCCTCGGCGATGAGCTCGCACTCCTCGCAAGTACCGTCGGGCATGCAGCCGCTTGCACCCTCGGCGCGCGCCGCCTCGGCATTGCGGCACAGCAGCGCCTTGGCCAGAATGCGCGCCATGGTGGTCTTGCCCGTGCCGCGCGGTCCGCAGAATAGGTACGCGTGGGACAGGCGCCCCTCGGTGATGGCGTGCTCGAGCGTCGAGACGATATGCTGCTGGCCCACCACGGAGTCGAAGGTGAGCGGGCGATACTTTCGGTACAACGATTCCATGGGTGCTCCCCCGGGTATACTGAGTCTTGTTGCCGCGGCGGCCATGCGGTCGCACGGCATACTGCATTCCATAATACCCGTACGGCGAGCCCGCCGCGATAGGAGTCCAAAGAGCATGGCAGACGCAGAGAGCAACCTCGTCCCCTCCGAAGCAGCCGACCAGGTCGAGGTCGCGCTCGAGGAGCAGGCCGCAGCCGACGACGGTATCCTGTACCTCAACGAGTACCAGTACGAAAACGACCTGGTCACCGACTTCGCCCGCCTGGTCGCCTCGCCCAGGCGTCGCGGCTCGCTGTATGTCGCCGCGGCAATTGCCGCGCTCATCGGCATCGGCATGTTGGTGGCCGGCGGCAACTGGATCAAGTTTGGCGTCGTGCTGATCGTATTCGGCGCCTTTTTGGCCTGGTGGAGCAAGAACCTGCACCACACCCTCGCCCGCGACTTTATCGACGCCGTCGAGGCCGACGAGTCCATGGGTGGCCGCTATCGCCGCGTCGCCGCCAACGAGGACGGCCTGATGGTTTGGGGCAAGAGCGGCAAGTCACAGTTCTTCCCGTTTGAAAAGCTCGACCACGTGCTCGACGGCGAGCGCATCTTTGTGGCCATGTTCGCCGACCAGGGCGTGACGATCCCTAAGGACACCTTTGTCCGTGGCGATGCCGAGCAGTTCGGTCCCTTCCTTAAGGCGCGCATCAACAAAAAACTCCGCATCGAGACCAAGAAGAAGAAAATGAAGGCCGAGAAGGCCGCCGCCGAGGCCAAGCAGGGCGACAAGCCCCAGGAGACCAAGCGCAAGCAGAAGAAGAACAAGAAGAAGCGCTAAGGCCAAGCCAGACAGGCAGCCTCGCATCCCGCTATCCTCCCCATGCACCCGAGCGTGCTACACTAGCAGCATCTATGCCACCGCGAACGGCTCGGCCCCGCGCCCGCCGCTCGCAAACGAACTTTAAACGCACGAGGGTTGGCCATGCCGCTTTTCTCGCAACATACCGCCCGGTTCTCGCCGGACGTTCCTTTGGAGGGCACCAGCTCTCGCGAGCTGCTCAAGCGGTACCAGCCGCTCGAGACACTTGCGACCGGCGGTTTTGGCTCCATCGAGATCTGCCGCGACACGCACCTGCGCCGCCGCGTCGCCATTAAGCGCATCCCCCTTATTAACGGTGTCGGCATGCCCGCCAGCGACATCATGGATGTCCTGCGCGAGGCGCACACTGCCGCCATGCTTCAACATCCCAACATCGTGCAGGTCATCGACTTTACGCACGACACAGCCTATGCCTACCTGGTTATGGAATATGTCGATGGCATGTCGCTGGCCGAGTTTTTGCACCGCGTGGACGGTCACTCACTTACCTTTGACGAGGCCGCGGCCATTGCCGATGCCCTAGGCCAGGCGCTCACCTTCGCCCATAGTAATGGCGTACTCCACCTGGACATTAAGCCCGCCAACGTGCTCATCGACCACTCGGGCAATGTAAAGCTCACCGACTTTGGCATGGCGCGACTGTCGTCCGCCGGTGGCTTTGGCGGCTCGCGCGGCGGCACCATCGGCTACATGCCGCCCGAGCAGCTCGATATCGAGACCGGCACGGTCGATGAGCGCGCCGATGTCTTTGCCCTCGCCTGTGTAATCTATGAGGGCCTGTGCGGCAGCGCCCCCTTTATGGCGGCCACGCCCGCCGACTCGCTCGACCGCATCATCGGCGGCGCCACCTATCCCAGCGAGCTGATACCACACTTTCCCCCGGGAGCCGAGGCCGCGCTCATGAGCGCGCTCTCCCCCATGCCGCAGGACCGCCCCAGCAGCATCGAGGCATTTTGCGACCAGCTCCTTGCCGGTCTGGGCAGCGTGCGCGAGGGCCGTCGCAGCCTAGAGCAAATGGTTGGCGAACTTTCGGATGACGAGCAGGAGCTCGACGATATCGAGCCGTCGCACTACGAGGACGACGCCATCGAGGTCGACCCCGCACTTGGCTGGGCGGGCACGCGCTGGAGCCATGCGCGCGACTACACCATGCGCACTATCTCGGCGCTAACGTGCGGCACCTTTAGCTTTTTGCTGATGCAAACGGCCGGGGTCGCGGCGCTTCCCGGCCTGGTCATTGCGGCCATCGCGATCGGAGCGGCGGCTGGCCTGGCCCCCCAGATTGGCTCGGCCATCTCGGCTGTGGGCTTTTTGGTGCTCATGGCCAACGCCACCATGCAGGCACAGGGCATCCTGTCGATGCTGCCCGTCGCGGTGATCTTTGCCGCCGCCATGTCCGGTTGGTGGATCGCCTGGGGTCGCACCGAGACTGCCGCGAGCGCCACGCTCACCTGTGCACTCGCGCTTGGCTGTCTGACCGGCAATACCTTTCTGGCAGCTGGGGTCGCCGCCGGCGTCGCGTCATTTTGGCTCGGCCCGGCAAGCGCCGCCGCGGCAACGGGCATGGGCGCGCTTTTTGCCCGTCTGGCCACGGTCGCGCTTTCAGCCGGAGGCGTGCTGGGGCTCGGTAACGTTGCCGCAGCGCTGGGAGACCCGCTCCTTTGGGCTGCCTTTGTGCTGGTAGCGGCAACTGCCGCGGCGTCATCTGCGCTGCTCAATGCCCATGCCAAGCGTGCCGATCAGGGCTCAAACCTTGCCGCAATCGCCGCCATCGCTGTCACCGGCATCGGCTGCGCAGCGGCGTCCTGTCTTGCACACCATATGGAAATTGCCAGCCTTGCAGCCGCGGTCGTCGCCAAGGCGGCGGTTGCGGGAACCCTATCCTCTATAATCGTTGGGATATGCCTATATTTGCTCGGATACCAAAGAACTTATACGGAGAGTGATCTTTCGTGAACTTCCTGAACATCTTCGAGGACCACGTGGCCGGCATCTTCGGTGCCACCCGTGCCCCGTTCTCCTTTAAGAAGCTTGCCAAGCAGGCCGCTCGCGACATGGAGGATCAGACTCTGGTGATCAACGGCGTCAACACGGCGCCGGCACTCTATACCATCCTGATCGCCGCCGACGACGATCCCATGCTCGCCCCGTTCTACCCCGAGCTTTCGCGCGAGGTCCGCGAGTTTGTGAAGGCGCAGGCCGAAAAGCGCCGCTATGTCTTTGTCGGCGAGCCCCTCGTGCGCTTTATGATCGATCCGCAGCTGCGCGCCGGCAAGTTCTCGGTCTTTGCCGAGAACGTCGATGCCCCCACGCTCGGCCGCCTGTACGAAGAAGAGCGCGCCTATCAGAACGGCCTGGGCCAGAACAACTCCGCGGCAAGCCGTGCCGCCAGCGCCCCGCGCGCCGGCCAGCAGCAGTTTGCTGCCCCGCAGCAGCAGCGCCCCGCCGCCATGCCCCAGCAACAGCCGACGCCTCGCACCGCCGCTCCCGACCCGCTTGCCGTGGCAGGCCCCTTCGCGCCTAGCGTCCCCGACCCCGCCGCCGCACCCATCCCGGTGCCTCAGACCGTCTCGCGCGACGCGCTTGCCGGCATGGGCGGAGCCGCCGCGACCGGTGCCGCCGTGGGCCTAGGCGCCGCAGCCGGCATCGCCTCCAACATGGCGAGCACTCGCGCCCCGCAGCGCCCGCTCGCCCAGCTCGTCGACGTCGTGAGCGGCGAGAGCCATAGCATCACCTCCGCACAGGTGACCATCGGTCGCGAGCGCTCAGTTTCCGACATTGCCCTGCGCGACCCCAACGTGTCGCGCCGCCACGCCCAGCTCACCTTTACGGGCTCGGATTGGTCGATCGAGGACCTCAATTCCACCAACGGCACGCTCGTCAACAACCGCCGCATTACGCGCTGCCCGCTGCGCAACGGCGATCTGCTGACGTTTGGCCTGAGCACCTTTGAATTTAGGGGATAGTCGCTTATGAACATCGATATCGTCCTTTTTGCAGGCCGCATCGTCCTGGTCGCCCTGCTCTATATCTTCCTGTTCGCCGTCATGAAGACCGGCGTGGGACTTGTGCGCGGGCAGCGCCGCGACTCGGCTATCTGGACGATTGATGTGGACAAGGGTCCGCGCGGTATCCGCGGCATCCACGTAGACATGCTCGGCCCCGTCATCGTCGGTCGCTCGCCATCTTCGGACATCTGCATCAACGAACCGTTCGTCTCGGCCTCGCATGCGCGCTTTTCGCTGCAGGGCCCGGCGCTCATCATCGAGGACCTCAACTCGCTTAACGGCACGCTCGTCAACGGCCGCCAGCTCGTGGAGCCCGCGATGCTGCGTGAGGGCGACGAAGTCCAGATTGGCGACGTGGTCATGAAGGTGAACCGTCGATGATCGACGAGGAGAACAAGTCCGCAACTATGACCGAGGCACCGGCTGCCGCCGTAGCTGCACCGGCCCACGCCGCTCCGGCGGACTCCACACCCGTGGAGCCCGAGGACACCGTGTTCTCCCTGCCTCTTTCGCATGTAACGCATGATATTTCGGATCTCGCCGATAACGAGGGCGAAGAGGATGCCGCAGCAGCGCCCATCGGCGCACATGCTGCGGAACAGCCCACAGCGCCCGAAGCAACCCCGGCGCCGGCTCACTTTGCAGAGCCCGTCGCCGCGGCAATCAACGAGAGCGCTGCGGTGTTTGCGGCACCCGAGCCCGCCGCGCCGGCGTTTCCCATGGCCCCGGCGTCCGAGGTTGCGCCCGCGTCTACGCCGGCGCCCGAGCCTATAGACGTCAGCCCGCAAGACGACGAGTCGACCGCCCGCGTTTCCGAGGAGCCCGACTCCCCGGACACCGGAGATTCCGAATCAAACGCCGAGACCGACACCGTCTCTCCCGGTGACACAGCAGAGATCGACGTTACCGCCGTTGAGGCCAAGCTCAAAGACCCCGGCTCGACCATGAGCTTTGAGCCCCTGACCGAGGAGCGCATCGAGACCGACTCGACCTATGATGCCGGCACCACCACGCAACTCATGTGGGGCGCCCGCTCCGACGTTGGCTGTGTGCGCCCGCACAATGAGGATTCCTACCTGGTGCAGTCGCCGCTCTTTTGCGTATGCGACGGCATGGGTGGTCACGCTGCCGGCGAGGTAGCCTCTTCCATCGCCGTCGAGACTATTGCCAAGACGGCCCCACAGTCCGCCGACGCAGCACGCCTGGCCGCAGCCGTCGAGGCAGCCAACGCCGCCGTAATCGAGGCGGCCCTGAACGGCCTGGGCAAGCCTGGCATGGGCTGCACAGCCACTTGCGCCTATATCGAAAACGACACGCTCGCCATCGCCCACGTAGGCGACTCGCGCGCCTACCTGCTCCACGAGGGCACGCTCATCCGCGTGACCCGCGACCACTCCTATGTGGAAGAACTCGTGGACGCCGGCGAGATTACGGCAGACGAGGCTCGCGTCCACCCCAACCGTTCGGTCATCACCCGTGCGCTGGGCTCGGACCCCGCCATGTATGCCGACCACTTCACTCTGCATATCGAGGAAGGCGACCGTCTGATCCTGTGCTCTGACGGCCTTTCGAGCATGATTCCCGATAGCGATATCGAGAACATCACCACGCAGTCCTCAACCGCGCAAATCTGCGTCGACAACCTAGTGGACGCGGCGCTTGCCGCCGGCGGCCACGACAACGTGACCGTAGTAGTCGTTGACCTGGTTGACGATGGCGTCATGCGCGAGGCGCAACGCGTGCGTCGCCGCAACGTTACTATCGCCGCCATCCTGGCCCTCGTCTTTGTGCTGGCAGCTGGCATCTGGGCCTACACGGGTGTCACCGGCTCGTACTACCTGGGTACCTACCAGGGCAATGTCGCCGTCTGGCGCGGCCTGCCCGGCAAGCCACTCGGACTCAAGCTCCACTGGCTCGAAAGCGAAACCAGCATCAAGCTGTCCGACCTGCCCGAAGACACGCAAAACCGCCTCAAGGCGGGCATTCCGCAAACAAGTGTCGACGATGCGCAGGACACGATATCCAAGTACCGCCACCAGATCGACGAGGAGCAGACCCGCCAGGTGATCGACGCGCAAACGATTCGCGACAACACCAATCAGGGATCGACCTCCGAATCAGATTCCGAGAAAACCGCCGAACAGTCCGCCGAGGCCGAAGCCTCCGATAAGAATTAGAAAGGGAGTGCCGCTTATGAGTCGCCGCAACACCGAGCTGCTCTTGCTCATCGCCTCGGCGTTCCCCGTCATCCTGCTGTATGCGATGTACGTCCTCACCGCGGGCGCTGCCATCTCCTTTGAGACGCTCGCCGTACCGATCGGCCTCTTTGCCGCCTTTGCCGCGGCCCACATTGCCGTGCGCATCTTGGCGCCCGGTGCCGACCCCGCCATCCTGCCCATCGTATTTATACTTTCGGGCATCGGCATCACGTTCGTGACGCGTCTCGCCCCCGCTCTCGCCATCTCACAGCTCATCATCCTGTTTGTCTCGGTGGCGCTCATGGTGGGAACGCTTGCACTAGTCAAAAACCTCGACGTGGTCATGCGCTACAAGTACACCTTTGGCATCATCGGCATCATTCTGCTGATGCTGCCTATCTTTATCGGCACCACGATCTCGGGCTCCAAGCTGTGGATTCGCATCGCGGGCTTTACCATCCAGCCCGGCGAGTTCGCCAAGGTCTTTATCGTCCTGTTCCTGGCCGGCTACCTGGCCGAGAACCGCGAGCTGCTCTCCATCTCCAACCGCAAGATTCTGGGCTTTAAGATCCCTCGCCTGCGACTGCTGCTGCCGCTGTTTGCCGTGTGGGGTGTGTGCCTGCTCGTCGTCGTCTTCGAACGCGACCTGGGTTCGGCCGTGCTGTTCTACACCATCTTCTTGCTGATGCTCTACGTTGCCACGGGGCGCTTTTCGTATGTCGTTATCGGCCTTGCGCTCTTAGCCGTTGGAGCCGTGGGCGCCTACAAGTTCCTGTCTCACGTTCAGGTGCGTTTCCAGGTTTGGCTCGATCCGTTTAAGGACGCCCAGGGCCAGGGCTACCAGATCGTCCAGTCGCTCTTCTCGCTTGCCGATGGCGGTCTGGTCGGTGTTGGCATCGGCAACGGCATGGCCAACAACATCCCTGTCGTCGAGTCCGACTTTATCTTCTCGGCTATCGGCGAGGAGATGGGCCTTTTGGGCGGCGGCGCCGTGCTCATCCTGTTTATGCTCTTTGCCGTGCGTGGCCTCACCACGGCTGCCCGCGCTAAATCCGACCTCGCCGCCTTTAGTGCCACAGGCCTTACGGCCGCCATCAGCTTCCAGGCCTTCTTGATCGTTGGCGGCGTAACCCGCCTGATCCCGCTGACCGGCGTCACCCTGCCCTTTATGAGCCAGGGCGGCTCCTCTCTGCTGGCGAGCTTTATCATCGTCGCGCTCCTGCTGCGCGCCGGTGACGAGGCGACCGGACGCGAGGCCGAGCTTACCGGCACCGGCACCATGGCCGCCATCACCGATGATCAGGTCGCATCTGCCGCCGCCCCGACGGGCACGCGCTTTGCCACCTCGTCTTCCTACGGCAGCGGCAGCCATTCCGTCGGCTCGCGCATGCGCCGTCGCCTGCTCGACACGCCTGAATCCGGTGTGCTCGGCCGCGTTGCTCTTGCCAACCGTCTAACCCGCGCGGTGCTCGCCTTTACGGCGCTGTTCGCCATCCTTATCGGCAACCTCACCTATGTCCAGGTCATTAAGGCCAAGGACTATCAGGACATGCCGACCAACAACCACACCATCGCCCGCTCCAAGTACATCCAGCGCGGCTCCATCATCACGTCCGACGGCGTGACGCTGGCCGAGTCGCTGCAGCAGGAGGACGGCACCTACGTACGCTCCTACCCCAACGGTAACCTGGCAGCTCACGTGGTTGGCTACGTGAGCCAGCAGTATGGCACCACCGCCATCGAGAGCGTCATGAACGACACGCTCACCGGTTCTAAGGACTACTCCAGCTGGAACAATGCCATCGCGTCGCTCGCGGGCCAGACCCAGCCGGGCAACACCGCCAAGCTCACCATCGACTCGCGTATCCAGACGGCGGCCGAGCAGGCACTCAAGGGCTTTAAGGGCGCTGTAGTGGTCATCGACCCGCGTACCGGCGCGGTGCTCGCATGTGCCAGCTCGCCCACCTACGACAACACCAACATCGATGCCCTGCTGCAGACGGGCGGCGGCGAGGACGGCTCCATGTACAATCGCGCCATGGACGCGCTGTACACGCCGGGCTCCACGTTTAAGGTCGTTACGCTTTCCGCGGCACTCGAGACCGGTACCGCCAGCCTGACCAGCACCTACCAGGCGCCCGGCTCCATGGATATCGGCAACGCACCGGTCACCAACTATGCCAACGAGAGCTACGGCACCATCAGCCTGCAGCAGGCCTTTGCCGTGTCCTCCAACGTCGTCTTTGGCCAGGTGGCAAACGAAGTTGGCGCAAACACGCTCGTGCAGTTTGCCAACGCCTTTGGCTACGGCCAAAAGCTCGGCCAGGACCTGACCTCCGCGGCCTCCATCATGGCCGACCCGTCGCTCATGACCGAGTGGGAGACCGCCTGGGCCGGCGCCGGCCAGCCTGTCGGCATGGACCACACGCCCGGCCCGCAGACCACCGTCATGCAAAACGCCGTGATTGCCGCCGCCATCGCTAACAGCGGCGTGGTCATGGACCCGTACTTTGTAGCCCAGGTACTCGCCCCGGACGGAACCGTGGTCAAGACCACGCAGTCCCGCTCGCTGGGGCAGGCCGTCAGCTCCGCCACGGCCGACCAGGTCAAGCAGGCCATGCTTGCCGTCTTCCAGTCCGGCACCGGCACCGATGCCCAGATCCCCGGCGTCAAGGTCGCCGGCAAGACCGGCTCGGCCGAGACCGGCGGCACCAACGTCAACTCGATGTTCGTTGGCTTTGCACCTTACGATTCACCCACGGTCGCCATCTCGGTGGCCTTGGAGGATTACGACAAGCATGACGTCAAGGCCGCCAAGATCGCCGGTATCGTCCTGACCGCGGCGCTTGCCGCACAGGGAGCGTGATGCCCATGATCGAATCGGACACCCGAGGCGCGCCGCGGCCTAAGGGTTAGCGGCAACGCGCCACACGGCCCCAGCGGCCACATCGTAGGTACTACACACATCGTTGAGCGAATAGTTATGTTAGGAGCAGGAATGGAACAGAGGGTCCTCGGGGGAAGATACCTCCTCAAGGATAAGGTGGGAACAGGCGGCATGGCGACCGTCTACCGTGCACAGGACCAGGTCCTCGACCGCACGGTAGCCGTCAAGATCATGCTGCCGCAGTATGCTGGCGACGCAACCTTCGCCGCACGCTTTAAGCAGGAGGCCCAGGCAGCAGCCGGTCTATCCTCCCCCTATATCGTGGGCGTCTACGATTGGGGCAAGGACGGCGACACCTATTACATCGTCATGGAGTACCTGCGCGGCACCGACCTTAAGAGCGGCATCAAGAGCCACGGCGCCCTCGACCCCAAGAAGGTCGCCCAGATCGGCTCGCAGATCAGCTCTGCGCTTTCGGTCGCCCACAAGCACGAGATCATCCACCGCGACATTAAGCCGCAGAACATCATGGTGCTGCCCGACGGCAACATCAAGGTGATGGACTTTGGCATCGCGCGCGCCAAGAACAGCCACCTCACGCAAGACAACAACGTGCTGGGAACCGCCCACTACGTCAGCCCCGAGCAGACCCGCGGTCAGGACCTCGGCCCCACCTCGGATATCTACTCGCTGGGCGTCGTGATGTACGAGTGCGCCACCGGCCGCGTTCCCTTTGACGGTGACGACGCCATCTCGGTCGCACTCAAGCAAGTCAACGAGTTGCCTATTCCGCCGAGCCAGATCAACTCCGGTGTCGACGCCGACCTTGAGCGCATCATCCTCAAGTGCATGGAGAAGGACCCGGCAAACCGCTTCCAGACCGCCGACGAGCTTCGTCAGGTGCTCAATAGCTACCTGTCGGGCCGTGCCGTCAACGTCTCGGAGCCCACGCGCATCATCGGTGCCCCCGGTGAGCTGGGCGCCACCAAGACTCGCGAGCTTTCCGATCAAACGCGCGCCATGGTGCGTCCCGTCTCGGGCGTGAGCGGCCAGAATACCGCCCGTAGCTCGGTTTCGGGCTCCACCGGCTCCTACGAGGTCGAAAAGCCCAAATCCAACAAGAACAAGATCATCGCCGCCGTGGTGGCAGCCGTTGCCGTCATCGGCATCGTGGTGGCCTTTGCCACAGGACTCTTTGGCGGCGAGCAGGTCACCGTGCCCGATGTGCTGGGCAAGGACCAGCAGACTGCCGTCGAGCTGATCAAGGAAGCCGGCCTCGAGGTCGGCACCATCGACCAAAGCTACAACGACGATGTCGACGAGGGCAAGGTCGCCGAGCAGACGCCCAACGGCAACACCAAGAAGGCCAAGGGCACCAAGGTGAACCTGGTAATCTCCAAGGGTCCCAAGCCCTCCGAGAAGGTTGAGGTTCCCCCGCTTGTCGGCCTGACCAAGGACCAGGCCGAGGCCGCGCTGGCAAGCGTTGGCCTGAAGGGCAACGCCTCCGAGGAGGCCAACGAGGCCGATGAGGGCCAGGTCTTTGAGCAGGGCACCGAAGCCGGTAAGGAAGTCGCGAAGGGCACGACCATCTCGTACAAGGTCTCGAGCGGCCCGGATACCACGTCCGTCCCCGATCTGACCGACATGACCGAGGCCCAGGCGCGCAACGCCCTCGATATGGCAGGCTTTGGCGTCGACGTTAGCTACCAGGAGAACGACTCGGTTACCGAGGGCACCGTGATCAGCTGGAACCCCAGTGGCAAGCAGAAGCCCGGCGCCACGATTACCGTCGTCATTGCCAAGAAGTCCGGCAAGGCCAGTGTTCCGGGCAACCTGTACGGCAAGAGCATCTCCGCCGCCGTCACCGCGCTCAACAACGCCGGTTTCTATAACATCGGCTTCTGTGACCAGAACGGCAATCCCGTAAGCGGTAACGAGGATGCCACCGTTACGGGCGTCTCCCCCACTGGCAAGCAGTCCACCGACAGCACGATTACGCTGACGGTCGCACTTTCTGGTTCGGGCTCGGGCTCGGGCACGAGCACGGGCGACGATTCCGGTACGACCAACTAGTCGCCACCCCACCGCTCATCGCGGCTTTCGCCGCAAACATATTCGCTCACAGGCGCCCGCTTGCTCCCCCAGCAAGCGGGCGCCTCGTTTTTGACATGGCATGAACCAGAAGAGCCCGGCACCGTAGCGGTACCGGGCTCGATATTCCTCTGGTGCCCCCGGGCGGATTCGAAAACTCCCCCCGCGGGGAAATTGGTGACGCGGGTGTCGACGGCTCGAATCCTGCCCTTAGACCAGAAGAGCCCGGCACCGTAGCGGTACCGGGCTCGATATTCCTCTGGTGCCCCCGGGCGGATTCGAACCGTCGACACCCGCTTTAGGAGGTCATGAGCTATTACCCTACCTGCGGTTTTTCATTTTCATCAATATCTCTGTTTTCGCAGGTAATTTAGCTATTCTGCCGTTTTTGCTCTTCTTGATTAGTTTTCTATTTCACCCTTTTTACACCCCTTCACCCCTTCATTTTGACTTGCAGGGGTGAAATTTTTGGGTTAGCCTCGGGGGCGAGGCCCTCAAAGCCCCGCCCCCGAGGCTAACCCAACGCACCACCCCTGGAGACCCATGGAAACCAGAATCAAACCCACAGCCAAAGGCACTTCCGAACCGATCAAGGGAAAACCCGGTTCCTTCCGCATCTACTTCTCTCTCGGTCGCGACCCCGAATCCGGCAAGAACGGGAAACGAGTCAGATACCTAAAGACGCCCAAGAGAACCATCCATTGCAAGAGCAAAAACCCGAAGAACTGGCCCGGTGAGGTGGCGAATGCGCTCGTTGCCTACCGGAAGGAGCTGGAAACCTATGAACCGGCTAGCGACATGCCGACCACTGTTTCCGGATACGCTGAGGATTTCCATCGGCTCCGAGAAAGTTCCTTCGGCTCCCCTCTTTCTTTCCAAAGAGAGGAATATGACGTGCGCCATATACGCGAGCTGTTCGGCGACATGCCCCTCGGCGCACTGAGGCCCGACGAGATCAAACGGGCGTATGCCGAAGCGATCTCAACCGGAAGATTCACAGAGGCCGAGATTCGTCGTATCCATGTCAAGCTCAAACAGGTCATGCAGGACGCACTGGAGAATGAGCTAATCGGGCGCAACCCATGCATCAGCATCAAACTCCCAAAGCCAGACCTTAGAGTGCGTAACTTCCTCCCACCCGACGAACTGCCCCGATTCACCAAATGCCTGCTATCCGAACCCATGGGGCCGATGACCGTCTGCACCATGCTCATATTCCACCTAGGACTCAGGAAAGGCGAGGCCCTGGGGCTCTGTTGGGAAGACTACGACCCCGAGGCGATGGAGATCCGAATCATCCGCCAGTACACCAATGACAAAACGCTCAGGGCACCAAAATCGGAAATGAGCAGGCGAATCCTGTCTATAGACTCTTCGCTGGCCGCGTATCTAAACGAATGGAAGATGCGGCAGCGCAGCCTATTCGAGCAACGCGGGCTAAGACAGAGAAACTCTGACCCCCTCGTTCACGCCTTCAGCACGCATAAGGACGAAAACGGCAACCTTCACGTCAGTATCACCCGACCCGATGGACACAACTATTCACGCTGGTTCAGGGATTTCTGCGTCGACAACGGCTATGGCGAGTACGCCAACGTGACAAGCCAGTTCAAGCGCAACGGCAAACTGCACACACGAGGCACCGGATACTCAGGGCTCGTTCCCCATGGCCTGAGGCACACGGCAGCAACGGCCCTTGTTGCGAGCAACGTCGACTTAAAGACCGTTCAAGCGAGAATGGGCCATGCGTCCGCAAGCACAACCGCAAACTTCTACACCCATGCAATCAGGGCAAATGACCGAAACGCAGCTGAGGTATTTGAATCGCTTTCATCTAAGAATTAGCTATTTCAACTGGATACTTCACTATTTCTCCATATCGTGGGCTATTAGTGACATTCGCATGGGCCATATCGACTGAACGGTGATACATTATTCGCAAGTTGAATGGAAGGAGGTGAGTATAAGTGGCGTTGGCAAAGAAGGCTGAGAAGCGAATTCGCATTCCCGAGAATCTCAGGGCCCCCTTCGCACAGATGGTTTCGGATGAGGCTTACCTGCGGGCAACTGACGAATCGAAAACCATCATCGGACTCGTCTTCGAGAAGGTGCTTCCCGCGTCCGCGTTCGCGAGGGACAGAATGCTCAACGTCTACAGCGGTGATAGCCTGTTCACGAGTGTGTCGGACGTATTGCGTTCGAACGTCACCGGCGCAATCGGCACCGTCGCCGAAGCGGACTATAAGCCCATAATCGAGTTCGGAGCGAGGCTCATTCACGAGAGGAGCTGCGGCACTGCGCTCTACACCGGTGCAATGGATATACCGCACCTTCGACGTTGCTTCGAGTCTGTTCTCGACTACATGGAACACGAGACCCGGAGCGACCCCTCGAATCCCCTTCTCGACTACGAGACGTCCCGTGCAGTCAAGTACGGACGCTCGCTGATGGACGAGTGCTCGACGGAGTTCAATCGAGCGCCCGTAGCAGCCCTCGTTCGCTTCGCAGTTGAGTACTTCGACGAGATTGGATGCCTGAACGCAACATGCGCCTATCTCGCCGATGCTTTTTCCGCGCTTGAAGAGAGCGTCACCATCTCGGCTAACAAGTGCGGCAACAAGCACGTACCACCGGACACCCCGGAGCTGCGCCGCAAATGGAGCGACCTTCTGGAGACGGTCTGCTCCGACTGGCAATAGAAAACGGCACCCGACTCCCCTCTCTTAGTCGCCAAACCTCGAAGAGGAGCCGAGCGCCCCAAACAAGGAGTTTATCATGCATCTTGCAGATGACCCCAAGACCGACGCCATCTCCGCAGGCATCAACCTGCGCCATGTCGGCACCAAGCGCATCATGAGCCGCCTGGACGTTCAGATCCTCACCGGCATCGGACAATCCAGCGCCATCAAGCTCATGAAGTCCACCCACCACTGCTTTAGCATCGCCAACCAGTACTTCGTCATGGAAGAGGACCTGTTCGACTACTTCCACAAGCTGGCAGAGGGGGCGAGCGAGTAATGCAGCGCCCGAACGTCAATCCCCTCGTCTTCGAGCTTGATGTGCTCGACGAGCACGTCCACGCCCTTCAGGAAGACAAACCCATCGCCTCCTTCGGGCTCGACGCACTCAACAGCGTCCTCGGCGGTGTCTACCCCGGGCTCAACTACGCAATCGGGACCGCCCCGGGCAAGGGCAAGACGACACTGGCACTCCAGGAGGCCGACAAGCTCGCGGCAGACGGGCACCCGGTAATCTACGTTTCCGCCGAGCTTCCCGCGCACAAGCTGATCGAGAAGAGTCTGGCGCGTCTCAGCGACGGCAAAGTCGCGTTGTCCGAGGTCTCCAGCTGCGCGACCCAGAATCACCCTAAGCACACGACTTTCGAGGCTGCACTCGACAAATATCGCACCCAGATCGCCCCCAATCTCTGCATCACCGGCCCGCTCAACACCGTGGAGCTCTCCAACCTCGTCGGGCTGGTAACACGCGAGCGCGGCGAGGTCCCCATCGTCTTCATTGACTACCTCCAGCTCCTCGCCTGCGGCGTCACGGCGGACCAGCAGTTCATCGACGAGCGATTGGCTATCACAGCATGCGTGAAGGGCCTCCGCGAAATCTCGAACCTCTATGGCTCTCCCGTCATCGCACTGAGCTCGACCACTCGCAAGTCCTACGATTCCGGAAAGTCGGCCAGGCCCAACCTCGCCATGTTCGGTGGTTCCTCCGCTGTCGAGTACGGCTTTGACTCGGTGCTCTACCTCGCCGATGACAATGACAAGCCCGAGTGGCCCTACGAGTCTCCCGCAACCGGCACGCCCCTCAAGCTCGTCGCCCTCAAGAACCGCTACGGCACGCTGGGCGAGTCCCGGCTCGACTTCGACGGTGCGCGCGCCACCTTCCACGACAGGGGCTAGCCCATGCGTGGCAAAGCCAAGACCGCGCATATAAACGTCCGCATGACCGAGGAGGAGCGTGCCGCCATCACGGTGCGCTCCTCCTCTTTTGGTATGGCCCCATCGGCGTTCATGCGCGAAGCCGCCCTCCTCATCGGTGAGAAGCCCGTCAGGATCGCCGACGAGGCGACGCTGCGGCAGCTTCTTCATCAGATGAAGAAGCAGGGCGGAAACCTCAACCAGGCCGTTCGCACCGCAAACGCCTATGGCGTGGATACGCAGACGGCCCAACAGCTCGCGGAGGCCGTCCGTCTGGTATCGAGCACGGCCTCGCAGCTATCGAACCTCATCTCCAAGAATCGAGAATGATCATGAAAACCAAGATGCCCACAGCGCTCATATCATCTCTTCTCCTAGCGATCCTCGCATGCCCCATCCTCGCCGTCCCCGTCAACGATTTCGTCGCCGGGACACCGTTAGGCGCGGCTGCGATTCCGTCGTCGTTCGGCGTGGATACCGTCCTCGGCTGGTGGCTCACGGGTGCGTTCACTGCTTGCCCGCTCGGAACCCTGCTGACCTTCCTCCTCGCCTTTTGCATCTGCGCTCTCATCGCCTACTCGACCACCCTCAACGCGAGGGCCGAGGACGGCGGCGTGCTCGGCGACGCCCACGTCAAGACGGGTCGCGAGGTCATAAAAGGGTCCATGACCTGGGACGGCTCGACGAATCCCTCGTCACGTGGGTTCGTCTATGGGTTCACCAAGTATCACGGCAAACCCTGCTATCTCTACGAGCCCAAGAAGATGGCCTTCGTGTCAGGGGCCACCGGGTCAGGTAAGAGTCGCTTCCTCTATCTCCCCTCAATCGACCTGCTCAGCTACGGCGGCGCTTCCAACGGATCCGAGCCCGCGACCCTAATCGTCTCCGACGTGAAAAACGAGCTCATAGAACTCACGGGCGACGAGCTGGCCCGTCGCGGCTATCGCGTCCTGCTTCTCGACACGCAGCACCCCTATAGGGGACAGAGGTTCAACCCACTCAAGCAGGTGCTCGGCCTCCATGCCGAGGGACGCGACCAGGAGGCCGAGCAGGCGGCGGACGCCATCGCGGAGCTCGTGGTGCAGGACGACGAGAAAGACAAGGGCTCGCACTGGACCGCCTCGGCCAGGGGCCTGCTCTCAGCCCTGGTCCTGCTGGTCTCCATGTCCGACGAGTGTCCCGAGGAATCAAAGCACCTCGCGACCGTCTGCGAGGTCCTGGACCGCGGCACCGAGGCCGAGGGAGACGACCCGTCCGAGCCCCTGAAGGCCGTCTTCCGCGCTCTGCCGAGCGGCCACCCCGCCAAGGGCAGGGCGTCGCAGTTCGTCTCCTCGGGCGGCAACGAGCTCAGGAGCATCCTCTCGACGCTCAAGGTCGCCCTGCGCCCGTTCTCCTCCGCCCCGGTCGCCTGGATGACCTCCGGCTCCGACATCGACCCGCACACGGTACTCACGGAGAAGAGCGCCGTCTTCCTCCACGTGCTCGACGAGGGCTCCCCCTACAACTGCATCGTGGCGATATTCCTCTCGCAGCTCTGGGCTTCGGTCCAGGCGGTCGCGGACGTGAACGGCGGCAGGCTCCCCCGCCCCGTGCAGATGTTAGCGTCAATATAATTTTCACCATTTCCACCAACGCATTTTCGCCAATCGCGCCAACGCGGATACGCCGGATTCGCCAACGCGGATGTGCCGCTTTCGGCGCCTAGGCGCCCTCCTCCTTCCCGTCCTCACCGCCGATGGACACGTCCTTCAGGCGGTACGACCGGCCCGTTATCTTGATCATCGCGCAGTGGTGGCACAGCCTGTCGGCGACCGCCGAGGCCGTGACGTTGCTGCCGAACACGTCGCCCCACCTGCCGACCGGCACGTTGGTCGTGACGATCGTCGACCGCTTGAGCGCGTAGCGCCTGTTCACCAGCTGGAACAGCAGGTCGGCGCCC
>DBEYWP010000036.1:0-13227 GCA_048183675.1 Collinsella sp. | reverse complement strand
GGGACAGGGTGCCCTACGCCGCCTAGTCGAAGCGCTCCGAACAGATTGGAGCCCATCGGCCGAAAGGCCTGGCGTTAGCATGTCGCGATTCAATCTCGAAAACAGCATTGCCCAGTTGACAAAACTATAGGAACACCCCCCAATATATACAGTCGTTCCGAGACCTCGCGGAGCTGCAGATAATTGCGCGGCCAGCGGTAAGCATCGAGCGTCTTCGTCGCCGCGACAGACAGCGTGGACGCTGCCGTCCCAAATGCATCAGCGAGATATTCCAAATAGCGCGCAGCCTTCGTCGACGCGGCTCCCTGCTCGGCGATTGCCGGCGCCACGCTCACCGCACAGGCGAAGCGCTCGGTCACAAAGGCGGCTTGATCACTTTCGCCGCCGCCCGGCATGTCATTCGCCGTCAGCACCACATGGCAGCGCGTCGCCAACGCGGTGTCGGTCATCGTGGAGACCAGCTCGCGGAGGCGCTGGGGGCCAACCGCGTTCCAGCCCTCAATGCAAAGTGTCAGCCCCGTTTGGAACAGCGGCGATTCGGAGCTTTTGAGCACATGGCGCCAACCGCGATCGGTGAGTTCATCGAGCGCGACGGAAACAAAGGGTTGATCGACAAAAGGGCCAGCCAGATAGAGGCGCTTGGCAATCTCGACCTGACCAGCGCCAAGCTCGCCCTCGAGCATAAGGGGCACGCCGCGCGCATAGCTCTCGGCAACCGGCGCAGCCACCGAGGCCGCCCCCTCAACGATGCCGTACGCACTCGATTCGTAGCGGGCCTCAACTTCGTCGGCGTTGAGCCACTCGATGCCCGCATGCGCCGCGGTGCCGCGCACCTCGCGGACCACGACGACCCAAAGGCCCCCGCCCTCTTTGTCGGTGGGGCGAACGGTCAGGCTCAGGCGCGTACCCGCACGCCCCATAACAAGGCGCGCACCGTCTCCTATACGGTCGAGGCGTTCGGCAACAAAAGCCGCCACATCCCGCTCAAGTGCCGCGTCATTCATGGTCGAGATCGCGACGTCCCCACGCGCATCGATTGCCAATGCCGAGGCCCCGGCAGCAGCCAGGGCCCCAGTCAAGATGTTCAGCTTGGCATCGCTATCCATGATTTGCCCCTGTCCGCAGCGACGTGCAACCGCTGACGGTCGCACGACCAAGTGTTTCAAAATTGAACGATATTGCTCACCAAACACTATAGGGCAGAAAGCGCCGTCCTGCGAGTATAGGTGTTGCCCCGCATCGCCATCCTGGCGGGGCGATAAGAGCTCTTCGGGACTTATAAACCTGCGGACAAGCCATACCCGCAAGAGCTCCTATCGCTCCAGCGTGAGAATGCGCTCACCGGCACGCAGCACGCAAATAAGCTACTTCTCTACCAGATTCCCAGCACGTGCTGCATTCCCAAACTCATGCACGCAATGCCAATCCAGCAGCAAAAGCCCAGCGCGATGGGCTTGCCGCCCTTTTTGATCAGCTCGACGATATCGGTATTAAAACCAATAGCCGCCATGGCCATCACGATAAAGAACTTCGACAGCTCCTTGATGGGCGCCGTGATGGACACGGGAAGCTGAAACACCGTGGTGATCACGCTCGCCAGCACAAAGAACAGCACAAACATGGGAAACGCGCGTTTAAGGGAGAACGTGCTTTTGGCGTCGCCGCCAGCCTTGCGTGCCAGATGCATCTGCCAGCATGCGAGGACCAACGTGATGGGAATAATGGCCAGCGTCCTGGTGAGCTTGATCACCGTGGCGCTCTCGAGCACATTGGCGCCGGGATGCATGCTGTCCCAAGCGCTCGCCGCAGCCGTTACGGACGAGGTGTCGTTGATGGCGGTGCCGGCAAACAGGCCAAAGCCCTCGTTGGTCAGCCCGAGCATGCCGCCGAGCGTCGGAAACACGAGCGCCGCGATAACGTTAAACAGAAAGATGACCGAAATAGCCTGGGCAATCTCGCGATCGTCGGCATCGATGACGGGCGCGGTCGCAGCAATGGCAGAACCGCCGCAAATCGACGAACCCACGCCCACAAGCGTCGCGATCTTACCCGGCACGTTCATAACGCGGCAGAGCACAAAGGCGATGACAAGCGAGGTCGAGATTGTCGCCACGATAATCGGCAGCGACTGGGCGCCCTTGGACAGAATCTGGGAGAGGTTCATGCCAAAGCCAAGCAGGATAACCGCGTACTGCAAGACTTTTTTGGACGTATAGGTGACGCCGGCGGCGAGCTGTTCGCGACGATTCTTGGGAAAGACGAGCGCCAGGACCATGCCAAAGAGGATGGCGAATACCGGACCGCCGACCACCTCAACCTGTTTGCCGAGCAACGTCGCGGGAATGGCGATGATTAGGCAGAACAAGACGCCTTTCCAGCGCTCGCGTACGATATTTGCCAGTTGCATATGGGATTCCTTCTTTCTATTTCACGTTTGCGACGGCTTATGATACGGCAACATTGAGCGCAGCCTTGCGCAAACACAGACTAAGATGCCGCAATAGTTCTCAGGCAACAGCCGAATTACCCACCGCGGAGAGCTGATTCGCGGCATAATTAACAACTGACATATGAGTTTGATAGAACAGTTGCGAGGCGCTATGGAAGAATCGATGCACGTCGGCGAGCAGGAAACGAGCCTACAGGACCAGTCCTACCACACCATTCGACGCAAAATCGTCTACCTGGACTACAAGCCGGGCGAAAAGCTGGGCGTCAAGCAACTTTGCGACGACCTAGATATGGGTCGCACGCCCGTGCGCGAGGCTTTGGTTCGCTTGGCGCAGGAAGGCCTGGTGCGCACCGTGCCCCAGAGCGGCACCTACGTCTCACCCATCAACCTCACCCTTGCCGAGAGTGCCTGTTACATCCGCGAGCATCTGGAAAAGCAGGTGATTGTGGAGTGCTGTGCGCGCGCCACGTCGGCCGGCATCGAGCAGCTCGACCGCGCCATCGTGCTGCAGGAAAAGGCCATGGCCGAGGAGGATCGCATCGGCTTCTTTTTGAGCGACAACCTCATGCATCACATGATTTTTAGCATCGCATGTCGCAGCACCGTGTGGTCGTGGCTCGAAGAGACCAATGCCGACCTGGAGCGCTTCCGCTGGCTGCGCGCCGCCACGCAGGTTCTCGACAATCAGGACATCGTGAACGAGCACAAGCAGATTCGCCGCGCTATCGCCGGTCGCGACCCCATCGAAGCGAGCTTTTTGGTCAGCAAGCACCTGCACATGATGTTCCGCAACCAAACCGAGGTTCTGGACCAGTTCCCCGAGTACTTCGAGACCAGTAAGCTCCGCTAACCTGCCAAAAAGGGACAGGTTCATTTTGGCAGGTTTTATCTGGGCCAATGCAGAAAAGGCCCGGCTCCGTCTTGATGCGGAGCCGGGCCTTAGTCGCTAGAACGGCGGAACCAACTACTCGACAGTAACGCTTTTCGCCAGGTTACGGGGCTGGTCGACGTCGCAGCCGCGCAGGATGGCGACCTCGCGTGCGAGCAGCTGCAGAGGAACGCTCGCCGTGATGGGGCTGAACACGTCGCGGACTGCCGGCACGCGGATGATGCAGTCGGCGATCTTGTTGATCTCCTCGTCGCCCTCGGTGGCAACGACGATGACCTTGGCGCCGCGCGCCTTGCACTCCATAAGGTTCGACACGGTCTTGTCGTAGGTGGCGCTCTTGGTGGCCACAGCGATGACAGGGAAGCCCGGGTCGATCAGGGCAATGGGGCCATGCTTCATCTCACCGGCGGCATATGCCTCGGCGTGCAGGTAGCTGACTTCCTTGAGCTTGAGCGCACCCTCGTAGGAAATAGCGGCACCCATGCCACGGCCCACGAACAGCGCCGACTGCGCGTCCTTGCACAGCAGGGCAGCCTCATGAACGGTCTCGGTTTGGGTATCCAAAATCCACTGGATCTGCTCGGCCGTATCGGAAAGCTCGCGGAACAGCATGCGCGCCTGCTTGGTGGTCAAGCGGTACTTGACCTGCGCCAGCAGCAGAGCCAAAAGCGTAAGGCTCACGACCTGGCCGATGAAGCTCTTGGTCGAGGCGACCGCGATCTCCTTGTTGGCCTTGGTGTAGATGACGCCGTCGCTCTCACGCGCCACGGGGCTGCCCACCACGTTGGTGATGCCGAAGACCTTGGCACCCTTGATGCGCGCGTCGCGAATGGCGGCAAGGGTATCGGCCGTCTCGCCCGACTGGGACACGGCCACGACGAGCGTCGTCGGCGTGATGATGGGGTTGCGATAGCGGAACTCGCTGGCCGCCTCCACCTCGGTGGGGATGCGAGCCCAGCCCTCAATGAGATTCTTGGCAATGAGGCCAGCGTGATAGCTGGTGCCGCAAGCGATCACGTAGACGCGGTCGATGTCGTTGAGTTCCTCGAGCGAAAGGCCCAGCTCGTCGATGTCGAGCTCGCCGGCCGGCGTCATACGACCAACCAGCGTGTCGCGCACGACGCGCGGCTGCTCGTGAATCTCCTTGAGCATAAAGTCGGGATAACCGCCCTTTTCTGCCATGTCCAGGTCCCAGTCGATGTGGGTGACCTTGGGCTCGATAACGTTGCCGGCCTCGTCGGTGTACTCGACGCCTGCGGGCGTGAGCTTGGCAAACTGACCGTCCTCGAGCACCACGACATCGCGGGTGGCGTCGATGAGCGCGATGACATCGGAAGCAACATAGGAGCCGGTTTCGCCCACGCCGACTACGATCGGGGAATCCTTGCGGGCCACGGCGATCACGCCGGGCTCATCAGCGCACACGGCGGCCAGACCATAGGCACCGACCACGTGGGTGCAAGCCTCGCGCACGGAGGCCATCAGGTCGTGCGCCTCGGCATAAGCCTCTTCGATCAGATGCGCGAAGACCTCGGTATCGGTCTCGCTCTTAAAGTGGTGGCCGCGACCCTCCAGCTCTTCGCGCAGCTCGGCGAAGTTCTCGATGATGCCGTTGTGGACGATGGCGATACGGCCGTCGCAGCTGGTGTGGGGGTGAGCGTTAACGACGGAGGGCTTGCCGTGGGTGGCCCAACGGGTGTGGCCGATACCGCAGGTAGCGTCGCTGTCAATGTTGGAAAGCTCGCTCTCCAAGCCCGCGACCTTGCCCACGCGACGGATGACGTCGAGGTGCGCCGCGGCGCCCTCGTCCACCTCGAGCGCGACGCCCGAGGAGTCATAGCCGCGATACTCCATACGCTTGAGGCCCGTGACCAGGATGTTCTTTGCAATATCAGAGCCGGTGTAGCCGACGATTCCGCACATAAGATAAATCCCTTCGTTCGCGTGACTGCAAGACGTCCACGCACAAGGGGCGCTGAGACGTATAACGTTCGAGTATTGTACTCACGCAAACGCAAGCTGATATACCAGAAGTGGTATCTCAACTTAGATACCACTCGATGCACACACGTCCAGCCGGTCCAAACCACCACAAAGGTGCCTGCCCCCTTCGTGGTGGTCGCGCTGGCAATAGCGTTTGCCCAGATAAAACCTGCCAAAATAAACCTGTCCCTTTTTGGAAGGTTTGGGATGCTACAATCTGGCTTGTACTTGAAACGCATCAAAGGGGCCGCTATGGCAAAGGTAAAAATCAGCGACGTCGCACGCGAGGCCGGGGTTTCGTTGGGCACGGTTTCCAACGCGCTCAACCACCCCGAAAAGCTGCGCCCCGAGACCCTCAAGCTCATCAACGAGACCATTAATCGCCTTGGCTACCTGCCCAACCAAAGCGCCCGTCAGCTCGCGGGCGGCGCCACCAAGTCCTTTGGCCTGGTGCTCCCCCGTCTCGATCACGGCTTTTCGCTCCAAATCGCCAGCGGCGCCCACAACGAGGCCCGCAAGCACGGCTACGACTTGCTCATCGCCAACGCCGATAACGACGATATTCTCGAGGACCATTACCTGCGCTACTTTATGGGCACCCAGATGTCCGGCGTCATGGTTCAGCCCATGGCATCCCCCGACTGGCACCCCGCCATGACCAAGATGCCCGTGCCGATCGTCCATCTGGACATCCATTGCTCTGAGCCCGGCTACTACGTAGCGGCCGACAACGAGGCCCAGGGTCGCATCATTGCCGAACTTGCTATCGCCCGCGGCGCGCACCATATTGTCGTCGTCGGCCGAGCAGCATTTATGCAACTCACCCTGCGCGTCCTTGGCATTCATAAGGCGCTCGCCCTGCACCCCGATATCAAGATCGAAGTCATCGACGCCGGCGAATGGAATACCGCTGCCGACGGCTACGGCATCGGTGCCCAAATCGCCGAGCGCCCCGCGGACGAACGTCCCGATTTTGTCGTCGGTCTGACCGATGTGTTGGCCTCGGGCGTCGTTTCGGCACTGGTCGACAAGGGCATCTCTGTCCCCGGGCAAGTACGCGTGGCCGGATGCGACGGCAACCCGCTCGCTTGGAGCGGATCGGTCCCGCTCACTACGGTAGCGCCCCCGGGCTACGAGATTGGCCGCAAGGGTGTCCAACTGCTGATGGAGCAAATCGAGAACAAGGCCCCGGCAAAGATCAAGCATATCCGTGTCGGCTCCGCAGCGCGTACCGTCACCGCAGTCGCCGCCGAGGATATCAACCGCCAAGAACTGGTACGTCCGTTCCTACTGGAACGCGCCAGCACCCAGGCAAGCAGCCAGACCGACGCCACGGCCATCAACCTCGGTGCGTATCTATAGCACGCCCGCGAGTATGCTAAGTCGCCGCTTAAGCAAAAGGGGCCCGACCATTGCCGGACCCCTTTTGCTTAAGCGCAAACGTAAGCAATTGCTCGTTTCAACGCCGCAATTGTCTAGCGCACGGCCTTGACCGCCGCCGCCAGATCGAACAGCGTATCGAGCACGGCCTCGCAGCCATCCACCACGTCCTGCGGCAGCGGCACGATATCGGGGACGGCAAAGACACGGCAGCCGGCCGTAATGCCCGAGACGCAGCCGTTGCGCGAATCCTCGACCACGGTACATTCCTCGGGAGCAAAGCCCGCGCGCTCGCAGGCGAGCAGATACATCTCGGGGTCGGGCTTGCCGTGCACGACGTCCTCGCCACACGTTACCGTTTCAAACTTGTCAAAGAGGCCAACCATCTTAAGGTTGCGCTCGGCCGTAACGAGGCGCGACGACGTCGCTAGACCAACGTGATAGCCCGCAGCCAGCAGCTCGTCTAGGCACTCGGCGGCGCCGGCCTTAAGTTCCAGTTCGGTCTTGACCATCTCGTCGCGAATCTCCTTGTGGCGACGATAGATCGCCTCGGTGGTTTCGTGGCTGCCATAATGTTTATCGAGGATGTCCATAACATCGGGCAGCGTGCGGCCGATAAACTGATGGATCAGCGCTTCATCAATCGCGAGCCCCAGCTCAGCGGCGCCTGCCTTCCAGGCCTTAATCCCCAAACGCTCGGTATCGACCAGCGTTCCATCCATGTCAAAAATAACAGCCTTGATCATATCGGTCCCCCATCGACTCTCGCTGTCGCGTTGCTGTAACTCTACCGCATTTGGCAACTTGTATATAACGTATATACCATATTGCACTTTCGTTACATAGGTAGAAGTCTTATGGCAAGTAACGCATTAGGATTATAGTTTTCGATCGAGTACTCAACGATAAGGACCGTTTCATGATTTTAGACACCACGGCACCCGCAGAGGAGCTTCAAGACAAGCTATCGGCGCTCGAACAGCTGCTTTTGGCATACGGGCGCGTGGCTATCGGGTTTTCCGGCGGCGTTGACAGCAGCTTTTTGGCCGCCGTATGCGCCCGCATCATGCCTACCAATACCCTCCTCGTCCATCTCACCACGCCGCTCATCGGCACGCCCGAGCAGGCCTCGTTTGAGCGGTCCGTTGATGGACAAGCCAATGAAGGGGCACATTTTAAGCTCCCCGTGCTCAATCTTTCGGTCGATCAGCTGCAGCTCCCCCAAGTAGCCTGCAACGATGCTAATCGCTGCTACCACTGCAAGCACGCCGGCTTTACCGCCATCGTCAACCACGCCAAGTCGCTCGGCTTTCCCACCGTCATCGATGGCAGTAATGCAAGCGATCGCGGTGACTACCGCCCCGGCATGCGTGCGGCAGAAGAGCTCGGCGTACGCTCACCCCTTATGGAGGTCGGCTTTACCAAGGACGAAGAGCGCGAGCTGCTGCGCGCATGGGGCTATCCCGTTTGGAACCTGCCGGCGGGAGCATGTCTTGCCACCCGCGTCCCCACGGGCGAGGAGCTTACGCGCGAGAAGGTCGATTTAATCCGCGCCTGCGAGGATTACCTGCACGATCTTGATCTGGCACAGGTACGCGCGCGCTTGATCGGCGGCTGCATGCATATCGAGACCGCACCCGCAGATGTCGCCAAGATTGCTGCCCTCGGTGGCAACGCCGTCGATGCCGAGGGCAAAACCCCGCTGCCCGCCGTTATCGAGTCCGCGCTGCGCGAACTGGGCTGCGACCATATCTCCCCTGAGGTCACCCCCTACATCCACGGCAACATGAACCTTTAGGTTACGCCGTTTTACAAACGGCGTAACTGCTCGGCGCTGCGCAGGCCCCGGGCACGGCAATCTGACGTTCAACTTCACGGGCGCGACCAAAAGGTCAGCGCCCGCTTGTTTCACGTCACCTTACCGCACCCGGAGCCTGCTCGCTCGCATATGCTCAACCTGGACTGCGTTAACTGACCTACCAAAAAGGGACAGGTTTATTTTGGCAGGTTTTATCTGGGGAAATATCGCGAGACAATCGCCCCTCCAGCACCCATCTGGCCTCGAGAGACACTAGAGAGGCGACCCGGCTGCATCTACTTCTTCCGATATCGGCGGTTACGACTCGTCGATGAACCCATTACTTCGATGAGCCCTTTATCCGCCATTTTTGGCAGATGGTAACGGACAGACGAAATTCTGACCCCCGATGCAACCGCTATTTCTCGCGCCGTCATATCCACTTCGGCGCTGAGAGCCTCCAGGATCCTATCCGCCGTCGAAGCTGACGGTTCTCTGTTCCTATCGATAATTTCGAACGTGTCTTTGCCGCATTTTGACAGGGCATGTTTATCTACAAGGTCCCCGCAGATCAGGCGAATGTCATCCGAATCCCACTTCAGGGCCTCTCGTATTTTTTGAACATCGCATACGCACCCATGCTCCCGCATAAACATGAGCAATGTTTCTTCGCGATCCGTCAGCTCGGTGCCCACATGGTTCTGAATCCACGTGCGGTTTTCAGCAAGCTCCGCCCCGTGCCGGGAAAGCAGCACCGTAAACGAATCGGCCTTAACGATAAATTTCGGCCTGCCAAGCGAACGAGACTCCATCTCGCGAATCATAGCCGGGATACCAGATCCCTGGCTTTCCGCAACGGCCCCCTCGGCATGCTCTAACGGCGTCGCCCCCATTAGGCTCATGAGCTTTGGGTTTCGGCAGCGCGATTCCCCGTCTGCAAGATTGTCCACCGTCTTTCCGCCCCAAAGGCCGCCAGGGTTTTTGATCTCTATTCTGTCTGGATAGATATCGACACTCACGGCCTGCCCCACAAACATGGGCGAATATTCTCGATGGATGCAGGCATTTGCCAAGGCCTCGCGCAAAACCTCCTGGGGAACTTCCCAATCCTCCCTTCTGCCAGCGCCTTGCACTATCGTCGCTTTGCGCAAGTTTCGTCCAATCGCGGCAAGGGCATCTTCGATGCAAGCCGGAATCGGGCCATCGCACAACTGGCGGTCAATAAACCGGGGTTGCCCGGGTGCAGATTTTTCCACATCGGAATGAACGGCGACATCGATCATCAGTTTAGGATAGAACTGCTGGGGGTAAATTCCCGCCGACAGAAGCCCCGCGAGCTTCACGGCACCATCCTTTGTAGTGATATTGAGTCTGACCAGCTGCTTTTCCAGCGTATCGGCCCCGCGCAAAACGCGCGGGGTCTGCAGCCGGCGATTTGCGATAATAGACCGCACGACATCTGGATCCAAATCCTCGACCGTTGCCTCCGAAACCACCGTGCCGTCTGCATCGCTCGGAAGCAACGCACTCCGCAGCTCATATAGCTCAGCGGGTGACATCTTGATATCTTTATCATCCACGCGCTTGTAGCTACCGTTCTGCACGCCGCGCGCGCCGATATAGCAAGGCTTCGCTTTAAGCTCAAGTTCAAAGATGCGCACCAGAAGCACCTGGAGCCCGTCGACCTCGCCTCGATCAAGCTCATACCGCGGCGCATGGGCCACCACTGCCGCTGAGCCTCCGTCTCCGATACCCGAAACAAACTGATCGCGCACCCTATCGATAGCAAAGTTAGCCGAAGGAACAAATCCTTCGGCCTCGTTCAGGCCCAAAATAATGAGCCCACCCGCAGTGTTCGCAAAAGCGCTCACTGTCTCCCATACGTCTGCGCTCAATTTATTCGTGCAGGCTTTAACTTCTACCGATGCGTCATCAGTCCCCCGCCTGCGAAGGCGCTCAACAATAAGGCCAAGAGGTTCATCCAGCAGCATTGGCATTCCGTCTCTCTAAAACGATAGATTTATCTCTCTAAAGTATAGTATATCTCTCTAACTTTAGAGAGATAGGTACCTTATTTTAAAGAGAAATTTAGAGAGATGCATCAAATTCACTGCTAGATTGCCTAAGGTTATCTCTTTAACTGGCTTTCTCTTTAGAGAGACATTTAGAGAGACGAGCGCAACCTCTCTAATCATGGGCTCCTCTCTTTAAAGTGCGCACATCCCAACCGCACCTTAAGCTGCGGTGAAATAACTCACGATCACCCACCGAAAAGGGACAGGTTTGTTTTGGCAGGTATCATTTGGGGAAACGCCGAATAGCTTCATATACACAACCGCCGCAGCTCCATATGAGGCAAATGAATCCGTAGCATTTGTCCCAAATCTTAAGTATTTGTTCGACAGAACGGCCCCTGCTGGCTCCTGCTAGACTGGTAGACTCCCAACCGTCCATCCAGGAGCCTCCATGTCGCGCAAGTCCGCCTACAAGCAAGTACTTTCCATCGGCACCGCCGTGGTGCTGGGGTTTGCGCTGTTCACAGGATCGCTCGACGGAGCGCCCAAGCTGTTGTCGCCGCAAAGCGATGAGCAGGCAACGGCTCTGGCCGAGAAGCAAAACGAGAGTCCCAGCCGTACCGACGACGAAGCGGACTTGGTCGCCCGACTCGAATCGGGAACAGCGAGCTCCGAGGACTCTCAAAATAGCCAAGGCTCTGGCGATGGCTCCGATTCCGCCGCAACCGACACCGGTGACGCTGCCTCCGCGGATAGTGCCGCCACCCCCATCGACGAGGTCGAAAACCCCGATCTCGACCGCGCCCGTGGTGTATACCTCAGCAGCATTCCTGACTACGCGGGTAACCCCTACGTTGCCCTTCGCGCCGACAGCATGCACCCGCTCGGCATGCCGTCATTCACACTCGATGAATACGAACGCGCTGCAGAAGAGGGCTGCTTTAAGAAATTCTCCAAGCTCGATAGCCTGGGCCGCACCCGCAAGGCGCTCGCCTGCGCAGGCCCCGAATCACTCGGCCAGGGCAAGCGCGGCGATATCTCGCGTATCCATCCCGCCGGTTGGCACCAGCAGCGCTACGACTTTATTCCGGGCCAGAGCCTCTACAACCGCTGCCACCTCATCGCTTGGTCGCTCTGCGGTGAAAACGCCAACCGCAAGAATCTCCTCACCGGTACACGCTATCTCAACGAGACAGGCATGCTGCCGTTTGAAGAGCAGATCCTCGACTACATCCGCGACACGGGCAACCATGTGCTCTACCGCGTCACGCCCATGTACAACGAAGAGGAACTTGTCTGTCGTGGCGTGCGCCTTGAGGCGCAATCGGTCGAGGACCACGGCAAGACCCTCTGCTTCCATGTATATTGCTATAACCTGCAGCCGCACGTGCAGATCGACTACGCCACCGGCCGCAACCAGGCCGCCGGAGAGTAGGTTCAACCGGGGCCACACCCGCATCGTTTGTCACCGACGCACACGGAAGGCTGATTCTTGCCTCCTACGGCGCATTTCTGTGACATGGGGTCATCTCTCCAAGATACCCGTATTGTCGATGAAGAGTAGACGGCAAACGCAAGACAGGCAGCCAAAGCAGCAGGAGCCTTACACTAAATACGTGATTTATTCTTTGCAATCACAATCTCGATAAGTTAATCGAAGCAAAACAACGTAAAATGAAGGTAATTTTGCTTCAAAGTAATCAGGAGAAACTGTGACCAATCGCGTCAACAATTCACATATTAAAAAGGATTGTCCCACCCCCATCTATATGCAGGTGGTCGACTATCTGCGCGAGAACATCGCCTCGGGAGCTTGGGAGCAAGCATCCAAAATCCCGTCGGAAGTCGAGCTCATGAGTACGCTCGGCGTCAGCCGCGGCAGCATCAAAAAGGCCATTTCCAAGCTTGTTGATGAGGGCCTGCTTGAGCAAATTCAGGGAAAGGGAACTTACGTTAAGTCAAAAGACATCTCTTTCCCCCTTACAGAGGGTCTTATCTCTTTCTCCGAATCTCTAATCGAACAAGGTCTTTCTTTCGAAACAAGCATTCTCGATTGCGAAATTCGTAAGTCGGACGAAGATATTTCCGGACATCTCGGTATTGTCGAAGGTTCTGACTACCTTCATCTCGAGCGAGTGCGCAGCGTTGAGGGTGAACCTGTGATGTTCATCGAAAACAACATCAATATGGCGCTTGTCCCAGGTATTGAAACAGCCGACTTTGTTAACGAAGGTCTCTTTGCAATAATCGAGCGGCTCTCAGGCCACCAGATCGAATACTCAAAGACCTCCTTTGTGGCAAAGCTCGCGGATACCCAACGCGCGGATGCGCTCGGTCTCTCTACGCAGTCCCCGCTTCTTCAGCAGCTTCAAACAGTCTACTTGGACAATGACTCTGCAATTGAATATGCGCGCGTATGGCTTAAATCCAGCAGGTTCCAGCTTGGCACCGTTTTTCAGCGCCGCCATTAAAACTCTTGAGAGCGGCGGCATTGCGCCTAACATAATTCCAAAACGCAAAAAGGCGAACCCGTGGGTTCGCCTTTTTGTAAACGGTTTTAGTCCAGCGCGGGTAGTGTCGCGAATGTTGGTGTAGAGCTCGGTTCTCGAGGGTAGTCGCAGGCTGCCCAAGGAACCGAGAATCACCTAGAATGCCGTCATTCTAGCTCATGTCACGCCGCCTTCCTGCCGGGAACCGGGTTGTCGGCAAC
>DBEYWP010000035.1:0-83400 GCA_048183675.1 Collinsella sp. | reverse complement strand
GCGGCGTAGGCCGCGGGCCCGCACAGGGCCAGGGCGGCAGCGACCGCGAGGACGGCGGCGGCCCCGGAAACTCGTTTCATGGAGCGTTTCATGGAAAATCCCCCTAATCTAGCAACGGTTTAGAGTCTACTAGATTGGGGGGACGGGGGCCAAGCCCGCACAGTTAGCGTCGGCGTGACGTCCTTCGTCTACAGCACGGTTAAATGCATCGAACAAATGGGCTGCTTCCTCGGGACGCGAGGAAGCATCTAAAACAGTGTTGAGAATGTCTCCCGCATCACGTCCGTGTGTCTCCGTCGGAGGAACCGACGTGGTCTCGCCATCAAGAATGCAAATATTGTCACGAGGCACTGAAGCCACGACAACCGGCGAATGCGTGGTCACGACAAACTGCACGTTGGGGAAGATGCGAACGAGGTCCTCCAGAATTCGTGCCTGTCAACGAGGGTGCAAATGAAGGTCGATCTCGTCAATCATTACCACGCCCGGCGTCTTGAGCACACGATCCCCTAGTGCGGGGTTCAACATCGCCATGCGATATGCGAAGTCCGCAAAAAGGCTCGACGTGCCACGATATCCGTCGCTCATAGAGTGAATCCTATCGCGATGGTAACTACCATCGGCAGTGCTTATATGTAAACACCAGCTGGCCGAGTTCGGCATCAAAATCGACCATCGCGTCCACGGTAGAAGCAGCGGCATCAAAACATGAGGCCGGTGCCTTTTTAACCGCAGAGAACAGTGCGCTGTCACGCCTATTCTGCTACTCCCAAATGGATTGAGATTTAAACCATGCATTCATACGTGCATCGTTCGAAGATGCCTGTAGGGCACCTTCGAACCCACGCGTCCTGTTGGGCAACGATTGGTCTTTAGGTTCAGTCCGCGTCCACAATCGATCGGTCCCATAACGAGCAAGAATGGGAAGGACAACCGTCTCGCCACTGCCGACATTTTTATTGCAGCCGATCGCTGACATCCATTACAGGCGCAGCGTCAGCAATAGTCGCGCAGCCCTTGGCAGTATTAGGCGAACGCAACTAAAACCGTTGCAAATGCAATTAGGTATAATTCTTCCAAATCGCCTAGAGAAAGTGTTTGAATGCTGACCGTAATCGTGCCTACTTACAATGCCGAGCCGTATCTTTCTCAGGCTATAGGCAGCCTATTAAACGAAAACAAAATCGAACTGGAAATCCTCGCCATCAACGACGGATCCACCGACAACTCGCTCGCCATTATGCAAGATTTCGCTGCGCGCGACTCACGCGTTCGAGTGATCGATAAGGCAAACCAGGGTTACGGCGCAACCTGCAATCTGGGCATTCGTGAGGCAATGGGCGACTGGATTGCCATCCTCGAGCCCGATGACTGGATCGAGCCCGGAATGTACTCCGACATGTTTGCCTTTGCCAAGCGCGAATTTGGCGGTCCGAACAAGCTCGATATTATTGAGACCCCGTATTGGATCATTCGCAACCCCGATACCCCCCAAGAGGTCAAACTACATTGCGCATATCGTGGTCGCATCAAACCGTCTCGGCAACCGTTCACCATTCACGACGCTCCACACCTGCTGGCCCATCATCCGTCCATTTGGTCGGCAATCTATCGTCGCGACTTCCTAATGCAAAACAATATCTGGTTTAAGGAAATCCCCGGTGCGGGCTGGGCCGACAATCCATTCCTTGTCGAAACGCTCTGTCAGGCAAAGGCGATCGCTTACTGGCCCAAGCCGTATTACTGCTACCGCGAGGAAACACCCGAAAAGGCAGCTGCTCTGGCAAAGCGTGACCCCTTGATGCCGTTTAATCGCTGGAACGACATGGTCGATATTCTTGAGCGGCTCAACGTCACCGACCCCGCCGTTTGGACACCCCAAATCACACGTGGCTTCACCTATATGGGCATCATGATTGAGCACACCGGAATTGATGGCCACCCCGAAATCGAGCGGGCGATCCACAGGATGTTCGAACGCATGCCGCAAGAGCTGGTATTTGCCAATCCTCGCATTACCCCTGCGGCCAAAAAGCTCTATGCCGAGTATATGGGCATCGCCAACCCTAAAATCAGCTACTGCGCATACGCCAAGGACCTCGTGGGCGAGGGCCTGTATAACGTATGGAACAAGGGGCCCAAGCAAACTCTAAAAATGATCACATCGCACTTTGGTTCATACAACGCACGCGCTGGAAAATAGTCTGATGGGCAGCAAAACAAGCAGAAACACCTCCATCGAAGCGCTGCGCTTGGTAGCGGTCGCTGGCATCGCGGTATTCCACACGTTTCAGTGGACCTTCCAGGCCGTCTGCATCAGCGTGCCGGAATATGCACCGCTCGCCGCCTTCCCCTATTCGGGACTGCTGGGGTTCATTAACTTGCTTGGCTGCTGGGCCAACGAGGTCTTCTTTATGATCTCGGGCTATTTTCTCATCGCTTCGGCCGCGCGTGCTTGGGACGGTGGAGCAACGTGGAAGTCGCAAATGCAACGGACGGCGCAGCGCCTTGGCAAGGTCATTATGCCCACTGCGTTTTATTGCCTCGTGGCGCTCGCGTGGTCCACGGTCGTCTCACCCATTCCTGATGTAGCCCTCAACACGCACAACTGGTATACCCTGGGACTCGAGTTCATTTGGGTCTATGCCGCCACGGTCTTCATGGCGCCATGGTTTGGACTAGCAAGGAGTCGACTCCCCCGGAAGAGCTACACGGCGACGGTCATCGCCGTTGGCATCCTCGCATTTGTTGTTAACGGGTATTTAGCCGCTATGAGTGCGACAAGCGCCGGCGAGTTTTCTTGGCTCCAAAAGTTCATGAGCGCCGTCACGTACGTAGTCGCGTTTTTGATCGGCGGACTGCTCCGCGACGTTACCGATGTCATGGATTCGGACAGGGTGGGCGCCTTGGGCATGCGCTCGCTCGTAACGGTTTTGGTGCTCACCATCATCCTGGAAGGAGCACTCTCCTTCACCGACAACCTCACAGCGATGACAATCCTCTCCTACAAATCGGCCTCGCTGATCTCGTTTGCCCTCGCTGCCGCCTGCCTGCTCTTTGCGGCAACCCGACGCAGTGCCTCAGGCAATCCGCGGACTGCAGGTGTCATCGTCACCTTATCGACCGCCACGCTTGGTTTCTATGTGATGCAGTCACTCACCAGTAGCCTGTGGCGTCCCGTCTTCAATACGTTGCTCGCAAACATACTGGTCAGCCAAAACAGCCCGGTAGCTATATACATCGTCACGGGTACCGTCATTAGCATCGTCTTTGCTCTAGCACTTCTCATCATCGATGCAGCCAGAAGCTTTATCGCTCGCAAGCTCAAGCGGCAATAGACACGCTGCCGTCAGACGCTAAAGCCGCTACAGCCGTGGCAGGTTCCTGCGTTTTATTCAAAGCTTGCCGCCAAGGTGCGCCGAGCCTTTACAATAGGACCGTCCCAAGGACGTATTCGATAGCTTCCGCGCAGCACTCGCCCGCCGCGCGTGAAAGGATATATTGCCCCATGCCTTCAACCCTTCCCGCTCCCATCGACAAGCTCGCCATCGTCGTCGTTACGTACAAGCGCCAGGAACTCCTGGCCAACTTGTTCGACTCCATGACCGAGCTCACGGCAACGCCCTGGCGCATCGTGATTGTCGATAACGAGAATTCGCGCGAGACCGAGGCCATGTGCGCCGCATTCGACGAGCGCCTGGCCAACCTGTGGGGCATCGACACCGAGCAGCCCGACGCGCAGGGCGGCACCGACCGTGTCATCTACGCCCCGCAGCTCGAAAACGGCGGCGGTGCGGGCGGCTTCTCCGCCGGCACCAAATGCGCCTACGACCTGGGCGCCCAGTGGTTCTGGGTGATGGACGACGACGTGCTCGTCATCCCCGAAGGCATCGAGCGTCTTGCCAAGTGGACCGACCGCTACGATGTCATCCAGGGTTCGCGCCTGGACTTTGACGGCGGCGCTTTCTTTTGGCAGTACCAGCTCATCCTTTCGCTCGGCATCCCTAACCCCATCGCCAAGTGGGATCTGGGTCCCGAGGGCTACCGCGCCATGAACCAGCTGTGCTTTGAGGGCGGCATGTTCTCGCGCCGCGTGGTCGACAAGATTGGCCTGCCCGACGCGCGCTTCTTCATCTACGGCGACGATGCCTGCTACGGCTACGTGGCCAGCCAGCACTTCCCCGCCGCCGTTGTTGCCGACGTGGTGCTCAAGCGCGCCCGCGCCGTCTCTAACTGGGACATCGCCGGCAAGCGCCAGCTCAACTCTACGAGCGACACCAACCGCTACTACATCATGCGCAACCGAGGCTTCCTCGCCCGCTATATGCAGATCTACGGTGACTACCACCCCATGCTGTTCCGCCTGGGCAATGCCGCGACCTTCTGCAAGGAATTCATTCGCCTGGCTGCGGTCGATAAGTGCTTTAAGACCGGCATTCCGGCGCTGCGCCGCGGCATGAAGGACGCCCGCAAGATCATCAAGGACCCCGACTGGAAGCCCATGCCGCCCATGAAGGACACCGAGTAACGGAAGCCGGAAACACCTCGGCGCTTAAAGCAGCTGGCACACCGTAGCCACATGCTGCCCATCAAAACCGAACCCCCAGCGCATGCGACCCACGCCGGGGCGCGGCACACGGATTTCGTCGATGCCGTCACGCTCTATGTCGAGCAGCGCCTGCACGGCCAGCAATTCCAGGCCCAGCGCATCCACACCGGGGTCATACATCATGTTGATCGTTATCAGCGGGCGCTCGTCCAGCATGCCAATCGTATCTGCTACGTCGAACACAGCACCCGTAGGGAAAACCTGGATGTCCCAGCGACCTGCGCCACACTTTCGCCTCGAGGCAGGATTGGCATAGCCCGGCAAGCCAAAGCAGAGCCCCTGCAAGAGCAGATGATATGGCGGCGGTTTATCTGGGTCGGTCTCACCGATCCCCGCATCCCCCAGGATGCGGCTTAGCGCCCGCCTCACGGTATCCTCGTTCCCACGGCACAGCCCGTCGCGAAACGCATCGACGTCTCGAATGTCTTCGGCAGCGCACTCAAACCACTCAACAATCACTAGACGCAAGGCCTGGCGAAGCTCTTTATTGGGCAATCGCAAAGCACGGAGGCGATCGCCATGCTCTGGCTCCTCAGTCATATCCGTCGTGAGAAAACCGGACAGATACAGCGCTGTCCACATGCCATCGTCAGGCGAGACAGCTAACTCTGCGGTGCCCAAACAAAGCGGGACCTCAGCGCACCCATGGGCCTCGAGCAAATCAAACAAGACCGAAAGGCGGTCGAGATTCCACCCGACAACTACCCTACTCAGGCAATCGGCATATCCATACAGATCGGCACGCACAGGCGCCGTGCAGCCTCGGTCCAAAAACCCAATCACACGCTCTGGACTCGAGCAATAGGCCCTGCCAAACCGATACCCCTCGAGCCATTCACGCGCATCATCCAGGTATTCCTCGCGCCCAGCATGATTCAAAAGAGCCTGGACCTCGGCATCCGAAAAGCCGAACCAACGGTCACACCAGGTCGAAAGCGGCGTCGTCAGACAATACGAGCAGCCATGCAAAGAAAGCGCCGCTTCGGCAGGGCCGGGACGCTCCCCCATCAAACACGTCAGCCGCAACGAATCGCGCGCAGTGGCAATGGCGTCGAACAGCACGCGATCGAATAGCCCTGCCGGATCGGCGTCGGAAGCGTCCCTCGCGCTCGCACGGCGAGACCACGCCGCATCGTACCCATCAACGAGCAATACAACCTGCTCATCGCAGGCCATCTCCAGCAGCTCAATGAGCACACCGAGCACCGAGTCAACCTCGTCCGCGCTCGCCACGCCACGCGCGACGCGTTCGATGTGACGCACCTTATCTCGAGCTAAATCCGGAGCCTCCAAGAGCGCCAACCAGCGAGCGCACTCGCCCGAAAGGGCATCGCGCGCGACGCTGGCAACAGCGGGGCCACGCCTCGCAGCGCCAGAAAAGTCCAGCGATATCACCGGATAGCAAGCATGCTCATCCCGATAGCGCCCGCCGTCCGCATCCCAAATCTGAGCATCGGCAAACAAACGCTGACCAGAGCGACCGACCGCTGGACGCTCCAGAAAAGCCCTGAGCATCGACAAGTTCATGCTCTTGCCAAAACCCTCGGGTCGACAGCACACCACAACGGACGCGTCGCAGTCCAACACATCGGCAATAAACATGGTCTTGTCAACCAGCATGCAGCAACCAAGAGCCTCCGCATAGTCGTGCACGCCAATGGGCAAAGCCGCATCGTCGGCACAGCCGATCAAACGCACGCCAAAGCCGTCAGCACAACCATTATTTGTCTGTTCAGACACCAAAACGTTCCCCCTAAATCGCAACACGATGCCAATTGTAATGACCGCCTCGCGCGTACCGATGTCGCCGCGCAAACATATCGGGCAACGGTAGCAACAAGAGGTATGAGGGGGCACAACTAATCGTTGCACAACAAAACGGGGCCCGACGCATTCGCACCGGACCCCGTCCCGACTCTTTAGTTATCTGGCAACCGAGAGGCTACTCCTCCGAGCCGTCCTCCCCAGAAGCCTTCTTCTGCTGATCGAGCTTATGCTTACCACTTACGATAGACGTAGCGCCCAGTGTGGCCAAGCTCGCGCTGGCAAGGCTCGCCATAACGATAAGGTCGCCCGTCTTGGGCATATTACCGCCCGAAGTCTTAGTCGTTGTAGTGGTGGTTGTAGTGGTCACCGTCTTGGAGTCATTTTGCTCCTTGTTCTGTTTGTCGGTGTTGCCCTTACTGCTGTCCTCGCCCTGCTGCTTTCCGTCCTCGGTCTTGTCCTTGTTTTTGTCCTTCCCCTCAGATTCAGACTTCTTACCCTCGTCCTTCTTCTGAGTGGACTTGTCGTCCTTCTCCTCAGAGCTAGAACCCTTATCAGATTCGGTCTTCTCGGAAGCCTTGTCCTTGGGGTCGCCCTTTGCGGCCTCGGTCTTTTCCGTGGAAACCTGATCAGAGTTGTCCTTGTTCTGGGTCGAGCCGTTATTGACGCCAGCCATCAGCGAAGAGCCCAGCGTAGAACCAAGCTGCACGGAGAAAGAAGGCTTCTTGTCCGGGGAAGCAACGGGAGCGTCCGGCGCCTTATTCAAGTCGTCCTTGGAAGCATCGGAATCAGGGGTTGCGTCAGAGCCGGAGTCGTTGTTAGAGCCGGTGTCAACGGACGAATCGCTCGCGCCGGTGGATGAATTAGAGGTGCCAGCGCCGGTCGAACCAGAAACGTCGCTGTCCGTATTGCCGGCAGAGCTTGAAGACGAATCGCCCGCAGCAGAGCCGTTCGAAGTAGAGCCGTCGTTGGTAGCGCCACCAGCAGAGCCATTACCGTCAGCATCGGTCGAGGGCGCATCCATCCTGTCATCGTTGACATCGTCACTCGAGCCGTCATTCGAATCAGGTGTCGGCGAGGGCGCCGGCGTAGGCTCGGGCTGCACAGGCGTCGCAGCGGCAGCCTCGTCCTCAGCGATATAAACCAAGCAGTCCTTCAGCTCATTCTTATAACGATTCTTCCAGCCCTCATGATACTGGGGCTGGCTTGCATACTTGGTCGCCACGTTATTGACCACGCTGTTGGAAAGCGCCGTCACAAACTCGCGGTCGGACATATCGTTGGAAAGATTCGCCCAGCGGAAAAAGTCCCTGCAGCCACCAGTGCCGCACATGTTGGTAATGCTCCACACCATGCCCTTGACGCAATCGGCGCGGCCCGAAATATCAACACCAAGGCCGCTCTTGAGCCACGCCTCGGTCACCGCATAGTACGAGTTGTACGCATAGGCATCTTGAAGTGCTGAGAACTCAACAGGATCGGTGTTATACGCACCTTGGAAGGCATCCTGAGCGATATGGCCCAACTCGGTGAGCTGGCCGTTCTCGCACATGGCATTGCTCGTGTTGGAAATCTCGCTGCCGCGATCAATCGCATCCTTGAGCATGCTGTATTTTTCGGGGCTGTAGTTGTAGACCTGCTTCATAAACGGAATGAGCGACCAACGACGGTCGAACTGGTAATAGCCCAGCGCGTTGTAGCCGTCACCATACGAAAAGCCCTGGTTATAGTTGCCATGGCTCTCGTACTTGGTAAAGTACTTCATCTCGGGAGTCACGTTGACAAACGAAACGCCCTGGACCGACCTCAGCACGCCCGAGAAGGACTGCTGGGTGTAGAGACCTTTGTCGATATCGGTGGCATCCGAGGCAACGCCCGGCGTGGGCTCCTCGGCGGCGGCGGGTGCCGGCGCGGAAACGGCGCCAAACGAAAGCGCCAGCGTCAGGCCCGCGACAATCGCGGAATGCTTGGGCTGCATAAAATCCTCCCTGCATTGGTGTAGTTAAAGTTCAGTTTGCAAAGATAAAAATAAGTATTGCAGCTCGCCCGTTGTTACACAACAACCCCTCGGTAAACGGCAACAACCCTCCGCGAAATCTTAAGGAATTACGAAATCTTAAGAAATTAAACAAACTGGTCGTCGGGCGCCAACAGAAGCTCGCCGTAACGCTCCATCAACCCGTCCCTCAACTGGCAGAAAGCAGGGATATAGACGTTCAAGATGCGCTGAATCAAATCTTGAGCGAGCTTGTTGTCATAGATATGGACGTTCGTATTGCGATCTCTGAGCATATCTAGCCAGGCCACCTCATCAATAAAGTCGTAGAATCGGTAGGACTCCTTCAAGATGGCACGAGGAGACCCCGACGCGGCAAGCGTGGCGCCCTCATACTCGAGCAGACGCTTAAGGAGCTTCCAGCTCAGTTCAAATTGAAGATTGAACTTATTAATCAATCCACTCTGAACAAAATCATTGTTGAGATCCTGATTGGGCGCATCCTCAAGATTCACCAAGGCGCTGGCAAAGTTCTCATATTTTTTCATACAGAATCACACCATCCCTGGCAATTTCATCGAGCAATTGCTGCGATAAGGACTCGTCGAGATTGACGACATCTACATCCAAAAGAGTATCAAGACGCTCCTCGATCAAATATGAGAAACGGCCGAAATCCCGGCAACCTGCTACGGCGATGTCAATATCGCTCTTAGGCAAATTGTCACCTCGAGCGCGGGAACCAAACAGCACAACCTTCTCGGCGTCACATTCCCGAGCAAAAACTTCGATTTGCTTGTACACCTTGTCGAGAGATGCCATTTGCACCCCTACAGCTTAATATCGAAGTTGATTTCGGGGACGGCGGCCAAGTCAGCCAGCGTTACACCGTCGACATAGTTCTCGATGACCTCGTCCAGACCGCGCCAGAACTTGACGGTCGAGCACAGATCGCTGCGGGCGCAACTGTTGTCGATGCCGTCGCACGCCACCGGAGCCGTGCTGCCCTCGACGGCGCGCAGAATGTCGCCAGCACGCACCTCGGCCGGGTCCTTGGCCATCATGTAGCCGCCGCCCTTGCCGCGCACGCTCTTAAGCAGGCCCGCCTTCATAAGCGGACGAACCAGCTGCTCCAGATACTTTTGCGAGATATGCTCGCGGTCTGCAACCTCACGCAAGGCAATCTTGCCCTCGGCGTCGCCCAAAGCCGCGATATAAATCATCAGCCGGAGGGCATAGCGGCCCTTGGAAGAAATGAGCATACCTACCCTCCCATCGCATCTGGAACAACATGACCAGGTTTGTTTGTCCCAAATCTTAAGTAATTGGGACAAACACAACAGGTTATTTTGTCCCAGAATTTGAAAAGTCGAGTGGATTAGTCGGGTTTTCCCTTGACTAACGCCGAACCCATAGTAACTTTATTCCGAGAAGATTCCTAGGGTTTAGTACACCTATGAGTACACCATATACAGAGAGGGACAGCATGAGCGCAAATCCGCTGCTTTCCATCGATGGTCTGACCGCCTCCGTGGACGAGAAGACCATCCTCCACAACGTCAACCTCAACGTCGCCGCCGGCGAGACCCACGTGTTGATGGGTCCCAACGGCGCCGGCAAGTCCACCCTCGGCCACCTGGTCATGGGCGACCCCGTCTACACGGTCAACGACGGCCGTATCGTCTTTGACGGCCAGGACATCACCAAGCTCACCACCGACAAGCGCTCGCGCGCCGGCCTGTTCCTGAGCTTCCAGGCACCGGTCGAGATCCCCGGCGTGCCGCTGTCGAGCTTTTTTCGTGCCAGCATCGCCGGCCGTCCCGGCCTGGAGATGAAGGGCAAGGAATTCCGCCGCCGCGTGAAGGAGCTCGCGGCCGAGCTCAACATGGATACCGCCTACCTCAACCGCGAGCTGGGCGTGGGTTTCTCGGGCGGCGAGAAGAAGAAGGTCGAGATGCTCCAGCTTCTGCTGCTGCAGCCCAAGCTCGCCATTCTGGACGAGACCGACTCGGGTCTGGACGTCGACGCGCTTTCCACCGTCAGCCACGGCATGGACGCCTACCGCAAGAGCTGCGACGGCTCCATGCTCATCATCACGCACAACACGCGCATCCTGGAGCACCTGGATGTCGACCGCGTCCACGTTATGGTCAAGGGCCACATCGTACGCGAGGACGACGCCTCGCTCATTCCCTGGATCGACAAGAACGGTTTTGAGACCTTCGAGCGCGAGGCCGCCGAGCAGCGCGCCCAGGCCGAGGCCGCCGCTACCGAGCAGCAGGCGTAAAGGGGCGACGCAATGACCAAGAACCGCACCGAGGTCGCGGACATCGACCGCAGCCTCTACGACTTCACCTATGGCGAGGAGGGATTCGAGCGCCTCGACGCCGGCATCACGCCCGACATCGTGCGCGAGATCAGCGCCAAAAAGGACGAGCCGCAGTGGATGCTCGACCTGCGCCTCAAGTCCCTCGAGATCTTCAACCGCTTCCCGGATCCGACGTGGGGCCCCTCCATCGAGGGCCTGGACATGGACAACATCGTCACCTACGTCAAGCCCAACACCGATCAAAAGCACGACTGGGAGTCGGTGCCCGACGACATCAAGAACACCTTTGAGCGCCTGGGCATCCCCGAGGCCGAGCGTAGCTACCTGGCAGGCGTCGGCGCGCAGTACGACTCCGAGCTCGTCTACCACAACATGCAGGACACGGCGTCCAAGATGGGCATCGTCTACTCCGGTATTGAGGAAGCCCTGCACGACCCGCAGTGGGAACCGCTCATCCACGAGAAATTTATGACGCTCATCCCGCCCACCGACCACAAGTTTGCGGCCCTGCACGGCGCCGTATGGTCGGGCGGCTCGTTTGTCTACGTGCCCAAGGGCACCAAGCTCGACTTCCCGCTGCAGAGCTACTTCCGTCTTAACGCCAAGGGCGCCGGCCAGTTTGAGCACACGCTCATCATCGTCGAGGACGACGCCGACCTGCACTTTATCGAGGGTTGCTCCGCGCCCAAGTACAACGTAGCCAACCTCCACGCCGGCGCCGTCGAGCTCTTTGTGGGCAAGCGTGCGCACCTGCGCTACTCGACCATCGAGAACTGGTCCAAGAACATGTACAACCTCAACACCAAGCGTGCGCGCGTGGACGAGGACGGCGACATCGAGTGGATCAGCGGCTCCTTCGGCAGCCACGTGGGCTACCTCTACCCCATGAGCGTGCTCAACGGCCGTCGCGCCCGCTCGAGCTTTACCGGCATCACCTTTGCCGGCGCCGGGCAGAACCTCGACACCGGCTGCAAGGTCGTGCTCAACGCGCCCGAGACCTCGGCAACCGTCGAGACCAAGGGCATCTCCAAGAGCGGCGGCATCCAGACGTTCCGCAGCTCTATCGTTGCCACGCCCAAGGCCGAGGGCTCCAAGGCAACCGTGAGCTGCCAGTCACTGATGCTCGACGACCAGAGCCGCTCCGACACCATCCCGGCCATGGACATCCGCGCCAAGAACGTCGACATCGGCCACGAGGCCACCATCGGACGTATCGGCGACGACAAGGTGTTCTACCTGATGAGCCGCGGTATCCCGGAGGAAGAGGCTCGCACCATGATCGTCAACGGCTTTGCCAACCCGGTCTCCAAGGAGCTACCGCTTGAGTACGCCGTCGAGATGAACAACCTGATCAAGCTCGAGATGGAAGGAGCGATCGGATAATGGAACAGACCACGAACACCGCTGCTACCACCCTTGAGCAGGTCAATGCGATGCCGGCTGCCACTTGGGGTTGGCTCAAGATGAACCAGACCAAGCTCGAGCTCTCTGACGAGCTTGCCGCCGCTCCCGCCGAAGCTGTTAAGGTCGAGGGCTTGGACGAGCAGTTCCGCGGCGCTGCCGACGCATTTAACGCCGCCATGGACGCCATGGCCGAGCGCTTCCCCGAGCGCCGCACCTCCGCCCCCGGCGACGCCGCCGACCGCGCCCGCATCACGCCCGAGACCGAGCTTGACGTGCCCGCCACCTCCATCTACCAGGCCGGTGCCATCAAGCTCGAGGAGGAGCTCTCCCCTGCTGAAGCCTTCGAGACCGGCATGGGCGAGGCTGCCTACACCTACTTGGCCGACCACGCCACCAAGCGCATCGTCATCGATGTGCCCGCATACAAGCACGCCACGGTTACCGTGCGCGTGAGCGGCGTCGATGCAGCCGCGGCCATCGCCGCCATCGACGTCGTCGCCCGTCCCCAGTCGACGCTCGATCTGCTTATTGCCCTGGACTCTCCCGTTGCCGGCCAAGGCGTCGTGGGATCCGTGCTACGCGTGTGCGCCCACGAGTACGCCACCGTCAACGTGACCTGCACGCAGACGCTCGACGATAGCTGGATCGCGCTCGACGACACCGGCCTGTTCCTGGACGAGGGCGCGCGCGTCAACGTGCAGCACACCGTCCTGGGTGCCGGCGCCAGCGCCACCGGCCTTGCCGGCGACCTGCTGGGCGATACCGCCAAGGTCACCATCGATACTGACTACCTGGGCGCCCGCGAGCAGGTGCGCGACTTTAACTACGAGCTGCGCCACCGCGGTCGCAAGACCGAGTGCGAGATCGACGCCAACGGCGTACTGACCGGCACGTCCAAGAAGGTCTACCGCGGCACCATCGACCTCGTGCACGGCTGCAAGGGTACAACCGGCACCGAGCGCGAGACGGTGCTTTTGGCCAACAAGGGCGTCGACAACAAGACCGTTCCCGTCATTCTCTGCGACGAGGACGACGTCGCCGGCAACCACGGCGCCACCATCGGCCACGTCCGCGACGAGCAGCTGTTCTACCTCGCCTGCCGCGGCCTTGACCAAAACGCCGCCGAGGACCTGTTCATCCGCGCCAAGCTGGAGGACGCCGCGCTTTCCGCCACCGACGAGCGCACCCGCGCCGCCGTCGTCCGCCTGGGCAACAACCTGATCGACAACTTTGAAGAGGAGCTCGCATGATCGACACCGAGCACGTTAAATGCGATACCTGCACTGCCCCCGAGCCCATGGAGCTCGACGCCAGCGACGAGGCTTCGCGCGGCTGGCCCACCGTAGACATCGAGACCAACCCCTACAAGGCGCAGTTCCCGCTCTTCCAGCAGCACCCCGAGATCGCCTTCCTCGATAGCGCCGCCACCGCGCAGCGCCCTGCCTGTGTGCTCGACGCCGAGCGCGACTTCTATCAGCGCATGAACGCCAACCCCCTGCGTGGCCTGTACTCGCTGTCCGTCGAGGCCACCGACGCCATCGCGAAAGTCCGCCAGCAGATCGCCGACCTCATCGGCGCCTCACAGGCCAACGAGGTCGTCTTCACCCGCAACACGAGCGAGTCGCTCAACCTGGTCGCCAAGAGCTTTGCGCCCACGGTGCTCGAACCCGGCGACGAGGTCGTCATCACCATCATGGAGCACCACTCCAACCTGATTCCGTGGCAGCAGGTCTGCCGCGAGACCGGCGCCAAGCTCGTCTACCTTTACCCCACCAAGACCGGCCAGCTCACGACTGAGGAGGTTCTGTCCAAGGTGGGCCCCAAGACCAAGATCCTGGCCGTGGGTCAGGTCTCCAACGTGTTGGGTGTCGAGAACCCGGTCAAGAACCTCGGAAAGCTTGTGCACAAGTACGGCGGCTATCTGGTCGTCGACGGCGCACAGTCGCTGCCGCACATGCCGGTCGATGTGGCCGACCTGGGCGCCGACTTCTTTGCCTTTAGCGCGCACAAGGCCATGGGCCCCATGGGCATTGGCGTGCTGTGGGGCAAGATGGACCTGCTCAACGCCATGCCGCCCATGCTCACCGGCGGCGAGATGATCGACTCTGTTACCGAGCAGGACGCCGTCTGGGCGCCCGTTCCCGAGAAATTCGAGGCCGGCACACAGGACGCCGCCGGCATCTTCGCCACGGGTGCGGCACTCGACTACCTGGTCAACACGGTGGGTTACGAGAACATCCAGGCACGCGAGCAGGCACTCGTCCACTACCTGATGGGCGAGCTCATGCAGCTCGACTTTGTCCAGATCATCGGCTCCATCTATTGGGACAACCACCACGGCGTTGTGAGCTTTAACGTCCGCGGCATCCACCCGCACGACGTCGCGAGCATCATGGACATGGACGGCGTCTGCATCCGCGCCGGTCACCACTGTGCACAGCCGCTGCTCACCTGGCTGGGCGTCGAGAACCTTGCCTGCTGCCGCGCCAGCGTGGCCTTCTACAACGACAAGGCCGACATTGACAAGTTCATCGCCGGCCTGCATCACGTTTGGAGCACGTTCAATGGGTAATCTGTACACCTCCACCACATTTATGGAGCACAACTCGCACCCCGACTACAAGTACGAGATGGATGCTCCCACGCACGAGCACGACGGCATCAACCCCAGCTGCGGAGACGAGCTCACTCTGCAGCTGCGTGTCGAGAACAACGTGATCGAGGAGGCCTCCTTTACCGGCCACGGCTGCGCCATCAGCCAGGCCAGTGCCGACATCATGGCCGATCTCATCACCGGCGAGACCGTCGAGGAAGCTCGCCGCCTGGCAGAGCTCTTCCTCGCCATGATCCGCGGCGAGCAGCTCTCCGAGGAGGACTTGGAAGACCTGGACGAAGCCGCCCAGCTCCAGGACATCTCGCACATGCCCGCCCGCGTCAAATGCGCCGAGCTCGCCTGGCGTACCCTCGACGGCATGCTCGAGGGGCAAGCTAACCAGTAGCGTATGCTCCGAATCCAAGGTTTTTGATTGCCGAGCCGCCCGATACGGGCGGCTCTGTTTTTCCTAATGAGCACGAACGCACAAAATCAGCGCGTCCGGCGCCCCGTCTGTCATTTACCACACGGCCAGACGCGAGCACGGGCGTTTTCCACAGCACCAAAGGCCTGCGGCAGGGCCCCGGGCCCGCCAAGCAATGCGCCAAGCCCCGTTCTGCTGAGCTCCGACTCGCTTCGCGCCTGCCGCAGACGGGTCCCATAGGGAGCGGCGTGCATTTTTGCGAGTATTCAGCACGCCAAGCTGTGTGTATACGCATCGAAAGCGTTAATCAACATCTTCAGGCGCATATATATTGTGTTTAGAACAAGCATCGCGGTCTGACGGGACGCAGACACGTGCTTCGGGGGCGCAACGGCAGGGATCAATAGCTTCGGGGTCCGCATGTTGCAAGATTGCGTCGGTGCCGACAGCACCACGATGCTGAAAACTCCGTTTTTTGCACGGCGCAGACGGGGGTAGGCACGGGCAAACCCGGACTGAGCCGTTATTTTATGCAAGATGGCGATTGTTCTATGCATATTAAGAAGTGCAGTTACCTCACCAAGCTTTTGAACGCTGGTTGCGGCGTATGGACGACCCCAGCTGCGGTGAAAAGGCGACCTTACATCACGTTTCCGCCAGCCCGCATCGCCGTTCGCGCGCGGGCGCGCACGATACGAGAGACGGTACTTTTGCCAATCCCGGTATACCGCTCAATCTGGCGCACCGTAAAGCCGGCATTGTTCAATCCAACAATAACAGTATCGCGCTGCGCCGGCGGTGCAGTTTTAACCCCGTTGAGCGGAACCCCGAGACTCTTCGCCAACTTGCCGGCAAAGGCATTGCGTTCCCACTCTGTCTCTTTCATATCGCACAGCGCTGGCTTGCTGCCGTCGGGCGTCGAAAGCGAATAGGCAATAAAGCCCTCGGCAGAACCAAAAAGCTCAAGCACGCAAGAAGGATCAGAAAATCCCCTCGCGACATCAGCCGCGTCACCGTCGTAAGCGCACAAATGCTCCGCAAAGCTACTCCAGGGATAACGCTCGATTAGGCTAACGCCCGCCTCCTGCGGATCGGCGTGTACGGAGCGAATAGCCTCCATCACCTGCCAGTCGGTATCGAGCGAGCGCCGGTCAAAACGGTTCTGGAACAGATGGCCTGTGCGCCTCGTGCGTTTATTGAACCGCCGCGCGTACGTCAAAAGCAGCCGGTGCATCGCCGCGCTCATCCTGTCCTCGTAATCTGCAAGCACCAAATGCACGTGATTGCCCATAAGGCACCAAGCGATAACCGTCACACCCTCCTCGCGGCAGCACTCGCGCATCAGCTCCAAAAACTCCCACCGGTCCTCATCGCCCTCAAAGATGAGCTGCTTGCCCGTACCGCGGGCACAGACATGGTAAAAGCCGGTAACCGTTCTCCAAACGCGCTGCATGGCGCTCCCTTCGCCGGGATCTGCTTGCCATCCAATACAGCACGATTGAAGCGTGCCATCAAAACATTCACGCAAAACAATACACTCGCGCGGCCAAAGGCAGTAATCAGGCGGCGAACGGCATCGTTGCAACAGGTCAACCCCCGCAATGCTTACAAGAGCTGACCAATAGCTTGCCCAAGACGGACCCCCTCTACGGAAGTTCACGACCACAGAACATAGAGTTAAACCGTTTCAATTAAAACTTCCGGACTTCTCGCTACGAAAACTGAGCCGTTCGCCGAATATTCCGTGCATTTCGCGGTATTATAGGGGCTGCATGTCATGTCCCTTTCGAAGGGTCGCCCGGCAATCGCCAGCCACGGCCCCCAGACGGGACGCCAACACGATAGAGAGGAGAGGCATGCAGTACTCACAGGAAGTGGAGAACATGTGCCCCGTTGCCAAGGGTGCATACCACGGCCCCGCACCCATCCCCGAGGAGGGCAAGTGGGTCCAGGCTAAGGAGATTTCCGACATCTCCGGTCTTACGCACGGTGTGGGTTGGTGCGCACCTCAGCAGGGCGCCTGCAAGCTCACGCTGAACGTCAAGGACGGCATCATCGAGGAGGCCCTCGTTGAGACCATCGGCTGCTCGGGCATGACCCACTCTGCCGCCATGGCTTCCGAGATCCTTCCCGGTAAGACCATCCTCGAGGCCCTCAACACCGACCTCGTCTGCGACGCCATCAACGTTGCTATGCGCGAGATCTTCCTGCAGATCGTTTACGGCCGCAGCCAGACCGCGTTCTCCGAGGGCGGCCTGCCCGTGGGCGCCTCCCTCGACGACCTCGGCAAGGGCCTTCGCTCTCAGGTCGGCACCATGTTCGGCACCAAGGCCAAGGGCGCTCGTTACCTCGAGCTCGCTCAGGGCTACGTCACCCGCATGGCTCTCAACGACAAGAACGAGATCATCGCATTCGAGTTCCTGAACCTCGGCAAGTTCACCGACGCCGTCAAGGCCGGCAAGACCCCCGAGGAGGCCATCGCTGGCGCTATGGGCCACTATGGTCAGTGGGAGAACGCTGCCAAGTACATCGACCCGCGCACCGACGAGGAGACTCACTCCGTCGCCAGCGTGTTCCCGGTTCACGAGTAGAAAGGGAGGGAAATAACTATGACTGTTACGTTCGAAGGTTACGAGCGCCGCGCTGACAAGATCAACAAGTGCCTCGCCGACAACGGCATCGCCTCCCTCGAGGAAGCTCTGCAGATCTGCACCGACAAGGGCTTCAACCCGCGTGAGATCGTCAACAACACCCAGTCCATCGCCTTCCAGAACGCCGAGTGGGCCTACACCCTCGGTTGCGCTCTCGCTGTCAAGCGTGGCGCCAAGTCCGCTTCTGAGGCTGCCGCCATCATCGGCGAGGGCATCCAGGCCTTCACCGTTCCCGGCTCCGTCGCCGAGGACCGCAAGGTCGGTCTGGGCCACGGCAACCTGGGCGCTATGCTGCTCTCCGACGACACCGAGTGCTTCGCCTTCCTGGCAGGTCACGAGTCCTTCGCTGCCGCTGAGGGTGCTATCGGCCTGGCTCTGAACGCCAACAAGGCTCGCAAGAAGCCGCTGCGCGTCATCCTCAACGGTCTGGGCAAGGACGCTGCTCAGATCATCGCCCGCATCAACGGCTTCACCTACGTGAAGACCCAGTTCGACTACTTCACGGGCGAGCTCAAGGTCGTCGAGACCATCCCATACTCCGATGGTCCCCGCGCCGCCGTCAACTGCTACGGCGCCGACGACGTCCGCGAGGGCGTTGCCATCATGTGGCACGAGAACGTCGACATCTCGATCACCGGTAACTCCACCAACCCCACGCGCTTCCAGCACCCCGTCGCTGGCACCTACAAGAAGGAGCGCCTCGAGGCTGGCAAGAAGTACTTCTCCGTCGCTTCTGGTGGCGGCACTGGCCGTACCCTGCACCCGGACAACATGGGCGCCGGCCCTGCCTCTTACGGCATGACCGACACCATGGGCCGTATGCACTCCGACGCCCAGTTCGCCGGTTCTTCCTCCGTGCCTGCGCACGTCGACATGATGGGTCTCATCGGCATGGGTAACAACCCCATGGTCGGTGCCACCGTCGCCTGCGCTGTCGCCGTCGAGGAGGCCCTCAAGGCCTAATCGCGCCCGTGCGATGCTCATATAGCTGAGCTTTGGAGCCGCTACCCACCCGGGTAGCGGCTCTTTTTGTTTGCCCCGTCCCAAATTGGTTACTCTTATTAGAAGGTCCGATATATCAGTTGCGGTGAAATACGGACTGAATTGCATCCATACAGGCCAAAACAGTCCGTATTCCACCGCAACTTACCAAATTAGCCGACCGAAGTGACCGAGTCCACCTGACGCCCACCTGCCATATTTGCCCTTTACCGATTTGCCAAGTCTTTGCGGCCCCATTGCCGATCACCCGTGCGATAATGCGCCGGACGAGAAAGGAATCCGATGGAATCGACTGATGTACTGGTAATTGGAGCTGGCATTGCGGGCCTTTGCGCCGCCATCGAAGCGGCACGCACGGGTGCAACCGTCACTGTGGCAAGCGCCGGCAAGACCATGAGTGGATCGAGCTTCTTCCCGGGTACCTGGGGCCTCGGCCTCATCGGTCCCGTCGACGAAGACGACGAGCAGGACCTCATCGACACCATCCAGACCGTCGGCGGCGGCGTTGCCGACCCCGAACTCGTCCAAACGTTCGTCCACGGCATTCCCCAAGCGATTGACTGGCTCGAGCAAGACCTGGGCGTTAAGCTCAAGCGTCCGCAAAACGCTGAGAGCGCTCAGCAAAAGCAGTTTATCCCCTGCTTTGACCACAAGACGCGCATGTGGCGCGGCCTCACCCGCAAGCCCCTTGAGGACGCTCTGACAGCCCGGATCGAGTCGCTCGGCATTCGCCTGCTCCCCCGCCATGAGCTTATCGACCTTGTTGAGGACACGAACGGCAGAATAACCGGAACCGTGCTCTACGACCTCACCGAAGATCGAATCGTGCCCTTTGCTGCCAAGGCCACGATCATCGCAGCCGGTGGCACAGGCGGCCTGTTCGAGCGCAGCCTTACGTCGGCTGATGTGCTCAGCTCCTCGCAGGCCATCGCACTGGCGCACGGCGCAACACTTACTAATATAGAGTTCATGCAGATGATGCCCGGCTTCATCGAGCCCAGGCGTAACTTGGTCTTCAACGAGAAAACCTGGCGCTACGTGCATGTAGACCAGCCGGTAGATATTGCCGACGACAAGCTGGACGACCTGCTCGAGCAGCGCTCTGGATATGGTCCCTTCACGTCACGCTTGGCCTCCCGCGCTATCGATCTCGTCATCGATCAGGCAGGTGTCGAAGGCCTGGCACTCCACTACGACTTCCCCCGCGAGGATGTCCCAGAGTTTGTGCAGACCTTTGCCACCTGGCTGCAAGACGAGCACGGCATCGCTCCGACTGACGAGATGCGCGTTGCGATGTATGCCCACGCCGCTAATGGCGGCATCAAGATCGATAAGACTGCGTACACGGGCGTTGAGGGTCTCTACGCTTGCGGCGAGGCGACAGGCGGCATGCACGGAGCCGACCGCATTGGTGGCTTGTCAAGCGCCAACGGCATCGTGTTCGGGCGCATCGCAGGCGCATCGGCAGCCCTTGCAGCGCAGAAAGAGCCTAAGACAGCCCTGAAGGCGGATATCGCCCTCCCCCAGCACGGCATTGCCACAACAGATGCCGAGCGCCTGACCCGCAGCCTTAAGCACACGATGAGTACCTATTGCATGATCAACCGCACCGAAACAGGCCTATCCGAAGCACTACACGAGCTTGAGGGCTTGAAGACGGGGGCAACGACCTTGAGCACACAGAAAGCCCAGGACAGCGAAGTCGCAGCCCTCGCCCGCCTGCAATCGCAGATTCAGCTGGCACAGGAAATGGTCAAAGCCATGCGTAAGCGGACCGAAAGTCTCGGATCGCACTATCGAGCAGACTAAATCGATTCTCACTTTGAGTTTGATCACAACTTTTCAACATGCATCGAGCCCTGTGAGCATGATTCCTCTAAGGAGAACACGCCTACGGGGCTTTAGCAGTGTTTTCCCTAAGGGAATCACGGTGCAGATTTCTCAGCTCCGCGCCCTTTCGGGTTCGACCCCATGCAAGGTCAACAAAAAAGACGGCCAACCGAAGTTGACCGTCTTAACTTGCTTTGGTGGGCCGTCAGGGGGTCGAACCCTGGACCTTGGGATTAAGAGTCCCCTGCTCTACCAACTGAGCTAACGACCCGATATCAACACGAAGCAAGAACTGGGGTGGGTAAAGGGACTCGAACCCTCGACCTACGGGACCACAACCCGTCGCTCTAGCCAACTGAGCTACACCCACCGTGTCCTGTGCGCTTCGCGCTCGACTATTATTGCAAGGAACGCCACGCGATGCAAGCCCCAATTTTCAAGAATTTTGAAAAGAGTTTTTCGAGCGCGTTTCGAGCAATTCCCACCGGTTCCATAGGAGTAAACTTGCCCCACTGCAAATCCTCGAAAGGACCGGCATGAAAGAACTCTCCAACCGCACGGCAACATTTACCGATTCGGTCATCCGCCGCATGACACGCATCTCCAATAAGTACGATGCCGTCAACCTGTCGCAGGGCTTCCCCGACTTCGATCCTCCGGCGCAGCTGCTCAACAGCCTGAGCACCATCGCCGCCGACCCCAAGCCGCTCTACCACCAGTACTCCATTACCTGGGGCTCCCAGGCCATGCGCGAGGCGCTCGCCGCCAAACAGGAGCACTTTATGGGCATGCCGATCGACCCCAACCAGAATATCGTGGTCACCTGCGGCTCCACCGAGGCCATGATGGCCGCCATGATGACGGTTACGAACCCCGGAGACAAGGTCGTCATCTTCTCGCCGTTCTACGAGAACTACGGCGCTGACACCATTCTCTCGGGTGCCGAGCCCATCTATGTGCCGCTCAACCCGCCCACGTTCGACTTTGACCGCGAGACGCTCGAGGCAGCCTTCCGCGACAACGACCCCAAGGCCATCGTCCTGTGCAACCCTTCCAACCCTTGCGGCAAGGTCTTTACGCGCGAGGAGCTCACCTTCATCGCCGACCTCTGCAAAAAGTACGACGCCTACTGCATTACCGACGAGGTATACGAGCACATCGTCTACGCGCCCCACGAGCACGTCTATATGGCCACGCTGCCCGGCATGTTCGAGCGAACCATCAGCTGCAGCTCGCTGTCTAAGACGTACTCCATCACCGGTTGGCGCCTGGGCTACACCATCGCCCCGGCCCAGATCACCGAGCGTATCAAGAAGGTCCACGACTTTCTCACCGTGGGTGCCGCCGCTCCCCTGCAGGAAGCCGTTGTCACCGCCCTCAACTTCGACGACAGCTATTACGATGAGGTCCTCGACCTCTACACCGCCAAACGCGACTTGTTCTGCCAGGGGCTCGATAGCATCGGTCTTGAGCATAACGTGCCGCAGGGCGCCTACTACGTCATGATGGACATCTCTGAGTTTGGCTATGACAGCGACCTCGAATTCTGCGAGGACCTCGCATCCAAGGTGGGCGTGGGCGCCGTGCCCGGCTCGAGCTTCTTCCGCGAGCCCGTCAACCATCTGATTCGTTTCCACTTTGCCAAGCGGGATGAGACGCTTAACGCGGCACTGGAGAACCTCAAGTCGCTACGTGATAAAATCAAGCCGCGCGGGTAAGGACGGCCCGGCAACTAAAGCAACCAAAGAAGCCCCGCACCGCCCGCCACGTTGCGAGGCTTCTTCTTTTTATAGCGCTTTCTTAAATGGTTTAGAGACCTATACTTTAGTCACGGAGCAACTCGTCCCAGAGAGAGGAATACTATGGCAGAACAGCAGCTTATCGGAGCGCTCGAGGCCGGCGGCACCAAGATGGTCTGCGCCACGGGCTATGCAGACGGTACGGTCCTGGAGCGCGAGCAGATCGCGACCACGACCCCGCAGGAGACCGTTGAGACCGTCAATGCATGGTTTGTGAACAAGGGCATCGCCGCGCTGGGCATCGGCGCCTTTGGCCCCACCGCAGTCAACCCTGCCTCGCCCCAATACGGCAAGATCCTGGAGACGCCCAAAACGGCATGGCGCTACTTCGACCTGCTGGGCACCATCCAAAACGAGCTCAATATTCCCTGCGGCTACGACACCGACGTCAACGTTGCCTGCCTGGGCGAGGTCACCTTTGGTTGCGCCCAGGGCCTCACGGACGTGGTCTACCTGACCATCGGTACCGGCGTGGGCGCCGGTGTGCTCTCGGGCGGTAAGCTCGTGCACGGTATGATGCATCCCGAGGCCGGCCACATCCTGGTCACGCGCGATCCGCGCGACACCATTGGCGAGCACAGCGCCTGCCCCTTCCACGACAACTGCCTCGAGGGCCTCATCGCAGGTCCCGGCGTCAAAAAGCGCTGGGATGGCAAGAGCGCCGGAGACATGGCCGATGACCCAGAGGCCATGGACCTGCTCGCCGGCTATCTGGCACAGGCGCTCATGACCTACACGCTGTGCTACGCACCGCAAAAAATCATCATCGGCGGCGGCGTGGCCGACCACACCCCCATCGTGCCGCTCGCACGCAAAAAGTGCGCCGAGATGCTCAACGGCTATATCGTCACGCCCGAGGTCAACGACATCGATACCTATATTGTCAACAACAGCCTCGAGGGCAAGCAGGGCATCATGGGCTGCTTGGCCCTGGGCGCACAGGCGCTTCAGTAGCAGACGCACCCACAGGGCGTGGCGCGCCCGGCAAATCCGACCTACGGAACGACGCCACCACGCCTCATATAAGCCCTCAAATAAAAAAGGCCGCCTAGGACCAAACAATACGTCCTAGGCGGCCTTTTTAGCGCACATCAGCGACCGTAAGAGATATCGGAGCACAACGCCCGTTACCGCTCCACAGCAGTCGATCATCACATCAGTGATCATTCCAGCGCGTCCCGGCACAAAGAGCTGAATCGTCTCGTCGATCGAAGGAATCAGCAGCAGGGACACCGCCGTGGGCAGCAGCACGTCAAAGGTGCGCCGGCCCTCAAAATCAAAGGCGTGCGTTGCCAGGATGCCGAGCACCATATACTCGGTAAAATGCGCGCACTTGCGAACAACAAAGTTGGTCACCCATTCATATGGAAGTCCCACGCCGTGCAGGAAACCGCGGATAGCTTCCATGACCGTTAGACTCAGTGAGCCCGACCCCGAGCCGGGAACCAGCGAATTGCCCCAGATCAAGAGCGCCATCAGGCAGGTCACGACCGCCCATTTTCGATTGATCTTAACCATGCAGAAGTTATGCCTCCGCGCGGAGCGGCGCAAAGCTGGCGGTACCGCCCTCGATAACGCTCAGATAGGCACGGCCCGTACGCTTGGCGGTAGAGGACTGCAGGCGCTCGATCTCTTCCTCGAGGATCTGATTGACGCGCTCGTGACGACGATTTTCCATAATGCCGGCGGCAATAGCCTCGGCTCGCTCGATGCTCTCGCGCGAGATACGGGCAGTATCCTCGGGGAACACAGCACTGTGACGGCCGACATAGGCGGGGGCAGCAGGCTGAGGGGCAGCGACGGGAGCGGGGGCCGTAACAGGAGCAGGCTCGTCAATCTCATCCAGGATCGCGGTGGCGGCGGCCCACATGTCCTCGTGGCCCGAGTAATCGGCCATGGGGACATCAACCTCGAGCGAGGCATCTGGAAGGTCGCCGGTGTTGATGCGATCTTGGGCATCAATCGATGCGGTGATGGCTGCAGGCTCATCGAGGTCATCGAGATCGATGTCCGCGGCACCGGAGATGATAGGCATGCTGGCGAGGTTTGCATTGTACGGCGCAGCCTCAGCCGCCTGCTGCTGGGCAGGAGCGCCCCACAAAGAGCTTTCGGCGGCACGGCGGGCAGCAACGGCCTCCTCGTCAGCGGTCATGGCTTCATCAACGTACGAATTGTCGGCAGAAGCATTCGCGTCGCCCGAGGTAGCGTTGTACGCGTTATTGGCTGCCGCGTTGGCAACGAGTGCCACGAAAGCCGCCGTGCTGCCCGCAGGGGCGGCCTGGGAGCCCGACACGGCGCGTGCCGCGGCGGCGATGTCGTCGCGATTGAAGGAGCCGGTCTGCCCGCCGTTGGTGAGCTCGTCGATGGCGACTTGATAGACGTCGCGCGAGTGTGCAGGGTCGCAGCTCACCGGCGAATCGTCGTCGAGCATACTGTCGATCATGGACCAAGCCTCGTCCTCGTCCATAGCATCTGCGGCTCGAGCGATGGTAGGGACACCATCATCGGCATGACGGCGCTGGAACGCACCAGTCAGGCCGGAAAGGAATGCCGAGGTAGACTGCTCCGCCTGAGCCTGAGAAGCAGAAGTCGCAGCGTAAGGAGTCGCATCCTGCTGCTGAGCTGGAATCGAGGCGGTCTTGAACTCGCTTTGATGCTGATTGAGATTGGCGGCACCGCCCATGGCATCGGGCTGGAACAGACGCTCTTCACGCTGCGCACGGTACTCGGAGATACCCAGCGAGGCGGCATAGATACCCACGCCCGCCACCGCGCCCACGGCGAAGGGAACCGCACCCGCCACGACCGTCTCGTTCACCGACGAAAACGGCAGCGTCGCGGCATACATAACCACGGGAGCGGCAAGGCCGATCCCGCACGAAAGTCCGGCAAGGACTGCTCGTTGTGTTGCATCAGAAGAAGCCATGAGCTCTCCCCATCTTCCAGCACCCAAATCGCATCATTCAGTTGGCTGCGCGAGAGAAGATGAAGCGGGGCTATGCCCCAAAGCAACGGTATATGGTTCGTTTCATCTGCGTTTTCCGTCGCGAAGCTTGAAAACTATTATGCGAAACCGCCCTGTCGATTGCAAGCGACGATGTCGGATTGAAACGGGAAACCTGCTGCTCGTCGGTCTTATGGTCAAAAATTAGCGCGGAGCGGCGATATGGAAAAGGGCCGAGGCTCAAAGCCCCGACCCTTTATTGCATTGATGACTATCGCTGCGTGTGGATGACAACCTAGAACGTCTGCTCGTAGTCGCTGTGCTTTTTGGCCGAACGCACCAGGAACTCCTGGTTGGTGTTGGTACCCTTAAGACCCTTGATAAACGATGCGGCCGCACGCTCGGTGTTGTTCATGCCGGCAAGAATGCGACGCAGGCCAAAGACAAACGGACGCATCTGCTCGTCAACCAACAGGTCCTCGTTACGCGTACCGGAGGCAACGGGGTCGATAGCCGGGAAGATGCGGCGATCGGCCAGGTCGCGGTCGAGCTTAAGCTCCATGTTGCCGGTGCCCTTGAACTCCTCAAAGATGACCTCGTCCATCTTGGAACCGGTGTCGATGAGGGCAGAGGCCAGGATGGTGAGCGAGCCACCGTTCTCAATATTACGGGCTGCGCCCAGGAAGCGCTTGGGCGGATACAGCGCCGCCGAATCGACGCCGCCCGAAAGGATACGGCCCGAGGCGGGCGCCGCCAAGTTGTAGGCGCGGGCAAGACGCGTGATGGAGTCGAGCACCACCACGACATCGCCGCCCAGCTCCACGATGCGCTTGGCGCGCTCGATGACGAGCTCGGCCACGCGGGTGTGGTTGTCGGCGGGCATATCGAAGGTCGAGGCCACGACCTCGCCCTTAATGGAGCGCTGCATATCGGTGACCTCTTCGGGGCGCTCGTCGACGAGCAGGCAGATGAGGTGCACCTCGGGGTTGTTAATCGAGATAGACTGGCAGATCTTCTTGAGGATCGTGGTCTTGCCGGCCTTGGGCGGAGACACGATCAAGCCACGCTGACCCTTGCCGATCGGCGACACGATGTCGATGGCGCGACCGGTAATGGAGTCCTTGCCGTGCTCCATGCGCAGCGGCTCGTTGGGATAGACCGGGGTGAGGTCACCAAACTTGGGGCGGTTGCGAATCTGCTCGGGGTCTAGACCGTTGACGGTCGTGATTTTGGCGAGGCCGGCGCGCTTGTCGCCGCCGCGCGAAGGACGAAGCGAGCCCTCGATGACGTCGCCCGTGCGCAGACGCGCGGAGCGGATGAGGTAGGCGGGGACGAAGGCGTCGTCGTTGGACTTCATGTAACCGTGGGCGTGGATGATACCGGAGCTGTCCGGACGAATCTGCAGGATGCCCTTGATGTCGCGGAAGCCCTCGGCCTTCGCGGCGGTGACGTAGATCTCCTCGACGAGCTCGGCTTTCTTCTTGCCGGTCGTCTCGATCTCGAACTCCTTGGCCTTCTCGCGCAGCTCGGCGACCTTCATGGCCGCGAGTTCCTCACGCGAAAGCGTGGGCTCGGTGGGGGCGGCGTTGCGCTCCTTGTTGCGCTGTTTGCGATCGCGCTGGCGGTTGCGGCGGTCGTTGTTGCGCTCGTCCTTGCGCTCGTTGCGCTCGTCGTTACGCTTGTGCTGGCGACGGTTGGGGCGAGCGTTGTCTTCGGCCTCGGCGGGCGCGGCGCCATCGGTTGCGGCGGCGTCGGCGTTAGCCACAGTATCATCGCTGGCCTCGGCCTTGGAATCGCCCTGCAGCTCGGCCTCGGCCTGCTGCTCGGACGCCTTGGCCTTAGCGGACTTCTTACGACCGCGCTTGGGCTTCTCAGACGCAGGCTGTTCGACGTCCTGGGGCTCGGCGGCGTCAGTCGATGCATCGGCGGTCGTCTCGGCGGAATCCTCGGACGCAACCTTCTTGGCAGCCTTAGCCTTGGACGTGCGCTTAGCAGCAGTGCGACGGCTGCGACCGGGACGGAGGTCGGCGGGCTCGACATCGGCGGGAGCGGCCTCGGAAGTCGCAGCATCCTGGACGGGCGCGTCGGCGGCGGTTGCAGACTCGGCGGTCGCCGCAGCATCCCGAGCGGCTGCAGCTGCGGCTGCGGCCTTCTCTGCCTCGACGAAGGCCTTGGGCTTGCGACCGCGACGGTGCGGGCGCAAAGCCGGATCGACAACGGGAACTTCGCTGGCCTCGACAGGCGCAGCGAGCTCAACAGGCGATGTGCCCTCCCCTGCCGCGGAACGGACCGAAGCCTCAGTGAGCTCGGGGGTTACCTGATCGGCAACCTGCTCGGCCTTAGCAGCCGTGCGACGGCGTGTGCGCGGTACCGGCTTCTCGGTCGGCTGGTCGGCGACAGGGGTCTCGGTGGCGGCAGGCGTCTCGGGCACAGACGGAGCTGCAAGCTCGGTCAGAGCCGCGGCCTCGCGCTCGGCAGCACGACGGCGGGCGCGCACCACCTGAGCCTCGCTAATCTGCGCCAACGCACGTGCCTGCGCGACCTCATCGGAAATCGGCGCCGAGGAGTCAGCTGCAACGGTGCGCTTGACGCGCGTCATGCGCGTGGTACGGCGCTTGGGCTTGGTGACCTCCTCGCCGTCAGCAGCAGGCTTGGCCGTGCGGCGCGTACGCTTGGGCTTTGCCGGAGCAGCCTCCTCACCAGTTGCAGGCACGGCCTTCTCAGCCGTTGCAGGCGTAGGCGTCGAAGCAGCCTTAGGCGTCTCAGGAGCCGAGGCATGCGCGGGCGCCGCGACCTGATCCGACACAACCGGTGCAGCGGGAGCGGCTTGCGTCGTCGTTATTTCGTTTTCTTGCTGTTGATCAGACACAGTGTTTGCTCAACTTTCTTTTCAAGCCCTGTGATCACATGCTCCCTGCATAAACCTTCAGGGCGGCTAAACAGTCTAGCTCCGTCAAATACCGACGGACATCATTGATCTGTATCGAGATATTTGCGTCATATACGCAGCGTTAGTGTAACACAACCGCAACCACCTGCAACTTAGTCATTGAGGACGTTCTTAAACGACTAGTCAAAAGGGACAATCTTTGGTTTAACACCCACAAATCTGACTGCCTCCGCCAAAACTGTGGCGGTTTACTACGATGAATCGCTCAACCGCGATCACTCCGAAACTTGTTGAACTAAAACCGCAGGTAGATGCCTTGCACTTTTTTGCGAAAAGCCGGCGTAGTTGGAATTTCTCATTTCATCGTAGTAAACCGGCATAGTTTCGTATTTCCAGCAGTTCCAAATTCGTCAATACGTCGGCGTTTGCAAAAAGCCCGACCTCCGTGGGAGATCGGGCTTTCAAGGCTTAGTTAAACCAAGTCTGTACGGTCAAATGACCCGTAGCTTACATCTGCTCGGGCGCGGAAACGCCAACGAGGGTGAGCACCAGGGCGAGCGTCACACGGACGGCATCGCAAGCGGCCAGACGGGCACGCGAAAGCTCGGGGTCGACGGGACGGCCCTCGCTCGGCAGCACCTGACAGGCAGCGTAGAAGCTGTGGAAGTCGCCGGCGAGTTCCTCAGCAAAGTGCGTCAGACGGAACGGGGCGCGGTCGCGAGCGCAGCTGGCGATGAGGTCGGTGAGCTCGTTGAGCTTGCGCGAAAGGGCGAGCTCGGTCGGGTCGGTCAGCAGCGAGTAATCGACGTTCTCACCGATGGCCTTGGCGGCGACGGCCTTCATGCCCATCTCGTCAGCCTGCTCGGGCGTAACGTCAGCGGCACGGCGCAGGATGGAGCACACGCGGGCGTGAGCGTACTGCACGTAGTACACCGGGTTGGAGTTGTCGCGCTTCTTGACGGCCTCAATATCGAAGTCGACCATCTGGTTGGAGCTCTTGGAGATGAGGGTGTAACGGGCAGCGTCGGAGCCGACCTCGTCGACGAGCTCCTGCAGGGTCACCATGGTGCCCTTACGCTTGGACATACGGACGGGCTTGCCGTTGCGCAGCAGGTTGACGAGCTGGCCCAGCAGAACCTCAAACTTGCCGGGGTAACCCAAGGCATCGCAGACGCAGCGGACGCGCTCGATGTAGCCGTGGTGGTCGGCGCCCCAGATGTCGATGACGTGGTCGACGCGCTGGAACTTATCCCAGTGATAGGCGACGTCGGAGGCGAAGTAGGTGTACTCGCCGTCGGACTTGATCAGAACGCGGTCCTTGTCATCGCCCAGGTCGGTGGAGCGGAACCACAGGGCGCCGTCCTTAGTGTAGAGGTAGCCCATCTTGTCGAGCTTCTCAAAAGCGCGGTCGACGGCGGAGGTGCCGGCGGTCTCGCCCTCGGTGTCCTTCACATACAGCGAGCGCTCGGAGAACCAACGATCGAAGTCGCAACTGACGGCGTGGCAGAGGTCGCGCATGTTGTCGACCATCTTTACATAGCCGCGCTCGCGGAAGCTCTCCATGCGCTTCTGCGGATCGGCGCTGACCCACTTATCGCCGTCGGTGCGCCAGAACTCGGCGGCCTCGTCGATGATGTAGTCGCCGCCGTAGGAGTCCTTGCCCAGAGTCTCGGCAAAGTTGTCCTGGTACGGATGGGTCTCGGGGTGCTCGTCGTTCTCGTCGGCAACAAAGGCGTCGCGGTCTGCGATCAGCAGCTTGTGAGCCTCGTCGATATCCACACCCTGCTTGGCGATGATGTCGGCAAGCTGCATATAGCGCGTGCTGATGGAGTTGCCGAAGGTGTTCATCTGAGAGCCGTGGTCGTTGATGTAGAACTCACGCTGGATGTCGTAACCGGCGTGGTCCATAACGCGGCAGAGCGAGTCGCCCAGCGCGGCCCAGCGGCCGTGGCCGATGTGCATGGGGCCGACTGGGTTGGCGGAAACGAACTCAACCTGGGTCTTCAGGCCACCACCGACGTTGGACTTAGCGAAGTCCATACCCTTCTCGCGAGCCTCGCCAAAGATGGCATTCTTGACGGCAACGGAGAGGTAGAAGTTGATGAAGCCGGGGCCTGCGATCTCGACCTTCTCGATCGCGGGGTCCTCGGGCATATGGGCAACGATGGCCTCGGCGATCTTGCGCGGGGCGCAGTGGGCCAGCTTGGCGGACTTCAGGGCCATGGTAGAGGTCCACTCGCCATGAGAAGTGTCAGCCGGTCGCTCGATAGCGCAATCGTCAAGTTCAAATGCGGAAAGGTCGCCGGCCTCCTGGGCCGCAGCAAGCGCAGCGCGTACCAGCTCTTCAATCTTCTCGGGCATAGATCCTCCTTGTGTTAAAGCCCCCGAGCTCTTGGTCACTCGTAGGGCAAAAGCCTGAGTTTGTAGCACTCTATCACAAGCGACGGGCACTGTCGCAGGGTAAAGCTAATAGATATTGCATATGCACAAAAATGACTACAGCTTGTATGGAGTCACTCAAAGATGCCGGTCTGCCTGCAGATTATGCAGGCGTTGAAAATGCATAAAGGTGTGAATGAGCTGCGTCTGTTATCGAATACTCTTACCTATCAGAGTTGTGTGCTTTTCCTGCATAAAGTACGGGTTTGCGCACGTCAGCGTGTTATTCTAGACATACGTAAATTCGTATAAGTTGGAGGTAGCATGTTCTCAATCGGTCAACACGTCATTCATCCGGGCCAGGGAGTCTGCACCGTCGTCGGTTTTAGGGACGACACACCGCAGCCCATGCTGCTGCTCGAGACCAAGCAGGGACATGCGCAGACGATCCTCATGTACCCCGTGGCGCAGGCCGACCGTCTGCACGCCGCCATCTCTCAGCAAGATGCCGAGCACCTGCTGAGCCACTATGACGAGCTGGAGTGCGACACCTTTACCGAGCGCAACAGCTCGCTTGAGGAGACACACTTTAAGCAGCAGCTCAAGCTGGGCGCGCCCGAGACGGTCCGCGTGGCAAAGACCATGATGCACCGCATTCGCCAGGCCGAGGAAGCTGATAAAAAACCCAGCTCCTACTACATGCGCGTACTCAAGGAGGCCAAACGCCGCTCCATCGAGGAGTTCGCCGTGGCCCTTGGCGTCACCGAGGAGGCCGCCGAAGCCCGCCTAGCCCAAGCCGCCCTCAACTAACCCATCCGCGCCAAAAACCACCACAAAGGGAACAGGCACCTTTGTGGTGGTTTTCTTGTTCTAGTAGTATTCATTCTTATCGATACCCACGAGCACAAGGAGTCTCTTATGGCAGAGCCGCTTACCGCCGGAATCACCCGCGACCGCGCGTTCGAACTGCTCAATGAGCACAACAAGGACCCGTTCCATATCACCCATGGCGAGACGGTCGAGGGCACTATGCGCTACTTTGCGCGCGAGTTCGACCCCGAGAACGAGGAGTTTTGGGGCATCGTCGGTCTGCTGCACGACCTGGATTGGGAGGAGCATGAGGACGACCCCATTAACCACACCATCTATGCTGCCGAGATTCTTGAGGGCGAAGGTGCGTCTCCCGAGCTCATTCGCGCCATCCAGACGCACACGTCGGACTTCAACACCTCACTACCCAAGCCCGAGCTGCAGATGGAAAAGATCCTGTTTGCCTGCGATGAGCTCACCGGCCTGATCGGCGCTGCCGTCATCATGCGCCCGAGCAAGAGCGTTATGGACTTTACGACTAAGTCGCTCAAGAAGAAGTTCAAGGACAAACGCTTTGCCGCCGGCTGCTCGCGCGACGTGATTTCGCAGGGCGCCGAGATGTTGGGCTGGGAGCTCCCCGAGCTCTTTGACCGCACCATCGCGGCCATGCAGTCCTTCGCGCCCGATCGCGATACCTTCCAGGCCTAACCGCCCGCGCCAGCTAAAACCGCCACAAAGGGGACAGGCACCTTTGTGGCGGTTTTTCTTGCGCGGTCGTTAGGGGCGGACCTGGCCGGTGCCTCGGAGCTTGTATTTGTAGGTAGTGAGGGCCTCGGCGGCAAAGGGGCCACGGGCGTGGAGCTTTTGGGTCGAGATGCCAATCTCGGCGCCCAGGCCAAACTCGCCGCCGTCAGTGAAGCGCGTGCTGGCGTTGGCGTACACGGCCGAGGCATCGACCGCATCCAGGAAGCGCTCGCAAGCGTCCGTGTCCTCGGCAACGATGGCCTCGGAGTGCATCGTGCCGTAGCGATTGATGTGTGCGATGGCCTGGTCCTCGTTTGCCACGACCTTCACGCTCATCTCGAGCGCCAGGTACTCGCGACCCCAGTCCTCCTCAGTCGCGGCGACGTAGTCATCGCCCTCCACAAAGCCGGCGTCGGCGCACGCGGCGCACGTGGCCTCGTCGCCGTGAATGAGCACGCCGTGGTCATGCAGCACGGTCACGACCGCGGGCAAAAACGCATCGGCCACAGCACGGTCGACCAGCAGCGACTCGGCGGCATTGCACACGCCTACGCGCTGGGTCTTGGCATTAACGATAATGTTGAGCGCCTTATCAAAGTCGGCGGATTCATGCACGTAGATGTGGCAGTTGCCCGTGCCCGTCTCGATCACCGGCACAAGCGACTCGCGCACGCAGCGCTGGATCAGGCCTGCACCTCCGCGCGGAATGAGTACGTCGACAATACCGCGGAGCTTCATGAGCTCGCCGGTGGCCTCGCGATCGGTGGACTCGATCATCGACACGGCCTCGCGCGGGAAGCCCTTGGCCTCGAGCGCATCGGCCAGCAGCTCGGCGATCATGGCACACGAGTGATAGGCCAGCGAGCCGCCGCGTAGAATGCAGGCGTTGCCGGTACGGATGCAGATGCCTGCGGCGTCGGCCGTCACGTTGGGGCGCGCCTCGTAGACCATAGCGACCAGGCCCAGCGGCACACTCACACGGGTCAGGTCCACGCCACTTGCAAGCACGCGGTGGTCGAGCACGCGGCCCACGGGATCGGGCAGCTCGGCGAGCTTTTCCAGGCCGGCGGCCATGCCCTCGACGCGCTCGGGCGTCAGCAGCAGGCGATCGAGCAGTCCGGCCGAGGTACCCGCATCGCGCGCGGCAGACATATCGAGCTCGTTGGCGGCGATGATGGAGTCGACACCGTTGCGCAGTGCTGCGGCCATGGCGCGCACGGCCTCCTGGCGCTGCTCATCGCTCGCCGTGGCAAGCGAGGCCGACGCTGCCTTGGCGGCAACGGCAAGATCGTGGACATACGTGGCTATATCGACCGACATGGGCGGCCCTTTCTCCTAGAAGTTTGCAACCATGGTAGCCGATTTGCGCATGGCCTCGCCCGCGGCGGTAGAATTGGTCAACCCGAAACACCGCAACGAACGGAAGACTCACATGGCCCTCATCACTTCGTACCACGTCCCCGGCCTTTACGTCGAGGACCACAGCATCGACGTCCCCCTTGACTGGCGCGGCCTGGAGCCGATGCTCCTGGCCGTCGGCAGTACCATGCGCCGCGGCGCTATGCCGGCACCCATCGCCGGCGCGCCCGAGAGCATCAAGCTCTTCTACCGCGTGGTTTGCGCGCCCGACCGCATCAACGACGATCTGCCGCTGCTCCTGTTTTTGCAGGGCGGCCCCGGCGGCGAAAGCCCACGTCCGCTGTCGCCCACAAGCGACGGCTGGATCGAGGAGGCCGTCAAGCACTTCCGCGTGGTCCTTCCCGACCAGCGCGGCACCGGACGAAGTAGCTGCGTGGACGGACGCACGATCAAGGCACTGGGTGATCGCGCAACGGCCGCCGGCGCCGATACAGCACGCTCGCAGGCGGACTTCCTCAAGCGCCACCTCGCCAGCTCCATCGTGCGCGATTTTGAGTACCTGCGCCTAGTGGGCTTTGGCGGCAAGCCGTGGGTCACGCTCGGCCAAAGCTACGGCGGTTTTTTGACGTTGAGCTATCTGTCGCTCTTCCCCGAAGGCGTGGCGGCGAGCTTTACCTGCGGCGGCATTCCACACGTGCCAGCGAGCGCAAGCGAGGTCTACGCGCACACCTTCCCGCGCATGGCGGCCAAGACTCAGCAGTATTACGACCGCTACCCCGCCGACGTCGAGCGCGTGGCGGCACTGGCCGATGCGCTCGAGGCCCAGAAGCCCGTGCTGCCCGACGGCTCACCGATGACGGTCGAGCGCCTACAGCTCATGGGCAGCGACTTTGGTATGAAGCCGAGCTTTGAGCGCATGCATTGGATTGTCGATCACGCTTTTGCCGACGGCGACGGCACGCTGGCCTGCGGCGCCTCGGTATCTGACAGCTTTTTGATGCGCGCCTTCGAGCGCACCAACACGCGTACAAACCCGCTGTACTGGACACTGCAGGAGTTCATCTACGCCGACGGCGACACTATGCCCATTGGCTGGGCCGCGGCTGAAGAGAAGGCACACCGCGCCGAGTTCGACGCGCTCGCGCGCCCGCTCATGTTTACCGGCGAGGCCATGTTCCCGTGGATGTTCGAGCAGATGCCCGAGCTCAAGCCCTTCAGACCCGCCATGGACCTGCTGATGGAAGACACCAGCTGGGACAAGATCTACGACCCGCAGCGACTGGCGTGCAACGAGGTGCCGCTCCAGGCCGCGGTGTATTTCGACGACATGTACGTCGATTCGGGCTTGCAGCTCGATACGCTCAGCCGCGTGGGCAACTCGCATGCCTGGGTGACCAACGAGTTCGAGCACGACGGTCTGCACGGCAGCGTGGTGTTCAAGCACCTCTTCGACGAAGCCCTCAACCGCGGAGACCTGCGCCGGATCTTCTAGCAAAGGAGTGTCCCCACCTGCCGGCACAAAAGGAACGTCCCCAAGTGCCGGCAACGACAATGCCGCAGGTAGAGGACGGAAAGCGAAAACGCCCCTAAGCGAGCAAGGTGACGTGAAAGAGGAGGGCATTGACCTTTTGGTCATACCCGACGATTGAACGTCAGATTGCCGCTTAGGGGCGTTTGCAGCGTCAATTGGTTAGGCGAAGACGATTAGGTTATCCCTGTGTATCGCCGGCTTCTCGGCCAGGTCTGCCAGCAGGCGGTTGCTGGCGATCTGGTCCTGGCGGCGACCGGCAGCAAGCTCCAGCACGTCCGAATCGGCCTCAGCGATACCGCGAGCGACGACCATACCGCTCGGATCGCACACATCGAGCACATCGCCCTCGGCAAACTGGCCATCGACCTCGCGAATACCCACCGCAAGCAAGGAAGAGCCACGGCTAACCAGCGCCTTCGCGGCACCATCATCGACCGTCACCGAGCCGTGCGCCTTGTCGCCCAGTGCGATCCACAGCTTGCGGGGTGCGATGTCCAGACGCTCCGCCGGCGGATCGAACAGCGTGCCCACGCTCTCGCCGCGGGCGAGGCGCACGAGCGCATCGGGTTCCTCGCCCGAGCAAATCACGCTCTGAATGCCCGCCGTCATCAGGATACGGCTCGCGCGAATCTTGGTAATCATGCCGCCCGTGCCCACCGATGTGGAAGAATCGCCCGCCGAGGCAATAATCTTGGCATCGATCTTATGCACGACAGGAACAAACTCGGCCGTCGGGTCCTCGTGCGGATTGGCAGTATAGAGACCATCGATGTCCGAGAGCGTCACGCACAGATCGGCAGAAACCAGGCAGCTCACAAGCGCCGCCAGTGTGTCGTTGTCACCAAACTTGATCTCATCGACGGTAACGGTATCGTTCTCGTTGACGATCGGCACCACGCCAAGCTCCACGAGGCGCAGCAGGGCGTCGCGCGCATGCAGGTAGGACGTGCGACGGGCCGTGTCGTGGCGCGTGAGCAGCACGAGCGAGGTGAGCAGGTCGCGCGCATGGAACTCCTCGTCGTAGGCCGACGAGATGATGCACTGACCGGCCGAGGCGCAAGCCTGTAAGCTCGGCAGGTCACCGACCGGCTTGCGGTCGAAGCCCAGCACGGGATAGCCACAGGCAATAGCGCCCGAGCTCACCACGACCAGACGCCAGCCGAGCTTGCGCAGCGCTGCGGCTTGATCGGCAAGTCCGCCGATAAAGGCGCGGTTGACCTTGCCATCGGCGCCCACCACCGTGGACGAACCGATCTTTACCACCATCGTTTTATAAGAAGTCGTCATACGTCAAACCAATCAACTGTTCAGCGAACGGCCGAGCGGCGGCCAAGGGAGCGTGACTCGCCCCTACCGCCCAAAGAATTAGTGAGCCCAGGGAAAAGCAGAAGCCGCGGCCATATTCTTGCGCACGAGCTCGTCGCGCACCTGAGCCAGGCCCTGCTCCATGCCCACCACATAGGTCTGCGGGTACAGGAAGCGCTTGAAAGCTGCGTCCAGATGATCGAGCGCCCAAACACAGCGCTCGCGCGCGTCCTGGATGCTCTCACGCGGAGCCACCGCGCTGCCGTCGCGCACGATCGGCACCAGCAGCTCGCGATACTCAAGTTCGGACACGTCGGTCACCAGGGCGGCATCATTCACGGCCACGAGGGTATTGCCGCGCGCGGCGCCTTCCCCCGCCAGATGGTCCTCGTCGTAGATCATGTCGCAGACCGGGCCGCCAAAGCCGTCGTAATAACGGCGCACGCGTTGCACACCCGGGATCGTGCGCTTGTAGGGCTGCTCGGAGAGCTTGACCACCGGCGTCCATGGATCTGCCTCGCTCGCACGGCGGGCGGAAAGCTTGTACACGCCACCCAGCGCCGGCTGGTCATAGCAGGTCGCAAGCTTGGTACCCACACCAAAGCTGTCGATGGGCGCACCCTGGTCGAGCAGCGACTGAATCGTGTACTCGTCAAGATCGTTGGAAACCGAGATCCCCACATAGGGCAGGCCCTCGGCATCAAAACGGCCGCGAACATACTTGGAGAGCTTGGCAAGGTCGCCGGAGTCGATGCGAATAGCCGACAGGCGCTCGCCCACCGCCTCCATCTCCTTGGCAACCGTAATGGCATGCTCGCAGCCCTCGCGCACGTCATAGGTGTCGATGAGCAGCGTACAGTTCTTGGGGCTCGACTTGGCAAAGGCGCGGAAGGCCTCGAGCTCGGAATCGAAGCTCATCACCCAGCTGTGCGCATGCGTGCCAAAGACGGGAATACCGTAGCGGCGGCCGGCGAGCACATTGGACGTAGAGGAGCAGCCGGCAACGTAGCTCGCGCGCGCAACGGCCAGGCCGCCATCGGGGCCCTGGGCACGGCGCAGGCCAAACTCCGCCACGGGACGGCCGTCGGCGGCAAGCACCACGCGCGCCGTCTTGGTGGCGACAAGCGTCTGGAAGCCGACGATGTTGAGCAGCGCCGTCTCAAGCAGCTGGCACTCCAGCGCAGGACCGGTGACGCGCACCATGGGCTCGCGCGGAAAGACGAGCTCGCCCTCGGGAACGGCGTCGATATTTACATGCGCACGAAAATCGCGCAGGTAGTCGAGGAATGCGGACTTGAACATCGCGCCGCCGGCAGGGGCCTCAAGCGATGCGAGGTAGTCGATGTCCTCGGGCGTAAAGCGCAGATTCTCGACCAGCTCGGGCAGTTCGGCGGTGCCGCACATGACGGCATAGGCGCTGCCAAAGGGATGGTCGCGGTAAAACGCGGTAAAACAACCCTGCTCATTGGCCTTGCCGCTCTCCCACAGGCCCTGGGCCATAGTGAGCTCGTACAGATCGGTGAGCATTGCAATGTCGGTGGGATGCGAGATGTCGGTCAAAGCCATGGGGCGACCTTTCGGATGTGTGGTACAGAATTTGAGGGTTAGACGAGAGCAGAGGATGCGGACATGACACCCGATGCAAATCGGTTAGAGCAGGCCCATGCTGGTCAGGATCGTGTAGCCCATAAAGATGACAAACGCGATGAGGGCAAGGACAATGATGATTTTTTGAGCCGGCGCCATGCCAGGGATCTCGTTCTCGCCCGTAGGTTCCTTGGAGGTAACCATGCGCTGGGCAAAGGTCATCTCGTCACGGCTCGGCTTGGGCTCGACGGACTTGGGACGAGCGGCCTTTTTAGGCTGAGGTTTGGGCGCGGCAGGTGCAGGCTTCGCAGCAGCGGGCTTGGGTGCGGGCGCGGGCACCGATGCGGATACGGCGTTCGCAGCGGCCTCCTCGGCTTTCGTACGCTCGGCACGCAGGGCAGCCAGCTCCTCGCGCTCGCGACGTGCCTCTTCCTGGGCCTCGCGACGAGCCTTCTCGGCGCGGAGCTCCTCCAACTCGGCGCGCTCCTCGGCAGACAGTGGTTGGGACTCAAGCTCGGCCATGGTATAGCCCTTTCTTTTAAAAAAAGCCGCCGACACAATGTCAGCGGCTTATCAAATCCAAGGGTGGAGACGAAGGGAGTCGAACCCTCGGCCTCTGCCATGCGACGGCAGCGCTCTCCCAACTGAGCTACGTCCCCAGGACAAGTCGATATTTTACCTACGGCTCGCGGACTGTCAACGCCCAATAACCAGTCTTTTTGGAGCGCGGCTATTTTGACAACTTTTCGAACAGACGATCCTCTCGATGATTTTTAATCCCCGTCCCAGAAAAATCATCGACGAACGCACTACTTTGCGCTGGTAAGAACACCGGTGGTGTCGAAGGCCGGGGTGAAGCTCTCGTCTACCGCGCCGCCCTCTTGCCAGAACATCGTCGTAAAGCCCAGGTCGTCGGCATGGTCGAGCACCCGCTCGTACTCCTCGCGCGTCACGGCGCGCGCCAGATCGCCGCCTTGTTCGCGCATGAGGGCATTGGGCGTGTATTGGTTCATGACCGAGATCGGCACGTCGCCCACCGTCTGCCACACCAGGTCCAGTACGCGACACGAATCGTCCGCATGCCCCGGAAGCACCAGGTGGCGCACGATGATGCCGCGCTTCATGAGCCCGCCCTCATCCACCAACTCTCCCCCGCGGCGATCGATCTCGCGCGCCATCTGGGCCAGACCCGACACGGCCACACGCGGGTAATCCTTTATATGGGAGAGCGACTGCGCAAGCCCGGCATCGGCATATTTAAAGTCGGTGAGCCACACATCGACCAGGTCGCCCAGCGCCGCCACGGCACTCGCGCGCTCGTAACCACTCGTGTTGTAGACAATCGGGATGTCCAGCCCGCGCTCCCGCGCTGCGACAATCGCGGCAGGCAATAGGTGCGCATAGTGCGTCGCCGTCACCAAATTGATGTTGTTGGCACCCTGGTCCTGCAGTTCCAGCATAATTTCGACCAGGCGCTCAGGCGAAATCTCAAGGCCAAAATTGCCGGTCGAGATCTCGTGGTTCTGGCAGTAGATACATTTAAGCGAGCAACCGCTAAAGAAGATCGTGCCCGAACCGGCCTCGCCCGAGATAGGCGGCTCCTCCCACATATGAAGCGCCGCGCGGGCCACCCTGAGCGTGTCGTTAGCACCGCATACGCCGTGCGCGCCCTCATCGCGCGCCGCACCGCAACGGCGCGGACACAAATGGCAGGCAGGCGAAAAAAGTTCGGTCAACGACGTCGGCATAAAAACATGCTCCAAAACAACGATTCAGCAGCTCAAACGTAAAGGGCCAGACCGCGTAGACGGCTCCGTCCCTAAGGCGCCGTAATCGTCCGACACGATTTTTGTAATGTCAAGACTGGAATCGATAAAGTGCCGCTTTATGATGTAGGTATTCCGCCCCCCGCGGAGCAACTGGGTGAACCGTCGCGTTTATTTAGGGAGCCCACACAGTCGTGCCTAGTACAGGTATCCTTCGTTGTTAAGGACGCTGGAACAGTCGATGAGGGCACCCACCTGTTTTAGGTGGGTTCATTTTCGTAACGTGGGGGGTGGTTTTCTTTTGCCGAAAAACGCCATTACAGTCCATATGGATTCCCGCCGGCATCCCGACAAGCCATCGACAACATCCCAATATCTGGTAAGCGCGTGATTATCGCTGTGTGCAATTCCATGCACCCCCCTTGGTCGAGTATTATGGTTCGGCTATGCCCTTTGCGCATGGCGTTCTTCCGACCTTTTCCTTCGACGCTTGGCGGTTTTTAGATTCATGGCTTCATCCCCGAGCTACATACCGTATCTATGCGTGGCAGCGGCGGCCTTTATCACGACCTTCCTCGCGGTGCCCCTGGTCAAGCGCTTGGCAATTAAGCTCGATGCCGTCGACTATCCTTCTAAGCGCCGCATCAACACCAAGCCCATCCCGCGTTTGGGCGGAACGGCGGTGTTTTTGGGCCTGGTCGTTGCCTGCATTGTGCAAATCCTAGGCACCTGGTACCTAGGCTGGCCGCCCGTTTTGGTGCCGCACCCGCGCCTTCACATTAGCTATCCCATGCTGGCGCTCTCCTTTACCGTCATCTTTGCGACCGGCGCTATCGACGACGTCTTCCAGCTCAAGCCCAAGCAAAAGCTGGCCGGACAGGTCCTCGCCGCGCTCATCGCCTGTATCGGCGGCCTAAAAATCGGCGTCATCGTCAACCCGTTTGCTCCCGGCGAGATTATGCTCGGATGGCTCGCCTACCCCATTACCGTGATCTATCTGGTGGCATTCACCAACATCATTAACCTCATCGACGGCCTCGACGGCTTGGCCACGGGCATCTGCGGCATCGCGTCGTTCACCATGTTTTCGATGGCCGTTCTCTCGGGCCGCATCGACGCCGCCGCGCTCTCCATTGCGCTCTTTGGCGCCTGCCTGGCCTTTTTGCGCTACAACTTCAACCCCGCAAGCATCTTCTTGGGCGACTCGGGGTCGTTGCTTCTGGGCTTTGCGCTGGGCTCCATCTCGCTGCTCAACGTGAGCCGCACCGCCGCACTCACCTCGCTTATCATCCCGCTCATCGTTGCCGGCGTGCCTATCATCGACACGTTTAGCGCCATCGTGCGCCGCAAGCGCGCCCACATTAGCATCGGGCAGGCCGATAAGGGCCACATCCACCACCGCCTGATCCAAGAAGGCTACAACCAAAAACAGGCTGTGCTGCTCATCTATGCCTGGTGCATTATGCTTTCGGCCGGCGCCGCCGCCATCAATCAGGTCGAGGTGCCCATGCGCGTGCTCATCTTTACCGTGCTCGCCATTGGCTCGGCGGCCTTTGCCAAGCATCTACATCTGTTTGAGCCCGTGCTGCGCCACCATTACAACAAGCGCACGCACGAGGACGAACTGGTCACTCCCGACGACCCCGCTTTTAAGCAGGAGGAGCAGGCAGCCGAGGAGCGCAAAGAAGAGCGCCACCACAAGCTCTAGGGCAAGCTGCCGAGGATGTGCCAAGGCTCCGTTGGCCAAGCGCGGGCGCGCCGCGCCCATCGCACAGGCTACCCCTCTCCCGCCCTTCGCCTACTTACGTCCCGCCCCTCCAATAAACGCGTTATCATCTTGACCCATGAACATACGTTAGGAGCAATCATGCCAAACGAGAACAGCTACGAAGTCGCGCTGCAAAAGAGCAACGCCATTCGCGAGGGCCTGGCAAAGACGCCCGAGAAGTTCACCATGCTCACCGGCGACCGCCCGACCGGACGCTTGCACCTTGGCCACTACTTCGGCACCCTCAAGGGCCGCGTTGAGCTGCAGAACATGGGCGCCAAGACCAACGTGCTCATGGCCGACTACCAGGTCATCACCGACCGCGACACCCCCGAGCACATCCAGGACCACGTGTACAACATGGTCATGGACTACCTTGCCTGCGGCATCGACCCCGACAAGACCATGATCTACGCACACTCCGCCGTGCCCGCTGCCAACCAGCTCATGCTGCCGTTCCTGTCGCTGGTGTCCGAGGCCGAGCTGGCGCGCAACCCCACCGTCAAGGCTGAGATGGAGGCCTCGGGCCACGAGCTTACCGGCCTTCTGCTCACCTACCCGGTGCACCAGGCCTGCGACATCCTGTTCTGCAAGGGCAACGTGGTGCCCGTCGGTCGTGACCAGCTGCCGCATATCGAGCTCACCCGCACCATCGCCCGCCGCTTTAACAACCGCTACGGCAAGGTGTTCCCCGAGGTCGACGCGCTGCTGTCCGAGACCCCGCTGCTGCCCGGCCTGGACGGTCGCAAGATGAGCAAGAGCTACGGCAACGCCATCAACATCTCGATGACCGCCGAGGAGACGGCCAAACGCATCAAGAAGAGCCAAACCGACTCCGAGCGCATGATCACGTTCGATCCCGAGAACCGCCCCGGCGTGTCCGGCCTGCTTTCGACGGCTGCAATCTGCACCGGTCGCTCCGAGGTCGAGATTGCCGAGGAGATCGGCATGGGCGGCTCCGGCCAGCTCAAGAAGTACGTGACCGAGGCCGTCAACGAGTACTTCGCACCGATCCGCGAGCGTCGCCAGCACTACGAGAACGATCTGGACTATGTGAAGGACGTCCTGCATGAGGGCAACCGTCGCGCCAACGAGATCGCCGAGCAGACCCTGGCCGAGGTTCAGGACGCCATGGGTATGGTGTACTAGGCCGATCTGCTGGCTTGAGCTTTCGATTGCTATAGGGCGGGCGCTACGGCGTCCGCCTTTTTTGGAGCCGGACCGCTTCGGCTCCGTCCATCGCACTCCCCCCGACAAACAGGAACAGGCCCGCCGGCAGTTAGTTGCCAGCGGGCCTGTTCCCGAAGTACACCGTTGAATCGCACAGAGGGGAGGAATGCGAATCAAACTCAACAGGGCAGGCTTTTTCATCGCCTATTGCCTGCTCCGTTGCTGAAACCAATATAGTTCGCCGTGGTTTACTTTGCAGCATCAATATCCGCCGCCATAGCTTCTCCATAAGTTAGCCCAAGTAAACTAAACCACCACAAAGGGGTAGGCACCTTTGTGGTGGTTTTGGCCACGGCAGAGCCGTTAGAGTCCGGCAAGCCAGCGACAGGCGGCCAAGTCGACGTGCATGGGATCGGTAAACGTCACACCCTCCCCCATTAAGAGCTCACGCTGAGCATCGGGGCCGCCAAAGGCAAAGCCCTCACAGATACGGCCGTCGGCAAACACCACGCGGTGACAGGGAATCTCACCGGGGCGCGGATTGCTATGCAGGGCATACCCCACGTACCGCGCACTTCGTGGACGACCGGCAAGCAGCGCCACCTGGCCATACGTGGCTACCATCCCCTCGGGGATCTGCTCGACCACCTCGTACACCCGTTCAAAAAAGCCCTCAGACGCCATTGCTCGCTCCCTTCCACCCGGAAAAGCATAAACCACCACAAAGGAGCCTGTCCCCTTTGTGGTGGTTTATGGCAGATTGGTTAATTGGCGGGCTGGAAGAAGGCTACGGCGACGGCGCCGGGGCCTACGTGGGTGCCGATGGTGGCGCCGATGGTGTGAACGGGCAACTCACCCTCGGTGTGGCCGGCCCAAAGTGCCGCGCTGTCCTCGATATACTTCTTGAGCACCGCATCCGAAAGGCCCGTATAGCCGAGCGCCAGCGGCATGGAAAAGTCGATGCCGCCCGCTTTTTCGACCTTTTGGTTCAGCAGGTTGCGGCCGTTCTTGGAACCGCGCGCCTTGCCCAGTTGCACGATCAGACCGTCCTCGACAGCCACCACGGGCTTCACGTTGAGCAGCGTGCCCACGGCGCCGGCCGCAGCAGATAGACGACCGCCGCGAACCAGGTACTCCAGCGTCTCGAGCAGGCCGATGACGACCACGCGGTCACGGACGGCCTCGACGGCCGCCGCGATCTGGGCCGCACTACGGCCCTCGTCCACCAGGCGCAGGGCATACTCGACCAGGACACGCTCACCCAGAGTGACGTTGTTGCTATCCACCACGTACACGTCGCCGCCCGGCGCCTCGGCAAGTGCGGTACGGGCACTCTGATTGGTGCCCGAAAGCTTAGCGCCCACGGTAATAATCACAGCCTCATCGCCGGCATCACGCGCCTCGGCAATAGCCTGCGAAAACGCGTACGGGTTGACCTGGCCGGTCTTGGGCAGCTCATCGCGCTCCACGAGCATCTCGTAAAAGCGCTGGTGATCGATGTCGACGCCACCCATGTACACATCGGTGCCAAAGGTGACGGACAGCGGCAGAACACGCAGAGCGGGGTGCTCAGCCGGCGACATATCGCTCGCGGAATCGGTAATAATACGAATGGACATAGCGAATCCTTTCTTTCGCGGACCTCTCGCGGGGAATTTTGACAGCAATGCCCCGGCACGACATACGCACTCAAACGGGACTATGCAGTTGTTAATTGGAAGCAAATGCCTTGGCGGCCTTAGATCTCGCGCAGGGTGTTGAGAATCGTGCGCAGCGACGCATACATCTGCTCGCGCTGTTCCACACCCATAGCCTTACCGGTGGTATCGAGCACCTCGCGAATGATGCGGTCCGCCTCGCTCATGCTCTCGCCGCCCAGAGCGGTCAGGCGCACCGGAGCACGATACTTAACGGCGGCATCGTCCGAATCATCGACCTCGACGTAGCCACCCTCCTCCAGATGCGCCAGCGTACGCGAGACGGCGGCGCGGGTCACGCCTGCCATGCGAGCCAGGTCGGCGCCAGTCAGGCCGTCCTTGCTGCGCTCAAGATAGTACAGGCACATAACGTCGGAGCCCTTGAGACCCAGCCTTGCGCCCTCAGACGTCTTAATGCGCTGGATCTCCTTGTAGAGTCCGCTGATCAGTCCGACAAAGTCCTCGAAACGTGTCTCGTCGCTCTGCTGCATGGAAGACGACCGCCTTTCGCTTGCATAATGCTAACGGGTAAACATCTTAGCCGTACTTAACGGCCGGCAGCCCTGCACGCCCTATTTGTTAACCCATCAACATAAAAACCACCACAAAGAGGACAGGCACCTTTGTGGTGGTTTGGGCCGGCGAACATGATCCGCAGGCGTCGCTACAGCTCCACGCAGGGATTGTCGCGGGTCACAAGCGTCTTAACGACAACCGTAGCGCCCAGATAACGCTCGAGCAACTCGGCGAGACGATCAACGGCAGCCTGGCAATCCCCCATCCGCTCGGGCTCCACGCACTCAATCGCCAGGAACGCATCGGCCGAATCATCGGACAGCGCCGTTCGAACGCCGTCGCGCCAGTTCCAGCAGCGGCACACGGCGCCCGCATCATCGATGTAGGCGAGCTCGCCGGGCAGCGTCGGATCGTCCGCCTCCTCGCCAAGCGGCCAGAACGCATCGCCACCGTCGGTCACCTTCAGGCGAAGGTCTCCCTCGATCGCATGTAGGTCCTCGCCTCCGACGGGCAGCGCGTAGGTCAACGACACCGTGTTGTAGATGTCCACCGCGGGCGCAATGTGGCCCACCGGCTTGCCTTTGAGCACGCGTTTGAGCAGGTTCTCGATTGAGCAACGCGCGCCCTTTTTGGTCTTGAACAGACGATAGGCCTCGCGCCATGCCTTGACCGGTGCGTTCTCGCTGATAGCATCGCTGGTCAGATGACGCTCCGCATCGATATTGGCGCGGTCGAGCAACGCCGCAATCGCATCCACGTCCTCTTGAGGAATCTGAGCCGTGGGCTTCATGCCCTCCACGACCACAACACCGACCGCTGCCTGCGGAAACAGCTCCCAGAATGAATCCTCGGCAATAAAGCTCTTCATACGCTCTCCCTTCATTGTGCGCGCCCGAGTGAGGGCGCCTAAACAAAAAGCGCCCTCACAACGGCCACCTTCAAAGTCCTACGGTGCCGTCACAAGAACGCTTGCGCTGTCCCCATCCGGAGAAGGGGACGATATGTCAGGCGTATTGTAACCCGAGTCATCCACACGAGCAAAACCACCACAAAGGTGCCTGTCCCCTTTGTGGTGGATATGGACTAACGGCGAAGCTAGTGGCGGAGTCCCAGCAGGCCGCGGCCGCGATGACGGGCCTCGGCGGACACCTGGGCGTGCGGGCCGGCGGCTTTGACGGACTCGGGCAGGTGCGAGTACTTCTTCTCGAAGTTCTCCTCGAACATCACCGCCAGGTTGTGCGCGGCCTCGTCGTAGCGCGCGGTGCTCTGCCAGTATTGGCGCGGCACCAGGATGCCATCGGGCACGCCGTGGCACGTCGTGGGAATGTCGACGTTAAAGATGTCGTCGTGCACGAACTCGCTATCCTCGATGGTGCCGTCGAGGGCGCGTGCGACCAGCGAGCGCGTGTAGGCCAGCTCGATGCGATGACCCACGCCGTAGCCGCCGCCAATCCAGCCGGTGTTGACCAGGTACACGCGTGTGCGGCCGTCGGCAATGCGCTCGCCAAGCATCTTGGCGTAAACCATGGGGTCGAGCGGCATAAACGGCTCGCCGAACAGCGAAGAGAACGTGGGCGTGGGCTCGGTGACGCCGACCTCGGTGCCGGGAATCTTAGCCGTAAAGCCCGTCACAAAGTGGTACATGGCGGCATCGGCCGTCAGGCGTGAGATGGGCGGCAGCACGCCAAAAGCGTCGCAAGTCAGGAACAGCACGACACTCGGAGTGGTGCCCATGCCCTTAGTCCACGCGTTAGAAATGTGCTCCACGGGATAGGCCACGCGCGTGTTGTGCGTGATCGAGATGTCGTCGTAGTTGGGCTTGCGGTTCTCGTCGAGCACCACGTTTTCGCAAATGGCGCCAAAACGGACGGCGTTGAAGATCTCGGGCTCGTGGAAGGCGTCCAGGCCCTCGCATTTTGCGTAGCAGCCACCCTCGATGTTGAAGATGCCCATGTCGGACCAGCCGTGCTCGTCGTCGCCGATCAGCAGGCGCGTGGGGTTGGCAGAAAGCGTGGTCTTGCCCGTGCCGGACAGGCCAAAGAACACGGCAGTCTCGTGCGTGACGGGATCCATGCTGGCCGAGCAGTGCATGGGCAGCACGTCATCCTCGACGGGCAGCAGATAGTTCATGACGCTAAAGATCGACTTTTTAATCTCGCCGGAGTAGCCGGTACCGGCGACCAGAATCACGCGTTCCTGGAAGTTGATGACCACGGCGGCGCTGGAGTTGAGGCCCTTGATGGCAGGATCGCACTGGTAACCGGGCGCTGCGAGCACGCAGAAGTCGGGCTCGCCGGTGCGCGCGATTTCGCGGGCGAGCGGACGGGCGAGCATTTGCTTAATGAAGAGTGCCTGGCTGGCACGCTCGCAGGCAACAAGCAGGCGACGCGTGTGGTTGCGGTCAGCGCCCGCCATGCCGCGCGTGACGAACACGTCGCGCTCGTTGAGATAGTCGACGATGCCGGCCTTGATGGCCTCATAGCTCTCGACGGACAGTGGGCGGTTGACCGCACCCCAGGCGATCTTGTCGTGAACATCGGGGGTGTCAACGATAAAACGATCGTTGGGCGAACGACCAGTGCGCTCCCCCGTCTCGATCACGAGCGCGCCATTAGAAGCCATACGGCCCTCTTTGCGACGAATAGCGTGCTCGACAAGCTCTGCCGCCGGCAGGTCCACCAGCAGACGGGGTTGATTCTCGGCGGGATCTTCAACGAGCGTAATACCAAAGTTGGACAGAACTTCTGCAGGGGTAACACCAGGCATGGGGCCTCCTTTAAAAACGCGACACGTTGACGCGACGCGCACTTTACTCACGTAAAGCCCGTTGTACCCGATATGCAAAAACGTTTTTGCGGCAAGGGCGGCAAGCCCGCCCAACGGTCAAAAATCGCAGGCAAGCGGCCTAGTCATTGGGGACGCTTTTAAACGACTAGTCATTGGGGACACTCTTGAACAGACAACATTCAAGGAGTGTCCCCGGATGCCGGCACTTAGGGACGTTCCCAAAGTGCCGGCACATAAGGAACGTCCCTAAGTGCCGACTACAGCGGCAGGCCTTGGCCGAGCATGGCTATGGCGCTCATCAGGACCAGCATGCCGGCAGCGTAGGGCAGCACCGCGCCCAGGAGTTCGGCATCCTTACCGCGCACGTGCACGGCGGCAAGACCAATGGCGAGGGTCTGCGGCGAGATCATCTTACCAGCGGCGACGCCCAGGGCGTTCAATGCGACCATCCAGTAGTCGCTCACACCCAGCGCAGTGGCGGCCTGGCTCTGAATGGGACCAAACAGCATGCCCGAGGACGTGCCCGAGCCGGTCACGAACGCACCGACTGTGCCGATCCACGGAGCCAGAATCGGGTAGAGACCGCCGGCGACCGCAATGCAAAACGCACTGATCGACGAAATCATGCCGGCATAGCCCATCACCTTGGCGCAGCCCAGTACCGAAAGCATCGTGATCACCGTCGGCGTCATCTGCTTCACAGTCGCGACCAGCACCTCGCCCATCATGCGCGGCGAAGCGCCCTGAATGGCACCGCCGACAAACGCCGCCAGGAAAATCCAGACGCCTGGCGTGTTGATCCACGAAAACGTAAGCGTACCGGGATTCTCACCGCAATACACCTGCACGTGGCTTGCAAAGGGCGCAAGCGCGGCATGCACGGCGGGCACCAGGTTGGACGTACCCAGCAGCAGTACAAAAATCAGAATGAAGCACGACCAGGCCGAAAGCGCCGATTTAACGGTGAGCTGTTCGCCGGCCTCGATATTCATATGGAAGCGTGCGTCCAGATGCCCCGACTTCTCGGCACGCATGGCAAGCGCAGCTGTCAGCGCGAGCGAAACGATAGATCCTACGACCACGGCCAGCTCGGGACCCACAAACATGGCAACGACCAAAGCCGCGCCGACAAACGACACGCCGGAGAGCAACGCCACGCCGGCAACACCGTGCAGGCGCTCGCCCACACTCGCGACATTGCCGTGGTCATCGGCAACACGGCCCGCAACCAGCACAATAAATATCGGCATCACCACAAAGAACGGTGCGAGCTGCACCAGCTGAACGGTCGCCAGGTGCAGGGAATCCAAACCCACCAGGTCGGCAACGGACACCGTGGGAATGCCGATGGAGCCGTAGGGCGTGGGCACGCCGTTGGCCAGCAGGCAGATGAGCACGGCAGGCACGGCCTCAAAGCCCAGGCCCGCGAGCATGCCGGCGGGAATGGCGACAGCGGTACCGAAGCCGGCCATGCCCTCCATAAAGCCGCCGAAGCACCAAGCCACGAGCAGCGCCAGCAGACGGCGGTCGCTGCTGATGGAGGTGATCATGCTGCCGATCACGTCCATGGCGCCCGTGCGAACGCACAGGTTATACGTGAATACCGCGGCGATGATCACCAGGACGATGGGCCACAGGGCCATCAAAAAGCCTTCGAGCGAGGCGGTCGCGATCTGCGCTGCCGGCAGGTGCCACCATGCGAAGGCGAGCAAGCACGAAAGGACAAACGATCCGATAGCGGCCTTCCAAGCTGGCCATTTAAAGCACAGCAGCATCACGACCAGCCAAATAATCGGCACAAGAGCCAGTAAGAATGCGGCGACGTCCATAGGTAGAAGCTCCTTGGTACCGCGTGGGCGGCATCGGGGGTGTCACAAAACTTCAACAGGATACCGCACGTTTACCGACAAATTACAGCCGCCCGCCGAAATTATTGAACAATCCGTTCAAAAACACGAACGAACACCGTCGCGTCTATACTAAAGCGCAGCAATAGAAAGGACTCCGCTTTGAGCATCTCGCCTCTCGATAGTATTCGCCGCGCCATCGCCCGCCGCAATAGCGACGCCGACCCCGCCGTAGCGAGCAGCGACACCGCAAAGGCCCAAGGCGGACGCATCGAGAACGGTCTCTTCCCCGCCTCCCACACCGCCGAGGAGCTCGCACGTATCCAGGAGTTGAGTCGGCGCAACGCCGACGGACCCGATAGCGGCCAGGCCACGCGCCGTCGTCGCGAGCGCGATCGCGAGCCCGGACCCATCCACCGCATGGTCAACGCCTGGTGGAACCGCCTGCTCGGCGCTGTCTACGGCGGCGGCTTCTCCACGCAGGAAGCCGAATACGAAGAGCACGCCACCCGCCGCGACTATCTCTGGAATACTCTGGGCACCGCCGTGTGGGGCTTCGCGTTTCCTCTGCTCACCATCGTGTCCACGCAGCTCGTGGGCGCCGAGGAAGCCGGCAAGTTCTCCATCGCCTTTGTCACCGGCACGCTCATCATGATCGCGTGCAACTACGGCGTGCGCAATTTCCAAGTCTCGGATATCGACGAGAAGACGTCCTTTGCCTCCTACCAGCTCAATCGCTGGCTTTGCGGAGCGATCGCGCTGGCCTGCGGCCTCATGTACAGCAGCGTCCGCGGCTACGACGCGCAGATGGCGACGATCGGCCTGGGCGTCTACCTGTATAAGGTAATCGACGGCGTGGCGGACGTGTATGAGGGCCGCCTGCAGCAGGCCGATAAACTCTACCTGGCCGGCATGAGCCAAACACTACGCTCCATCGGCGTCATCGTGGTCTTTAGCGTGGCGCTGTTCCTTACGCACAGCATGCCCATCGCGGCCATGGCTATGGGTGTTACCGCGATTGCCTCGCTTGTGCTGGTCACCGCGCCGCTGGCCCTGCTCGAGACCGAAAAATCGCGTCGCGTGAGCCTACGCGAAGTCGGCCGCCTCTTTGCGCAATGCGCCCCGCTCTTTGGCGCGCTCTTTTTGTTCAACCTTATCGAGAGCATGCCCAAGTTTGTGATGGAAGGCATGCTGGCCTACAAATATCAGCTGTACTTTAATGCCCTGTTCTTTCCGGCGCAGGCTATTTTGCTGAGCATCGGATTTGTCTATAAACCGCAGCTCCTGCGTCTGTCGAGCATTTGGGCGAACCCGCGCAAACGCCGCCGTTTTGACTTGATTATTATTGCCGTTATGGCGCTGATCGTGGCCATCACCGGCGTGTGCGCCGCATTTATGGCCGGCCCCGGCATTCCCCTCATGAGCTTTATGTACGGTCTTAACTTTGAGCGCTACCGCACATTGGCGCTGCTGATGGTCGTCGCCGGCGGTGTAACCGCGGCCATCGACTTTATCTACGCCATCATCACAGTGCTACGCCACGCCGGCGACGTTACCAAGATCTATCTGATCTGCTTTGCCGTGAGCGTGGTGCTCCCGGTGATCCTGATCAACCTGCTTGGCCTGATGGGTGCCGTCGTGAGCTACCTGGCTATCATGGCCCTACTGCTGGTGCTGTTGATTGTCGAATACGCCCACATCCGCCAGCGCATAGAACGAGCCCGCAACCCATACGGCGCCTAATTAACTGTCCCCGGTCACCGGAATTTGCGATGGAATCACCTCGGCTGGGGTCTCGTTGCGGACAATATGCATCACGCAAAACTAAGTGAGTAGACTTTTACCGAATCCCCGACCACACCGACAAAGCACAAGTCTGTGACCTGCGGTTTTATTGAGGCAAATATGTTGGGTGCTCGGCATTTCCAAAAAAGTCTACTCACTTAGCCGGCGGGCAGCCAAATGATTATTTAATCCCCGTCCCAGAAAAATCATTTGATGGGCAGAAGGGCAAAAGTAGTCAAAAAGCCCGTCCCAAATTAGCTACCCTTTGCACGGATTACTCGCCGGGAAGAATGTTTGCGTAGAACTCCGCCCCGTCGTCCAGACGCAGGATGCCTACGCGGCCGAACTCGGAACCGGTGGCCGCCGCACAGTCGATATCGATGCGATCGGGCACACCGGCGGTATCCTCGCCGCCCAGGCGCACCATCTGCCCGCGGCCCGACTCCTCATCGAGCCCCGCCAGGCCGCCGACCTCGCAATAACGCCCCAGCGACACCGTAGGCGTGTGGCCGCTCACCACGACCGGACCCTTGCCCTCGGCAGAAAGCAACCCAGTCGGCGCATCCCAATAGCCATGGCGAATCCACAGCAAGTCGTCAGACGACTGCACGGCGAGCATTTGCTGCAGCAGCTCGGTATCGGCATCAACCGCTCCCCTGCCGTCGGCGCAATCGACACCATGCTCAAGTAAAAACGCGCGCGCCGCCTCGGTCTGAATGCCGGCGTGCACCAGCAGATACGGCCGCTCGGCAGTCTCGGCCACCGCATAGAGCGGCAGGGCGGCAGCCCAGCGCACCAGTTCCTCGTATGCCTCAAATTCCATTTCGTTGAGCTGTTGGCGCGTGGTCCATCCGCCGTTGATGTCCCAGGTCTCGGCATCGAGCGGGTCCTGCCCAATGATCGCGTCGAGCATAATCTGCTCGTGGTTGCCCTTAAGCACGCGAGCGTTGGGCAGCGACCGCACCAAGTTGATGACGCCGACCGGATCGGGACCGCGGTCAATCATGTCGCCCAGCACATACAGCGTGTCGTCGGACGTCAGCGAGATCTTGGAAAGGGCCTCGTCCAGCGCGCGCACGTGCCCGTGAGCATCAGATGTCACATAGATCGCCATGGAACGCCTTTCCCTGCATTACGGCCGAAGCCCGATGCCGCGACTAAAACTTCAAGTTGAACTTAAACGTTACCCATTGTACTCCGTTGCAATAAAGCTGGAAAGTACCGCAAGCCGCCAACGCTCATTAGCGGCCGCCCGCACGCCCCGGAAATACAGCCTCACCAGCATCAACACCCCACCCAGTGCCTCCCGCGCCCCGGCCTCGTGTCGAAAATGCGAGCACATACGGCTCGACCCCATAAACCCACCACCTTTGGGTACAAATAACCGCAGACAACTGACCGTGCCACGCCAACCACCCAGGAGCGGACACTATCCATGAACCAGATCCTTCTTTTTATCGGTCTCGTCATCATTTTGTGCCTGACCATCAAGCCCGTCGGCAAAAAGCTTCCCTTCCCCACCCTGCTCATCTTTATCGCGCTCGGCATGCTGTTGGGCGTCAACGGCCCGGCGCACATCGACTTTAGCGACTACGCGCTCACCGAAACCGTCTGCAGCACGGCGCTGCTGTTCATCATGTTCTACGGCGGCTTTAACACCAATATCGACCGTGCCAAACCTGTCGCCGCGCCCGCGGTGCTGCTGAGCACGCTCGGCGTCGTCATCACTGCCGGCATCACCGGTGTGTTCGCACATTTTGTATTGGGCTTCGACTGGATCGGCGGCCTGCTGCTGGGATCGGTCGTGGCATCGACCGATGCGGCGAGCGTCTTTAGCGTGCTGCGCGAACACAACCTGTCACTGAGGGGCGGCACCGACTCGCTGCTCGAGGTGGAATCGGGCTCCAACGACCCCGTCGCCTACATGCTCACCGCGGTGCTCGCGACCCTCGCGGCGGGCGGCAACATCGACATTCCCGTGCTGCTGGCCAAACAGATCATTCTGGGCGTGGGGCTGGGCCTTGCCATCGGCTGGACATCCAGCCGCCTGATTGAGCGCGCACACGCAACGGCCGAGGGCGCGCAGACTATCTTTTTGTTCGCCGTGGCGATCGTCACCTACGCACTGCCGAGCTATCTGGGCGGCAACGGCTTTTTGGCCGTATACCTGGCAGGCATTGTACTGGGCGCAAGCGACATCACCGGCAAGGTCGAGATGGCGCACTTTTTTGACACTCTTACCGAGATGGCCGAAATGACCATCTTCTTTTTGCTGGGCCTGCTCGTTACGCCCGCACGCCTGCCGCAAATGCTGCTACCGGGCCTGGCGCTCATGGCGTTCATGCTCTTTGTGAGCCGCCCCATCGCCGTCGGTCTGCTGCTGGCGTCCTTTAAGACCAATCCTCGCCAGATCGCACTCGTAAGCTGGGCGGGCCTGCGCGGCGCCGCTTCGGTCGTATTTAGCCTCTTTGCCGTGGTGGCCGACGTTCCCGGCGGTCACGACCTGTTTGACCTGGTGTTTGTAATTGCCGTGTCGAGCATCGTGGTGCAGGGATCGCTGCTGCCGGCGGTGGCAAAGAAGCTCGACATGATTGACGCAGAAGGCGATGTGCGTCGCACGTTTAACGATTACCGCGACGAGGACGGCATGTCGTTCGTTAAGCTCAAGGTGGGCGCGGGACATCCGTTTGCCGGACGCTCGCTTGCGGACATTGGCAGCGTCACCGACATGCTCGTGGTCCTGGTGCTGCGTGACGGCGCACACCCCGTGCTGCCTAACGGTGAAACCGTAATTGAAGAAGGCGACCTTCTGGTTATGGCCGCGCAAACGTTTGAAGAGCGTGCCGAGGTCACGCTGCGCGAGGTCACCGTGACACCCCACGGTCGCCTGGCAGGACTGCGCCTGCGCGATGTACCGCAGGGCAAGCACCCGTTTATCGTGGTGATGCTCAAACGCGACGGCCAAACGATCATCCCCGACGGCAACACCCTCATATATGCCGGCGACGAAGCCGTCATCGCCACGCTAGCGTCGTAGTGGCCATGGGGCAGCTAATTTGCAACGAAGAGATCAAGCGCCTAGAGAACCCCATGCCTTCGCTCGCAGATTTGGATTTGCCTGAGGAGTGAAGCAACCCTCCCCCATGTAACCATCCTGTAAATCATAGCGGCGCAGTCGAGTTTTACCGTGATACGGTCGCGCCGGGCGCTCCACTGTGCTAAAGTATCCCGAACGTCCAAACGACTACGAGGGGAACTAGAAGATGGCACGTGTGCACAACTTCTCAGCTGGCCCGGCCGCACTGCCTACAAGCGTGCTCGCCGAGATCGCCGACGAGATGATGGACTACCGCGGTTGCGGCATGTCCGTGCTCGAGATGAGCCATCGATCTAGCATGTACCAGCAGATCATCGACGACGCCGAGGCAACCCTGCGCCGCCTGCTAAGCATCCCCGACAACTACCGCGTCCTGTTTTTGCAGGGCGGCGCCACGCTGCAGTTTGCGGGCATCCCCATGAACCTCATGCGCCGAGGCCGCGCCGGCTACGTCGTGACCGGCAACTTCGCCAACAAGGCGTACAAGGAGGCCGCCAAGTACGGCGAGGCCGTGCTGCTCGCGAGCTCCGAGGACACCAAGTTCGACCGCATTCCCACCATGGCCGATATCAACGCGCGCATTGCCGCCGAGGCCGCGGGCGACGGGCTCGACTACGTCTACATCTGCCAGAACAACACCATCTTTGGCACCATGTACCACGAGCTGCCCAGCTGCGGCGATGTGCCGCTGGTCGCCGATGTCTCGAGCTGCTTTCTGTCGCAGCCGCTCGACGTTGAGCGCTACGGGCTCATTTACGCGGGCGCGCAGAAAAACGCCGGCGCCGCGGGCGTGACCGTGGTCATCGCGCGCGACGACCTCATCGCAGATGGCCCCGCCTTTGCGCAGACGCCGCAGTACCTGGACCTCAAGACCCAGGCCGCCAAGGGCTCCATGCTCAACACGCCCAACACCTTTGGCATCTATGTGTGCGGCAAGGTGTTCCGTTGGGTGGAGGAGACCGGCGGACTTGCCGCCATGGCCGAGCGCAACTGGGCCAAAGCCAACCTGCTCTACAACCTGCTCGAGCATAGCGAGCTGTTCCATGGCACCGCGCAGGCCAACAGCCGCTCCATCGCCAACGTCACCTTCCGCACCGGCGACACCGAACTCGATGCGGCCTTTGTTGCAGGCGCCGCCGAGCACCAGATTCAAAACGTCAAGGGCCATCGCCTGGTGGGCGGCATGCGCGCCAGCGTCTACAACGCCGTGACCATGGAAGACGTGCAGGCACTAGCCTCGTACATGAAGGACTTCGAAGCACAGCATAGTTTGAGTCCGCGATCTAACTAGCCCGCAACGCGCGGGCCGACCAGCCACTTCAAACCACTTGTTTTAGACAAACCTGCTAAGGAGTTTTCCATGCGCAAAATCAAAACCATCGACGACATCACCAAGGACGGCAAGGTCGAGTTTGGCGAGGGCTACGAGTTCGTGGGCACCGCCGAGGAGGCCGACGCCATCCTGATGCGCTCCACCGACCTGCACGGCTACGAGCTGCCCGAGGGCATTCGCGCCATCGCCCGCTGCGGCGCCGGCGTCAACAACATCCCCGTCGAGGAGTACGCCAAGAAGGGCGTCGTCGTCTTTAACTCCCCCGGCGCCAACAGCAACGCTGTCAAGGAGCTCGTCCTGGGCATGCTGGTGCTCTCGAGCCGCGGCGTGGTGCAGTCGATGAAATGGGTGCGCGACAACGCCGACGACCCCGAGATTCAGGTCGACGCCGAAAAGGCCAAGAAGGCCTTTGTGGGCCGCGAGCTCAAGGGCAAGCGCATCGGCGTCATCGGTCTGGGCAACGTGGGCTCCAAGGTCGCCAACGCCTGCGTCGATCTGGGCATGGACGTCTACGGCTACGATCCGTTCATTTCCGTCGAGCACGCGTGGGTGCTGAGCCGCGAGGTGCAGCGCGTGGGCACGCTCGAGGACCTCTGCCGCGGCTGCGACTACCTCACCGTGCACGTGCCCAGCAAGGCCGACACCATCGGCATGATCAGCACCGAGCAGATCAACCTGCTGGCCCCGGGCGCCGTGCTGATCAACTACGCACGCGAGACCATCATTGACGAGGATGCCGTTGACGCCACCCTGCGCGAGGGAAAGCTCAGTTGGTTTAGCTGCGACTTTGCCACGCCCAAGACCGTCAAGATGCCCAATACGTTTATCACCACGCACTCGGGCGCCGGCACCGGCGAGGCCGAGGCCAACTGTGCCGACATGGCCATCAGCGAGCTTAAGGATTACCTGGAGAACGGTAACATCGCACACAGCGTCAACTACCCCGCTTGCAGCATGGGCAAGGCGCGTGCCGCAAGCCGCATCGCCTGCCTTCACGCCAACGTGCCCAACATGATCGGCCAGATCACGGCAATCCTGGCCAAGGACAATGCCAACGTGCAGCGTATGACCAACGAGTCCGCCGGCGAGAACGCCTACACCATGTTCGACACCGACGAGCACCTGGACGGCAGCACCATCGAGGCGCTCAAGCAGATTCCGTCGATGTATCGCGTACGCGTGATCAAGTAGCGCCGACTGACCTGACGGGCAGCTCCCCATGTGGCCTGCCCGTCACTGACATTGAATGCCCGCGGGGGTGCCTTTCGCACGAGAGGCGCCCCCGTTTTTGTGAGCGCTCCATTAAATGCACCGAGCCGCTTCTTGGCATACAATCTGTATGTTGACCTAACTATCTGTGAGGTGCCTATGGTTGATACAGATTTTGCCTGGCGGCTTACGCAAGGGCTCGTGCGGATCGACAGTTCCGACCCAGGTGCGTATGAGGGCGAGATTGAACGCTATATCAAAGTGTTGGTTGAGGCTCAATTGGAGCGGTTGAGTCATCCGGTGCTCCATGCCGTGCAGGTTGAGGAACTCGAGGTGCTGACCGGACGCCGCAATCTCATGGTCACCGTGCCCGGTTTGAGCGACGAGCCACGGCTCGTCTACATCTGCCACATGGATACAGTCACCTTGGGCGACGGCTGGGACGCGGACATTACGCCGCTCGGGGCGGTCGTGCGCGACGGCAAGCTCTACGGCCGCGGCGCCTGCGATATGAAGGGTGGCCTGGCCTGTGCCATTGCCGCACTGGTCCATACGCTCGAGCGCGTGGCGGCGGATGGCGCGCTGCCCCGCCGCGGCTTTTCGCTCATCTGCTCGGTCGACGAGGAAGACTTTATGCGAGGCTCCGAGGCAGCCATCGATGCCGGCTGGGTCGGTTCGCGCGAATGGGTGCTGGACACCGAGCCCACCGACGGACAGATCCAGGTGGCGCACAAGGGGCGTACGTGGTTCGAGATTGAAATGGATGGCGTGACGGCGCATGCAAGCCGGCCCTGGAAGGGCGCGGATGCCGTCGCCGCCATGGCCGAGGTCGTGTGTTCGCTCCGTCGCGCGTTTGTGGCGCTGCCCGCGCACGATGAGCTGGGGCCTTCGACCATCACGTTCGGCCAAATCGAGGGCGGATATCGCCCCTACGTCGTACCCGACCGCGCCAAAGTCTGGGTCGACATGCGCCTGACCCCGCCGACCGATACGGCCGCCGTAACGCGCATGGTAGAGCAGGCCATCGCCGTCGCCGAAGCCGCCATTCCCGGTTGCCACGGCAGCTACGTCGTGACGGGCGACCGCCCCGCCATCGAGCGCGACCCAAACTCTCCCCTTCTAGCAGCGCTCAAGCGTGCCGCCGATGACGTGACGGACGCGGACACGACCGTTGGCTTCTTTACCGGCTACACCGACACCGCCGTCATTGCCGGCAAGACAGGTAACCGCAATTGCATGAGCTACGGTCCCGGGTCGCTCGCGCTCGCGCACAAGCCCAACGAATATGTGCCCCACGCCGATATCGTTCGTTGTCAGCAGGTGCTAATCGCGCTCGCCGATAACGTGCTCTGGGACGCGAGCGGCCAAGTTGGGGCATAATAAGCCGCGAACAAACCGACTCGCGCGTTAGGACCGCCCATGAAAGCACTTCCGTTTCCCTGCATCCGCCCGGCTCAGGACCGCGTGCTCGAGGCGCTGCCTGCAATGGGCAGCATCCTAAGCGGCAACGATGCCCTGCGCGTAGCCATTGCCGATGGTCTGATGCTCAAGGACCCGGGTGCGGCGTATTACGTGTACGAATGCTCGGGCGAGCCGGGACGTGTGACGGGTGTCGTGGCGATCTGCCCGACGAGTGTACTTGCGGGCGGCAAGGGCGATGCCAGCGCCGACGTGGCCGCCGCCGCGCGCGCGATCGCCGAACTCAAAGTTCAGCCGCGCCCCGTGTCGCTCGCCTACGAGGCGTCGCCCGTCATGGACATCATCCTGGGCGCTGCCAAAGAGGGCGCCTCGCTCTACGCCGTCACCGACCCCGCGGGCATTACGCACCGCGTGTGGGAGGTCAAGCGCGAGGACGCTGTTGCCGCCATCCGTGCCATGCTCGACCAAGTACCAGAGCCGGCACTGGCCGACGACCCCGCCTACGCTGCCGCGCTGGCCGGGGCGTCGCAGCTGCTGGCCGATGAGGCCCGTGCCGCCGGAACGTACACCGGCAAGGAGCCGTTCAACTTTGCCGTAGCTGCGCTCTTCCCCGCCGCGCAGGTCAGCGGCGGCGCGCCGCAGGTTCCGACGGGTCTGCTCACGCACCAAGTCGCGCGGTTCTAGCAAGACCAGACCGTCCAGCACAAAAATCGGCAGCTCAACAAACAGGGGGCGGAGATGCAGCAGGTACATGCATCTCCGCCCCTTTTGCGTCGAGAAGTTATGCCGGCGACCCGTGCCGCCACGCTCACGTTATCCCCGCTGCGGGCCTGCTGCCGCCACGAGCGGTTCAAGCCCCAGCTCGCGTGCGTAATCCTCCTGCGTAAAAATCTCAATCAGCTCAAACGTGTCGGATTCGTCGTCAAACGCAAAGTGCAGCACCGCGCAGTTGCCCGGCACGCGATCGCGCTCGTCGGCCGCCGCACCCTTCACGTGATCCATAAACTCCTTGATGGCCGAGCCATGGCTCACCGCGAGCACGCACTCGTGGTCCGGACGTCGCATAAGATCGGTTATCGTCGCCGCCATGCGCTCGCGCACCTGCATCTGGCCCTCGCCGCCAAACTGACGATAGAAATCTCGCCACGGCCGCTCGGGCATAAGCATCACGCGCTCGGCCTCAAAGTCGCCAAAGAACCACTCACGCAGACCGTCCAGGCGCTCGTACGCCAAGCCCGGCCACAGGTTGGCGATAGTCTGCTCGGTGCGATGAAGTGTGGAGGTGTAGGCATGATCGGGTTCAATGCCGCGCGCACGTAAGAACATGCCGGCACGTGCCGCCTGGTCGCATCCCAGCTGCGTGAGCGGCGAGTCACTCCAACCCTGAATAATGCGCTTAAGGTTGAATATTGTCTGCCCATGACGAACCAGATACAGGTCTTTATTCATAGGGGTCCTTTCGTTCGTTACCAATCAAGGAGCGAAAACGCACCGTCGCAATAGCCAAAATGAAGCACGGCACCGTTGTCGGGTAGCTCTCCCCCGCCAGTCACATACTCAAGAAACTCCTGGCAGGAAGAGCCGTGGGAGACTGCCAGCACACAGTCGTGCTGCGGCCTGGCCATGATGTGGGACAGCGCCGCGACCATGCGCGACTGGAGCTCGCCTTCAGACTCGCCACCAAAGGCCACCGGATAATCGCCCCAGGGCTGCGGCGGCATCTCGCGATTTGATGTACCCTCCAGCGAGCCCAAATGCCACTCGCGCAGGTCATCGACCAGCTCTATCGAGCGGCCCTCACCAGCAATTAGCTCAGCCGTATGCCGCGCCCGGCCCAACGGCGAGGAATACACACGGTCAAAGGTCACGCCACGCGCCTCAAACGCCGCGCGCGTCGCCAGCGCCTGCTCGCGCCCGCGCGCCGTAAGCGGCGAATCGTGCCCACCCTGCAAAATGTTCTGCACATTGAGCTCAGTCTGCCCATGCCGCACCAAATACAAATCTGCCACACGTCCTCCCCTCGCACCACCGCAAAGGGGACAGGTACCTTTGTGGTGGTTTACCGCCGGATCACACCGCGGTGACGCTCAGCTACACCAGTACGTCGGCAAGCGGGCGCTTGGGTACGTGGTGCACCTGCGCCTCGTCGCGCCAGTAATTAATTGAGCCGTCGGGGTTGGAATCGATCGCATCAATCACCTGCGTCTCGGCCGGAACGCCAAACGCCATGATCAGCTTGAGCTCATACTTGTCGCTATCGAGCCCCATGGCATCGATCGCGTGGGGCGTAAAGGCCTTGAACATGCAGGCAGCCACCTCGGGCGTGGCGCTGCGGGCGGCGAGCATCATCGTCTGCGCGGCAATGCCCGTGTCGACCTCGGTAATAGGAGCGGCGGGCTTGCCCGGAACGGCGCGCTCGGCAAGAATCGCGATGTAGCCGGTCGGGCGCTCGCCCTCGGCAGGACCCGACCAGTCCTTAAGCGCGCCGGCCCATGCAAGCTCGTCAAACACGCGAGCGCAGTCCTCGGAACCGCTTACCACATGAAAACGCAGACGCTGAGCATTGGCGCCGCAGGGAGCCAGGTGCGCCAGTTCCGCCAGCTCGAGCAAAAACTCGCGCGGCACGCGCATGGACTCGTCAAAGCGACGGCACGTACGGGCGCAGCGAACCAACGCATCAAACGCGTCCAAGCCGAGCTTTTCGCAACCCTGCTTTGCCATCGACTCCGCGCTCGACGGCGCCGCGGGAACTGTTTCGTTCATAGGGACCCCCAATTTCGGGCAATTGTTCTTAGGAGAATCTAACCTAAATCCTAGGCAATTACATACAGCGGCGTAATGTTCTACAATTGTTGATTAATCCTCACTGGAGCGGGAACAAAAGTAACAATTCGGGAATGTGGGGCGGCAATTCGTCCTTCCCGCCCCATGCATCGGCGCCCTTGGGCGATACTTGTTGCAGCACTTTTGGCGTACGCCGCACGGAGAGCAATGAACGCGACGTGCACCGCACGGAAAGGAGACATTATGGGCATCTTTAAGAACGATGACCAAAAATCGAGCCAGTTTGGATTTGACGAGAAAAGCATGGCAGGCAAGGCCGTCAAGGCCGTGCGCTGGATTTACGCCATCACGGGCGTCTTGGCGCTCGTCGCCGGCATCGCACTGCTGTTTGCGCCCGCCAAGTCCCTCGTCTTCCTAACGACCGTCTTGGGCTTCTACTTTGTGATCACGGCCGCGATCAGGCTGTTTACCGCTGTTTTCGAGCCACTGCTGCCCACCGGCTGGCGCGTGACGAGCATCATCTCCAACCTACTCATTATCTTGGGCGGCGTCATAATCCTGCGCAACCAGGCCTTCTCGACCGCGACGCTCACCACGATGGTGGTTATCGTGGCCGGCTTTGGCTGGATCGTCGAAGGTGTCATGTCCATTCTGGAGTCCGAGCTTTCGTCCAACCGTGCCCTCGCCATCCTGAGCGGCGCGCTCTCCATCATCGCCGGCATGTTCGTGTTTATCTATCCGCTGTGGTCGGCCAAGATGCTCGTCATCTTTAGCGGCACCGCACTGCTGGTGTTTGGCGTAACGCTGATTGTTCGCGCTATTCAATTTGGCAAACTGGTGCACTAGATGCCGCGAACGCTCTTTATTGATGCAGACGCCTGCCCGGTCACGCGCGAGTCGATTGACTGCGCGCGGCGGGCGGGCGTCGCCGTCGTTATCGCCGGCAACAGCACACAGAACCTGGAACGCCACATTCGCCGCGACGATCCGCGCGACGTCGAGCATGCGCGACGCGGATTTTGGGTCACGACGCTCGATGTGAGCGTGGGCGCCGACAGCGCCGACTTTGCCATTGTCGAACGCCTGCAGGCGGGCGACGTAGTCGTGACGCAGGACATTGGCTTGGCGAGCATGGTGCTCGGGCGCGATGCCGCCGCCATCGGCGTGCGCGGGCGCGTCTACGATAAGGCGACCATCGACATGCAACTGTTTATTCGCCACGAGGAAAAGAAGGTGCGCCGCGCCGGCGGTCGCACTCGCGGTCCGGCGGCATTTACCAGCGAAGACCGGGCCCGCTTTAAGCGCAGCCTCACCGAGCTGCTGCGCTAACCAAGGTAGATTTTTGGGCTTAGAGACCAAAGGCAGAGAGAACGATTCCCCAACCGGCGCCGATGACGTACATCATGACCAGGAACATGACGTTCTCGCGGGCACTGCGGTTGGTGCGGAACAACACCAGGTAGCCCACGCCGGCGGAGATAAGCGTGCCGGCGAGCATCGGTGCCAGCTGTAGCGCGCCCTCCAGGTACAGCTGCGTAATGACCACGCTCGCCGAGCAGTTGGGGATCAGGCCGACAAGCGCCGAACCCAGGACGGCGAGCGTCTCGTTGCCACGCAGGAACTGCTCGATCGCGGACTCGCCGAAGGTCTCGAGCACGGCGACCAGAATCAGCGTCACCAGAAAAATGAATACCGATACCTGCACGGTGTGCGAGATGGCGCTGCGAATAATCGACAGGAGGGGCGCGCTCTCGTGAGAGTGGGAGTGACCGTGGCCATCATGGTGTTCATGCTCGCCCCCATGACCGTGATCGTGTCCATGTCCGTGTTCGTACTCGTCCTCGTCTTCATCGCAACCGCAATGGTCGCGCTCGCACAGCTCATGGATGTGATCGGCGCTCACGCCCGCCTCGGCCACTTCATCAATGATGTCGCCCCCGGTATGGTCGTCGTGCGCGCAGTTCACATGAGCCGGATTGGAAGCGGTCCCCAGCACGGTACGGCGAATCGCCGCATGCGCGCGAGCGTTACGACGAAGGCCGCGGATAGCCGCGTCCACGATAAAGCCCGTGACCAGCGCGATCAGTGCCTTCGAAGCCAAAAGCATCGCCATGGTCTGCACGGGAACCTGCTCGGCAAGTAGCAGCGGCAGCATCTCGTCGGAGGTCGAAAGGAACACCGCCACCAACGTGCCCAAGGTCACGACGCGACCGGCGTACAGCGTTGCCGCCATGGCCGAAAAGCCGCACTGCGGCACCATACCCAGCAACGAGCCAACCACGGGACCCGCGGCGCCGGCGCGCTTGATGGCCCCGTTAACGCGGTCGCCCGCGACGTGCTCCAAGGTCTCGAGGGCCAGATACGTCACCAACAAAAACGGCACAAGCGAGAGCGTGTCCTTGCCGGCGTCGAGCAGAATATCAATCAGCAAATCCATGACGGATGGAACCTTTCGTGTCTTTCGGCAGCATTGTAAAAGTCCTAGCGGTCAACTAGGGTATTGTAGTTGTCCTAGGCGCGATGCCAATAGTTGCCCATGGTAAACTATCATCTCGCCACATCTCAATGAACCCGAGCCGCGCGCTGCGGCCCGTCCAAGGAGCAGTTATATGAACGTTTCACAAGCACTCGAATACGAGCGCCAGCCGTTTATTCCCATGTTTATCTATGGCGATCACGGCGCCATGGAGTCCGAGCGCCAGAAGGGCGAGGAGGCCCTTAAGGTGCTCGAAACCGAGTACTTTACCGCCGAGGGCGACCCCAGCTTCGACTTTGCCACCGTGCGCGACCTGGCTGACCGCAACCGCGACCTGTGCGACCAGATTGGCGAGGCACGCCTGCGCAACGTGACGCCCGCGACGCTTTCGCGCGGCCTGTCCGATGCCGACACCTGCGCCGCCATCGGTAAGATGCAAAAGCGCACCGCCGCGTCGGTCATGCGCGAGATCCGCGGCGACCGCGACGCGCTCGGCGTGGCCTACGCCCGCAAGCCCATCCAGGGCACCGTGCTCGGTATCGACATCGAGACCACCGGCCGTGCACCCGAGCGCGGCTATATCATCAACGTGGGCTGGGAGATCATGGATCTCACCAGCGACGCCGTGCCGCATGACGCCGAGGCACACTACTGTGGCCTGCCCGACATCTACCGCGGCGAGGATGTGCCGTTGTCGAATATCCACCACATCACCTGGGACGACATCGACGGCAAAAAGCCGTTCCGCGAGAACAAGGAATTGCAGAAGCAGCTGCTCAAGCTTATGAAGAAATACCCGTACATGGCGCATAACGCCGCGTTCGAGGACAGCTGGTTCAAAATTCATCTGGACGGTTACGCCGAGGCACGCCGCGCCGGCAAGATTATCGTCATCGACTCGCGCCAGATCTGCCGCAGCCTGGATGCCGACGTCCGCTCGCTCCCCCGCGAGTCCGCGCCCGCCGCGCTCGAGAACTGGGCCCGCCGCCGCGGCACCCTCGCCGCCGACGCCAACGAGCAGCACCTGGGCCTCGACGACACCGACCTCATGCTCCGCACCGTCCAAGCCGAGTTCAACCTCAAGAACCTGTTTGCCAAGTAGAAACGTCTACGACAAACTCCGACGTAGATCACGAGCGGCCTCGCAGCGGGAAACCCCGCAGCGGGGCCGCCCTACGTTCCACAGATAGATCTGCCATCACAAATTCTGAACCCTCATTTTGAACGATTTCGACCAATTCCCAACACGCAATTCGTTGTCGGATGGTGATACATCGATATCAAATGTGCAGCAATTGAGTATTTATATGCTATAGCTAAGCTGCGAAAACTTTTATTTAGGGCATACCAACTCATAATTGCGTCAAGCTTTTGGACAGCATTTGGTTAGACCTCTAAAACGGCTTTTCCACTCAGTGCCATCAACACGGCATTAGCTGACACGATATATACCATGAGTATCGTATTGTCACATACCACTGCAAAAGCGGTCTACCAGGCCGCGCATTCGGTGTCTGCGAAAGGCATCGAATCCTGTAGTCTTGCCGCGATTTACGGATCATGTCCCACCGGAACGCTCCTTGACGCAGCCACAGAATGGCTCACCAAACATGATGTTTCCCTCGACGCAAATGATTCCCTCGAGGTGATGGTGTTTGATCGCAGGAATGCGCGCTATGCAATGAACTGTCAGTGCCACGTTTCTTCAAAACGATTCTCGAACTCACGCTTTATAGAGCTCAAAGATGGCATCTTCATTGTTGGCGTTGAGCTTTGCGCACTTCAGGCCGCCACCTATCTTTCTTTTCGCGAACTAGTGGAGTACTACTTTGAACTGTGCGGCGCTTATTCCCTTGGAACCGACTCTTCCACCTCCTATACCGAGCGTTTCGCGCTCACCTCGACCGAAAGGTTAAAGCAGTTCTTTAATTCCATTACCAGATGCGACGGTTTGGCCCTTGCCCGAAAGGCGATCCAATGTGTACGCGATGGATGCCGGTCTCCTATGGAAACGGCCTTTGTCATGATGCTAACGCTGCCTAAAAGCGAAGGAGGACTTGGTATTAAGGGAATTGAGACCGATTACGAGGTGCAGGTCACCGCTGCCGCAAAGAATCTCACGAGACGCAAAAAGTTCTTTATGGATGCATATCTAAAGAAATCTCGCACAGACATTGAATACAACGGTTTTTATCATGACGCGGAAGAAGACCGCGCCATCGATGAGGAGCGCAAGAATGCGCTTGCGTCCATGGGATACGGAATCATCACCGTCAGTCGTTATTCCTTTATGCATGCCAGCGCTTTTGTTAGGGTCATGGAAGCAATCCAGCGGAAAGAGGGCGTACGCCCCTCGCGTCTGCCAAAAGACTTTCAAATCATGCAAGAGGACCTGAGACAGTTTGTACTCAGAAGGCTTATAGAAGAGAAAAAGCGAATTCAGAAGCAGCTCCGCCAGGATTCCGAAGATCGTCAACGAATCGACCTCGAAAAAGCAACACTCGAAGGCATCACGCTGGATGACCCGACAATTAATGAAGTTCCGGCAATCGATGACATGCAGACAGTCGAATCCGACAGCCCATCATTTGCCCAAACAAGCAGCCTCGCGCCCGAGGGCAGGATCTTCGGGGCCGGAAGCTAGACCGGCTAACAAGGTGGACACCTTAGCGACGTGCAAAATTGCGAGTATTCAGCAGAGCCGGGTGTCTATCACCCTCGAGTGGATCCAAATGTGAAGCGAAATCACTCTTGCGTGAGAGCGTTAGGCAGCATTTGAGGAAGAACTCATCGGATTAACACCCTAAGATAACTCTTGAACTGCATTATATGGCCTGCAATAAATTAACAGACCCCCTATCGTTGCAGAATACTCCAATTTTTGCACGGCTCAGGGGCACCCACCCCGGCATCGGCTATCAAAACCGCTCAGTCCGGAATCTCGTCCACTATTCCCCATCATTTTGTGCAACGAATTACCTGAACGTCATTGACATATGAACATACACTCATATAATCGGAAGCAAGTTATATGAGCGCATGTTCATATGAAAGGATATTGCAATGAGCATCCGCGTTGATGAAACGAAACCCGACACCGAGGCCACCGAGCCCGTGATCCCCACCACCTGCTCACCCGAGGACCTTCCCGACGAGGAGCTTCTCTACGACCTCGCTGACCTGTTCAAGGTCTTCAGCGACACCACGCGCATCAAGATTCTCTATGCCCTCATGGGCCGCGAGCTCTGCGTGGCCGACATCGCCGAGGCGACCGCAACCTCGCAGTCGGCAGTGTCGCACCAGCTGCGCACACTCAAGCAGTCGCACCTGGTTAAATTCCGGCGCGACGGGCGCAATATCCTATACTCGCTCGCCGACGACCACGTCTACACCATGCTCAACCAGGGCATGAGCCATATCTGCGAATAGCAACCAACCACGGTACCAGCGCGGCCTGCACCCAAGCCGCAAAAACGGGAAAGGAACCCACCATGAAAAAGCAGTACAAGCTCGATGAGATCGATTGCGCCAACTGTGCGCGCGAGCTTCAGGACGAGCTGGCCAAGCTCGAGGGCGTCAAATCCGTGTCCGTCAACTTTATGACCCAGAAGTTGACGCTCGAGGCCGATGATGCTGAGTTCGACGAGGTGCTCAACCGCGTTGTTGAGTTTACGGCCGACGCCGAGCCGGACTGCGAGATCATTCTCTAGCCCAGGTTTACGCCAACCTGCAAGGCCGCGCTTGCCGCGACCTTTGCTCGCGAAATTATATGAGCGAGTGTTCATTCATTCAAATGGGAGGATACGAGTCATGGCCACCGCCGACCCCAAAAAGAAAAAGAAGAAGCGCAAGAAAAAAGAATCACTCGAACATAAGCGCAACCGCATCCTGGTAGCGCTGGGCATTTTTGCCGTGGTGTACGTCCTCGATGAGCTCGGCACCCCGGGCGACATCTACGCCAGCTTTGTGCTGTTCCTCGTGCCGTTTTTGATTGCCGGCTACGACGTACTGCAAAAGGCATTCAATAACATCCGCCGCGGCAAGGCCTTCGACGAGAGCTTCCTCATGGCCGTCGCGACCATCGGCGCGTTTGCCATGGTGCTCTTCCCCGATACCGACCCGCACATGGCCGAAGGCGCCGCCGTCATGCTGTTCTACCAGGTCGGCGAGCTGTTTCAGGCGTACGCCGTGGGCAAGAGCCGCAAGTCGATCAGTGCCATGATGGACATCGCGCCCGACTACGCTAACGTCGAGCAGCCCGACGGCACACTCGAGCAGGTCTTCCCCGATGACATCGCCGTCGGCACCGTGATCGTGGTCAAGCCCGGTGAGCGCGTGCCTATCGACGGCGTCATCGTCGAGGGCGAAACCCAGCTCGACACCGCCACTCTCACGGGCGAGTCAATCCCCCGCCCCGCCAAGTCCGGCGACGACATCATCAGCGGCTGCATCAACATGACGGGGCTCATCCACGTGCGCACCACCAAGCCCTTTGGCGAGTCCACCGTCGCACGCGTCCTGGAGCTCGTGGAGAATGCCAGCGAAAAGAAGGCACGCACCGAGAACTTCATCACGCGCTTTGCCCGCATCTACACGCCCGCCGTCACCGGCGCTGCCGCGGTGCTCGCGCTCGGCGGTGGCCTGGTCACCGGTGCCTGGTCCGACTGGATTCTGCGCGGCCTGACCTTCTTGGTCGTCAGCTGCCCGTGCGCGTTGGTGATCAGCGTGCCGCTTAGTTTCTTTGGCGGCATCGGCGGCGCATCCAAGCTGGGCGTTCTCATCAAGGGTTCTAACTACCTCGAGACGCTCGCCGACGTGGACACCGTCGTCTTTGACAAGACGGGCACCCTCACCAACGGCACGTTCTCGGTGGTCGCGGTACACCCCGAGGCCGGCTATACCGAGCAGTCGTTGCTCGAAGTCGCAGCCCTTGCTGAGTCGTTCTCCGATCACCCCATCGCGCAGTCCGTACGTGTCGCCTACCAGGGCGAGGTCGACCCCAAGCGCGTAAGCGACTCCACCAACGACGCGGGCCATGGCGTGACGGCAACCATCGACGGCAAGCACGTCGTCGTTGGCAACGCAAAGATGCTCGCCGCGGCCGGAGTCGAAGCGCCCGATTGCGAGGTCGTCGGAACGATTCTGCATGTGCTCGTTGACGGCGTGTACGCCGGCCACATCGTGATTGCAGACACCGTCAAGGCCGATGCCGAGCAGACGATCAGCGACCTGCACGCCGCCGGCGTCAAGCGCACCGTCATGCTCACGGGCGACCGCGAGGAGGTTGCGGCGTCTGTGGCCAAGCAACTCAGTCTCGACGAGTTCCACGCGCAGCTGCTGCCGGGCGATAAGGTCGAGCGTGTTGAGGCGTTGCTCGCGGCCGAAAGCGGCAAGGGCAAGCTCGCCTTTGTCGGCGACGGTATCAACGACGCACCTGTGCTTACGCGCGCCGATGTGGGCATTGCCATGGGCGCTATGGGTTCCGACGCCGCGATTGAGGCCGCCGACGTGGTGCTCATGGATGACAAGCCGTCCAACATTTCCCGCGCGATCCGCGTGGCGCGCAAGACCATGGCGATTGTTTGGCAGAACATCATCTTTGCGCTGGGCATTAAGCTGCTGATTCTAGTGCTGGCAGCACTCGGCATTGCCAACATGTGGCTTGCTGTGTTCGGCGACGTAGGCGTGGCGATCATCGCCATCCTGAACGCCATGCGCGCGATGGGTGTCAAGAACCTGTAGCGTTCGTGGGCTGTCCGGCCGGGACCGGGCTTGGTTTTGAAAACGTCCTCGCGCATGAGGCCCGTCTTTCCTGCTCCTGCGGAGCAACGGAAAGACGGGCCTCGCGCTGCGGAGTGTTTTCAAAACCAAGCCCGGCCCCGACCTGCGTTGACACAGCTGGTGGTTCTTGGGCATCGCTTACTGACGGGGTTCCTTGTCTGAATTGGACTTAGTTGGTGGTGCTACTGATCCCGGTCGCTGTCCCGCGCCGTTCCGGCGCGGGAGGCGCGCCGCTGCGGGAGTGCTAGTCGGTCATTATTGGCGCCGAAGCACCGTCCCGTCCCAGCATCGCCCTCAGCTTCTCGAAGCTCTCCTCGCTCAGGCAGTGCTCCATGTGGCAGCCCTCTTGCGACGCGACCTCAGCCGAAACACCCGCATCCTCCAGCAGCCCCACGAAAAAGCAGTGACGCTCCCACATTTGGCGAGCGACCTCCAGACCACGCTCCGTCAGATGAACGTCGCGCTTGCCCATTTCGACATAGCCGTTGCTTTCCAGCGTCGCCATGGCCTTGGAAACGCTCGCCTTGGTTACGCCGAGGTACTCCGCAACGTCGATCGAGCGCACGATGCCCTGGCGTTCCGACAGAACGTAGATCGATTCGAGATAGTCTTCTCCGGATTCACGTAGGGCCATGGGCCGCCTTTCGCGATGATTGCTAGTTAGCCTTTGGATACTTTCCACGGCTAACTTTACCGCAAAAGTTGCCCATGTCTTACTACTTTGCCTAAAAGTTAGCCGTGTTTCACAAAACGTGCGGGACGAAAACAAAATGGGGACGCCCCGCAAGGAGTGTCCCCAGGTGCCAGGTGCCGGCCCGCAGCTACACGAGTCCAAAGTGCTTCGCAGCGTTGTAGATGCCGTCGTCGTCCACGGCAGTCGTCACATAGGTCGCCGCAGCTTTCACCGTGTCCTGTGCGTTGCCCATGGCCACGCTCGTGCCCACGGCGGCAAACATCGACAGGTCGTTCTCGCCGTCGCCAAAGGCAATCGCTTCACTCGCGTCGATGCCCAGGCGCTCCAGCGTCGCCGCCACACCCAGGTCCTTGCCGCCGTTGGCCGGAATAATGTCGCAGAACAGGTCGCACCAGCGCGTGGTGAGCGAATGCGACACGGCATCGGTCACGATATGCTCGTCAACTGGGTCAACAAAGGCACAGAACTGATAGACCGGCGCGTCAAAGGCATGCTCAAACGGCTCCTCGTGGTAGACGATTCCCGCGTTGCTGCCAGCCGTCACCACGCGCTCGGACAGGCGGTTCACAAACGAGTTCTCGCCCTGCATGCACAGTGAGTCGTAGCGCCCCTGCGCCACCTGGTCCACAATCACCGCAACGTCGTCCGGATCGATCGGGCAGCTGCGGTAGACGCCCTTGGCATCAAAACAGTGCTGGCCCGAAAGCGTAATGTACGCATCCCAGCCCAAGTCGAACAGCCAGTCCGGCATCTGGTAGGTCGGACGGCCCGTGGCGATCACGCACGCAATCCCCTGCTCGCGAAAGCTGTCGAGCACCTGCTGCGCCGACGCCGGAATCCGGTGGGTCTTAAAGCTCAGCAGCGTGCCGTCGATATCGAAAAACGCGGCTTTGATCATTCTCGCCTACTCCTCGCCCTCGAGCTTTTCGCTCGCCTCGAGCCACGCCATCTCCAGCTCGTCCATGGCGGCGTGAGCCTCGTCGATCTTTGCCTGCTGCTCGCCGAGCGCCGTGTAGTTGGTGGGATCGACCTGGGCCATGGCGGCCTCGGCCTCCTCCACGCGGGCGCGCTGCGTCTCCATCTTGCGCTCGAGCGAGCTCACCTCGCGGCGGAGCTTCTGACGCTCGGCGTTGGAAAGGCCGTTGGGCTGACCGCTCGACTTGGGCTTGTCGGCAGCAGCCGCCGCACCGGTGTCGAACGTGCCGGTCTTGGCGCTCGGCGCGCCCACGGGCTCGCCCTCGGCGGTAGCGTTGCACAGGCGCAGGTACTGGTCCACGCCACCGGGCATATGCGTCAGGTGGCCGTCGAGCAGCGCCCACTGCTGGTCGGTCACGCGCTCCATCAAAAAGCGGTCGTGCGTCACCAGGATCAGCGTGCCGGGCCAGCCGTCGAGCAGGTCCTCGACAATCGCGAGCATGTCGGTATCCAGGTCGTTACCGGGCTCGTCCAGGATAAGCACGTTGGGCTCGTCCAGGATCGTCAGTAACAGCGACAGGCGACGGCGCTGGCCGCCCGAAAGATCGCCGATGCGGCTCCAGAGCTGCTGCGTCGTAAAACCCAGGCGCTCGCAGAGCTTTTCGGGCGAAGTCTCCTTGCCGTCGATGACGTAATACTTCTTATAGTTGCCGAGGACCTCGCGGATCGTGTCGCCCATGAAGGGTTCGAGCTCCTCGAGCTGCTGCGACAGCACGCCAAAGCGCACCGTCTGGCCAATCTTCACACGGCCGCGCGTGGGCTCAATCTTGCCCTGGATCACATCGAGCAGCGTCGACTTGCCGGCGCCGTTCTCGCCCAAAAGACCATAGCGGTCGCCCGCACCGATGAGCCAGGTCACATCGGAGAGCACCTGCTTGGGCGCACCATCGGTATCCGCATAGCCGGCGTCCACGTCGACCACGTCGATAACCTGCTTGCCCAGGCGGCTCACGGCGAGACGCTTGAGCTCCAACTCGTCACGCACGGGCGGTACGTCGGCGATGAGTTCGCGAGCGGCATCCACGCGAAACTTGGGCTTAGTGGAGCGCGCCTGGGCACCACGGCTCAACCACGCGAGCTCCTTGCGCGCCATGTTGCGACGGCGCTCCTCGGTAACCGCGGCCATGCGGTCGCGCTCTACGCGCTGAAGGATATATGCGGAGTAACCGCCCTCGAAGGGATCGACCTGGCCGTCGTGGACCTCCCACATGCTGATGCAGACCTCGTCCAAGAACCAGCGGTCGTGCGTGACCACGAGCATGGCGCCCTGGCCGCGCTGCCAGCGGGCCTTTAGGTGACGCGCGAGCCAGTTGATGGTGCGCATGTCCAGGTGGTTGGTAGGCTCGTCGAGCATAAGCACGTCGTAATCGCCGATTAGCAGGCGCGCGAGGTCCACGCGACGGCGCTGGCCGCCCGAAAGCTCGCCCACCGTGCCCTCCCAGGGCACATCGCTAATAAGGCCGGCCAGGATCTGACGCGTGCGCGGGCTCGAGGCCCACTCATACTCGGGCGTGTCGCCCACGACGGCATGATGCACGGTGTCGGTATCGACCAGGTTGTCCTTTTGGCCGAGCAATCCGATCGTGGTGTCGCGGCGGTGCGTCACGCGGCCGTCGTCGGGCTCCAGCGTGCCGGCGAGCACGCTCAGCAGCGTCGACTTGCCGTCGCCGTTTTTACCGACGATACCAATACGGTCGCCCTCGTCCACGCCGAGCGTCACGTTATCGAAAATATGCTTGGTGGGAAACTCTAGGCTGATGGAATCGCATCCCAAAAGAATCGCCATATGCCCTGCTCCTTCGTAGAAATACAACGTTGTCCATGATAGCAGCGAGCCCCACCCCAAACCACCACGAAGGTGCCTGTCCCCTTTGTGGTGGTCGTTTCGGTCGCAGAGCAAAAGGCGGGCCATCTCGCAAAAGAGATGACCCGCCTCTCCAATCAGCCCCGCGGCAACCGTGGCCGCCGCGGGCCTCAAGCATGTCCCGGACTAGGAGAACATGCCGGTGAGGTAATCATTCAGCCGCTTATCCTTGGGCCGTTGGAAAATCTCGTCAGTCTCGTCGTACTCGACCATATCGCCCATGTAGAAGAACGCCGTGCGGTTGGACACGCGCGACGCCTGCTCCATGTTGTGCGTCACGATGACGATGGCGCGGTCGGCAACGATCGACGACATGAGATCCTCGATCGCCAGCGTCGAGATGGGGTCGAGCGCCGAGCAGGGCTCGTCAAACAGGATCACGTCGGGGTTGAGCGCCAGCGTGCGCGCAATGCACAGACGCTGCTGCTGGCCGCCCGAAAGCGCGTAGGCGCTCTTGTCGAGCTTGTTCTTGACCTCGTCCCACAGCGCCGCACCACGCAGGCTCTCCTCGACCATACGATCAAGCTCGTCGCGGTCGGTAATGCCGTGACGCCTGGGCGCAAATGTAATGTTGTCGCGAATGGACTTGCGGAAAGGATTGGGCTGCTGGAACACCATGCCAATGGAGCGGCGCAGCTCGTAGGTGTTCTCGGTCTTGGTGTTCACGTTGCGCCCGCGGTAGTTGATCTCACCCTCCACGCGGCAGCCGCGAATCTCGCGATTCATCAGGTTGAGGCTGCGCAAAAAGGTCGACTTACCGCAGCCCGAAGGCCCGATGAGCGCCGTGATCTCGCCCTTGTGAAAGTCGAGCGACGTATCGTGCAGCGCATGGTGGTCGCCATAGTACACGTTGACGTCCTTGGTGGAGAGCACGACCTCGTCGCTCACGGCCTTGCCGCTCACGCGAACGCGCTTTTCGCTCTCCCCCACACTCGACAGAAAGTCCTGGGTCTCGGACGTGGCCGCCTCGGTTGCGGGCGTTGCATTCATCTCGCTCATTCGGCCGTCATCTTCCTTGCCAGTTGCTTGCCCACGATACGGGCGACTACGTTAAACAGCAGCACGCAGATCATCAGCAGTGCCGCAGTGCCCCAGACGATCTGCTGGGCCTCGGGGCTGCCCTCGCCGTAAATCTTGTAGATGTGCACGGCGAGCGACTCACCGGGGCGGAACACGTTCCAGGCGCAGGTGGGGCTCGACAGGTTAAAGCTCAAGAAATTCAGGCGAACCGGCGAGCTCATGCCCGAGGTAAAGAGCAGTGCCGCAGCCTCGCCAAACACGCGGCCGGCCGAAAGCACGATGCCGGTCACGATGGCGGGCATGGCCTCGGGGATCAGGATGTGCAGCGTGGCTTCCCAGCGAGTAAGGCCCATAGCCAGGCACGCATCGCGCTGGGCCTGCGGCACGTCCTCGAGCGCCTGCTGGATCACGCGCACCAGGATGGGGATGTTGAACATGGTGAGCGCAACGGCGCCGGAGATGATGGAGTACTTCCAGCCCAGCTGCACCGAGAACACCAGAAAGCCGAACATGCCGACGACGATGGAAGGCAGCGAGGACAGCGTCTCGATGGCGGTGGAGGCGATGTCGCGAATGGGGCCGTCCGGTGCGTACTCAACCAGGAAGACCGCACCGCCCAAGCTGATGGACACCGAGATAACCAGGGTGATCAGCAGCAGATAGAACGAGTCGAACAGCTGATAGAGCACGCCGCCCTGGGTTCCGTTGGCGCGCGACGGCTGCGTGAGAAAGCCCGGCTGGAACAGCGTCGAGACGCCCTCGAACAGGATATAGGCCACCATGGAGATGACGATGAGCATGACGATGGCGACGATCGCCGTCAACACGCCCGTGGCGATGCGGTCCTGTTTTTGGACGCGCCCGAGTCTCGCCTCGTCGATATGGATGCACGTGCTAGCCACGAGCCTTCGCCCCCTTGCGGCCGATAAGATGGATGATCAGGATGAAGATGAGGCTCATGCCCATCAGCAGCAGGCCGAGCGCCCACAGAACGTCGTCCTGGGCCGAGCCCTCGGCATAGACCGCCATGGACGTGGTGAGCGTGGTGGTGATGGTGGACGCCGGCGACAGCAGCGACGTCGGCATGGCCTCGATGCCGCCGATAACCATGCGCACGGCGAGCGTCTCGCCAAAGGCACGGGTCATGCCCAGGATGACCGCGGTCATGAGCGACGGCATGGCGGACTTGAGCACCACGTGCCAGATGGTCTGCCAGCGGGTGTAGCCCAGCGCGAGCGAGCCCTGACGGTAGCTGTCGGGCACGGCGCGCAGGCCATCGACCGAAAGGGTGGTCATGGTCGGCAGGATCATGACGGCCAGCACGATGGCGCCGGGCAGGATGCCCAGGCCCGTACTCACGTGGAAAACGCTCTTCATAAGGCCGACGACCACGTGAAAACCGATGAGGCCAAAGACGACCGAGGGAATGCCGGTCAAAAGCTCAATAAGCGGCTGAAAGACCTTGGAACCAAACTTAGGCTGGATCTCGACCGCAAAGATGGCAGAGCCGATAGCGATGGGCAGTGCGATGAGCGTGGAGAGTACCATGACCGCAAACGAGGTGACGATCAGGGGCAGGGCGCCGGTGTAAGGCAGACCGTTTTCGGCTGTGTTAGCCAGGTCCCACTTGGTACCAGTGAAGAACTCGACGACCGAAACGCCATCCTTAACAAAAGCCGAGAGGCCCTTTTGGGCGACCATGAAGATAAGCGCGGCAACAACAAGCGTCACGAGCGCTACGCACGCGCCCGTGACGCCCAGGCCCACGTTCTCAAGGTCGCGCTTTGGCAGCTGTTTTGCCATTGCAAACCTTTCCGGGGGCGATTACCTATTTAGCGGAGACCTTACCGCTGGCGTCCTTGACGACCTTCATGGCAGAGACGGGGATGAAGCCCTGCTCCTCGACAAGCTTGCCCTGGACGTCGTCGGAAAGCATAAAGTCCAGGAAGGCCTTGGTGGCCTCGTCTGCGTCCTTGGCGCAGTACATGTGCTCGGTAGCCCAGATCTTGAAGGAGTCGTCGGTGACGTTCTTGCTCTTGGGCTCGACGCCCTCGACCTTGACGGCGTTGAACTTGGAGTCGTCGAAGTGCGAGAAGTCCAGGTAGGAGATGGCGTTGTCGGTACTGGCCATCTGGGTCTGGACGTCGCCGGACTTGTCGAGCTCGGCGTCGCCCTTAAAGTCGACGGCCTCGTCGCCAAAGACGGCGGCCTCGAAGGTGGCGCGGGTACCGGAGCCGGCCTTGCGGTTGAGGACGACGATGGTGGCGTCGTCGCCGCCGACCTCCTTCCAGTTGGTGATCTGGCCAGAGAAGATGCCCTTGAGCTGCTCGAGGGACAGATCGTCGACCGTCACGTTCTTGGAGACGACGGGGCCCATGCCCACGACGGCGACCTCGTGATCGACGAGGTTCTTGACCTGGTCGGCCTCGAGCTTGGTCTCGGCGAAGACGTCGGAGTTACCGATGGTGACGGTGCCGGCGGCGACAGCGGTCAGGCCCTTGCCCGAACCGTTACCCGAGCCGGAGACGGAGACATCGGGGTTGGCGTCCATGAACTTCTCGGCAGCGGCCTCGACGAGAGCCTGGAACGAAGAGGCACCGTCGTAGGTCACCTCGCCGGAGACGGACTCGGCAGCAGCGGCGCTACCCTTGTCGGCGGCGTCGGATGCGCCAGAGCCGCCGCAACCAACGAGACCGAGACCGACGATGCTGGCAAGACCACCAGCGAGGCCGAGGAACTGACGACGAGAATAAGCCTGATCGAGCATGATCTTCCTTTCATACATGCGAATCGCGGGCACCCTGCCCGCTTTGCTGTTTGGAAAGATACGGCCCCGACCGGGCAGCACCAGCGCCAACTGCGGTTTTTTACGGGCATCTGATAGACCCTTACCGCAAGCGCAGCACGGCCTTTACAAACGAATAACAAACCCGCCACCAAGCATGGCCCGCCTTTTACACCAATAAAAACAAAGTTGCGGTGAAATAGTTCCTGCTTGGCCATCAAATGGCCCATTCTAGGAACTATTCCACCGCAACTTAGATTGGGAAACCGCGAGACCTTAAAGCTCTAATTCATTCAAACGGAGGATCGCAACAATATAGATCTTGAGCGCCTGTTTAAGCTGTTCTTCGCTGGCACACTCGTTGGGGCCGTGCATCTGGCCGCCCCATGCGGGCAGCTCCAGGCCGGTCTCCTCGGGGCCAAACGAGACGGCGCGGGCAAAGTTGCGCGCGTACGTGCCGCCGCCCATGGCAAAGGGCTCGGCATGCTTGCCGGTGAACTCGTTATAGGTATCGATAAGCGCCTTCACGGCCGGATCGTCGGCAGACACCGAGAACGGCACCTTCGCACGACCCACACGGCACATCACGCCAAAACGGCCCACGAGCGGCTCGAGCTGCTCGCGGATGGTATCGGCACTCGTGCTGTCGGGGAAGCGCACGTCGATGACCTGCTCGATATGGCCATCCGCCACACGGATGACGCCAGCGTTGCAGGTAAGCGGGCCAAACGCTGGGCTCGTCGCGTCGATACCCAGGCCGCGACCATAGGCATCCGCATGCACAAAGGCCAGGAACTTGACGAACTCGTGCTCGGCAGGCGTCAGCAGGCGCTCGTCGCGTGCACCAAACGCGTCCTCGGCCTCGCGCAGATACGACACGATCAGGCCGACGGCATTGATCGTCCCCTCGGGCATCGAGGCGTGACCGCCAATACCGTGGGCGAAAATCTGCACATGACCATTGTCGAGAGCCGTGATCTCCAGGCGGTCAGCATTCTCGACCGGCGCCGGCAGCTCATCGGCGGCAATCGCGAGCTCGCAGATAGACTGCGACGGAATGGCGTTGCTCGCCTCGGCACCGCTCCAGGACACAATGCGCCCGCCGTCGATCTTGGGGCTCACGAACGTCGCCCCAAACTGGCCCTTCTCAGCATTGCAGACCGGGAACTCGGCATCGGGCGTAAACAAAAAGTCGGGGTCTGCGTTGTTCTCCAGATAATGGTGAACGTCGGACATGCCCACTTCCTCATCGCAGCCCAGCAGCGCGCGGAAGGTGTAGCGCGGAACAATGCCGTGCTTGAGCAAGTAGGCGCCGGCGTAGAGTGACAATACCGCCGGGCCCTTGTCGTCAATCACGCCGCGACCGAGCAGCCAGCCCTCGCGGCGCTCCATGGTGAACGGGTCGGTGTTCCAGCCAGGGCCGGCGGGAACCACGTCCACGTGGCAGATAGTCGCGAGCTGTTTGTCGCCGCGGCCCGGGATATCGGCGATTCCCACATAGCCCTCGTCATCGCTCGTCTGGTAGCCGAGCTTTTGCGCGATACCGAGCGCGCAATCGAGCGCATCACGGACCGGGCGGCCAAACGGCGCGCCGGGCTCCGCATCGGCAGAAACTGCCACGGACGGATAACTCACCAACTGCTCGATATCGGCGACGACATCCTCCCAGACCTCGTCGACATACTCGGTAACGCTCTGCTCCACCTGATTCATGGACGACCTCCTTACCAATGAGCGACGGGTACGCCCGTCCCTCACATTACGTCTATTAGATAGCGAAAAGTTTAGCAAGCTCGGCCACCGAGTGCACCACTGCATCGGCACCCGCCGCCTCGTGCTCGCCCGGCGCCGCCGCGCCCGAATAGATACCAATGCACGGCACGCCCATTGTGTGTGCGCCCTCCACATCGTTGAAGCGATCGCCGATCATCACGGCCTCGTCCGCGGTCGCACCCAGGGCCGCCAGGGCATCGCGGACCGAATCCGCCTTGGTCTCGCGCCCCTGCGGCGGATTCATGCCGACCACGGCCTCAAACTGGCAAATCCCCAGCTCATGCACCATATCGATGCACTTCGCCTCCATGCGAGACGTCGCGACCGCCATGCGATGCCCCTGCGCGGCAAGGCCATCGAGCAGCTCGGGGATTCCGTCGAACACGGGATACTCTTCAGGTCCCAGCTCATCAAAAAAGGCACGGTACTCGTCAGCCACCACAAGCGACTCCTCGCGGGAGAAGCCATAAAAGTCGTGAAAGCTCTTCCACAGGGGCGGCCCGATCATGCGGCGCAGGTCACCCATCTGCGCCTCCGAAAACCCGCGCGCGGCCAACGTCTTGCGCGTCGAGGTCATCACCGCCCGGCCCGTATCGGCCACCGTGCCGTCAAAATCGAACAGCACAACCGGCCGCTCGCATAGCTGCAATGCCGCCATCGGCATCCCTCTTCCCCAGTTGATGATTTCCACACCGTCACTTCAAACTGTTGACTATTCAACAATTGAACCTAGCAATGTAGAGCAACTCCACTATACTTGTCGCACTTTGCTCTAAGAAGGCGGCGCGCAAGCGCCCCAACGAAAGGTGCAATTATGTCTTTTGCCATCATAACCGACTCCACGTCGGACATCTCCCCCGCCCGCGCTCAAGAGCTCGGCATTTACGTGATTCCGCTGCATGTGATTATCGAGGGCGAGGACCTGCTCGACCAGGTGCAGATTACCGCCGAGGAATACGTCGCGCGCATGGCCGGCTCCGAGCAACTGCCGCACACCTCGCAGCCGAGCGCCGGCGAGTTCAAGGCACTCTTTGACCGCGTGCGTGCTGACGGCCACGATAGCGCGATCTTTATCTCGCTGTGCAGCGAATGGTCCGCCTGCTATTCCAACGCATGCCTGGTCGCCGAGACCCACGAGCTCGACGTGCGCTGCATCGACTCGCGCACCGGCTCGGGCGCCGAGGGCCTGCTGGTGGAGTACGCGCTCGCCATGCGCGAGGACGGCCGCAGCCTAGACGAGACCGAGGCGCGGATCCGCGCGACGCTGCCCGACGCCCATCTGCTACTGATTCCGCGCACGCTCGAGAACCTGGTCAAGAACGGCCGCGCGCCCAAGCTCGCCGGCCAGCTCACGCAGATGCTCAACATTCGCCTGGCCGTTTCGCCGGAGTGGAAATCGGGCGAGATCAAGGCAATCAAAAAGGGCCGCGGCGCCAAGCGCATCGTTGCCAACACCATGGCAGATTGCCTCGCGTTTTTGGACGAGCACCCGGGCTCAAGCGTGCGCGTGCTCACGACCGGCGCCGCCGAGGAGCAGGAACTTGCCAACGAGGCGCTCGCGGGCCAGGACTACGTAGACGCCGGCACCGGCCCCATCGGCTGCACCATCGCCACCCACGTAGGCGTCGATGCCATCGCCATCAGCTACTGCCCCCGCTACCAGCCAACTCACTAGGGACGCCCACATCAGTTGCGGTGGAATAGGGACTGTTTTTGGCTTATTAGCCGCCAATCAATCCCTATTTCACCGCAAGTTAGAAATCGGCGATCAGCCCAGCGGACCCTGAAACAGCTCCTGATGAGTGCCCATTCTCACCAGCCTAATCATTGGGTTAGTCTTATGGGGAAGATAAAGAACGACCACATCGACCAAGCCATCGGATAGGTGGAAATCGATGTGGCCGTTGTAGTTTCCGCCCGGGTTTGAGAGCTCGTGGGCACCATACTCCGCCGGAAGTGACCCATGAGCCACAAGCTCTGCAACCGCCGCTTTAAACTCACTTTTTAGCTGCGGATGCATGCGCATCGTTCGTTTGTAGTCCACCTTAAATTGAGCCTCGATGTTAGCGCCGGGCGATTTTAGCCGCTAATAGTCAAACTATTTTGACCAATCCCGGTCACCGAATAATGGCCACCGTGCCTCCCCGCCGCCACTACGCTGGTGGTGCCAACACGCCGGCGTTAGGAGGACCATTGAGGTGAACGAGAGACACGATGACCTACAGGAGATTATAGACGCGGCGCTCCGGGAGATGGCCGCGGAGGAGGGCGACGGGTTCGACCCGCAGGCATGCAACCTCGCGGAGTTCTGCAGGAGGACGGGGCTCACCCGCTCCCGCGCGAGGACGGTCAGGGCACACGGGTTCAGGGCCCTGACCCACGGGAACAGCGGGAGGAGGGCCGCGCCGGGCGTGCTCGCCGGCCACACCGGCCTGGTGGACGACCTCCTGCGGAAGGGCGTCACCAACTCGCAGGTGATATTCGAGCGGCTGCTCGGCCAGGGCTACGCCGGCGGCCTCACCACGGTGAAGACCTATATCGCCGCGCACCGGGACCTCGTGCCCGCGAAGAGGCGGCAGGCGGCCCCGCAGGGCTGCCGCGGCCAGCGCTTCAGGACGGCGCCCGGAGAGGCCTACCAGATGGACTGGGGCTTCGTCGCGGTCGAGCGCCCTGGCGGGGAGCGGGCGCGGATCGCCTGCTTCGCCATGGTCTGCCACCATTGCGGGGGCGCCCACGTCGAGTTCTTCCCGAACGCGCGCCAGGAGAACCTCCTCATCGGGATGCTGCACGCGTTCTCGGCGCTGGGCGTGCCCGCGATGTTAGCGCTACTGTAAAAACAACCAATTTCGCCATCGCACTTCAGCCGATTCCGCCAACGCAATTTCCCCAATCGCGCCAACGCATTTTCACCATTTCCACCAACGCCGGGGCTTACGCTTCGACCGACAAGCGAACGATGCTTTCGGGAGGAGCGGCCGTGGCGGAGAAGAACCTGATCGGAGAGTTGGACATGTACAGGGAAGCGGGCATAAAGCCCAACTTCAGCGACATAGCGAAGCGCTACGGCAAGGACAGGCACACCGTGGCGGCGTACTGGAGGGCCGAGGGCGGCCGGCCCCGCGACGGGCGCGCCGACAGGGCGGGCTCCTTCGACGCGCACATCGAGGAGGTGGCCGCCAAGGCGCAGCTGCCGGGGGTCACCAAGAAGGGCATCCACGAGTGGCTGCTGCACAGGTATCCCGGCGAGGACCTGGCCGGCTACAACGCCTTCACCCAGTTCATGCGCAAGAACGGCATCGCCGTCGGGGCCTCCGTCGGCCCGGAACCGCACCCGCGCTTCGAGACGCCGCCCGGGCTGCAGCTGCAGTTCGACTGGAAGGAGTCGGTCAGGATGGCGAACCGCGACGGCGAGCTGTTCGAGTTCAACGTGTTCGCGGCGACGCTGGGCCATTCCCGCAGGCACATATTCATCCGGTCGGGGACCAGGACGACCGACGACCTGGTCAGGTGCATGTACGCCACGATCGCGAGGCTCGGCGGCGTGCCCCGCGAGTGGGTCACGGACAACATGTCCGCCCTGGTGACGGTCAAGGGCGGCAGGCGCCTCAAGGTCCAGCGCGCATACGAGTTCGCCAAGGCCGCCGGCTTCGAGCTGAAGCTGTGCCGCCCGCGCAGCCCCCAGACCAAGGGCAAGGTCGAGTCGTCGAACCGCTTCCTGTCGCGGCTCGCGGCCTACCAGGGCGACTTCGACGGCTGGGACGACATCGACGAGATCATCGCGCGGATCGAGGACGCCAGCAACTCCGAGCCCAACGAGACCACGGGGCTGCCGCCCTCCGCGCTGTTCATGGAGGAGAAGGACGCGCTGCTGCCCGTCGGCAACCTCCGCGCCCTCGAGGAGGCGATGGGCGACGTGGTGCGCGTGGCCAGGGTGCCGGCCACGATGCTGGTCAGCGCGCACGGCGAGCCCATGTCGGTGCCCAGGCGCTGCATCGGCAGGCCCGCCCGCATCGTCTGCATGCCCGGCGGCGCGATGGACTGCTACGTCGGCGGCGAGCTGGTGGCGACGCACGTGGCGGGCGGGCCGGCCTACGACCCGGCGCACTACGCCGAGGCCATGGCCGGGAAGCGCTGGTTCGGCGACGCCGCCGGCGACATCGAGGCGGCCGCCGCCGCCAACCTCGGGCTGCTCGACTCGATAGGGGGCTCGCTGTGAGCGCCGCGGCGCAGGCCAGCCCGCTCAACCGCCTGGCGGCCAATCTCGAGGAGCTGGGGCTCGAGGGCATGGCGTCGTCGGTGCCCGAGTACGTCAGGCTCGTCGCCGACGGGAGGAAGAGCCTGGTCGACGCCATGCTCGAGCTCACCGACGCCCAGATAGCCCTCAAGCGGCGCGCCGACGACGAGCGCCGCACGAGGATGGCCAACTTCCCCTACATAAAGACGCTGGCCGACTTCGACTGGGGTTTCCAGCCGAGCGTGCCCCGCGGGCTGGTCGAGCAGCTGGCCACGCTCGAGTTCGTCGACCGCGGCGACAACGTCGTGCTCGTCGGCAGCCCGGGCGTCGGCAAGACCCACCTGTCGATAGCCATAGGCCACGAGGCGGTGATGGCACGCAAGCAGGTGTACTTCGCCGACTGCTCGAGGCTGGTCGAGGACCTCAAGCACGCCTCGGCGAAGGAGGCGCTGGCGCGCAGGATGCGGTTCTACGAGCACTGCAGCCTGCTGATAATAGACGAGCTGGGCTACCTCGATATCGGGAAGGAGGGCGCCGACCTGCTGTTCCAGCTGGTGAACAGGCGCTACGCGCTCAAGCGGTCGACGATCGTCACGACCAACGTGCCGGTCGGCAGGTGGGGCGACGTGTTCGGCAGCAACGTCACGGCCTCGGCGGTCGCCGACAGGCT
>DBEYWP010000034.1:0-125161 GCA_048183675.1 Collinsella sp. | reverse complement strand
TCTACGCCCGCAACACCGTCACCAACGACGTGCTGTACAAGGAGGGCCTGGACCTTCTCGTCGTGCCCTCCGCCGAGCTCTCCCGCGGCCGCGGCGGCCCGCGCTGCATGAGCATGCCCTTCTGGCGCGAGGACCTCTAAGTCTTTCCGTTTCCGGTGCGGTCCCCCTACAACCGCACCGGCTTCGCCCGTTAAACGGGCACCACTAATACTTACGTAATTCATTTCTTCGAAAGGAATCAAACCATGGGTGTTAACCTTTCCGGCCGTAGCTTCCTCAAGCTTCTCGACCTCACCACCGAGGAGATCGAGTACCTGCTCAAGCTCTCCAAGAACTTCAAGGATATGAAGCGCGCTGGCGTTCCGCACCGCTATCTCGAGGGCAAGAACATCGTCCTGCTCTTCCAGAAGACCTCCACTCGTACTCGCTGCGCCTTCGAGGTCGGCGGCATGGATCTGGGCATGGGCGTCACCTACCTCGATCCCGGTTCGTCCCAGATGGGCAAGAAGGAGTCCATCGAGGACACCGCCCGCGTTCTCGGCCGCATGTATGACGGCATCGAGTTCCGTGGCTTTGCCCAGGACGACGTCGAGGAGCTCGCTGCTAAGTCCGGCGTGCCTGTCTGGAACGGCCTGACCACCGAGTGGCACCCCACCCAGATGCTCGCTGACATCCTGACCGTCCAGGAGAACTTCAATTACGACATCAAGGGCAAGACCCTCGTCTTCATGGGCGACTGCAAGAACAACGTTGCTCGCTCCCTCATGGTTGTCTGCTCCAAGCTCGGCATGAACTTCGTGGCCTGCGGCCCCGAGGAGTGCATGCCCGCCGACGACGTCATCGAGGCCTGCAAGCCCATCGCCGAGGCCAACGGCTGCACCATCAAGCTGACCACCGACGTCAAGGACGGTGTCACCGGTGCCGACGTTATCTACACCGACGTGTGGGTCTCCATGGGCGAGCCCGACGAGGTCTGGGCCGAGCGCATCGCTCAGCTCACCCCGTATCGTGTTACTTCCGAGGTCATGGCTATGGCCAACCCGGGTGCCATCTTCCTGCACTGCCTGCCCAGCTTCCACGACACCAACACCACCATTGGCGCCGAGAAGTGCGAGCAGTTCGGCATCACCGAGCAGGAGGTCACCGACGAGGTCTTCGAGAGCCCCGCTTCCAAGGTCTTCGACGAGGCCGAGAACCGCATGCACACCATTAAGGCTGTCATGTACGCCACGCTCAAGTAAGAGCATCTAGCATCTCGCTCGGGGTGTATTACTGCGCACCCCGAGCGGTTTTATCTGGTAAAAATCTCGCATCAAGCGGCAGGCACGGCACGGAAGAGCCGCTTCGGGCGAGATCAGTAAATGATTTATGAAGGGGGGATGAGAACTATGACTGAGACCGCTAAGAAAAAGCGCGGTATGCCTTCATCGTTCACCATTCTTCTTGCTCTGCTGGCAATTGTTGCAGTGATTACCGTTATCGTCTCCGGCACGTCCCGCGGCGAGGTTACTGCCGCCCGTCTGAGCGATTTCTGCACCGCCCCGATCCTGGGCTTCGCTGACGCTCTGCCCGTCTGCCTCTTCGTTATGATCCTGGGCGGCTTCCTCGGCATGATGACCGAGACCGGCGCTCTGGACAACGGCATTGCCGTTCTGGTGCAGAAGCTTAAGGGCAACGAGATTATGCTCATTCCCGTGCTGATGCTCATCTTCTCCCTCGGTGGTACCACCTATGGTATGTGCGAGGAGACCGTTCCCTTCTACGCCCTGCTCGCCGCTACCATGATGGCTGCTGGCTTCGACCCCATGGTCGGTGCCGCTACCGTCCTGCTCGGCGCTGGCTGCGGCTGCCTGGGCTCCACGGTTAACCCGTTCGCCGTCGGCGCTGCCGTCGACGCTCTGACCGGCGTTGGCATTGAGGTCAACCAGTCCATCATCATCGGCCTCGGTGCCGTCCTGTGGATTGTTACCACTGCCATGTCCATCTTCTTCGTCATGAGCTATGCCAAGAAGGTCAAGGCTGACAAGGGTTCCACCATCCTGTCGATGCAGGAGCTCAAGGACGCCGAAGAGGCTCACGGCAAGGCTGCTTCCGAGGTCCACAAGGAGGTCAAGCTCACCGGTCGTCAGAAGGGTGTTCTGATCGCCTTCGCCTTCACCTTCGTCGTCATGATCGTCGGCTTCATCCCGCTGGCCGACCTCAACGAGGGCGTCGCCAACTTCTTTGACGCCGGCGCTGTCTACGATGCCGACGGTAACGCCGTCGTTCAGGGCTGGTCTGCCCTGATCACCGGCCTGCCCATTGGCCAGTGGTACTTCGACGAGGCTTCCACCTGGTTCTTCCTCATGGCTGTCCTGATCGGTATCATCGGTGGCCTGTCCGAGAAGCAGATTGTCAACACCTTCATTACCGGCGCTGCCGACATGATGTCTGTTGTCCTCGTCATCGCTCTCGCCCGTGGTATCTCCGTCCTCATGGCTAACACCGGCCTCGACGTCTACGTCCTCGACGCTGCCGCCAATGCCCTGGCTGGCCTGTCCGGCGTGATCTTCGCTCCCATGAGCTTCCTGGTCTACTTCGGCCTGTCCTTCCTGATCCCCTCGACCTCCGGTATGGCCACCGTCTCCATGCCCATCATGGGACCGCTGGCTGTTAAGCTCGGCTTCTCGCCCGAGGTCATGGTCATGATCTTCTCCGCCGCCATCGGTGTCGTGAACCTGTTCACCCCGACCTCCGGCGCCATCATGGGCGGTCTCGCCCTGGCCAAGATCGAGTGGACGACCTGGCTCAAGTTTGCCCTTAAGCTCATCGTCGCTCTCTCCGTCGTCTGCGCCGTCATCCTGACCGTCGCCTGCGTGCTGCTCTAAGTACCCAACGGGTACCCCACGGAAACCTTGACGATCCTGTAAAGGATCACCTGGTCATCGTCTGTCCGGCGGGGTAAACCCACCGGTAGACTCCTACCTTTAGCCCCCTCCCGTTCCGTGCGCGGGAGGGGGCACTCTTGTGTTCCGGCGTTTTACCAAACGCCGGAACCACTCGACGCTGCAAGCCCGCCAGAGCGGCAATCTGACGTTCAATCGTCGGGCATGGCCAAAAGGCCTATGCCCTCCTCTTTCACGTCACCTTGCTCGCTCTGGCGGGCTTTCGCTGACTTATGCTCCACCTGCGATGTTGCCGTTGTTGGTGTAATGGGGCGGTGCAATGGGGTCAGGTTAGTTTGCACCAAATATGTCCGACAAGAGGTTTGACGGATGTTTGGTTGGTGCCTGTTGATGGTCTGGGTATCGGGGAGGGCGGGCTCCGCTATAATCGCCTAGAACATTAAATGGAAACGGGACGGGAGCCATATATGCGCCAGGGTTTCGACAACGCGAAGTATATCGAGCTGCAGGCTGCTCACATTAAGGAGCGCATCTCGCAGTTTGGCGGCAAGCTCTATTTGGAGTTTGGCGGTAAGCTGTTCGATGACTATCATGCGAGCCGCGTGCTGCCGGGTTTTGAACCGGACAGCAAGTTCCGCATGCTCAAGAGCATCGCCGACGATGTCGAGGTTATCATCGCGATCAACGCGAACCACATCGAGAAAAACAAGGCTCGTGGTGACCTTGGCATTACCTATGACGAGGATGTGCTGCGCCTGGTTGACCTGTTCCGCGGCAACGGCTTTGCCGTCGCGGCTGTGGTCATCACCCAGTACGCCGGTCAGCCCGCTGCCGATGTATTCCGCAACCGCCTGAACGCGCTCGGTATCCCCGCCAGGCTGCACTATCCCATCGAGGGGTATCCGCACGACGTCGACCTGATCGTGTCCGACGACGGCTATGGCAAGAATGAGTTTGTCGAGACCACTCGTCCGCTCGTCGTGGTCACCGCTCCCGGCCCCGGCTCAGGCAAGCTCGCCACTTGCCTCTCGCAGCTCTATCACGAGCACAAGCACGGCACCGCCGCCGGCTACGCCAAGTTCGAGACTTTCCCGGTCTGGAATCTGCCCCTCACGCATCCGGTCAACATCGCCTATGAGGCAGCAACGGCCGATCTCGACGATGCCAATATCATCGACTCCTTCCACTTGGAGGCCTACAACAAGACCACGGTCAACTACAACCGCGACGTCGAGGCCTTCCCGGTGGTCCGTGCCCTGATGGAAAAGATCCTGGGCAAGAGTCCCTACCAGAGTCCTACGGACATGGGCGTCAATATGGTCGGCTTTGCCATCACCGATGACGATGCCTGCCGCGACGCTTCCAAGATGGAGATCGTCCGCCGCTACTTTACCGCGGTCGAAAATGTGCGCCGTACCGGCGTGGGCGATGAGCAAGTCGACCGTCTCAAGATTATTATGAAGAAAGCCGGCATCGATAAGAACTACTCACCGGCGCGCTCGGCGGCCCTCACCAGGGAGCAGCTGACGGGTGGTCCCGTGGGTGCCATGGTCATGCCCGATGGCTCCGTGGTGACCGGTAAGACCTCCACGCGCCTGGGCGCCGCAAGTTCGCTCATTATGAACGCCCTCAAGCATGTCTCGGGCGTCGACCTTGAGCTCGAGGTCATTAGCGATGAGGCGATCGAGCCCATCAGCAAGCTCAAGACGCATTTCCTGGGCAGCAAAAACCCGCGCCTCCACACCGACGAGACGCTTATGGCGCTGTCGATCACCTCGGCCACGAGTGAGACGGCCGCTCGCGTCCTTTCGGGCCTGGAGCAGCTGCGCGGCTGCGATGCCTTCTTTAGCGTGATTATCTCGCCGACGGACGAGACGGTACTGCGCAAACTAGGTATCAACGTGTGCTGCGAGCCCAAGTTTGAGCGCCGCGGTTTCTTCCATCGCTAAGTTTGAAGCACCGCGGTAATTGCATTGCATTTTGGCCGTATCGGGTTAGCGCCCGGTACGGCTTTTTGATCAATAAAGCGCTTATTTCGGCGAAAAATAGCTGTTTACCTGCCTAGAGACAATTTGAGCGGTATACAATAACCGTAACTGTTTCATCCTTAGCGGGATGCCGCATGATGGATATTACCTGCCATCGTGAGGTGTGTCGGTCGCGCACGGCGCGTTAGATGCTCGTGCTCGGTTTGAGGAGGCTGCTATGGCGGGCAAGGGTCGTGCGAGTGTCAACGATATGAAGCGTGTCGAGGTGCTGGTGTTGATGGAGATCGACCAGCAAACCAAAGACAATGGCGGGCCGTATAGTTTCTCGCGCAAAACGCTTGCCGAGCGCGTGGGGGTTTCGCCGTATCGTGCCCGCGCCGCAATCGATCGCTTGGATTCCGAAGGCATGATTGATGTCGTCTCGCGTTATAGCGACGACGGCGGTCAGCTTGCAAATGGCATTTGCCTCACCGAACGTGGCGAGTGGTATCTTGAGGGCGTCCGTACCGGCATGCTCGTTCAAGAAATGCTTGAGGACGAGGTTGCTGATCGATAGCAGCATGTAACCCTTGCCATAGCGACGCCGCCTGGGAAACCGGGCGGCGTTTTGTTTCAAGATTGAGAAATGCAATCGCACGCGAGAAAAATTGCGAACGGTCCGCGGCGCGAGTATTACAATGAAGACCCGTAAGATGTGGATAAACAACTTCTACGGGAAGCGCAGGTAACTCAATATGACCAAGCATGTGTTCGTAACCGGTGGCGTGGTTTCGTCCCTGGGCAAGGGTATTACCGCGGCCTCGCTGGGCCGTCTGCTCAAGTCGCGTGGCTACAAAGTAACGATGCAGAAGGCCGACCCGTATCTGAACGTCGACCCCGGTACCATGAGCCCCTTCCAGCATGGTGAGGTCTTCGTTACCGAGGATGGTTACGAGTCCGACCTGGACCTGGGCCATTACGAGCGCTTTATTGATGAGAACCTGACCCGCGATTCCAACTTTACGACCGGCGCCATCTATAAGAGCTTGATCGCCCGCGAGCGTCGCGGCGACTTTTTGGGCGGTACCGTGCAGGTGATTCCTCACGTCACCAATGCCATTAAGGACAAGTTCCGCCGCATTGAAGAGCAGACCGGCTCCGATGTAGTCATCACCGAGCTGGGCGGCACGATCGGCGACATCGAGTCCCAACCGTTTGTCGAGGCCATCCGTCAGTACCGCAAGGAGGCCGGCCCCGAGAACGTCTGCTACATCCACGTGTCGCTCGTTCCCTATATCGCCGCCGCCCACGAGGTCAAGACCAAGCCCACGCAGCATTCCGTCAAGGAGCTCCGCAGCTTTGGTATCCAGCCCGATATTATCGTGCTGCGCTCCGACCACCATATCGATGACGCTATCCGCGGAAAGATCGCAAGCTTCTGCGACGTCGACACCGATTGCGTCTTTACCAACGAGGACTGCGCGAGCATTTACGATGTTCCGCAGCTGCTTGCCGAGCAGGACTTTGACCTGCGCATTTGCGAGCGCCTGGGTCTGGACCCGCGTGAGCGCGACATGAGCGAGTGGAACGAGTTCCTGCGCAAACAGAATCACGCCAACCATCACGCCGACAAGGTGAAGATCGCCGTCGTGGGCAAGTACACGCAGCTGCCCGATGCGTACCTGTCGGTTATCGAGGCCCTGCACCATGCGGGCGTCTTCTACGATCGCCATGTGGACGTCCAGCTGGTCGACGGCGAGAGCCTCGACGAGCAGAATGTCTCCGAGGTTCTGGGCGACGCCTCGGGCATCCTGGTCCCCGGCGGCTTTGGCAAGCGCGCCCTGGAGGGCAAGATCCTCGCGGCCGAGTTTGCCCGTGAGCACAAGATTCCGTATCTGGGCATTTGCCTGGGTATGCAGGTGGCCGTGTGCGAATTTGCGCGCAATGTCGTCGGCCTTGCCGGCGCCAGCTCCTCTGAGTTCGATCCGGATGGCCCGTATAGTGTCATCGATCTGATGAGCTCGCAGGAGGACGTGACCGAGAAGGGCGGCACCATGCGCCTGGGCGCCTATCCGTGCAAGCTCGCCGCCGATACCCTTGCTCGCGAGGCATATGGCGAGGAACTCGTCTACGAGCGTCACCGTCACCGCTTTGAGTTCAACAACGCCTTCCGCGACCAGCTCGAGGACGCCGGTTTGGTTATCTCGGGTCTGTCGCCTGACGAGCGCCTGGTCGAGATGGTCGAGCTGCCGCGCGACGTGCATCCGTGGTATGTGGCAACCCAGGCTCATCCCGAGTTCAAGAGCCGCCCGACCAACCCGCAGCCGCTGTTCCGCGAGTTCGTACGCGCTTCGATCGGCCAGCACGAGGGTGTCGACCGTCTGCAGGTGACGCCCATGAACCTCGCTACGGACTAAGGGTGCCGGCGAATAAGGAACATACCGAAGCTACTCCCTCGTCGCTCGCCGTGACGGCGGGGGAGTATCTCGATTACCTCGCGGTCGAGCGGGGTTTGGCGCGCAACACGATTGCGGCCTATCGTCGTGACCTGACGACGTACTGCGCCTATCTGGAGCGGGCGGGTATTGTGTCTTTTGAAGAGGTGACTCGTCAGGTCGTGGAGGGCTTTGTCGCCGACCGTCGCGATGGGGGCTATTCCGATGCCTCGGTGGAGCGTGCGCTTGCAGCCGTGAAGGGCCTGCATGCCTTTTTGGTGCGCGATGGGGCTGTAGCCCAAAATCCAACGGCGGCGTTGCGCCTGCCTAAAAAGGCTGAGCGTTTGCCGGAGTATCTATCGGTGGAGGATGTCTCGGCGCTGCTCGATCAAGACTTCCCCGAGGGCGAGATGGGCTTGCGCGACCATGCCATCTTGGAAGTGCTCTACGGATGCGGTTTGCGTGTGAGCGAGTTGGTGGGGCTCGATGTGGGCGATATCCATATTGACGATGGCTTTGTACTCGTTCGCGGTAAGGGCTCAAAGGAACGCCTGTCCCCGCTGGTGGGAAGCGCGGCGCGAGCTCTGATGCTCTATGTAACTGAGGGACGTTCTCGCTTGGCGGCCCATGCCCGCGGAACCGAGACCTCGGCGGTCTTTTTAAATAAGAACGGACGTCGCCTGTCGCGCCAGGCCGTGCATGCGATATGCGAGCGGTATGGGCGTCAGGTGGGGCTGGTGGGGCTCCATCCCCATACCTTGCGCCACTCCTTTGCCACCCACATGCTCGCGGGCGGTGCCGACCTGCGTGTGCTGCAGGAGATTTTGGGCCATGCCGATATTTCGACCACGCAGGTCTACACGCATGTCGACCGCACGCAACTGACCGAGGTCTATCTGGCGGCGCATCCGCTGGCGCATCGTTAACACATCGCTGGCCTGCATATTTATAGGTATTTGGGGACGGGCCCCAGATTGCTGCGGCGTGCTTTTGCGCGCGCATGGGCAATCTGGGGCCCGTCCCATTTTTCGCCACTTGTCGTCGCGGTGGTGGGCCGCACGTGCCTTGGGTGGGGGAGTTTGGGGGCGATGTGAACGCCATGTAAAAGGACGCAAAAATCGCCTCAAGGTCAACTTGAAGGTTGAGGTTGAAAGGCGGGGTGCCACAGGTGGCATCCCGCCTTTGCTGTAAACACAACATATTGTGTTTTCGAACATATGCTCGGGGGTGTTTTACAACATATTGGGGGTGGAATGGTGGGGCGGGGTGGGGGAAGGGGTGGGGAAAGGTGTTGAAAAATGGGGCGGTTCCCCATATTATTGATGACGTCGACAGGCGGGGTGGTTTCCCGCGTACGTGCCATCTGAGTAACCGAGGGGAGGGCGCACATGGGAATGACTGGTGCATACGAGCGCAATCTCGATGCAAAAGGTCGTCTATCCCTGCCTGCACCCCTTCGCGAGGAGCTTGGAGAGCACGTTCGCGTGTTTAAAGCCCTGGATGTCGATGCTCTGTACGTGTTCTCTGCCGAGGCCTTCGATAAGTGGGTCGAAGGACTCTTCGCGGGTCGTGAGGGCCACGAGGGTTTTAACCCGCGTGACATTAATGACCAGAAGCTCATGAGGGCGATCAACAAGCGCACCACGTCGATGGACGTGGACAGCGCCGGTCGTATCGGTCTTTCCGAGTCTCTCCGCAAGCAGGCGAACCTCGACCGCGAGGTCACGGTTGTGGGCAACTACGACCACCTTGAGGTTTGGGATCGCGCCGCGGCCGATGAGGACGATGACGATGAGGCCCTGCTGGACCTCTTCTTCTCGTAAGGGCAAGGCACGGGTAACGGATGGAGCGTGGGATCTTGACACAAGAATATCGGCATGAACCTGTCATGCTCGGCGAAGTGCTTGAGTCGCTGCGGCTAAAGAGCGGCTCCGTTGTCTGCGATTGCACCCTTGGCGGTGCCGGCCATTCGGTAAAGATGGCCGCGCAGGTGGGGGAGACGGGCCTTTTGCTCGGCGTCGATCAGGACGACATGGCCCTCGAGGCCGCTGGCGCCCGTCTGGACCGCGAGGTTCCCGGCGTTCCGCACCAGCTGCTGAAGGGCAACTTCGGCGACTTGGACGAGCTACTTTGCTCGGCCGAGGTGCCCGGGGTCGATGGCTTCCTGTTCGATTTGGGCGTTTCGTCGCCGCAACTCGATATCCCTGGCAGGGGCTTTTCGTATAACGAGGACGCCCCATTGGACATGCGGATGGATCCGGGTAATAACACCTTAAACGCAGCTGAGGTCATCAACACCTATAACGAACACGACCTCGCCCGGATTCTACGCGTCTACGGCGAAGAGAAGTTCGCCTCGCAGATCGCGCGCGAGATCGTGCGCCGCCGCGAGCAAGAACCGATCGAAACCACCGGCCAATTTGTCGAGATCATCAAGGCGGGTATCCCGGCTGCCGCTCGTCGGCATGGCGGACACCCGGCCAAGAAAAGTTTCCAGGCCATTCGCATCGAGGTCAATCACGAGCTCGATGTGCTCGAACGAGGGCTTGATGCCGCCACCAGGTGGCTCAACCCGGGCGGACGTATCTGCGTCATCTCGTATCACTCGCTCGAGGACCGTATCGTAAAGAACCACTTTAAGGAGATGAGCCAGGGGTGCACGTGTCCGCCGGAGATTCCGGTGTGCGTGTGCGGCAACGTGCCGATACTCAAGGTCATCACCCGCAAACCCTTGGTTGCCCAGCCTGATGAGGTTGAGCGCAACCCTCGGGCGAGATCAGCCAAAATCCGCGTGGCGCAGCGTCTGTAGGCGCGACCGCGCGATATTGGACCTCCCGCTCGCACCATAAACGAAGCTTAAACACACTACCAACGTACTCGGGATGGGAGGCGGCATATCATGGGCTACAACACTTCAAGCGCAGCACTCGCCTATGATATGAACGCCATGCCCGCCTATCGTGAGACGCCGCAGGCCCCCGTTGCTCCCCGTGAGCAGCGCACGCCGCGCTTTGATGTCTACACGGGCGCGGGCCGTCAGGCAAACCAGGCGGTAAGCCCGGTTTTCATGAGCGTTCTTAAAACGTTTTGCATCATTGCGGCTATCTTCATGACGATCGGCGTCGCCCGCGTGGCGCTCGCCGGCGTTACGGCCCAGGTGCTCAACAGCAACGCCGAGCTTACCAGCACGCTCGAAAAGGCGACCGATGAGAGCTCCGACCTGGAGGTCATGCATTCGGTCTATGGCGCCGACACGCGCATTCGCGACCTTGCGGGCGCTTATGGCATGGTGGAGCCCAGCGAGAGCGTTACACTTGACTTTTCGCAGGATGCAGCCGCGGGCGCCAACGCGACCGCGACCGCTCAGTAGCAAGACGGTAGCTGAGTATGACAAATGACTATCGCCGCGGTTCCGATGGGGGCCGCGGTTCTGGACGTCCCTCGTCGCGGGGACGTTCTGGTTATCAAGGAACGGGTCGGCAATCTTACAACGTCGGGCAGTCCCGTGGCAACGACCCGGCGTCGCGACTTCGCGGCTCGGGCGGCCCTCAAGTGCATAACACCAGGTCGCGCAAGAGTTCGTCGACCGAATGGCTCACAGGCGCACCTCTGCCTCGCCGCAAAGCCGTCATGGGCTTCATCGGGCTTGGCTTGGGCTTGGGCGTCTTTCGCCTTGCCGACTATCAAATTGTCGAAGCCGATAAACTGCGCGAGCGTGCCGATGCGCGCCGCCTGCTTGCGCGGACCCTCTATGCCAAACGCGGCACCATCTACGACCGCAACGGCAACGTGTTGGCGTCGTCGGTCGAATGTTGCAACATCGCCGTGAACCCGCAGCTTGTCGAGGATGTTGACAAGACGGTGTCGGCGCTGGTCAAGGCAACTGGAATCGATAAAAAGACCTGCCGCAAGCTCGTTGAGTCCGATGGAACCTGGGTGTATATCAAGCGCCAGGTGGACGAAGACGATGTTGCGGCGCTGGAGAAGAAGAACCTGCCCGGCGTGCTTTTTGAGCAGGCCATGAAGCGCGTATATCCATACGGCAATCTGGCATCGCAGGTGCTGGGTGTAGTGAATGTAGACAACGACGGCTTGACGGGTCTCGAAAAGCAATACAACAAGCTTCTGACCGGCACGAACGGTTCTCTCGTACGCGAGCGCGCGAGGGACGGCAGCTATATCGCGGGCGGTGCCTATAAAAAGGTGGCTGCGGTCGACGGCGTTGATATCGTGACGACGCTCGACGTCAATATCCAGCGTGCGGCCGAGGATGCCCTGGCAGAGGCAGTTGAGAAGACTAAGGCCAAGAACGGCTCGGCGCTGGTCACCGATCCTACGACAGGCGAGATTTTGGCAGCCTGCTCGTACCCGACCTACGACCAGACCGATCTGGAGAATGCCAAGACCGAGGATATGAATCTGCGCCTGGTCACCGACGCCTACGAGCCCGGCTCGGTCTTTAAGACGCTCGTGGCGGGCGCCGGCTTCGACTTGGGCGTCGTGCGATCGAGTACGTCGTTTGAGGTGCCGGCGAGCATCAAGGTGGGCGACGATACCGTCACCGATGCCGACAAGCGCGACTATGCCATGACCATGGATGTGCGCGAGATGATGCGCCGTTCGTCCAACGTGGGCTTTGTCCTGGTGGGGCGCAAGATCGGTGCCGACGACTTTGCCGCCTATGTGGACAAGTGGGGCATCGGTCACAGCTCGGGTGTCGATTTTCCGGGAGAGAGCCTGGGTATCGTCAAGGAGCGTGACCAGTATGACGGCGCCACGCTGGGCTCGATGAGCTTTGGACAGGCACTGTCCGTCTCGCCGATTGAGATCGCACGTGCCGTGGGCGGCATCGCCAACGGCGGCGTGATGATGACACCGCACTTCTATAAGTCCAGCAAAGGCGACGAGAAGGACTGGGGTGAAGGCGAGCGCGCGATTTCGGAGGACGCCGCATCCCAGGTGACATCGTGCATGCAGACGGTCGTGTCCGAGGGAACGGGCGTTGGCGGCGCGGTTGACGGCTATGACGTGGCGGGTAAGACCGGTACGGCCGAACGTGCCGACGAGAACGGCGGCTACCTCAAGGAGAACTACATGTCGTCCTTTATGGGCTTTGCACCGGCACAATCGCCCAAGGTGCTGTGCTATATCACGCTCGACGGAACGCCGAGCGGCTCAGATGCCGCTGCGGTGCCGTTCCAGTCCATTATGGCCAACGCGCTCGACGTGCTGGGTATCCCGCACACGAAGTAGGGGGTTACAATCTTTGGGGCGTTGTTTGTTGTCCCATATGAGGGTGTTCACATGCCCTGCACCACGCATGTGCGGCGCTGGGATACAATACGCCGATAGCATTATTAGGTTTACAGGGGGGCTGCAATGATAGAGATCGCCGTCAACAACCTCGCGGCCGCAACAGGGGCCCGAACCGTGACGGGAGAAGCCGATCGGGTATGCCGCGGGTGCGTTATCGACTCGCGCCAGGTCGAGGAAGGGACGATTTTCGTCGCCTTTCCCGGTGAAAACGTCGACGGCAATGATTTTGCTTCCCGTGCCGTCCAGTCGGGTGCCGGCGCCGTCGTGATGACGCGTGAGCCCGAGGCTGAGCTGGTCTCGCTGGCGCAGGACAAGGGGTGCGCCATCCTGCTGACCGATGATCCCGAGGAGTTTCTGCTGCGTTTGGCGCACACGTATCGCCTGGAGCTTGGCTGCCTGGTCGTTGGCATTACCGGTTCCATCGGCAAGACGACGACCAAGGACGTGCTCGCCGCCGTGCTCGCCAAGCGCTATCGTGTCTGGGCCACCAAGGGCAATTTCAATAACCTGATCGGCATGCCGCTCACGGTGCTTTCCGCTCCGGCCGATACCGAGGTCCTGGTGCTCGAGATGGGCATGAACCATTTCCACGAGATTGAGCGCCTGTCCCAGTCCGCCAATCCCAACCTTGCCATCGTAAGCAAGATTGGTACCTCTCACATCGGCATTTTGGGCAGCCGCGAGAACATCGCCCGCGCTAAGGCCGAGATTGTCCAGGGTATGTGCGCCGCCGGCGACTTCTTGCCGCTGCTGGTTTTGGGCGGTGAGGACGACTTTACGCCGTTCATTCGCGATACGTTCGCCCAGCCTGCTGGTATCGATGTGATGCTGGCCGGCGTCTCGGACGATGATGAGGTCCGTGCCCGCGACATTCGTGTTGATGACGAGGGACGTCCGGTCTTTACGCTCGATTTTGGCCAGGGTGAGACGATCGATACCATGCTTGCCATCCCCGGCGTGCAGTCCGTTCCTAATGCCGTTAAGGCCGCCGCGGTTGCCTATCGCTTGGGCGTGACGCCCGAGCAGATCGATGCTGCCTTTAGGGGCCTCACGATCACCGGGCACCGCCAGGAGATCAAGCGCGCCAAGAGCGGTGCCCGCGTCATCGACGATTCCTATAACGCCAGCGCCGAATCCATGGCTGCTGGTCTCGATCTGCTGTGCTCGCTTTCGTGCACGGGGTCTCGCATGGCGATCCTGGGCGAGATGGGCGAGATGGGCGATGAGGCTCCTCGCATGCATGAGCTCGTGGGCGCCTATGCCGCCGCCAAGAAGCTCGACATGCTGGCGTGCGTGGGTGGTGAGCTGGCCCAGCTTATGGCCGATGCCGCGCGCATGATGGGCATGGACGAGGACCGCATCCAGGTGTTCTCCGATTATCAGCAGGTGCTCGACCGCATGGGCGGCGCGCTTGAAAAACATGATGTTGTACTGGTCAAGGGTTCCCGCTTTGTTGAGCTCGACCGCTTTGTGGAAGGTGTGTGCTAGCCCATGTTCGGCAATCCCTCGTATCCAACGTATCAGGCTTTTTTGGGGCTTGGCATCGCCGCTGCCATTGCGCTGCTGCTCATGCCGTGGTGGATCAAGCTGCTGAAGGTCGAGGGTATCGGCCAACAGGTCCGAGCCGACGGCCCCAAGCGTCATTTGATTAAACAGGGTACGCCGACCATGGGCGGCGTCATCATCCTTGTTGCGATTTCGCTGACCTGCCTGCTGATGGGCAAGCTCACCACCGAGCTCGTGCTCGTGCTGCTCGCCACGCTGGCGACCGGCGTGCTGGGCCTGATCGACGACCTGACCTCCGTTACGCATGGGCGCTCGCTCGGTCTGACGCCTCATGCCAAGATGATCGGCCTAACCATTATCTGTGTCACCTTTACGGTACTTGCCGTTAACTGGTGCGGCGTCGCCCCCGAGATTCGTTTTCCCGGCGGCCTGACGATTGACCTTGGCGTGCTTTCGACCACCATCTGCGGCCTTTCGTTCCCGTGGCTCTACATTGTCTTTTGCTGGCTGATGATCGCCGGTCTTTCTAATGCCGTGAACCTGACCGATGGCCTTGACGGTCTTGCTGGCGGCACCTCCATGATTGCCATGCTCGCCATGGCTGCCATGGCGTTTTTGCACGGAGACGTGAACCTGTCCATCTTCTGCACCGCGTGTGCCGGTGCCTGCTTGGGCTTTCTGTGGTTCAACTGCTATCCGGCGAGCATCTTTATGGGCGATACCGGCTCGCTTGCCCTGGGCGCCGCGTTTGCCTGCACGTCCATCATGACCAACACCGAGGTCGTCTCCCTTATCATCGGCGGCCTGTTTATCGTTGAGACCCTGTCGGTCATGATTCAGGTTGTCTACTTCCACTTTACGCACAAGCGCGTCTTCCTTATGGCGCCCATCCATCATCATTTCGAAAAGAAGGGCTGGGCCGAGACCAAGGTCGTCATCCGTTTTTGGATTATCGCTGCTGCCTTTGGTGCCGTTGGCCTTGCTCTGTTCTTCCAGTTGGGATAGTGGTCTTTCATGTCTCTTGCTGATGTCTTTAGCCTGCTCGTTTTGGGTCAGGGCAAATCCGGTCTCGATGTCGCCCGCTGGGCGCTGGCACATCCCGAGCGCGTAAGTGCCGTTACCGTGTATGGCGGTGGCACCTCTGAGCCCAATGACGCCACGCGTGCGCTCGAGGCTGCTGGTGCGTCGTTTGTCTATGGGACCGAACAGGTCGAGGGCGCCTATGACGTATGCGTGACGTGCCCGGGCATCTCGGAGTTCTCGGGCTTCTTTAAGGCTGGGCGCGAGCATGCCGCCCAGATTATGGGTGAGCCCGAGTTTGCCTATCGCCTGTCGCCCGATAACTGGATTGCCATCACGGGCACCAACGGCAAGACGACCACCACGTCGCTGACTGATTATCTGCTTAAGGCTGCCGGCGAGGCCAGCGTTGCTGTCGGCAACATCGGCGAGCCGCCGGTCAACGAGATTGACGGCCGAGCCCACAACGAGTGGTTTGTGGCTGAGCTCTCGAGCTATCAGATTGCTACGACAACCGAGCTCCACCCCCGCGTGGCGGTGCTGCTCAACATCACTCCCGACCACTTGGGCTGGCATAAGAGTCATAAGAACTATGCGCTTGCCAAGATCAAACTGTTTGACAATATGGTCGATGACGATCTGGTGGTTGTCGACGTCGAAGACGCCGGCATTCACGAGTTCGATGAGTACATCTACACGCCGGGTCGTCGCATCTGCAAGGTTGCCTTTGACGAGCCTGAGGGCGAGGATGCCGCCTTTGTGCGCGATGGCAAGATGATCGTGCGTCTGAAGGGTGTCGAGACCCCGCTCATCGCTACATCCGAGCTCAAGATCTCGGGCCATCACAATGTTATCAATGCCCTGTGCGCTGCCACGGCTGCCTTGGCAGTCGGTGCCGATGTCGACGGTGTCTGCCGCGGTCTGGCCTCGTTCCAGCCGCTCGAGCACCGCGTGGAGCCGTGTGGCGAGATTGACGGCGTGCGCTACGTCAACGATTCCAAGGCGACTAACACCGATGCGGTCGAGAAGGCACTGACGGCATTTCCCGATGACGACGTGATCTTGCTGCTCGGCGGCCACGATAAGGGTACGCCGCTTGCGGACTTTGCCCGCGTCGTTATGGACAACGTGCGCTCGGTCGTCTGCTTTGGCGATGCGCGCGAGCGCTTCACCGCCGCTATGGACGAGGCCGATGTCGATGGCGATGTGGATATCGCCCAGGCGGATGACCTACGCGACGCCGTGGACGTCGCCCGTTCGCTGTCGAGCCGTGGTGACGTGATCTTACTTTCTCCTGCCTGCTCTTCGTTCGATGAGTTCTCGGGCTATGAGGAGCGCGGCCGCGTGTTTAAGGACTACGTGGCCCAGCTTGCCGCTGCAGCGAAATCACAAATGGAATAGGGGTTGCGGTGAGAGAGGAGAGCCCCCGACAAGGTATGAGGAGGCCCGACTCGGACCGTGCTTCCTCACGTCGCACCACACCGCGTTCCAGCCGCGGCGGGCAGTCGTTTAGCGAACGCTATATTGCCGGCGTTCCCGCCCGTATCATGCGCCCCCGTTTGATATTCATGGCCTGCTTGTTTACCTTGGTATGCTTTGGCCTGCTGATGGTGTACTCGGCGTCTTCGGTCGAGGCGCTGCACGAGAATGGCTCGGCGACGTTTTTTCTGGGTCGACAGGCCGCTTTTGCCGTGGTTGGTGTTCTGGCGTTAATTGCCATCGTGCGCGTTTTGCCGGACAGCTGGTTTGGGGAGGATGTGCTCAGGATCTTCCTCATAGGCATGATAGGGCTACTGTTTCTGGTGTTCTTGGTGGGCAGCGGCAGCCGTGGCGCCACGCGCTGGCTCAACATCGCCGGCATTCAGTTCCAGCCTTCCGAGTTTTTAAAGCCATTTGCCATTGCGTATTCGGCTATCATGCTTGATCGCTTTTTTTCGCCCGGTGGCAACATCAACGAATTCCTTCGCAAGATGGGCATTTACCTGGGCATTTCGCTCTTTCTGATCTTTATCCAGCCCGATTTCGGTACTGTCCTGATCATCCTGTTGACCCTCATGTGCATGGCGTTGTTTGCGGGTCTCGACCCCAGATTTATCATCGGCGTGCTAATCTTCGGCATTCTCGTGATCGTGATTGCGCTTGTCGCAGAGCCGTACCGTATGGTGCGTATTCAGGTTGCCTTGAACCCTTGGGCCGACGAGTATGGTGACGGCTATCAGGCCACGCTTGCCATCATGGCCTTTGCCTCGGGCGGTCTGTTCGGCCGTGGCATCGGCAACTCAACCATGAAGTACTCGTATCTGCCCGAGGCGCACAATGACTACATCCTGGCTATCATTGGCGAGGAAGTCGGCTTTGTTGGAACCGTGCTGTTCTTCTTGGTGTTTGCGATGCTGATCTACTCGGCGTTTCGCATTGCCGAGCAGGCGACCGATCGTCGGGGCGCGCTCATGGCGTCTGGCTCCGCGGTCATTCTCGCGGTGCAGTTTTTGATTAACGCGCTGGGCATCCTCAACGTGTTTCCCATGACGGGCAAACCGTTGCCGTTTATTAGCTACGGCGGTTCGTCGATTATTGTGTCGCTCATGCTTGCCGGGTTGATCCTGCGCGTTTCGTACGAGAGCGCCCGCCGCGATGAGTATGACCGCCGACGTGAGAGCTTTGCCGTTATGGATGAGAGTACCGCCGGCGTGCCCCACGTGCGCGGCGAGCGTTCTTCGCGTAACGGTTTTACCGTCCTGGATGGCTCTGCGACCGAGCCGGCAGCCCGCCCGCGTCAGCGAACGGCGCCGCAAGGTCGTCCTCAGCGCCCCAGCCCTCGCAACGCGGGCGGCGGATATAATCGAATCGATTTGAACTCGGACCCGTCGGCGCGCTTGCGCACCGACGACCAGGGACCGCGTGTACGAAGGGACTACCATGACCGATAAGATGACCGTTGCTATTGCAGCCGGCGGTACGGCAGGACACATCAACCCCGCGCTCGCCTTGGCCGAAGAGCTGCGTGACCGTGGCCACCACGTTGTGTTCGTGGGCCAGTCGCGCAAGCTCGAGGGTCGTCTGGTCCCCGAGGCTGGGTTTGATTTTGTGCCCATTACGGTCACGGGCTTCGACCGCTCCCGTCCTTGGACGGCGCTGACCTCGCTGTGGCGTGTCAATAAGGCCAAGCGTGCGCTCGCCAATCATTTCTCAAAGGTCGGCAAGCCCGATGCCGCCATTGGTTTTGGTGCCTATGTCGAGGTTCCGCTGCTGGGGTGGTGCAAGGGCGCAGGCGTTCCGTATCTGCTGCATGAGCAGAACTCTGTTCCGGGCCTGGCCAACAAGATGATGAATTCCCACGCCGCTCGCGTGTGCATCTCGGTGCCGGCAGCGCGTTCGGTCTTTGAGCGCGAAGGTGACCCTGACCACGTGCTCATGACCGGCAACCCCGTACGTCGCTCGGTGATCGAGGGCGATCGCGCTCGCGGCCGCAAGGCACTTGGCGTTCCCGAGGACGCTACGCTGCTGCTCGTCTTTGGCGGTTCACTTGGCGCCCAGCACCTCAACGAGCGCGTGGCTTCGCTCAAAAACGAGCTGCTTTCGCGCAAGAACCTCTATGTGTTGCATTCGACGGGTGCCGACGGCTTTGAGGAGACCGAGCGCGCTTTGGCGCTGACGCCCGAGGAGGCGAAGCGTTACCGCGTCCAGCCTTACATCGACAACATGGGCGATATGCTGGCTGCTGCCGATTTGGTGCTCTCGCGTTCGGGCGCATCGAGCGTGGCCGAGATCGCTGCGCTCGCCGTGCCTTCGGTGCTCGTGCCGTACCCGCATGCGACTGCCGACCACCAAACCACCAATGCCCGTTATCTGGTCGACGCCGGGGCCGGCGTGCTCTGCGCCGATGCCGATATCGACGGTTCTGCCTTTGCCGATGAGCTGCTGCACCTGGTCGATGACGCGGCGGCACGCGACGCCATGCGTCAGGCGGCGCGTGGTCTGGCCCAGGATAGGGCCGCCGCTCTTCTGGCGGATGCGGTAGAGGGTTTGCGTTAGTTAGACGGGATATCGTCGGTCGCCCTCGCGCTGATGCGGTAGGTGCGGTACAGTTAACGGGTTACAGGCAGTGTTTACGCAAGGAGTACACGAGCACATGGCTGATTCCCAGACTGCAACCTCCGCGCCCGAGTTTAAGAGCGCCCACTTTATCGGTATCGGCGGCGCCGGCATGAGCGGCATCGCCCTCGTTCTGCACGAGCGCGGTTATGCCGTTACCGGCTCCGACCTTAAGACGTCACGCTATATCCGCCAGCTTACCCGCGCTGGTGTGAAGGTGCATGTGGGCCATGAGGCCGCCACGATCGACGAGGTCAAGCCCGACGTGGTTGTTGTCTCCACCGCTATTCCGGAGTCCAACCCTGAGCTCGTGCGCGCTCGCGAGCTGGGCATTCCCGTGTGGCCTCGTGCCAAGATGCTCTCTGCTTTGGGTCACGGCTACACCACCGTCGCTGTTGCCGGCACGCATGGCAAGACCACCACGTCTTCGATGTGCGCCACCATGCTCGACCGCATGGGTCTGGATCCGAGCTTCTTGATCGGCGGCATTGTCGAGGGCTATGACACGAACGGCAAGAACGGCTCGGGCGACTATTTTGTCGCCGAGGCCGACGAGTCCGACAGCTCCTTCCTGTTCCTGAACCCCAACGTGGTCATTGTGACCAACGTCGAGGCCGACCACCTCGATCACTACTCGGGTATCGAGGAGATCGAGGCGACTTTCGCCAAATTCATGAGCCTGGTGGGCGAGGACGGCACCGTCATCGTCTGCGGTGAGGACTCGCATCTGGTCGAGCTCGCCAAGTCGACGGGCCGTCACGTGCTTTCCTACGGCTTTGCCGAGAGCAACGACATCGTCTGCATGCACCCGGATGTCAAGGGCATCCAGAGCGACTTTATCGTTCGCTTTGAGGACGGCACTGAGCACGCTGTGGAGATCAAGAGCAATCCCGGTCGCCACAACATGCTCAACGCCACGGCGGTGCTCACCGTCGCCCATGTCCTGGGCCTTGACATCGACGCCGCCGCCAAGGCGCTCTCGAGCTTTGAGGGCGTCCGCCGTCGCTTTACCCACGTGGGCGATATCGATGGCATCACCGTGGTCGATGATTACGGCCATCACCCCACCGAGATCAAGGCGACGCTTGCTGCCGCTTCGTCGCTGGGCTACAAGCACGTTGACGTCGTGTTCCAGCCGCATCGCTATTCGCGCCTGCAGGCCCTGTGCGACGACTTTGCCGATGCATTTGCCAATGCCGATAAACTGCTGCTGATTGATGTGTTCTCGGCTGGCGAGATGCCCATTCCGGGTGTTACCTCTAAGATGCTCGCCGATACCGTGCGCGCCAAGCATCCTGGCAAGGAGGTCGTGTACTGCTCCAGCCGTCTTGAGCTCAATCAGGAGCTCGAGCAGATGGTGGGCGAGGGCGACCTGCTGCTCACCATGGGTGCCGGTGACGTTACGACCGTCGGTCCCGAGTTTATCGAGTATCTGACTGCCAAGAAAGACGCTTAAGTCTAATGGGTCTGTTTAACGCCGTCATGGCGCTCTCGGGCATGATCGACACGGATGTGATCGAGGACGAGCGCCTTGCGCGTCATACGAGTTATCGTATCGGCGGCAAGGCCGACCTCTTTGTGACGTGCCATAGCTATCATGCCCTTCGCCGCGCCGTGGCGGTGCTCGATCGCGAGCAGGTGCCGTGGGTCATCATCGGCAAGGGCTCCAATCTGCTGGTTGCCGATGGCGGTTATCGCGGCGCCGTCATTTCGCTCGGACGTGAGTTTCAGCGCACGGTTGTTGCCGATGACGGTTGTACGCTGACGGTCGGTGCGGGCGTGATGTTTGCGCGCCTGGTCAACGATGCCCTGTCGCGTAGCCTCTCGGGCCTTGAGTTTGCCGTTGGCATCCCTGGCTCGGTCGGCGGTGCGATATCTATGAATGCCGGCACACGGACCGAGTGGATTGGCTCGCTGGTTGAGGATGTCGTAACGTTTGACCCGGTATCCGGTATCAAACATTATGCGGGGTCCGAGATCACTTGGGGCTACCGCGAATGTAGCCTTCCCCGCAATGAGATCATCCTCGAGTGCGTGCTCAAGCTTAAACCGGCGCCCAAGGCCGACATTCGCGAGCGCATGGAGCGGTACCTGACGAGGCGCAAGCGTACGCAGCCCATGGGTCGCGCATCCTGCGGGTCGGTCTTTCGCAACCCGCCCGATGCGAGTGTGGGCAAGCTTATCGAGGATTGTGGATTAAAGGGTTTTTCGATTGGCGGCGCGGAAGTTTCGCCCGTTCACGCTAATTTTATCGTTAATAACGGAACTGCCTCGGCCGATGACGTTGCCGCGGTTATCAGACATGTGCACGGAAAGGTGAGGGAGGCGTATGGCATCGAGCTCAGACCGGAAGTTAAATTCCTCGGCTTCTAGAGCATCGAAACCCACCTTCCGCCGCGCCGGAGGGCGTTCCGGCGCGCCTGCCAAACCTCAACGCAATACCGTCGCGCATTCTAAGTCTGTCGGGCATGCTCGACAGACCAGTCGTCCGGTCGTCGGCTCGCAGCTCGGTAATCGTCCGGCCGCAAAAAAGTCCTCGCGTCCCTCGGTGACGTCAAAGCCTGTTATGGGCGCCAAACCTGCCCGTCCCATGGCAACTCCTAAGCCCTCGACGGGAACTAAAGCGCCGCGTCCAGGTCGCACGCTGGGCGCATCGAAACCGCGCTCGCTGACATTGGTGCCGGCTACCGCCAAGAAGCCTTCGGGTAAAAAAAGCGTCAACCCGTTGTCTTCACTTGGGGCGATGGTAAATAAAACATCAGACGCCGCTTCTGTCGTTACAGGCAAAGGCAAAATCGTTGGCGGCGTTCTGGCCGTCTTGGCCGTGCTCGTCGTCGTTGCCATCGTGGTGATTAACTCTGGATTGTTTACCGCCACTGATATTCAGATTCAAGGCAGCGAGCATGTGACGAAGCACGATGCTATCCAGCTGATCGATTTGCCCGAGGGAACGTCGCTTTTTAACGTCGATCCCGACCAGATTACCGAGGATCTCAAGCAGAACCCGTGGGTCTCGGGCGTGGATGTCCAGCGTCAGTTCCCGCATACGCTCATCATTACGCCGATGGAGCGCAAGGTCATTGCAATTGCCTATATCAGCTCCGATGACCTTGCTTGGGCCATCGGGGATGATGACACCTGGATCGCCCCGCTGTCGACGTCGGTCGAAGTGGACGATCAGGGCAACGTCATCACGACGGGGCAGGGCTCAAATACCTTGACCGGAATCGATGCTGCACTGGCGCTCGCTAAGCATTATGGCGCGGTGTTGTTGACTGATGTCTCGGCGGATGTCGCTCCGGTTTCCGGCCAGGCGGTGAGCTCCAAGGCCGTTAAGGCTGGCTTGGATTATGTGCGTGGTTTTTCGAGCGAGTTCTTGGGACAAGTCAAGGATATTTCCACGCCTTCGGTCGAAGCCATCTCGGCAAACCTCAATAACGGCATTGAGGTGTCGCTGGGCGATTCGGACGATATTGCCAAGAAGGAACGCGTAGTCACCAAGTTGCTTTCGCAGGTAGAGGGCGTAACGTATATCAATGTGCGCTCTCCGGGCAACTACACATTTAGGAATGCTCCGACCTCGTAGCGCTGGTTGATGCTTTGTTGAGTGGCCATACCACGCCGTTTATCTGGTTTGTTTGGTTTTCACGGTCAATTATTTGACTGATACGTTCATAATGTGCAACCATAATACGGTTTACCTTTGCATTTACTTTCAACCTGAAGGTTAATGTGCGCAGGGGTCGACCCATGCTATGGCTATAACCTTTGTTCGGAGGACCGACATGCACGAGACAGAGATCAACAACTACCTTGCCGTCATTAAGGTGGTCGGCGTCGGCGGCGGCGGTACCAACGCGGTCAATCGAATGATCGAAGAGGGCATCCGCGGCGTCGAGTTTGTTGCCATCAACACCGATGCTCAGGCACTCGCGATCTCTGATGCCGATATCAAGGTGCACATCGGCACCGACCTTACCCGCGGCTTGGGCGCCGGCGCCAACCCCGAGGTTGGCCGCAAGGCTGCCGATGAGTCCCGCGATGACATTGCCGAGGCGCTCGCTGGCGCCGACATGGTGTTCATCACCTGTGGCGAGGGCGGTGGCACCGGTACCGGCGCTGCTCCCATCGTTGCCGATATCGCGATGAACGAGGTCGGCGCGCTGACCGTCGCCGTCGTGACCAAGCCCTTCACCTTCGAGGGCCGCAAGCGCAAGAAGAGTGCCGAGGAGGGCATCAAGACTCTCTCCGATTGCGTCGACACCATGATCGTTATCCCTAACGACAAGCTGCTCGACATCGCCGAGAAGAAGACCACCATGCTCGAGGCCTTTGCGATTGCCGATGGCGTTCTCTCCCAGGGCACCCAGGGCATCACCGACCTCATCACCGTCCCCGGTATCATCAACCTGGACTTCGCCGATGTTAAGACCATCATGAAGCAGGCCGGTACCGCCATGATGGGCATCGGTACCTCTTCTGGGGACACCCGTGCCGTCGACGCTGCTCAGCAGGCTATCTCCAGCCCGCTGCTCGAGAGCTCTATCGATGGCGCTACCCGCGTCCTGCTTTCTATCGCCGGTTCCAAGGACCTGGGCATCCAGGAGATCAGCGATGCTGCCGACGTTGTCGCCAACGCCGTCGATCCCGAGGCCAATATCATCTTCGGTACCGTCGTGGACGAGTCCCTGGGCGATCAGGTTCGTATCACCGTCATCGCTACGGGCTTCTCCGACTCCAACGTCAACCGTCAGGACGAGCTCTTTGCTGCTCAGCAGTCTCAGAGCAAGGCCGCTGCCTCCGCCGAGCCGCAGCGCACCGCTCCGGCCGCCAGTCCGGCTCAGGCCGCCCCGACCCGCAACGTCGGTGGCACCGAGCTTCCTAACTTCGGCAACGATCAGTTCGAGCTTCCCGACTTCCTGAAGCGCGGCAGCTTCTAATCGGTTGTTCTCAGCGTTTTGTATGGGGATGCGTCCATTTGGATGCATCCCTTTTTTGTTTCGCTTTTGTAAACGAAAGCCTCCAATCTCTTTACGTTCCCTTTACGTTTGCCCTTGGTGCAGCGGGTATCCTTTTAAGGAAGTATGACAGCCGCGTACATGCGGACTGCAGCGGCGATGCCGCGGTACTTGTGTTATTAGGAGGCTTTAGTATGGCAGCACGTGCGGACAGAGTTTCGCGTGTCGACCATGATGGAGTTACGTTGGTGGAGGGCACGACGTCAAATGTCCGTTTTGCCTTTACCGAGCGCACCGGTGGCGTTTCCGAAGAACCGTACTCCTCGCTCAACTTGGGCTCGCATGTAGGCGATGACCCCTTTTCCGTTCAAGAAAATCGTCGTCGTGCGCTTGATGCCATGGGAGCTGCCGAGTGCGAACACAACCTGCTTGTTCCCAATCAGGTACATGGGGATCGCATCGTTACGGTGACTTCGAACGGTGCTGATGATCTTGAGATCATTCGCGAACAGATTGCCGAGGGCTGCGATGGCATTGTGTGCACCGCGCGCGAGGTCCCCGTGCTGCTTTGCTTTGCCGATTGTGTGCCCGTGGTGCTGGTTGTCCCCGGTGGTTTCGCTGTCGTCCATTCTGGCTGGAAGGGCACGATAGCGCACATTTCCGCCAAGGCCTGCCAAGCGCTCTGCGAGGCAACAGGAAGCGAGGCGTGCGATGTCTCGGCATATATCGGCCCGCATATCCTGGGTGACGAGTACGAGGTATCGCAGGAGCTCATGGATCGCTTTGCCGCCGAGTTCGCATGCATCGATGCGAGCGCCTCTCGCATGCTTGATCTTTCTGCCGCGATTCGCGAGGCGCTTGAAGGCATCGGTGTCGCCACGGCAAATATCGTGGATACCGAGCTTTCCACCGTGCGTCAGAATGACCGTTTTTTCTCCTACCGTAACGAGGGCGGCACCTGCGGGCGCCATGCTGCGATCGGCGTGATGCTATGAGAAAGATCGTATCGCTCCTGAGCGCCGCGGTGCTCACGCTCACGCTGTGCGCCTGCTCTTCGGGATCCTCCACCTCTTCCATTACTGTGGCTGGCTCCACGACGTGCCTTCCCATCGCCGAGATTGCTGCCGAGGGTTTTAAGGAGGAGACCGGCATCGACGTGCTGGTCTCTGGCCTGGGCTCATCTGCTGGCATCGAGGCCGTCAGCGCCGGCACGGCCGATATCGCCAGCTCCTCTCGTGGCCTCAACGCCGACGAACAGGACCTGGGTCTGACCCCGATCGTAATCGCGCACGACGGCATCGCGGTCATCGTGAATGAGGACAACCCTGTTGAGAACCTCTCGACCGAGCAGCTCCGCGATATCTACGCCGGCAAGATCACCAACTGGAAAGAGGTCGGTGGCGAGGACCTGAAGATTCAGGTTATCAACCGCGACGAGGCCTCCGGTACGCGTGAGGCTTTCCGCACTATCGTGATGGACGGCACGCCGTTCGATCGCCGTTCGGCCGTTCTTTCGGGTACGGGCCAGGTGCGCGATGTCGTGTCCCGTTCGCGTGGGGCCATCGGCTACATTTCGCTGGGCTTCGTCGATAGCCTCAACGCCAAGACTTCGGTCAGGGCCGTCTCGGTCAATCATGTTGAGGCCTCCGAGAAGACGGTTGCAAGCGGGGGATATCCCATTTCGCGTGACCTCTACTTCTTTGTGAAGGGAACGCCTTCCAAGCAGGCTCAGGATTACATCGACTACGTGACGTCCGAGAAGATGGACAAGCAGATTCGCGAGGCGGGCTTTATCCCCGTCACCAATGACGGGAAGGGGAGTGAGTAGCATGGAAGCACAGGAAAGCCCCCGGACTGAGCAGACGGCTCAGGCACCCAAGAAGCGTGAGCTGGCGCTGGTATCGCGTAGCACTTATCTCAAAGAGAAAGCGCTGCAGTGGATCTTCTTTGCCTGCGCGTTCCTGGCGGTCGTCACCGTCATCCTGATTTTTGTCTTTACCACGTACTCGGCCCTACCCGTCTTTACCGATATTGGCCTGGCAGACTTCTTTAGCTTTACATGGGCACCTTCCGAGGGCCACTACGGCATTATGTCGCTGCTTGCCGGCTCGGGTCTGGTGACTGTCGGCGCCCTTGCCATGGGCGTCCCCCTGGGCGTGGGCACCGCCGTGTATCTGGTTGAGATTGCCAGCAAGCGCGTGCGCAAGCTCATCAGCCCCGCCGTCGACCTGCTGGCGGGCATCCCCTCCATTATCTACGGCTTCTTTGGCATGATCATCATTCGCCCGTTTATCGCTCAGCTGACTGGTGGCCTTGGCTTTGGTGCGCTGACGGCTTGGTTCGTGCTCGCCATCATGATTGTCCCCACCATCACCACGCTTACCATCGATGCCCTTAACTCCATTCCCATGGGCATCCGCGAGGCATCCTATGCCATGGGTGCCACCAAGTGGCAGACCATCTACAAGGTCGTGCTGCCGGCGGCCAAGCTGGGCATCGTGGACGCTATCGTGCTGGGCATGGGTCGCGCTATCGGCGAGACCATGGCCGTGCTTATGGTCGTGGGTAACGCCCCGGTCATCCCGGACAGCATCTCGAGCCCCATCTCGACGCTCACGAGCCAGATCGCGCTCGATATGAGCTATTCCTCGGGCCTGCATCGTTCTGCCCTGTTTGGCATGGGCGTGGTCCTGTTTATCATCTCCGCCGCGCTGGTGGGCATCGTCCGTTTGATTTCCAAAAATAAGAGGGGGTAGGCTATGTCCGATTCCGTTGACACGACGGTCGATACGACCTCGTCGCGCGAGCGCATCAAGCGTGCCCTTTCCCACGGTAAGAAGGGCCGTATCAACAAGGACCTATCAAACAAGATCATGCTCGGCGTGTTCCGCGCCGCGGCATATATCACCACGCTGGTGCTGGTCGCCATCATCGCCTACGTGGTCGTTAACGGTCTGCCGCATATCTCGCTCGACTTTATCTTCGGTTGGCCCCAGGGCGTAAACGCCGAGGGCGGAATTTGGCCCACGATCGTCTCGACTGTCTACGTGACGGCGCTCGCCATGCTCATCTGCACGCCGATCGCCGTGCTGGCCGCGGTCTATCTGGCCGAGTACGCCAAGCAGGGCAAGGTCGTCGAGCTCATTCGCTATGCCGCCGACGCCCTGGCATCGGTGCCCTCCATCGTTATGGGTCTGTTTGGCTACGCCTTGTTTGTCGAGGCCATGGGTCTGGGCCTTTCGATGATCTCGGCCGCTCTGGCGCTCGCACTTTTGATGCTCCCCATCGTCATGCGCACCACTGAGGAAGCCATTCGCGCCGTACCGCGCTATATCCGCTGGGGCGCATATGGCCTGGGCGCCACCAAGTGGCAGGTTGTCTCCAAAATCGTGCTTCCTTCTGCCTTTGGCCGTATCGCCACCGGCATCGTGCTTGCCATCGGTCGCGCCATCGGCGAGACCGCGGTGGTGCTCTACACCATGGGCCAGGCCATCAACCTGCCGATCTCGCCGCTCGATTCCGGCCGCCCCATGACGGTTCACCTGTACCTGCTCGCCAACGACGGCATCAACATGAACGCAGCTTACGGCACCGCGCTCCTGCTGATGGTGATCATTTTGGCCTTCAACCTGTTTGCGCGCTTCCTGTCGCGCAAGCGCCGCTAGTTAAGGAGTCCCATGTCCGTTTATCAGTCCGCTCCCACGCTGGAGCAAGCGGCCATCACGGCCAAGGATTTCAACTTTTGGTACGGTGACTTTCATGCGTTGACGGGGCTCGACCTCAATATCGCCAAAAATGCCATCACCTCGTTCATCGGCCCCTCGGGCTGTGGCAAGTCGACGTTTTTGCGCTGCATCAACCGCATGAACGACCTGATCGAGGGCACGCGCGTCGAGGGTACCATGACGCTCGACGGCAATGATATCTATGCCGAGGGTGTCGACCCGGTCGACCTTCGCCGTCGCGTGGGCATGATCTTTCAACAGCCCAACCCGTTCCCTAAATCCATCTACGAGAATGTCGCCTTTGGCCCTCGTCTGCAGGGCGTGACTAGCAAAAGCGACCTCGATGACATCGTGGAAGAATCGCTCAAGCGCGCCAACCTCTGGAAAGAGGTATCCAATCAGCTCAACAAGGATGGTTTGGCGCTCTCGGGCGGTCAGCAGCAGCGTCTGTGCATCGCGCGCGTGCTTGCGGTGCAACCCGATGTCCTTCTGATGGACGAGCCCTGCTCCGCCATCGACCCCACGTCCGTCTCTAAGGTCGAGGATCTGATGGCCGAGCTGGCGCCCGAGATGACGATCATCATCGTCACGCATTCAATGCAGCAGGCAGCTCGTATTAGCGACTACACCGCATTCTTCTTGCAGGAAGTTGCCGGCGAGCCCGCCACGCTCATCGAGTATGGTCAAACCGACGCGATCTTCACCAGCCCGGTGGACTCGCGGACGGAAGACTATATCACCGGCCGCTTTGGCTGATCGGTGCGACTAGTCCCAAGCCGATCGGACCTGGTCCGGTGCGTATTCACTGTGCGGGCGGCATGACCGCACCCAACTGATTGGAGTGAACCATGCGCAAACTGTTTTCCCGTCAGCTCGTCGAGGCCCGTCACGAGATGCTGAGCATCTACGAGGCCGTCGATCTGGCCCTCCACGATGCCGTGAAGGCCTATGTGACCGACGACCGCAAGCTCGCCACCAAGACCAAGAAGCGCACGCTTTCGATTGACGCACGCTGCGCCAACTTGGAGGCCGTCTGCTACAACCTGATCGCCACGCAGTCGCCGGTCGCCTCCGACTTCCGCTTGCTTCAGACGATCATCTATGTCGACTTTAACCTGCAGCGCATGACCGATAAGGTTCGCCAGATCTGCCGTGCCGCCAGCCACATGGTCAAGGCCGATATCTCGCTGCCCAAGGAGCTTGTCGGCACGGTCGAGGCCGAGGCTGAGGCCGTCTACCAGGTGCTGGGCTCTTCGCTTTCTGCGCTCGTCACCAACGACATGTCCATCATCTGCAACTTGGCCGTCGAGGACGAGCCAGTGCACGCCGCCTACGAGAAGTTCTTCCGCACCTTTAACCGCATGGACACGGGCGATTTTATGGACGACGACAGCAACTATGACGACCTGCGCCGCGCCATCATGGTATCGCGCTATCTCGATCGCATCGCCTCGATTTCCATCGATGCCGCCTGCCGTCTGACCTTCCTGTTGACCGGACAGCGTATGACTGCCGGTGATATCGCCTGCACTGATGAGGATGAGCTCGAGAGCATGCGCGTGCCTTCGGGCGAGGGTGTTATCATGAGGCCCGCCGTCGACGCTCGCTACGTTGCCAAGGTGCCCACTAACGAGGTCAGCGAGGGTCTTCGCTACCTGCTCGATCATCTTGAGGACGAGGACGATGGCGAGGACGACGAGGAGTAAGTAATTCCGTTCGTCGAAAGATTGTAAATACCTAAGTGAGCGCGGCCTTGCACATGCGGGGCCGCGCTCTTGCGATAGCATGGGACTACTTGTTTGGCTGTCAGCGGAGGCGATTGGCAATGGATAACTATTTGGACTTGATGCGCGCTCGCCGCGAGCAGATTCTGGAACGTTTTTATGCGGCGCTCGATCGCGCAGGCCGTCCCCACGACGCCGCGCGCCTCATTGCCGTGTCCAAGACCGTTGGTGTCGATGAGACCGTTGCCGCCATCCAGGCGGGATATCGCCATTTTGCCGAGAATCGCCCGCAGGAGCTGGTTCGCAAGCTCACGGGTCTGGCGGAGCATCCGGAGCTGCCCGAGGTGCGCTTCGATATGATCGGCAACCTGCAGACCAATAAGATCAATGCGGTGCTGGGCTCAGCCGAGCTGATTCACTCGGTGGGTTCGCTGCATCTGGCGCAGGCGATCTCGAGCCGTGCTGTCCGCAAGATTGAGGCAGGCGAGCTCGCCGGCCCCCAGCGTGTGCTCATTGAGGTCAATGTGAGTGGTGAGGAGTCGAAGGGAGGCTTTTCGCCCGATGAGATTCGCGCCGCCGCGGGTGAGCTTGCGGAACTTGAGGGAATTTGCGTACAGGGGCTTATGACTATGGCGCCCCGGGGGAATAAGGATGTGGCACGCCGCACCTTTGCGGGGCTTCGTGAGCTGAGGGATGAGCTGGAGGCGGCGCATCCCGATTTGAACCTGCCTGAGCTTTCCTGCGGTATGAGCGAGGACTTTGAGTCTGCCCTTGAGGAGGGCTCTACGCTCGTTCGCCTGGGCAGGGTAGTATTTAGCCCGGAGTTTGCAGTAAAATAAGGCTCTGAAGTGCGCACTGATTATCGGGGCGCCTGCACTAAACCGCGAGAGGACACAACCATGGGCTTCCTTGACGAGATTAAAAATAAGATGCACCTGGGCGGCCAGCAGGGTTACGACCAGGGTTATGGCCAGGACGACGACTACGGCTACGATGACGGCTACGACGATGGCTATCAGAACAACGGCTACAGTGGTGCTTCGGGCGAGGGCTTCTACACCCAAGACGAGCCGAGCAACGGCCTGCTTGGCCAGACGCGCCGCGGTGAAGCTGAGTCGGTTGCCGTGTATACGCGCTCCGGTCAGCTGGTCGGCGATGACTCCCGCCATGCCACGACGTATAACCCGCCTTCGCGCTCGCAGGACAGTGTTGCGAGCGGTTATCGTCCTGGTGCCTATGACACGCCGTCGAGCTACGCCGAGAATACCCGCGCCCGTGCCGCCGCTGCGCCCGCGCCTGCACCGAGCGATGCCTCGGCCTATGCGAGCAATATCATCAACGCCACGCCGCAGCTGCCGGCCTATGTCCTGCGCCCCGAGAGCTATGACGACGTGGAGACCGTGGTGCGCCGCGTTCGCACCAAGCAGCCTGTCGCACTGATTTTTGTGGGCGTACGCACCGAAGTTGCCAAGCGCGTCTTGGACTTCTCTTACGGCTTTGCCTGCGGTCTGGGTGCCACGGTCAAGGAGGTGGGCGACCGCGTGTTCATGGTGCTGCCCGCCGGTTGCGAGGTCAAAGATTCCGATCTCAAGAAGCTTCGTGCCGACGGCTACCTTAAGTAAAGACAAGACGAGGAGATTCCCATCAACATCTACACTATCGTCCAGCTGGTCAACACGCTGTTCAACTTCTATTCCACGCTCATTGTCGTCTACTGCTTTATGACGTGGATTCCCATGAAGCAGGGTGGTTTGCTTCAGGATATTGCCGCGGTGCTTGATAGCGTGTGCGGTCCGTGGCTCAACCTGTTCCGTCGTTTCATCCCGCCGATGGGCGGTATCGATTTTTCGCCGGTCGTTGCGATTATTGCGTTGCAGTTGATGCAGAGGCTGGTTCTGCAGCTTCTTATAGGTATACTCGTGTAGAACTGACTTAGTAACTTACGTCGGGCGTGTAGCGCCGAGGCGATGAAAAAGGAGACTTGTTATGGCTATTACCCCTGCAGACATCCAGGCTCAGACTTTCTCTGAGGCCAAGCGTGGCTACGATCCTGCCGAGGTCGACGTCTTCTTGGAGACGCTGTCCTCCGAGGTTGACGCTATGCTCGCTAAGATCGTCGACCTTAAGGGTCGTCTGACTGCTACCGAGCAGCAGCTTGCCGATGCGCAGGCTCAGCTTGCCCAAGCTCAGGATGCCACCGCCCAGGCCGTTCCTGCCGCCCCCGTGGCTGCTTCCGCCCCTGACTTCTCCGCTCAGGAGCGCCAGATTTCCGCTGCCCTGATCGCTGCCCAGCAGACCGCTGAGACTATCGTCAACGATGCCAACGAGAACGCTGAGCGTATCCGCAACGAGGCTGACGCCAAGGCCCGCGAGGTTATCCGCCAGGCTCTGACCGAGAAGCAGGCCGAGCTCGAGGAGATCGATCGTCTCAAGGCTTCCCGTGAGGAGTTCAAGGCAGAGTATCTCAAGCTCATCCAGCACTTCATGGACGATGCCCAGAATTCCTTCCCGGCCGATCTGATGGCCTCCACGCCGGTCGGTTCTGCCGCTTCTCCTGCAGTGACTGTTCCCGCCGAGCCGCTGCCCGTCGCTGACCCGGTTGTCCCCGTGGCCGATCCCTTCGCCCCGATCGACAACTTTGCTGCCGACGACCTGGACTAACATTCGGCCTACAATTTAGTACCTAGAAAGGACCCGCAGCTTGCGGGTCCTTTTTTATGACTGTGCCGGAGTGCGTAACATAAAAACCGAGCCCTGCACATAATGGCGCAGAACTCGGCGAACGGGTGAGCGGTCAAGGGTAGGTTTTAAGGCATGTCCCAAAACCTACTTGAGGAGGAAGTCGGAGAGGGGAATGGTACGGGCCTCGCGATGCTCGGGATCGGCGATGTGGTCGGCAGGATATCCACAGACGAGCATGTGATAGGGATAGACGCCCTTGGGCAGATTGAACTGCTCCTGCGCCACCTCAGGCTTAAAATGGCATACCCAGCACGTTCCCAGGCCCTGCTCGGTGGCCTCCATCATCATCTGATCACACACGATTGAGGTGTCGATTTCACTAGAATTCATCTGGTCATACGGGCGCACCCAAGCATCACCGGTAACGCTGCAAATAAGGAAGACAAGCGGAGCGCCAAAGATAGACTCATCACGAGCAAACCGAGGCTGACAAGCAGCTGCCTTCTCCAGAAGCTCAGGCGTATCCAACACCATCACACGGGTTGGATGATTATTACAAGCAGAAGGATCAATACGCCCAGCCTCAACAATGGCATCCACAACAGCTTGCTCAACAGAACGATCCTGAAATTCACGACAAGAATACCGACCCCGAGCCAGATCCAAATAAGACATACAAGCCCTCCAACAATTAAAAATCAAACAAACCCAAAGTAACCCAAACAGTACCCAAAGCAGCAATCGGCCAAACGCTCATCAAGGGCCAAAGTGTCCGAACGGATACCAAAGGTCCCTTCAGCCAAACCCCCCATTGCGCTAAACCTATCAGCCAAAGTTCCCAATGGTGGTGCATAAGGGAGCGGGCCCGGCCACTAATAACCTTTTGAACGACTCTGCTTGCAGCCGGAGTGAAAAAGGTTATTAGTGGCCGGGCCCGCGACCGGTGGGACATGTACCCCCAATTAACTGTTCTTCATGACAATCGAATCCACAATATCGGCCACATTCTCACAGCAGTCAGCGCAGTACTCCAGGAAGGCGTATACGTCACGCCAGGCGATGACCTCGAGCGGGTCCTTGCCGTTAACGTGCAGGTTGCGCATGGCGTTGATATAGAGCTCGTCGGCTTCGGACTCGATGGTGTTGATCTGGATGACGAGTTCGCGCAGGGTCTTGGACTTGCGGTAGTTGGGCAGCTCGACCATCAGGTCTTTCATGGCGCGGCAGGCGTCAGTCACCTTGTGGGCGATGACGATGGCGTCGGGATGGATGCTCTGGATGTTGGTGAAGTAGACGCGCTGCACGACGCCCTCGATGCGGTCGAGCACGGTGTCGAGTGAGCAGCTCATCAGATCCAGATCCTCGCGCTCGAGCGGGGTGATAAAGGCGGTGAGCAAGGCGTCCTCAAGCTCATGGTGCTTCTTGTCGGCCGCATGCTCGATCGCGTGCATCTTGTTGAGCATATCGTGAATCTTTGCGGGGTCGAAGTTCTCAAAAATCTTGGTGAGCAGCTCGGCTGCCTGAACGGCGAGGTCAGCGCAAGCGACGTAGTTGTCAAAGTAGAACGAATCGGGTTTCTTTGCCATGGGTGGGTCCTTTCGAGGCGAAGACGTGTGGGCGAAGCATTGCAGTCCGGATGGACGCTCGGTTTGACTAGAGGAACATCATGAACAGCTTGGCCATGACAAAGCTGATGAGTCCGCAGGCGGGGAAGGTGAAGAACCAGGTGAACATCATGTCCTTGACGACGCCGAAGTTGATGGCCGAAAGTCGCTTGACGGCACCGACGCCCATGATGGCGCAGGTCTTGATGTGGGTGGAGGACACGGGGATGCCGGTAAGGGTGGCAAGCAGCAGGTTTGCGGCGCCCGCCAGGTCGGCGGAGAAGCCCTGGTACTTTTCGAGCTTGACCATGCTCTGGCCGACGGCCTTGATGATGCGCTCGCCGCCCACGCTGGTGCCGATACCCATAGTGGCCGAGCACAGCAGCATAATCCAGATGGGGATGCCTGCATCGCCGACGCTCGTCTGGCCGCTGGCAAAGGCCACGCCTAAAAAGAGCACGCCGATGAACTTCTGTCCATCCTGCGCGCCGTGCATAAAGCTCATGGCCGCAGCGCTCGCGATCTGAGCGTATTTAAAGAAGACATTGGCACGTCGCCTGTTGGCGGCGGCGAAAAGAATCGAGACGAGCTTGCACAGGACCCAGCCCATGACAAAGCCCAGGCCGATGGAGAGCGCCAGGCCGTAGATGACCTTCATCCACTCGTGGACGTTGACGCTGCTCGCGCCGCCGAGGGCGATAGCGGCACCGGTCAGGCCGGCGATAAGGCTGTGGCTTTGCGAGGTGGGGATACCAAAACGCGACGCTGTGGCGCCGTAGACGACGATGGAGAACAGCGCCGCGCAGAGGCACGCGAGCGCCATGGTGCTGTTTCCGCCAAAGTCGACGATATGCGAGATGGTATTGGCGACGCTCGCGTTAAAGTGCGTCATGATGAGCACACCGAGGAAGTTGAATGCGGCGCTCATGAGAATGGCGGCGCGGGCGGGCATGCAACGCGTAGTGACGCAGGTCGCGATGGCGTTGGGCGCGTCGGTCCATCCATTGACGAAGATGGCGCCCAACGCGAGGATCACGGTGACGGCAAGGACTGGGTTCGACACAATTTGGCCGAGGAAGGTTGAGAACGTTACGTCCATATATGGGCTTTCTCGAAGTTTGCAGACACGTTACAAAAACATGATAAATCGTATCACCTCCTGTGGGTTTCTTTACCGAGTTCTGATGGGAGAAGTGAACTTTTTGGCACTAAAATTGAATATTAGCCCTGTTGACCGCGGGTGTTCTTTTTGCTAACACGCCATGCGGACACGTGCGATTACTACGACACTCCAAAACCACAGTCTGTTCGCTTTACAACATGCAAACATGCGTTCGATAATAGGAGGCATGGAATATCGACAGACAGATGGCAAAACTCGGCGCGTGCACAAGCAGTATGTGGACGTCGTGGCTCGCATCCTCGCGGGCGGACAGGTCGTGCCGGTCACCGTCTGCTGGGTCGACGGTCGTTGCTTTACGATTGACGAGATTGTCTCGACCACTGGGTTTGGCCTGACGGTTCACGGCATCCGTACGGCAACCTATAAGGTGCGTTTTGGCGGGCACGCGACCGAGTTGTATCTGGAGGACCAGACGCGCGAACGACCAGATGGTTCGCAGGCCCATCTGATGCGTTGGTGGGTGTGGGCATTCGACCGTACGCTCGAGGGCGAGCGCCGTGGGTAAGGACGTACGGCATTCGGGTACAATGACAGGAATCTTGTCACCTGCTGCGCCGTCTTTCACGGCACTTTTTGAAAGGACGAACCTATGAACGATATCCAGGGCTATCAGAACGGCCCCGTCGAGAGCGGCGCAAGCCGCGCCAAGGAGATGTCGCCGCGCGCGTACAATCTCGCCATGTCTGCCCTGATCTTCTTGGGCTTTTGCGCCATGGGCGCCGGCGCCTACTTTACGAGCACCATGTCGTTTGCGCGCATGATGATGAGCGGCGCCGCCCTGCCGCTAGTCTTTGGCTCGTTTATTTTGACCATCGTCGGCATGGTCATGATGTCGGCCGCCGCCAGCAAGCAGTCCGTGGGCCTGTCCCTTGTGGGCTACGTAATCTTTGCGAGTACCTTTGGCCTGACCGCGTCGTTTGGCCTTGCCAACTACGACCTGCCCACCATCAACACTGCCTTTATCGCCACGGCCGCCATCACCTTTGTCTTTGGCGCCTTGGGCGTGACGTTCCCCAAGTTTTTCCAGCGCGTATATGGCATCGGTTTTGGCATTCTGCTCGCAACTATTCTGGTTGAGATCGTGCTGATGTTCATGGGCGTCTCGCAGACCATCACCGACCTGATCGTGATCGTGGTGTTCGCCGGGTTTATTGGCTATGACACCTATGTTGCCACGACGGTGCCGCCCACACTGCCCAATGCCGTGCTTATGGCCTCTAACCTGTTCGTGGATATTATCAACGTGTTTTTGCGCATTTTGAACATCCTCGGCCGTCGCGACTAGTGGCGAATTGCGGCGGTGCTTGCCGTGCGTGCAAATCGATGCGAAAGGCGGTCCTTCGGGGCCGTCTTTTTTGTACGCGGCGGGGTATCATGGATGGGAAAAGCCGATAGCGGCAGAGACCGAGAAAGGTGACCACTTATGGCAGACGTCGACAACAGGAACCGTAACCGCAGGTCCAACCGAGCGGGTCAGCCCAATCCCAAGCGCGAGGCCCGTGCCAAGGCCGCCGAGCGTCACGTGGCAACTGTGTCCGAAGCGTGCGCCAAGGATATCGAGCGTTCGCTTGCCGGTGTTCGCGAGTTTGACGGTATGCCTGCCGGCTTTGTCTCGGCGATGAAGGCCAAGGTTCAGAGTGCTGTGGCCACCGAAGAACAGGTTGCCGAGCCCGTCGAGGAGCCTGCCGAGGAAATCGCCGAAGCTGAGTCCGCGCCTGCTGAGGAGCCCGCTCCGGTTCTGCCCGAGGTCACCGTGCTCGATGCCTCCACCACGCAGGCCATCTTGGACAACGGTCGTGGCTATGCGCAGTTCTGCGACATGGCCGTGCTCGCCTTTGCCTCGTTCACCAATCCGGGCGGTGGTTATATTCAGGGTTATCTGGGCCAGGAGGCCACGCTGTGCGCCGATTCGTATCTATACAACGTTCTCGATAAGCAGCGCAAATGGTACGGCGAGAACCGTCGCCGCAACATCAACTGCGAGCTTTACCGAAACCGTGCGCTGGTGGTGCCTGCGGTGCGCTTCGACCGCAACCACGTGCATGCATACGCCGACGTGATCGTGGCCGCCGCGCCCAACGTTAAGCGCGCCCGCCAGGAGTATCGCGTGAGCGACGATGCTCTGCTGGATGCCCTGCGCGACCGCATTCGCTTTGTGCTTGCCATCTGCGACGAGCTAGGTCGCGAGAAGCTCGTGCTGGGCGCTTGGGGCTGCGACAACAACGGCTTTGACGCAGAGGCCGTGGCCGAGCTCTTCCGCAAGGAGCTCGCGTCGGGCGACTTTAAGGTCAAGCAAGTCTTCTTTGCCGTGCCTTCTACGCGCTGGGATGAGGATTTTGCCAAGTTCGAGCACGTGCTGGCAAACTTCCCCGAGCGCAACGAGGAGTCCTATGCCCAGGTTGCCGCTCGCGCTGCGGCAGCTCGCGCCGCCGAGCAGATCCAAGCTGCTACCGAGGATGATGAGGACGAGGACGACTGGCGCAAGTACCTGTAATCGGTACGTGCTGACAGATGGGTCGAGCCGGCGGGAGAGGCTGCTTCCGTCGGTTTTTTACTGAGCGAGGGGCTTACGATGAAAAACGTTCTATGCTTTGGCGACAGCAACACCTATGGTTACGATCCGGCGGGCATGCGCGACGGCACCGCGGTGCGCTATGCGCAGGATGTGCGCTGGTGCGGCGTGGCCCAACGTGACTTAGGCGAGGGCTGGCATGTAATTGAAGAAGGCCTCAACGGCCGCACGACGGTACGCGACGACATGTGCCATCTGAACACCAATCTTAACGGCATCCGCGCACTGCCGATGCTGCTCGAGGCCCATAAGCCGCTGGATGCGATCGTTATTATGCTGGGAACCAACGATTGCAAGACGGTCTTTGGTGTGACGGCCTCCGATATTGCCCGTGGCACCATGGCGCTGATTCGCGCGGTGCGTGCATTTCCCTGGACCAATGCTGCACCCTGCCCGCGTATTCTGCTGATGGCACCTATCAAGATCAAGCCGCAAATCGCCGATGTATATATGACCGATTTTGACGAGCGTTCCGTCGAGGCCTCGGAGCATTTTGCTGAATACTATGCGCACGTAGCCGAGCAGTTTGGCTGCGACTTTTTGAATGCAGCGGAGTTTGCCGAGCCGGGCGATATCGACTATCTGCATATGATGCCCGAAAGCCATGAGAGCCTGGGTCACGCCGTGGCGGCCAAGCTCCAAGAGATGCTCGGAGAGTAGCGCGACCCCAAGCCACCGCAAAGGGGACGGGCGCCTTTGCGGTGGCTTTGGACTGCGAATCTTAATACTGCCACATGTGGTTGACGGGGCCGGAGCCTTTGCCCATGTCAAAGCCGGCGGCCAGAGCGCCGGTTAGGTAGGCCTTGCCGGCGTTGACGGCGTCGGCAAGATCCATGCCCTGAGCCAGCGCGCAGGCGATGGCGGACGAGAGCGTGCATCCGGTGCCGTGCGTGTTGTCGGTCTCGATGCGCTTGTGGCGGAACCACGTGGTGAGTGGATCTCCCAGATGGTTGCCCTCGTCATCGAGTGGCGCGGGTTCGGCCAGTACATCGTTGGCCTCGTTGACAAGATGCCCACCCTTAACGAGGGATGCGCAACCAAAGCGGCGGGTGAGGAGCATGGCAGCATTTTGCTGCGTGCGCTCGGAGTCGACCTCATAGTCGAGCAGTGCCATGGCCTCGGGAATATTGGGCGTGATAACCGTCGCTAGCGGGAACAGGCGGCGGGTGAGCGCCTCGGCGGCATCTTCGGCAATCAGCCGCGCGCCCGAGGTGGCGACCATGACGGGGTCGACGACCACGTTCGTTGCGTTCCAGGCGCTCAAGCGGTCGGCGATGACTTCGATAATCTCGACAGAAGAAACCATGCCGATCTTGACGGCGCTGGGGCGGATATCGTCAAAAACGGCGTCAATTTGCGCGGCTACGATATCTGGCGAGATATCCTGCACGGCGGTAACGCCCAGGGTGTTTTGCGCTGTGATGGCGGTGATGGCCGTCTCGGCATACAGGCGGTGCGCCGTGATGGTCTTGATGTCGGCCTGAATGCCGGCGCCACCGCTGGAATCGGATCCCGCGATGGACAGGACGGCAGGTACCTTACTACGATCCATGTTCGCTCCCTTGTTCGGTCGGAATCAAATGGGTCTTTAAGCCAGCATTATAAAGATGCCCGGGCCGACTCTATGCCGAACCCGGGCGGGCGATGCAATCTCTACGCAAGTGTAAGTAAATGTTCACAAGTCAACAATTGACAGGCACCAGCTCGCCGCCAGAAGCGGCCGCGGCGACAGGGTTATTCCTCCATGCCGAGGTCGATCGTGGTGCCCTCGAAGATCTTGTTGACGGTGCGGACGGCGCACATCTTGCCACACATGGTGCAAGTGCCCTCGGTGGCGGCGGAGGACTCCTCGTAGCGCTTCTTGCCCGTAACCGGGTCGAGCGCGCACTTCCACATGGCGTCCCAGTCGAGCTTGCGGCGTGCCTGGCCCATCTTGTCGTCCATGTCGCGGGCGTGGGGCACCTTTTTGGCGATGTCGGCGGCGTGTGCGGCAATCTTGGTGGCCATGAGGCCGTCGAGCACGTCCTGGGCGTTGGGCAGGCACAAGTGCTCGGCCGGCGTCACGTAGCACAGGAAGTCGGCGCCGGAGCTGGCGGAGATAGCGCCGCCGATGGCAGCGGTGATGTGGTCGTAGCCCACGCCGATATCGGTCACCAGCGGCCCGAGCACATAGAACGGGGCGTTGTGGCACAGGCGCTTCTGCAGTTTCATGTTGGCGGCGATCTCGTCGAGCGCCATGTGGCCCGGACCCTCGACCATAACCTGGACGCCGGCGGCCCATGCGCGCTTGCACAGCTTGCCCAGCTCGATCATCTCGGCGGTCTCGGTGGCGTCGTTGGAGTCGTAGAGGCAGCCCGGGCGACAGGAGTCGCCGAGCGAAATCGTCACGTCGTACTCGTGGCAGATTTCGAGCAGCTCGTCGTAGAACTCATAGAACGGGTTCTCGTTACCGGTGACCTCCATCCAGCCAAACAGCAGCGAGCCGCCGCGGCTCACGATGTTCATGAGGCGGCCGGTCTCCTTAAAGGTCTTTGTGACCGACTTGTTGATGCCGCAGTGGATGGTCATAAAGTCCACGCCGTCCTCGGCGTGCGCGCGCACGACCTCGAACAGGTCGTCCTTGGTAAGCTTGACCAGCGGCTTTTCCATGTAGCCGATGGCGTCGTACATGGGGACGGTACCTACCATGAGCGGCGTCTCGTCGATGAGCTGCTGGCGGAACTGGCGCGTCTTGCCCGAGTTGGAGAGGTCCATGATGGCGTCGGCGCCAAAGTCCTCGGCGATCTTGACCTTCTTCCATTCCTCGGCGGCATCGGCCTTGTCGCCCGAGATGCCCAAGTTCACGTTGACCTTGGTGGACAGGCCCTCACCGACGCCAAAGGCGCGCATGCCTTTTTTGATGTGCACGATGTTGGCAGGAATGGCGATGCGGCCGTCGGCCACGCGCTCGCGGATGTACTCGGGGTCGCGATGCTCGCGCTCGGCGACCTCCTTCATCTGCGGTGTGATCTGCCCGGCGCGGGCGAAGTCGATTTGCGTGACGAGCTTGGGCTCGGTCTGTGTGCTCATTGGCACGGCTCCCTTCGTTGGCATTACCCATATCAGGTTTGCGGGTCAGGGCGGGCGCGCCCAATCTCAGCCTGCCGTCTTGTCCTGCAAGCCCCCCGTTTATGTAATGGGCTCAAGTATAGCTCGAATGGGTACGATTGGCCTAACGAGCGTGCCTGTGAGGAGGCGAACATGGAAGACAAGCATCTATATCGAGAGACGCAATGGGATGTATCGGCCGAGGAAAGCCGTGCGCACCATGGCCTTGTCGCGATCGGTTTTGCGGTGCTTGCCGTGCTGGTGATTGCCTTTTGTATCTGGACGTTTGGTGGTCGCGGCGGCGCTGCATGGGAGTTCGAGGCTGATGATAGCCTACCGATTATGACGGTGAGGAGTACTGGCGGTAATGCCAATACGCTCGCCGTTCCGGGCGATTATTGGTACCCGTGCGATGAGTTTGTGCAGTTGCAGCTGAGTGGTGGGTCTATTCCTGGTGAGGAAATCGAACGCGTGACGTATGATGCGACGTTCAAAACGTTGACGGTGAAGCTCAAAGATCAAGGGGATGTGCCCACGACGATGGATATCGCGCTGACGGAATGGCGCCTGGAGCCCCCGTCGGGTGTTGCGGTGTCCGAGGTCGAGCACGTCAAGATTGTCTATCAGGACGGTTCGACAAACGGGATTGCAAAGGCCGACGGTCTAGCAGAATAGGTGTCGAGCCTAGCAGCCAATTCATAAAAGTTGCGGTGGAATAGTTCCTGATTGTGCGAAAAAGGCTCAAATAGGAATTATTCCACCGCAAGTTATATAGAGAAGGCTGAGCGGGTCAGTGTTGGGTGCCGGCTCTAGAGCATCTGTTCGTTGATGAACATGAGGGTGCCTAGGTATGAGAGCTCGGGGACGTGGCGATAGCCGATGTTGAATGCGGTAAGTTCGCTTGCATCCTCGAGCTTGTTTTCTGCCATCCACCGCACCATGGAGCCGCGCGCCTTTTTGCTGGCGGTCGACCGTTGGATGGGCTTCCCGTTGCGGATACCCTCGCCAAAGAGGCACGTGACGGCTGTGGCGTCGCCCGCGAGGTGGGGCAGAACGGCTTTGGCATACTCTACGCTGGCGAGGTTGACGATCGTGGTGTTTGAACCTGCCGGGGCGATAGCCCGCGCGAGCTTATCGCTCCAAAATGCGTAGAGGTCTCGGGCACCGTCGACGACAAGCTTCGCGCCCATCTCCAGCCGATACGGTTCGACGGCATGAAAGGGACGAACGCACCCGTAGAGGCCGGAGAGGATCCACAGATGGTCTTGCAGCCATGCGAGCTGCGCGGAATCCATCACCTCGGGTGCCATGCTCTGGTATTGAATGCCGTGATAGGACATGGCGGCAGGGGAGAGGTGACGGGCGAGTGCGGGATTGTCGAGATCGCCGCTTTTCAGGATGGGCCCGAACTCATGCAGGGTGTTGAGGCAAGGTCCCAGCAGTTTGTCACTCACGTTCCACAGCGCCTGCAGGCCGCCGCTGCCTTCATTCCGCTCGATATCTAGCAGTGCGCGGTGGAGGCGAGCCGTCTCGTGCGCAAAAGGTGGAATGCCCAGGACTTCAAAAGCATCTTGGGCCGCGCGCATCTGCTTGGCGGGCGAAATGATGACCTGCAGCATGGACTCTCCTCTGCCAAAAAGGAAGTTGCGGTGGAATACAGTCTGTTTTGGCCGATTATGGGCCAGTTTAGTCCGTATTCCACCGCAAGTTATAAAGGGCTGGTTAGGCGCGCTCGAGGAAGGCCTTGTAGCCGCGATAGGCCTCGTAGATGTCGGCCTTGTTGGCGACCTCCCACAGGGCGTGCATGGACAGGACGGCAACGCCGGAGTCGATGACGTTCATGCCGTACTTGGCCATGATGTAGGCGATGGTGCCGCCGCCGCCCGCGTTGACGCGACCGAGCTCACAGGTCTGGAAGTCTACGCCCGCCTCGTCCATGATGTCGCGGATGAGGGCCACATACTCGGCGTCGGCGTCGTTGGAGCCGCCCTTGCCGCGGCTGCCCGTGTACTTGTTGAAGCACAGGCCGCGACCCATGAAGGCGGCGTTCTTGGTCTCGAACTTGCCGGCGTAGCCCGGGTCGAAGCCGGCGGACACGTCGGAGGAGAGCATGCGGCTGCGGGCGAGTGCACGGCGCAGGGCCAGCGGGCTGCCCTCGCCGGCGAGCGTCATGATCTCGGCGACGGTGTTCTCGAAGAAGCGGCTCGTCATGCCGGTGGCGCCTACGGAGCCAATCTCCTCCTTGTCGACGATGAGCGTGATGCTCGTGCGCTCCACGTTGGCGACGTCGATCTGGGCAAGCATGGAGGGGTAAGCGCAGACGCGGTCGTCGTGGCCATAGCCCAAAATCATGGAGCGGTCGAGGCCCATGTCGCGGGCGGGACCGGCGGGCACGACCTCGATCTCGGCGGAGAGGAAGTCCTCCTCCTCGACGTCGTACTGCTCCTTGAGGATGTCCAGGAACATCTGCTTGACGGGCTCCTTAGGGGCGTCCTTGTCGTCCTCATCGAACTTGACGGGGCGGCCGCCCACGATCACGTCGAGGATCTCGGCATCGACGGCGTCCTTGGCAGGCTTGGACATCTGCTCACTCGAGAGGTGAATCAGCAGGTCGGAGATGGTAAAGACCGGGTCATCCGCCTTGTCGCCGATGTTGATGTCGACGGTGGTGCCGTCCTTTTTGCAGATGACGCCCACGAGTGCGAGCGGGGAGGCCACCCAGTGGTAGCTCTTGACGCCGCCGTAGTAGTGCGTGTCGAGGTAGGCCATGTCGCCGGCCTCGAAGGCGGGGTTCTGCTTGAGGTCCAGGCGCGGCGAGTCCACGTGGGCGCCCAGGATGTTAAAGCCCTGCTCGAGCGGGGCGGTGCCCAGGTTGACGAGCATAAGGTCCTTGCCGTGGTTGGCGGCGTACACCTTGTCGCCTGCCTTGAGCTCGCGGCCTTCGGCGATCACGGTCTCCAGGTCGACGTATCCCGCCTCCTCGGCCATCTTGATGCCGGTCTTGACGCACAGGCGCTCGGTCTTGTTCTCGCTCAAAAACTGCTTATAGCCGCGGCAAAGCTCCTCGAGCTCCTCGATTTGCCGTGGCGTGTACTTTTTCCATGCGCAGGGACGCTCCATGACGCAGGCTCCTTTCGGATCGATCGTGCTGGTTGATATACCGTGAGCCATCGTATCACGCGCGGGCTCACGGTGGCGGGGGAGCTTGATGTGCGGTGGCCGCGGGGCGGGGAGCGTGTAAACTGGTGTGAGCAAACCGTGCCCAGCCCAAAGCGAGGTATTCAATATGTCTGACAAGCGCCGCACCTTTGCCGTTATCGACGGCAACTCGCTCATGCACCGCGCCTTCCACGCCGTGCCGCCGACCATGAACGCGCCGGACGGTCGCCCCACCAACGCGATCTTTGGCTTTCTGAACATGTTTCTCAAGATGATCGACGCCTTTAACCCCGACGGTGTGGTCGTGGCTTTTGATAAGGGCAAGCCGCGCGTGCGCATGGAGATGCTACCGCAGTATAAGGCGCAGCGCCCGCCCATGGACCCCGATCTGCATACGCAGTTCCCTATGATTAAGGAGCTGCTCACCGCGCTCAACGTGCCGATTCTGCAGTCCGAGGGCTGGGAAGGCGACGATATCCTGGGTACTATGGCTCGCCTGGGTGAGGAGGCCGGCTGCGACATGCTGCTGGTGACCGGCGACCGCGACATGTATCAGCTTGTGACTGAGCACGTCAACGTGGTCTCGACCCGCAAGGGCCTGTCCGACGTGGCGATTATGACGCCCGAGAGCGTGGATGACCTGTATCACGGCATTACGCCGGCGCTCGTGCCCGATTTTTACGGTTTGAAGGGCGATACGTCGGACAACATTCCCGGCGTACCGGGCATCGGCCCCAAAAAGGCGAGCGCGCTCATCGCGCAGTACGGCAGCTTGGACGAGGTTATCGCGCATGCCGACGAGGTCAAGGGCAAGATGGGCGAGAACCTGCGTGCGCACATCGACGATGCGCTGCTGAGCCGCAAGGTCGCAACCATTCGCACCGATGCGCCTGTCGAGCTCGACTTTGACGAAACGTCCTTCCCGGCGTTTTCTGCCGACGAAGTCTCCGCGGCACTGGGCGCGCTCGGCATTACGGCCATGCAGAACCGTTTCTTGTCGCTCATCGGTGGCGAGGGCGGGGCTGCGGCCACCGCCAGCACGTTTGAGATTCCCCCCGTTATGCGCGCCGCCGCCGGCGATACCGAGGCGCTCGCTGCCGCTGCCGCCGAGGTTGCTCGCGCGATTGATGCGGGCGAGTGGATTGCCGCCGTGGTGGACGATGACAAGGAGGAGGGCGCGCTTTTTGGCCTGACGCGCACGCTGTGGCTGGCGACGTCCAAGGGGCTGCTTGCGCTTGAGGAGGGCGACGGCGGTACCACTGCCGTAGTCGATGGCTTCAACTTCGCCCACGGCGTGATCGCCGGCGTGCTTGCGCGCCTGTTTATGGAGGGCCGCGTGGCGAGCCCGGATACGAAGGCGCTGCTGCATGAGCTTTCGCCCATCGATTCTTCCGAGCCCGAGCTCATGGATCCGCTGGCGGTCGATTCCACGCGCATCTTCGATACCGTGGTTGCCGCCTACCTGTTGGACTCCGACCGCTCCGAGTTTGACGAGGCGTATCTGGCCGATACCTATCTGCAGATGACGCTGCCTGCGGCGCGCGGTACGGAGGGTGCCGGCGAGGACGCTCCTGCGCCTGCCGCTCGCACGGCGGCCTTGACGCTGGCACTGGTCGCGCCGCTGCGCGACCGCATGGCACGCGAGAACGCTGCCAACGTGTTCGATGGCATCGAGATGCCGCTCGTGCCGGTGCTTGCCAAGATGGAGCGCGCGGGCATGCTCGTAGACCCTGACCGTCTGCATAGTCTGTCCGAGGGGCTTGCTACCCAGATTGCCGAGGTCGAGCGCAGCATTCGCGACCTAGCCGGCGACGAGACCTTTAACATCGGAAGCCCCATGCAGCTCTCGCACGTGCTCTTTGACGTTATGGGGCTTCCGACCAAGGGCCTCAAAAAGACCAAGCGCGGCTACTATTCGACCAACGCCAAGGTACTGAGCGACCTTGCCCGTGACCACGAAATCGTGCGTCTGATTTTGGACTGGCGTGAGAAGTCCAAGATCAAGTCCACCTATCTGGACACGCTGGGCCCGCTGCGCCGCGGTGACGGTCGCGTGCACACCACGTACAACCAGACCATCACGGCAACGGGTCGCCTGTCCTCGAGCGATCCGAACCTACAGAACATCCCGACGCGCTCGGAGCTGGGTCGTACCGTCAAGACGGCGTTTTCGGCAGGCGAGGGAAGCGTCTTTTTGGCGGTGGACTACTCGCAGATCGAGCTGCGTCTGCTGGCGCATCTCTCGGGTGACGAGCACCTGGTGCGCGCCTTTAACGAGGGCGAGGATTTCCATGCCGAGACGGCAGCGCGCGTGTTTGGCGTGCCGGTGTCCGAGGTAACGCCCGACTTGCGCAGTCGCGCCAAGGCCGTGAACTTTGGCATCGTGTACGGTCAGCAGGCCTATGGCCTGTCGCAGTCGCTGCATATCTCGATGGCCGAGGCACGCGACATGATCGACCGCTACTACGAGGCCTACCCGGGCGTGCGCACGTTCCTCGACAACGTGGTGGCACGTGCCAAGCAGACGGGCTACGCCGAGACCATGTACGGCCGCCGTCGCCATATTCCGGAGCTCAAGGCTAAAAATCCGCAACTCCGCGGCTTTGGTGAGCGCACGGCCATGAACCACCCCATGCAGGGCACCGCCGCCGACATCATCAAGATCGCGATGGCCCGCGTAAGCCGCCGCCTGGAAGAAGAAGGCTTTGCCGCCCACATGATCCTGCAAGTGCACGACGAACTGGACTTTGAGTGCCCCATCGACGAAGTCGAGCGCCTAACCACCATGGTCCGCGACGTCATGGAACACGTAGTAGACCTCCGCGTCCCCCTAATCGCCGAAGCCAGCACCGGCATAACCTGGGCCGACGCCAAATAAAGACGTATTGACAACTCCAAAGTAACCAAAACCAGAAGGGGGCTCCTTACCAACAAGGAGCCCCCTTCATCCAAATATATTCAGCTAAGTATCTAGACACTCAAGACGCCATCTAGGCGACATGAACGAATATGTAGCCATGCCCGGCGCCGGCCGTTTGATTTTTGTAGATTCCGCACGAGCCGAAGAGCACTAAATGTGCTCTTCGAGCGAGCCCAGGACCTGACCGAGCAAAAATCAAACGGCCGGCGCCGGGCATGGCGTCGAGTTTAACGAGCCGCCAAGATGGCGTCGATGAGCGTCAGTACGCCCCCGTCGTTGTTGCTCGGAATGCGCCACTTGGCGTGCGCGTTCATGTGCTCCTCGGCATTGTCCACGATAAAGCTGTGTCCGACGCGCTCTAGCATGGGGATGTCGTTGTAGGTGTCGCCCACGGCGGCGGCATCGGCGATATCAATGCCCAGCTGCTCGCACAGATGCGCGACGCCGGCGCCTTTGTCGACGCCCAGGTTCATAAAGTCGATCCACTCACGGCCCGCATTGGTGACATAGAGTCGGTCCGAGAATGCCGGGCTGTAGTCCTCGCGAAACGCTGGCTCGGCATCGTAGGCGGGGAAGAAGATCGAAATCTTGTTGGACTCGATATCAATGCCCTCAAAACTATCGACGTAGTTGATCGTGTTGTAGTACACGCTGATCTCGTCGTGGTACTGATGGTCGCGGGCGAGCACATAGAACTCGTCGTAGCAACACAGGACGGGAACGGCGCGCGGGTCCTCCGAGGCACGAGCAAGCACCTGCTGATACAGCGCCACATCGATGTTGCTCTTATAGATATAGTTGCTGCGATAGATGACGCAGGCTCCGTTGTCGGGACAAAAAGCAAGGCGGTTTTTGATGCTCTCAAACATCTCCTCGAGCTTGGGGGCGGGACGTCCGCTGGCGGGGCAGAATACGATGCCGGCGTCGGCGAGCTTGTCCAGGCGCTCATCAAGACCCTGTGGTAACACGCGCTCGTCGGTGAGAAGCGTCTTGTCCATATCAACGGCGAGAATCTTAATGCTGCCGATATTGGCGTCCGATTCGTAAGTTTGCATAAAAGCGAGCCTTTCGTTTCGAGATTGTTTCAGACGTTATAACCATCAACTCGTAGTCGGGCGTATTTTCGCAGGATTGGCGCGTATTTGCATCACTATTCACAAACTAATGAAAAAACTTTTCAGAAATTTGAATTTGTCGCTTGTGCAGAGAGCACTTTATCGTAATATAGCGAACATCGAAAACGGAGACGGCAAAAGAGCCGTTTACCGAGGAAAAGGTACCGTTTGCGATATTTGAATTGCGCCCGGCGATACGTGAAAGGAGAGGCAGATGCAGTTCGTAAAGATCATCACTACTGCAGACAATGCCATCCGACGCCAGCGCGCAATTTCCCGACGACGATAACAATCGTCTCTGTCCTTATGGGGCGTAACGCCTCAACAGAGTCATTTTGAGGTCGTTGGGTTTTATGCACGACATAGCCGCATGTTTCTAGGGCATGCCTGTGATGCATTCTGCTGAATAACCTGATATTGCACGGTTTTTGACCTCAAGGTGACTTGCAACTGACCGATGTTCTAACTAGCTACCAAGGGCGAAAGGAAACAGCCATGAGCAAGGAAAAAGTCGTTCTCGCATATTCCGGTGGTCTTGATACATCTGTATGTGTCAAATGGCTCCAGGACGAGAAGAATCTCGATGTCGTTTGTGTCTGCGGCAACGTGGGCCAGGAGGAGACTGGCCTGGATGCCAAGAAGCAGAAGGCGCTCGACCTGGGCGTTCTCGATTGCCAGGTTCTCGACCTGCGCGACGAGTTCTCCGATGAGTTCCTGACTAAGGCCATCGCCGCAAACTCCATGTACGAGAACAAGTATCCGCTGCTCTCCGCCCTGTCACGCCCGCTGCTCGCCAAGAAGCTCGTCGAGGTCGCTCACGAGTTTGGCGCGACCTACGTCGCCCACGGCTGCACCGGCAAGGGTAACGACCAGGTTCGTTTTGAGGCTGCCGTCAAGGCCCTTGACCCCGAGCTCAAGGTTATCGCCCCGGTTCGCGAGTGGGATCTGAAGTGCCGTCCCGATGAGGTCGCCTATGCTCATGCCCACAACGTGCCGGTTCCCGAGGGTGCTAACGACAACCCCTATTCCATCGACGACAACCTGTGGGGTCGTGCCATTGAGTGCGGCCACCTGGAGGATCCCTGGAACGAGCCGCTCGACGACGCCTGGGTTATGACCAAGAATCCCGAGGACACGCCGGACACCCCGACGTATACCGAGATTGAGTTTGAGGCCGGCAAGCCCGTCGCCGTCGACGGCAAGAAGATGAAGCTCTCCGAGATCGTTATCGCCCTCAACAAGATTTCGGGCGACAACGGCTTTGGCCGTCTCGACCTTGTTGAGGATCGTCTGGTGGGCCTCAAGAGCCGCGAGTGCTACGAGGTTCCCGGCGCCCTGACGCTCATCACCGCCCACAAGGCGCTCGAGGACATTTGCGTTGAGGGCGACCTGCTCAAGACCAAGATTAAGCTCGAGCAGGATTGGGCTACCGCCGTGTACAACGGCCAGTGGTACAGCCCGCTCAAAAACGCGCTCGACGCCTTTATGGCCGACACCCAGAAGTTCGTGACCGGCACCGTCCGCCTGAAGTTCTTTAAGGGCAACTGCCATGTCGTCGGCCGCAAGAGCCCGTTTAGCCTGTACGACTACGGTCTGGCCACCTACGACCGCGACACCACGTTTGACGAGAAGGCCAGTGCTGGCTTTATCGAGATCGATACGCTGTCGCTCAAGACGTGGGCTAAGGTCCAGGGTCCCAGCTCTGCTGCCGCCCAGGCTTAAGTCTTCCTTTCCTTGGTATCCGCGCGGTCCATCCGCGTGATACATAACGGGCGCACGGGGTCCCTACCTTTCGTTATGCTTGCTGACACTTCTTAACATCGGTGGCCCCTACGTTCCGCCCGCATATATGATGCCGCGACTGCGGCTGAGTCCGAGCCCCGCCGGGGTTGTCCGGCGGGGCTCCTTCTATCAATTTGGCGGCTCTGCGCCTATATATATGAGGAGTATCCATTATGTTCAATGCTATTGCACATGCTTTACTTGCCCTCGCGCCCGAGATCGATGCTGCAAAGGTCGAGGACGTCCCTATGAGCCTGAAGGCCTGGATCGATGGTTCACAGGGCAACATCCGGAGGGAAACGTTGGGCGCCAAATGCATGGTGCGTCACTTCTTTGCAAATTAGCTACATGGTCCCGCGCACGGCGGGAGTGTGTAAAACTAGCGGTTGGAAAATCGCTTTAGCGACAGGGCGCATTGCTTTGGGCGCTTGTTTTGGTATTTGATGAAAGGGGACGGTTCCATGGCTCTTTGGGGCGGTCGTTTTGAGGCGGGTGTGGCCGAGGTCACGCAGGAGTTTGGCGCGTCGCTGCCGGTCGACAAACATCTCTATAAGCAGGATATCGCCGGCTCTAAGGCACATGCCAAGATGCTGGCGGCCCAGGGCATCATCAGTGCCGAGGACGAGCAGGCGATTGCCGAGGGCCTGACCGGAATCGAACAGGATATCGATGCCGGCAACTTCACCTTCGACATCAACGACGAGGACATTCATATGTCCATCGAGAGCGAGCTGACGCACCGTATCGGCGAGGCCGGTAAGCGCCTGCATACCGGGCGTTCGCGCAACGACCAGGTTGCGACCGATACACGCCTGGGCGTCAAGGCACTGGCCAAGGAGCTCATGGAGGCCAATCTTGAGCTGCGCCATGTGCTGGTGGATGCGGCCAAGAAGTATGACAAGGTGATTCTGCCGGGCTACACGCACATGCAGCATGCTCAGCCCGTGCTGCTGTCGCATCATCTGCTGGCGTATTCCTGGATGTTCGCGCGCGACTTTACACGCCTGAAGGCCGCCTTTGATGCCGCTGACAACTGCCCGCTGGGTGCTGCCGCTCTTGCCGGTACGAGCTATCCACTCGATCGTCAGATGACGGCTGCCGAACTTGGCTTTGCGGGCGTGATTCCCAACTCGCTCGATGCGGTTTCCGACCGTGATTTCCTCCTTGACCTGCATTACGCCGGCTCCGTCATGGCGATGCACTTGTCGCGTCTTTCCGAGGAGATCGTGCTGTGGTCGAGCTCCGAATTTGGCTTTATCACGCTTTCCGACTCGTACTCCACTGGCTCGTCCATCATGCCGCAGAAGAAGAACCCCGATTTTGCCGAGCTTATCCGCGGCAAGAGCGGCCGAGTCTATGGCAACCTGGTGCAGCTGCTCGTGACCATGAAGGGCCTGCCGCTCGCTTATAACAAGGACTTGCAGGAGGACAAGGAGGGTGCGCTCGATACCGCCCGTACGCTCATGCAGTGCCTGTCCGTTATGGCCGGTATGATTTCGACCTGGACCGTCAACGAGGATGCCATGGCGCGCGAGTGCGGCGTGGGACACCTTGCCGCCACCGATGTTGCCGATTACCTGGCCAAGCGTGGCCTGCCGTTCCGCGAGGCACACGCCGTGGTGGGCCATTTGGTCCTGATGTGCGAGAAGCGCGGCTGCAATCTTGAGGACCTGCCGTTCGAGGTGTTCCAAGAGGCAAGTCCGCTCTTTGAGCACGACATTACCGAGGCGCTCGACATCCCGTCAATTGTCGCTGCACGCACGACCGAGGGCGGTACCGCCCCTGCCGCCGTTGCCGTGCAGCTGCAGCGTGCCGAGGCGCAGCTCGTGGCCGACGAGGGCGTGCTTGGATCGCTGACTAAGGTCGTCGAGATGGGCCACGGGGCAAAGTAAGGGTTTAGTTGAAGCGGCTTTGGCCATTTATTGATAAATCGTTTTTTTGCGTTTACGGGCGTCTGCTGCTGCGGACGCCCGTATTTTGTTGCAATGGGGAAGGGGCTTGTCGAGAACTTCTGTAGGACCTTTGGGCAGGTTGTGAAGGGGGTACGTTCACGGGCGGCAACCGACCGTCCGCTCGGTTCGGTGCGGTTGATGCTCGGTCGGATGGTACTCTAATCGGGCTTCGAAACAGAAGTGACACATATGGAGCGCTTTAATAAATTGTAGCGTTTCAATAAACAGCTTTTTGTTTAACTGCAGCTAAAACTCTGTTACGATGCAGTCCAGGCGGGTGCCGGAATGGGACTTGGGCACGCGCGAACCTACTTGAAAGGCTACCTTATGGCTATCGAGAAGACCTTCATCATGATTAAGCCCGACGCCGTGCGCGACCGCAAGATCGGCGAGATCGTTGCTCGCATCGAGCGCAGCGGCCTTGTCATCGAGCGCATGGAGATGACCACGCTCGAGCGCGCTACCGTCGAGGAGCACTACGCTCATCTGGCCGACAAGCCCTTCTTTGGCGGTCTCTGTGACTTTATGACGAGCGGCCCGGTCGTCAAGATGGTCGTTTCCGGTCTTTCCGCTGTCTCCAAGATGCGCACCCTTATGGGCGCTACCAACCCGCTTGATGCTGCCCCCGGCACCATTCGCGGCGACTTCGCTGTCGATGTCAACGCTAACGTGATCCACGGCTCCGACTGCCTGGAGAACGCCGAGATCGAGATCAAGCGCTTCTTTGGCTAAACCAGCTTTGACTCCTTAAAGCTGTTAGCGTGTGGCTTTGGCGCCGCGGAATTCCATCCGCGGCGCCCTTTATATTTCAGTAGATTTCTGGTAACTGCGTAGAAATCTACTAAAGAGCCCCCGTCCGGATGTGTGCTCCGGGCGGGGGCTGGCGTTAGCGCACGGCTTTGTGGGTCTTTAGGCCTCGTCGACAACCTTGAGGCCGCGCGTGTGGTCGATCTCGTTGAGAAGGTTAACGCGACGCTCGTGGCGGCCGCCCTCAAACTCGGCGTCGAGCCACTCATCGACAATCATCTTGGCGAGCTCGGAGCCCACGACGCGAGCACCAAAGGCGAGCACGTTGGTGTTGTTGTGCATGCGCGAGAGCTTGGCGCTGAAGGGCTCGGAGCACACGACAGCGCGTACGCCCTCGACCTTGTTGGCGGCCAGACTAATCCCGACACCGGTGCCGCAGATCAGGATGCCCAGGTCAACATCGCCGTTGGCAACGGCCTTACCCACCTTGTAGCCGGCGATGGGGTAGTCAAAGCTCTCGGAGGTGTCGGTGCCAAAGTTCACGACCTCGCAGCCGCGCTCCTTCAGGTGCTCGGAGATGATGTTCTTTAGCTCGACGGCGGCGTGGTCGTTGCCGATACCGATCTTCATGGATGGTTCCTCTCTGGTCTGTGCGGCGAGATTGCTAAAGGTTTTACCGCGTTCGACTGCATGATAGCGCGACTTTTGTGTAAACGCTTGGGCGTTTTTTGTTCAAACGCTTTAGCATGCAACAAGATTTGTATCTCATGAATAATTCCGCCAGTTTGCGCTTGAGCGCCGTCCGCCGGAACCATGGTTGCGGTTTTTGATGCATTGTTATCAAATAAAAGAGCTTACTATTTTTGAGAGCCCAGCCCGTTATACAAGTAGGAGATACCTATGCCTGCCGATTCCCTTCGTGATACCGCGTTTTGCGATGTTTTGAACCGCGAGCTTGTCTGTGCTCTCGGATGCACCGAGCCCATCGCCGTTGCCTATGCAGCGGCGCTGGCGAGTCAGACGCTCGGTTGCGAACCCGATCATATGGATGTTGCCTGCTCGGGCAACATCATCAAGAACGTTAAGAGCGTGACCGTGCCCAACTCGGGCGGTATGCACGGTATTGAGGCGGCGGCCGTGCTGGGTGCCGTGGGCGGCGACGCCAAGAGCGCGCTCGAGGTGCTCGAGAGCGTTGACGATAAAGACCGTGCTCGCGTGGCTGAGCTCCTCGCTGACGCCAGCTACTGCGATGTGTCGCTTGTCGAGGGTGTGCCCAACCTCTACATCAAGGTGACTGCCACGGCCGAGGGCCATACCGCGGTCGTCGAGATTACCGACCACCACACCAATGTCACGTGCCATACGCTCGACGGTATTCCGGTATGCGGCAAGTCGGCGGGGGAGTGTGCCGCCTGCGCCGAGCGCGTGGTGGCCGAGCGTGCGGCAGATAGCGCTGACACGCCCATGTCGATCGATTCCATCATCGACTTTATCGAGGACGGTGACATTGAGGGTGCCCGCGCTGCCGTTGAGCGCCAGATTGAGCTGAACGGCGCGATCAGTGCCGAGGGTCTTGCGCACGCATGGGGTGCCGAGGTGGGCCGTACGCTGCTGGGCGCTCGTGCCGATGACGTCGCCTGCCGTGCTCGTGCCCGTGCAGCCGCCGGATCTGACGCCCGCATGAACGGCTGCGCGCTGCCGGTCGCCATTGTGTGCGGCTCGGGCAACCAGGGCATTACCTGCGCATTGCCCGTTATGGAGTATGCCGAGTACCTGCGCTGCGACCACGATCGCCTGGTGCGCGCCGTGATGCTGTCCGATCTTATCGCCGTGCATATCAAGAGCTATATCGGTGCACTCTCGGCGTTTTGCGGTGCTATTTGCGCCGCATGCGGTGCCGGTGCCGCGATTACCTGGCTGTGTGGTGGCACGCGCGAGCAGATTGGCGCGACGGTTTCGAATACGCTCGGTAACGTGGGCGGCATCGTGTGCGATGGCGCCAAGGCGAGCTGTGCCGCCAAGATTTCCGCTGCCGTTGATGCGGCGATTCTGGGCCATGATATGGCCATGCAGTGCCGCGGCTTCCGTGCCGGTGAGGGCCTGATCCAAGATACCGTTGAGCAGACGATCGCCAGCATGGGCTATGTGGGCCGTGTGGGCATGAAAGATACCGACGTCGAGATCCTCAACATCATGATCGGCAAAACCCAAGTGTGCTAGGACAGTTCGTCGGCCACTTGGTGCTCGTAGAAGGCTTCGATTACGGCGTTAAAGTCGCGGGCGAAGTCTTCCATGGTTCCGTGCCAGGTGGCTCGGCCGGGTTTTCCCTGGCCAACATAGGCAGTTTGAATGCCGCAGGCGGGGCTGGGGAAGTCGCGCTTGGGGTCGTTGCCCACCATAAGGACCTCGTGTGGCTCGAGCCCCATCACCTGAAGCTGCTCTAGATAGTAGGCGGCATCGGGCTTGCAGCGGGTGGCGTTTCCCATATGCGTGACGAGCTCAAAGGGGACGTCGGCCAGGTCGCCCCAACCCATGCGGCACTCGATGGCCCCCTGCGGAAAGCTGGGGTTGGTAAAGAGCGCGCAGCGCAGCCCTGCGTCCTGTACGGCCTGGAGCGCGGCGTGCGCGCCCGGCATGGCGTGAGCGTTAATGACATCGTCGTTCTTGTATGGAAGAACTTCGCGGTCGTAGTAGGTAAACGCCTCGTAGATGAGGGGATCGGAGAGGCAGATGCCGCATCGGCGCTCAACCTCGGTGCGGTAAAACTCAAGATTGGTGCGGCTGTCCGTGCCGCTGCGGCGGTTGGCGTTGAGGTCGACCAGGATGGTGCCGAGGCGCGCCATCGTGCCACCGCGGCTGCGGCGACCGATATCCGCGAGCATCGACGAGACATCCTTAAAATAGCGAAGGATGAACGCGTTGAGGTTGATGCTAAGAAGCGTCTCGTCCATATCGAAAACGACTGCTTTGAGCACGCGGGCACCTTTCTCGAAAAATCGTTCCAGAATCGTTGGCTCCGGATACTTTACCCCAAAGCTGTATGCCTAACTGTCTATTGTCAACTTATGGAGACGGTCGTCCACAAGATTGCGAAAAAGTCTCCATACGAGTAAAAAATCGCAGTTCACGCTTGAAATCGAAATGATTTCCCCGTAACCTATACGAACGTGATTGCATAAGCGTCACATTAGTATCTGTCGGCTCCCGAGTGTTCCTAAACGTTGTGTGCTTGTCGCACCCTTCTGTAGGTCCTAGCAATCGGGGCCCCGTAGTTCGAAAGGGGTCCACCTTTGAGTGAGATTCAGAACTCGTCCATTTTCTCTCTTGACGATGTCAACGAGGAGGAGATGAACAACCTCATCGACGGTACGATTACCGACTTTGATGAGGGCGATCTCGTTAACGGCACTGTCGTTAAGATCGAGCATGACGAGGTGCTCGTTGACATCGGATTCAAGTCCGAGGGCGTTATCCCGGTCCGCGAGCTGTCCATCCGCAAGGACGCTAACCCTGCAGACATCGTTGCACTCGGTGATCCCATCGAGGCTCTGGTTCTCCAGAAGGAGGACAAGGACGGTCGTCTGGTCCTGTCCAAGAAGCGTGCCGAGTACGAGCGTGCTTGGAACCGCATCGAGGAGAAGTTCAACTCCGGCGAGAACGTCGAGGGCGAGGTTATCGAGGTTGTCAAGGGCGGCCTGATCCTCGACATCGGCCTGCGTGGCTTCCTGCCCGCTTCCCTCGTCGACCTCCGTCGTGTCAAGGACCTCACCTCCTACATGGGCACCCGCATCGAGGCTCGCGTCATCGAGATGGACCGCAACCGCAACAATGTCGTCCTCTCCCGTCGCGTCGTGCTCGAGGAGTCCCGTAAGGCCGAGCGCTCCGAGATCCTGTCCAAGCTCAAGTCTGGCATGCGTCTCCAGGGCACCGTTTCCTCCATCGTCGACTTCGGCGCCTTCGTCGACCTCGGCGGTATCGACGGCCTCATCCACATCTCCGAGCTCTCCTGGAACCACGTCAACCATCCTTCCGAGGTTGTCAAGGTCGGCCAGGAGGTCGAGGTCGAGGTTCTCGACGTCGATCTCAACCGCGAGCGCATCTCCCTGGGTCTCAAGCAGACCACCGAGGATCCGTGGCGCGCGCTGGTCAAGAAGTACCCCGTCGGCGCTATCGTCGAGGGCACTGTGACCAAGCTTGTCCCGTTCGGCGCTTTCGTCGACCTGGGCGAGGGCATCGAGGGCCTGGTGCACATCTCCGAGATGGCCAACAAGCACGTCGATCAGCCTTCTCAGGTCACCCACGTGGGCGACAAGGTTCAGGTTAAGGTCATGGAGATCGACCTCGACCGTCGTCGTATCTCCCTGTCCATGAAGTCTGCTGCTGAGACTCTGGGCGTTGAGATCGAGGTTACCCCGCTGCCTTCTGAGAAGAAGGACGAGGAGACCGACGCCGAGTAAATCGGTTTGACGATCACTTGTTTTAAGGGATTCGTCCGTAATGGACGGGTCCCTTTTTGCATTTGGTGTCGAAATGCGTAATGCTGTCCGGGCTGTCCACAGGCTATCGGGTTGTCGGTGCATGAAAAATGCCGACATCCCGCCTCGGGGAGGAGGCGGGAACGCACCGAGTAGACGGAGGGGTGCGGAGCGCGGTCGCGTCTCGACTGACGACGTTGCCCATCGACAACCCTATTGTACTGCATGGCGCGGTTCTTAGTTTATCGTGTTGAACGCTTGTGTTGTGCCATTGCCTGCGGCAACGGTGTGCTACACTCTTGCACTGCTGAGTGGGCCAGACGGTCGCGCGATGTGCTGCTTGCAGCACGCGTGAGGAAAGTCCGGGCTCCAGAGGGCGGGATGCCGGCTAACGGCCGGGCGGAGTGATCCGACGGAAAGCGCCGCAGAAAAGAAGACTCCCACCTGCGCCGCAAGGCGTAAAGGGAAAAGCTGAAACGGTGGTGTAAGAGACCACCAGCGTCGTGGTAACACGGCGGTTTGGCAAGCCCCATCCGGAGCAAGCGCGAATAGGAACGCTATGGGCCGGCCCGGTCCGCGTTCGGGTAGCGTGCGTGGAGCTGCATGGTAACGTGCAGACAAGATAAATGACCGTTCACGACAGAACCCGGCTTACAGGCCCACTTGGCATTTTTGTTACCCTGACAATCGGTACGGCCTTTGCCGTATTATTGAGGCTGTTTGTTGCTTTGCTTGTTGTTGAGGGGCTTTGTTGGACAGCTATTTTACTCTGCAGTCGAATATTGAGGCTTCGGGCGAGTTTGTGGACCGCAAGAGCCGGTTTATTGCCCAGCTGGTCCATATTGAGTCCGAGGATGAGGCGAATGCCTTTATCGAGATGGTTCACAAGCGTCATTACGACGCTCGACACAATGTTCCCGCGTGGATTTTGGTCGATGGACGCGAGCGCCAGAGCGATGACGGTGAGCCGAGCCGCACGAGTGGTATGCCGACGCTCGAGGTGTTGCGCGGCGCAGAGCTCAAAAACGTATGCTGCGTGGTGACGCGCTATTTTGGCGGAACGTTGCTGGGCCCGGGTGGCTTGGTGCGTGCCTACACTGCGGCGACGCAGGCGGCGGTGGCCGCGGCTCAGGAGGCCGGACAGATCGTCGAGATGACAAGTGTTGTGCCCGTTGATGTTCATGTGGCCTATCCGCAATACGAGCAGGTGCTTCGCCTGGCGCAGGATTCGGGTGCCAAGGTTTCGGATACCGATTACACGGATGCCGTGACGATTCATTTGGTGTTTAAAGCGGGGGAGCAGGAGCCGTTTTGCGCTAAGATGCGCGAGCTTATGGCGGGGCGCGAGGAGATTGAGGTCGGCGCTTCCGAGTTTGCGGAGTTCTAACGGCGACGGCCGGCGTGCTTTTGGATGGATTCCAAGCGCGCCGGCCGTCGTTTTTCTGTCGCTGCCGTTTACTCGGCGAGCTGCTTTAGCACATCGCAGGCGATCTCGACGGCATCGTCGATGCAGCCAGGGCAGCTGCGGAGCGGACCCTTGTCCGATCCGATGCCCTTGAGCGTGCCGCAGACGGTCGTCGTGTTCTTCTCGCCAAAACGCTTGGCGATTTCCCGTGAGAGCTTGTAGGTCTGGCCCTTGGTCTTGGGGTTTTCCATGCCGTCGCTCATCACAAAGCCCATGATGGCCACGGCGCCCGAGATGGCGCCGCAGGTTTCGGTCATGCCGCCCATGCCGGCGCCAAAGCCCTCGGTGAGGGTAAAGGCGGTCTGGGGGTCGAGCCCGACGGCAGGTGCGAGCGTGCAGGCGACGGCCTGTGCGCAGTTGAAGCCGCGGGCGTGGTATTCGGCAGCCTGAGCCTGACAGGCGGTGATGTCGAGCTGGGCCGTATCGATTTTCTTCATCGTTGTCTCCTTGGTCACGGTGTACACGCCTATGGTACCCTTGCCGGTGCATGCAATCATCGAGAGCCTCATGAATGCCTCATTTTTATCTATCGAGCATATGCCCGAGGCTTAAGAAAAATACCCTTGATTAATTAGTCCCATAACCTACCTTGGGGATGGGTTGAGAGGGGTGCGGGGTAGCGGTATCGTGAACCGAATAAAACGTAACCCAGGCAAGGGAGCTAGATATGAGCGAGCAGACCATCGGTACGACGTGTGTTCAGGGCGGCTATCACCCGGGAGATGCCGAGCCGCGCCAGGTGCCCATCTACCAGTCCACCACGTGGAAGTACGACACGTCCGAGCACATGGGCAAGCTGTTTGACCTGGAGGAGTCGGGCTACTTCTACAGCCGCCTGCAGAACCCCACGTGCGATCTGGTTGCCGCCAAGATCTGCGAGATGGAGGGCGGTACCGCTGCGATGCTCACGAGCTCGGGCATGGCTGCGAACTCCCTCGCGATCTTTAACGTGGCCGGTGCCGGCGATCACGTGGTCGCGAGCTCTGCCATCTATGGCGGCACGTACAACTTGCTCGCCCACACCATGGGCCGTATGGGGCTGACCTGCACGTTCGTTGCCCCCGACTGCACCGATGAGGAGTTGGAGGCAGCCTTCCAACCCAACACCAAGCTCGTCTTTGGCGAGACCATCGCCAATCCCGCCCTCGCCGTGCTCGATATTGAACGCTTTGCCAAGGCCGCGCACGACCACGGCGTGCCGCTGATGGTCGACAACACCTTCCCGACGCCCGTGATGTGCCGTCCCTTTGAGTGGGGCGCTGACATCGTTACGCACTCCACCACCAAGTACATGGATGGACATGCTGCCTACCTGGGCGGCGTAATCGTCGACCACGGTCAGTTTGACTGGATGGCTCATGCGGACAAGTTCCCGGGTCTCACCACGCCCGACGAGAGCTACCACGGCGTGACGTATGCCGAGAAGTTCGGTCGCGAGGGCGCCTTCATTACCAAAGCAACCGCTCAGCTCATGCGCGACCTCGGCCCCATGCAGAACCCGCAGGCGGCGTTCTTCTTGAACAGCTCGCTCGAGAGCCTGCATGTGCGCATGCCGCGTCATTGCGAGAACGGCCTGGCCGTTGCCAAGTTCCTGCAGAGCCATCCCAAGGTACGCTTCGTGAGCTATCCGGGTCTGGAGGGCGACAAGTACTATGACCTGGCTCAGAAGTACATGCCCAACGGTACCTGCGGCGTGGTGAGCTTTGGCTTTAACGGTGGTCGCGCGGCGGCCGAGACCTTTATGAAGAGCCTCAAGCTCGCCCAGATCGCCACACACGTGGCCGACGCCCGCACTTGCTGCCTGCATCCCGCTAATGCCACGCATCGCCAGATGAACGATGAGGAGCTCATCGCCTGTGGCATCTCCGCCGACATGGTGCGCCTGTCGTGCGGCCTCGAGGACACGGCCGATCTGATTGCCGACCTTGAGCAGGCGCTCGAGCAGTGCTAGGCTAGCGTTCGTGCAAGGCGCCGATGCTGGCAGAAAGCTTCGGCGACCTTTCGTTCCGATTCCGTAGGCGGGACCCCAATCGCGGCTGTTTGCAGGCGATTGGGGCCCCGTTTTTTGCGTTGGGCCACTCGAAAGGATGGATATGGAGAAAACTGCAGAGCAGCTGCGCCGCGAGCACATTGCCCTAGAGGGCGACACCCATGGCAAGAACAAGTGGGCGATTCTGTTTACCGTGCTCATCATGACGTTTATGGTGTGTCTGGATTCGACCGTCGTGACCGTGGCGCTGCCCGTGATGCAAAAGGAGCTGGGCGTGGGCCTCGATCGCATTCAGCTGGTAAGCTCGGTGTATCTGCTTGCGACATGCGTGGCTATGTTGCCGTTTGGCCGTCTGGGCGATGTGCGCGGCAAGGTGAATGTGTTCCAGCTGGGCGTCATCGTCTTTTCGGTCGGTTCGCTGCTGTGCGGCCTTTCGGCCTCGCTCGAGGTTCTTATTCTGGCACGCATTGTTCAGGGCGTCGGTTGCGCGGCGGCTATGGCTAACAACATGGGTATTATCACCGAGTCGTTTCCGGCGCGCGAACGAGGTCGTGCCATGGGTATTCTCGCGACCTTCGTGGCCCTCGGCATGATGTGTGGCCCCGTCCTGGGCGGCATGCTGGTGGCAAGCTTTCCCTGGGAGAGCATCTTTCTCATCAACCTACCCATTGGCGTCATCTCGTTTATCGTGGGGTTCTATACACTGCCGCATGTTAAGCCAGAGGCCGGCGAGCGTCCCATGTCCCTTGCCGAGGCCGCTCGTCGCTGCTTTGCAAATTCGGCCTTTACCATCAACCTTGCCTGCATGCTCATCGTGTTCGTTGGTATTGGCGCATCCGAGTTTATTCTGCCTTTCTATTTTCAGGACGCCCACGGCTTTGGTTCCGACATTTCCGGATTGCTTTTTTTGGCGCTGCCGATGGTGAATGCCTTTATCGGCCCGCTTTCTGGTACGGTTTCGGACCGTGTTGGCTGCGAGGGCCCCACGGCGGTCGGTCTGGGCGTGTACGTATGCGGTCTTTTTGCGGTAAGCACGCTCGACGAGCGCTCTTCTATCCCTGTGATCGTATGCTGCGTCGCGTTTATGTCGTGCGGTACGTCGATTTTCCAGAGCCCCAATAACTCGCTGTATATGGGTTCGGCTCCGCGCGAAGCGCTCGGCTTTGCGGGCAGCCTGGGCAGTTTGGCACGCTACGCCGGCATGGCAGTGGGCATTACGGCGGCGTCGCATATCCTGTATGGGCAGACGAGCGTGGCGATGGGCGAGGCCGTGACCAGTTTCGTTGCAGGCCGTCCGGATGTGTTCTTGTTTGGTTTCCGTTCGGTGTTCTATGTGTTGATGGCTGTGGCCGCTGTGGGCTTTGCGCTCGCCATGGTGCGTTTGGTGAGGGTGCGCGCCCGCCATTAGCGTGTTGGGAGGCTGTCTGCCACGATTCGCGCCGTCCCAAAAAGACTGGTTTGTGGTGCGATGCGGCTTGTGGGACGGGCGGGGGTCGGTCCGTGGTAGACTATCGAACAACGTTTATTAATCGCGCGGTATCGTTGCCGCGAGAAGGGGTTGCGCCATGCAGGAGCTTGAGGATCGTATTCGCCATGACGGCATCGTAAAGGCCGGTAACGTCCTTAAGGTTGATGCCTTCCTCAACCACCAGTGCGACGTTGAGCTGTTTGACCACATGGGTGCCGAGTGGGCCCGTCTGTTCGAGGGCGTCGAGATCAACAAGATCCTGACGATTGAGGCTTCGGGCATTGGCATGGCTTGCATCGCGGCTCAGCATTTTGGCGGTGTGCCGGTGGTCTTTGCCAAGAAGGCGCAGTCCATCAACCTCGACGGCGAGCAGTATGCCACGACCATCTACTCCTTTACCAAGCAGAAGGAGTATCCGGTCATCGTTGGTAAGCGTTTCCTGTCCGAGGGCGACAAGGTCCTGATTATCGACGACTTCTTGGCCAACGGCTGCGCGCTCGAGGGTCTTATCAAGATCTGTGAGGCTGCGGGTGCCGAGGTGTCCGGTATTGGCATTGCGGTGGAGAAGGGCTTCCAGGGCGGCGGCGATAAGCTCCGCGAGCGCGGCTTCCGCGTCGAGAGCCTGGCCCGTATCGCCGATATGGACTGCGAGACCGGCGAGATCACCTTCGCCTAAGCGCGCAACACAAGCGATTGGTATGCGATGTGACAAAGGGACTGTCCCTTTGTCACATTTTTTGTATGAGGGGAGGTGTTGATATGGATGAGAACAAGATGGGATGGCGCGAGTATGCGAGCTATGCCGAGATGTCGGTCGAGGAGCTGGCGCGCGATTGCGAGGTACAGGTGTTTCGCGCGACAGGTCCGGGCGGGCAAGGCGTGAACACGACGGATTCGGCGGTGCGCATGAAACATATCCCTTCGGGGATTACCGTGACGGCGCGCGAGAGCCGCAGCCAGTTCCAGAACCGTGCAAGCTGTCTGCGTAAGCTGAGGGCAGAGCTTGAGCGTCGTAGCCGTCCGCCGAGTCGACGCGTAAAGACTAAGGTGCCTCAGCGCTCTCGCCAGCGCAGGCTCAATGACAAGCACTTCAACGCCATTAAAAAGGCGAACCGTCGCAAGCCGGACAGCGACGAATAGCCTCCTCATAAGTTGCGGTGAAATAGGGACTGTTTTGCAGCTTTAGCTGCATAAACAGTCCCTATTTCACCGCAACTTAGGTGGGGTTAGCGGGTGGGGCGCCAGACATGGAGGGCGCCGGCGAGGATGTCGACCTCGATGCGCGAGGCGACGATGGGCTCGCCGTCGGCTTGGATGGGGTAGTCTGGCTCCTCAAAAGTGAGCTCGGCATGGCGGCAGTGGCGCATGCGAACCGGTGGCAGCTTGGTGTGGTGGCCATCTTTGGCCGAAAGGAACATGGGAAGCGCGACTGCACGAGGGACGGGGCCGCAGGCGTAGCAGACGTCGAGCATGCCGTCGCAGGGGTCGGCATCGGGGCAGATGCGATAGCCCGAGCCATACGTGGGGCCCAGCTGAATCGCCATGATGATCGCCCTCACGCGCTCGGCGGGCGCGCCGTCAAAGCTGACTGTCATGGGGTAGTTGCGATAGCGTAGACCAAACTGCTCAAGTCCCGAGAGGGTGTAGAGCGGTGCGCCCGTCAAGCCGGTCTTTTTACGCAGCTCGGTGGTGCCCAGGCCGATGGCGGCATCGATGCCGACCGAAAGCGTCTGGTCGTAGTACTCAACGGTAGCCTCACCGCTACCGTTTGCGGGGTTCCATGAGCGAATGCGCCCGATGTCCTGACGCTGCAGCTCGCAGGTGAGCAGCGCGTCAAAATCCTTACCGGAGAAATCATCGATACCGAGCGTTTGGGCAAAATCGTTGCCGGAGCCCACGGGCAGGATGGCAAGAGCGGGGCGGGCGTCCTCCTTTTGCGTCATAAGCCCGTTGACGACCTCGTGGATCACGCCGTCGCCGCCGAGTGTGATAACGGTGCGATAGCCCTGAGCCTGTGCGGCAAGCTCCTTGGCGTGTCCCATGTGCTCGGTTAGCACGAGGTCAAACTGGGATTCGCGCGCGGTCATATCCAAAAAGCGTTGCAGGCGCTCGGCAACTTCGCGTGCCGCACCCGACTGGGCGGCTGGGTTGGCGATGATGAGCGTGCGACCAAAATCAGTTCCGTGCATGGGGTGACTCCCGGCGTATGACGTGACGGTGCGGTCTCGCTCGGGTCGAATTACTCCCGATTGTGGCTGCACGGCGAATACTAACGTCTACTCTATCAGGTCGTTGTGGCGCTCGATAGCCTCTGCCACCGTGCCGCCCTCGTCCACAATAAGCGAGCGGCGCTTGGGTGAGATGATGCGCTGGGCGGGGTACACGCCGCGGTGGCCGCCGGCGAGATAGCTGATAAACGCCACAATCACGAAGAAGCCGGCGGCCGTGCCGTGGAACAGGTCGATGGCCATCATGCAGGTGGTGATGGGCACGTTGAGGCCGGCGCAGAACACGCCGAGCATGCCGAGAGCCGCCAGAAAACTGGGGTCGATTCCGACGAGGCAACCGATCCAGCCGCCGAGCGCCGCACCGATGCCAAACAGGGGCGTGACCTCGCCGCCTTGGAAGCCGGCGCCCAGGGTGAGCGCCGTCACCACGAGCTTGATGGCTGCGTCGGCAAGGGTTGTGTTACCAGCGAACCCGGCACCTGAGAGCCAGGTGGCAAGGCCGGCATACTTCCAGGCGTCGAGCATCGCGTAGGCCGCGAGCACCACGAGTGCGCCTATGAGTGCGCGAACGAGGTAATTGGTGATAAAGCGACCGTACAGGCTCTTGACGGTTCGAACCGACCAGGCAAAGAGGCGTGCCGTCAGACCGAAGATAATGGCGCTGATAACAACGATGACAACCGTTTTGGGTGTCATGTTGGGAACGCTGGCGATGACATTCGCCTCGTACTCGGTTCCCAAGGCAAGCGACGTAAAGTAGCCGGTAAACGAGGCGACCAGGCAGTAGATGCCCGCGGTGTAGTCGATCTTGCCGATGAAGCACATCTCCATGCCAAAGAAAGCCCCGGCAAGGGGCGAGCCGAATACGGCGCCAAAGGCCGACGAGATGCCGGCGAGCATGAGGTCGTGGTGGTCATGCTTTTCGAGGCGGGCGAGGCTCGAGATGTTGCTGGCGATGGTGCCGCCGATCTGCACCGCGGCTCCCTCGCGACCGGCCGATCCGCCCGTTAGGTGCGTGAGCGTGGAGCACACAAACGTGAGGACGGCCATGCGCATATGGATGAGGCGTGTGCCTAGAGCGGAGTCGATGACCAGGTTGTTGCCACGCTTGGCGGCGAGACCGTGGTTTTTGTACACCCATGCGGTGGCCATGCCCACAACGGGAAGCAGCGCGTAAATCCACGCATGGTGCTCACGATAATCGGTCGCGATATTCAGCGAGGCCAAAAACGCCCAAGCGGCAACGCCCATGGCGAGCGAGACGATGACGACGAGTATGAGCAACTTGGCGCTCGCGAATAGGTTGCGGACGTTGCGGCGCGTGTCGATAGCCAAGAGATGCTCGGAGCGGGTGAGCTGTTGCCTGCCTGCCGTGATGACGTCGTTCAGGGAGAAAAAACCGCCATCGTCGAGCGGCTGGGAATGATCCTGCGCCTCGTTTGCGCTTTCGGGTTTGTCGGTAAAAGCCATACGTTCCTCTTTTAGGTTGCAATGCAAGCATTATAAAACGCGGTAAAAGCGACGAGCCGGTGGGTTGGTTTCCATTCTGTTTCGCGGCCTGCAACCGACAGGTGTATTTGCGGGTACAGGCCGAGTCGCGGTCGTGCGTCGGGGGATTATACTGAGACAAGCATAAAGAATCGGCGCCCCTGTTGTGCGCCGTGGCATTAAGAGGTGCATATGGCAGAGAAACTCATTCCGCTGGATGACGCACAGTCGATTATCCTGTCGCATGTTGCTCCGACCGATCTCGTCGAGATTCCCGTGTGGCAGGCGGCTGGTTTTCCCTTGGCCGAGGATGCTGTGGCCGATATCGATATCTCGCCGTTTGCCAACAGCGCTATGGACGGATATGCCGTGCGCTCGGCGGACTTGGTGCAGGCATCTGGCGAGGCGCCGGTGACGCTCGACGTTATCGGACACGAGGCCGCGGGCCATGTGTTTGAGGGCGCAATCGGTGCGGGCGAGGCGGTCCGCATCATGACGGGCGCGCCGGTGCCCGAGGGTGCCGATGCCGTAGTGAAATACGAGATTGTCGAGGTACTTGACGGTGAGGGCAACGAGGGCTCGCACGTGAGCTTCTCGGCACCTGCCAAGGTAGGGGAGAATGTTCGCTCTGCCGCCGAGGAGGCCCATGCCGGTGACGTCGTGATGCGTGCTGGAGAGGTTGTGGCCCCGGCGGGCGCGGGTCTGCTGGCAAGCGCCGGGTATGCAAGCGTGAAGGTGCACGCTGCCCCGCGCGTGGGCATTATCTCGCTGGGCACGGAACTGGTCGCACCGAGTAAGGTACCGGCGCGCGGTCAGATTCGCGATTCCAACTCCTCGGCGCTGATGGCCGAAGCGCTCGATGCAGGAGCCGAGCCCGTGTTCTACGGCATTGCGCCCGATGATGAGCAGACGATTGCCGAGCTGGTGCATCGTGCCGTGCAGGAGTGCGATTTTGTCATTACGAGCGGTGGCGCCTCGGCGGGCGATTACGATTTCGTGACGGCGCTCGTCCGCCGCGAGGGCGAGGTGCTGTTTGACCGCATCTCGATGCGCCCGGGCAAGGCAATTACGTTTGGCTTGCTCGCAGGTAAGCCCTACCTGGGACTTTCAGGCAATCCGGCCGCGGCGTATGTAGGCTTTGAGATGCTTGCCCGTCCGGCGATCCGTAAGATGCGCGGCTTTGCCGAGGGTGTGCGCCCCGTGCAGCGGGCGACGCTCACGCACAGCGTGAAAAAGCGACAGCATCGCCGCTTCTTCGATCGCGCCACGGTTATGCGCGATCCCGAGACCGGTGAGTTGTTGGTGACCGAGGCCAAGACGCAGAATTCGGCGTTGCTCGGCACGATGCAGCGGGCCAACTGCCTGCTGCGTATTGACGAAGGACCGTGCGAGCTCAAGGCGGGCGACGTCGTGGATGTCGTGCGTGTCGACCTGCCTGAGGGCACGGTGCTATAGGAGGAATGCTATGGAGCTGAAGATTTCGATTGTGACGTGCTCGGATACGCGCGATCTTGCCCAGGACGAGGCGGGTGCCGCGCTCGAGGAACTCATCGTGGCGCAGGGCTGGACGGTTGCCTCACATGTGGTCGTGCGCGACGACGCCAGCGAGATCGGTGATGCCATTGTGGAAGCCGTCGATGAGTGCCACGCCAATGTCGTGCTCACCTGCGGCGGCACGGGGCTTTCGATGCACGATGTGACGCCCGAGGCGACGCGTGCCGTTTGCGACCGCGATGTGCCGGGTATTGCAGAGGCAATCCGTGCGTACTCCATGTCCAAGACGCGCCGCGCTATGCTCTCGCGCGCCGTGTGCATGCAGCGTGGGTATACACTTGTCATCAACTTTCCGGGATCTACGAAAGCGGCCCGCGAAAGCTGGGAGGCCGTGAGCGACCAGTTGGAGCATGCGGCCCAAATGACGGCGGGCGGTGGGCACGCCAAATAAGCGCACTACCTGCGGCGGAGCGACCTTACGGGCTGCTCCGCCCTTTTTATGCAGCGACAGTGCGGCCGTCTCGGGGTTATCGGTAAAAGAAATTTATTAGGCTAGAAATCATTATCACAAACATTATTCGCACGGAAGTATAATCTAGTTACAGAATAAAGCTCGCGGTGGGGTACCCGGGCAAAACGTCCGAAAGGGTTGAATATGTTCGATATGGTTTCTCGCCGCGGTTTTGTCTCGCTTTCTGCTGTCGCCGCTGCCGGCCTTGGTCTTGCCGGCTGCTCGGGCAGCAAGACGCCCGAGCCGGCCGGATCCGATGCCGGTTCTGCTAAGACATCTTCCAAGAAAGCTGTCGAGCTGCAGGTCTTTGCCGCCAACTCGCTCGAGAAGGCGCTGCCCGAGGTCCAGGAGCTTTACACCGAGCAGACCGGCACCACGTTTGCCGACACGCAGTTTAAGGCGTCCGGTGACCTCGTCGAGCAGATGCGCGCCGGTGCTGCGGCCGACGTGCTCATCACGGCCTCCAAGGGCACCATGGATGACGCCGAGGCCGCCGGGCTCGTCGTCGCCGACACGCGTGAGGACATGTTCGTCAACGACCTCGTGATCATTCGCGCCGAGGGCTCTGACACCAAGGTAGAGGCCATCGCCGACGTCGCGAATCTGGACGGCAAGATCGCCATCGGCGACGCCAAGACCGTTCCCGCCGGCAAGTACGCCAACCAGGCCCTGGCCTCCGTGGGCCTCTACACCGGCACCGAGGGCGACGACGGCGAGTATGCTCCCGAGATCGCCGACAAGGTCGCGCTGGCCGACAAAGTTGGTACCGCCGCCGCCTATGTGTCCACAGGCGACTGCGTGGCAGGTTTTGTCTACAGCTCCGATATTTTCCGCTACGACGGTATCGAGGAGGCCTTCGTGTGCCCCGAGGATTCGCACAAGCCCATCGTGTACCCGGGTGCTGTCGCCGATGGCTCCGAGCACGCCGACGAGGCCAAGGCGTTTATCGACTTTTGCCTGTCCAACGAGAAGGCCCAGAAGATTTGGGCGAAGTACGGCTTTGAGCTTTCCGCGTAGCGCGGCTTGGCGCGATAATTCCATCGTTTTGTGTTTTACTTCGTCCTTGTATTCTCTTGGAGCTTTTCGTGCTTAATAGATTCCGCATGTTTGTCGCCTGTGCTTTGACCTTCGCGCTTTGCTGGGTGCCGGGATTTGCGTTTGCTGGGAACGCTGAGCACGGGGCCCAGGTTGCTGCGACCGCTCAGGGGCTTTCCTATGGGATCGAGGGTTTTGAGCGGTTGGCCAAGGGGACCGCTCGTGCCATGGAGGGCCAGCCTGAGGGCTACCGGTTTCCCGTTGACGAGGACGTGGACCTTGTAGTGGCGCCTGCTGCCGATCGCGTTGTGGTGTGGATATCGCCCAAGGCGGTCGAGAAGTATGGATTGGATCTGCAGGATAACGACTGCGTATCGGGTCTCAAGGCCCTCGTCTGTAAGCTCGACAGCGCAAACTGCATGGGAGGTGCGCAGCTAGGGGACGTGGATCTTCCTTGGTATGTCACGGCGGAAACAACGTTTGATGCCGGCGGGTATACCTATGGCTTTGACGAGCGTGGTGCGGATGGGGACCGCTATGTGGTGATCGCATCAGCCTCGGGTGATGCCAAGGGCGGCGCGCGTTGGCTTGATAGCGCTCAAATGGTAGAGGCATCGTCTGTCGTGTTGCGGGATGAGCAGGGCCCCTTGACCTCTCTGACTTCCTATTTGGGCGGTATCGACTATCGCCCGTTTTGGGTGTCCATAAAAACGAGCGGCCTTGCCCTGGTGATTGCCTTTGCACTGGGCCTGTTTGCCGCATGGAAGACCATGGGTACGACGAGCCGTATCAAGGGCCTGCTCGACTCGGTCTTTACCATTCCCATGGTGCTGCCGCCTACGGTGTGCGGCTTTTTGCTGCTTATGCTGTTTGGTCGCTCGACCAGTGTTGGCAAGTGGCTCATCGCGCACGGCGTCTCGATCGTCTTTACGTGGCCGGCGGCGGTGGTCTCTGCCGTGGTGGTGTCGTTCCCCCTGGTCTACCGCACGGCGCTCGGTGCTTTTGAGAGCCTCGACACGCAGATGCTCGATGCGGCGCGAACCCTGGGGTGGTCCGAGCGTCGCATCTTTACCAAGCTTATGATGCCGCTTGGCTGGCCCTCGATTGCCTCCGGCACGGTGCTCGCTTTTGCCCGCGCGATGGGCGAGTTTGGCTGCACCCTGTTCTTTGCGGGCAACTACGCCGGCATTACCCAGACCATCCCCATTGCCGTCTACTTTGAGTGGATGGGCGGCAACACGTCGGTGGCGCTCTTTTGGGTCATCGTCGTAATTGTGTTCAGTTTCCTGGTCATTCTGTTCATCAACATGTACACCGCGCATTCGCAAAAGTATCGCGAGCGGGGCCTTTCCCGTGCGGAGCGCAAACAGGCCAAAGATCTCTCCGGACAGGGCGATTCGCTCGACCCAGTCGGCGGCGATGCCCTGCGTATCGATCGCGAGGCACTGGCCGAGCTCATGCGTGATGATGCCGCTTTGCAGGGAGGTCGATAGGCCATGTCGCTCGTTTTGGATATCAAAAAACGCTATCCCGGGTTTATGCTCGACATGCAGCTTGAGGCCGGCGAGGAGCGTGTGGCGCTGCTGGGCGCCTCGGGTTGCGGCAAGAGCTGCACACTGCGCTGCATCGCCGGTGTGGAGACGCCTGACGAGGGCAAGATCGTCGTCAACGGCGTGACCTTTTTTGACTCGGCGGCGGGCATCAACCTGTCGCCCCAGGAGCGAAAATGCGCCCTGCTGTTCCAAAACTATCAGCTGTTTCCCAACATGACGGTGGCCGATAACGTGTGCGCCGGCGTAAAGAATGCGGGCGACGCCGCGGCGCGTAAAAAACATGCCGAGCGCTACCTGGGCATCTTTGGCCTGGCCGATTTTGCCGACCGCTACCCCGCGCGACTCTCGGGCGGGCAGCAGCAACGCGTGGCGCTTGCCCGCATGGTGGCGGCGCATCCGGGCATTTTTATGTTCGACGAGCCCATGAGCGCGCTCGATTCCTATCTTAAGAGCGCCCTCGAGCAGAATATGCTCGACCTGTTCGATGTGTGCAACCGTACCGTGCTCTACGTGAGCCACGACATCGACGAAGCGTGCCGCCTGTGCCAGCGCATCTGCGTGATGCACGACGGGCATGTTGAGGAGATCGGCTCTGTCGAGGACGTGGTTCGCCGTCCACAGACGCTGGCGGCACTGCGCCTGACGGGATGCAAGAACACAAGCCGTGCGCGCAAGATCGGCGACGAAGAAGTTGAGGCCCTCGACTGGGGCATGACCTTTAACGTGGGTCGCGAGGTTCCCGATGACGTGGCATATCTGGGTATTCGCGCGAGCTACTTCCATGTGGGCAACCGTGCCGAGCGGGGTCGCAACAGCTACGATTTGCACGTGGCGCGCGTGAGCGATTCGCGTTTTGAGCGCCTGGTGCTGTTGGATGCGCCGCGCGTTGATGCGCCCACGCGTCTGCAGTGGAAGGTCAACAAAGTGGGCATGCCTGTCGACGAGCTACCGCAAGCAGGCGAGACGCTGCGCATGCATTTTGATGCCAGCAGGATCCATTTGGTTTGTCGATAGCGCCGGGTAATGCCGTCGGGGATATAAGCCTCGGCGGCTTTGTTTTTGCCGTTCGCCGAATGGGGAATGACAAACTCTTATCAAGCAAGATAATAATTTATTAAACGACGGCACACGACGCTGTCGTACGAATGTCAACGGTGTTCGCATGGTCGACGACCGTTGATATAGTTGATCTCAACTTGTAGAGGAGGGTGCGCACATGCCGCAGACGACATATATTCGCCGCGTTGCCGCGCGCGCCCTGTATATGGCTCGGAGTCGCATATGAGCAGGTATGTTCACGGCTCCGGGAGAGACGACGCACAACTAAATAATCGACCGCAAAGCAGGTTCCCCAAAATTCCGGGTTTGAGTGCGCCTGGATTGTCACCATCCGCGGTGCATCCATGCTGTCGTATCCCGTTTTTGGTTCGAGAGGGGACCCGTTATGGCTGAAGCACTCGATTTTCATCCGATGTGGCGGAGCTTGGGTATGTCGACCCTTTGATGGCCCCATTACGTATCGTTGCTTTTGCCGGGCGGTACCCCGATGCACCGCAAGGCGCTGTCCGGCTTTGCATATATTTGTCCGTTTGTTCAGCTATGAGAGGATTTTTATGAACAACGACCTTACCCAGGCGGGCATTTCCCGTCGCAGCTTTGTAGCCGGCCTTGGCACGCTTTCCGTGTTGGCCGGACTTGGCCTCACCGGCTGCGGCGGTTCGGGCACCGAGAGCGGTAGCGCCGCTGCCTCCGGCCAGGATGTGGAGTATCGCGACGAGCTGCAGATCGCGCTCCCGGCGAGCCCGGACGGTCTCGATCCGCACACCACGTCGTCGCTTGTGACCGTGGACATCATCTGCAACGTCGTCGAGCCGCTCTTTGGCCAAGATAGCGACTACGAGCCCCGGCCCGTGCTGGCCAAGGGCTATGAGGTCTCCGATGACGGCCTGACCTACACCATCAAGCTGCGCGAGGGCGTCACCTTCCACAACGGCAAGGAATTTGGCTCCGAGGACGTCGTGGCCTCGATGAATCACTGGCTCACCGTCAACGACCGCGCCACGAGCCTGCTGCCCGGCGCCACCTTCGCCGCCTCGGGCGACCACGAGGTCACCTGCACGCTGACCGAGCCCGCCACCGACTTTCTGATTATTCTGAGTAGCCACTCCCAGTATCCGGGCATCTTCCCCTCCGAGGTCATCGAGGCCGCGGGCGATACCGGTGTGACCGAGTACGTGGGTACCGGTGCCTACAAGTTTGTGGAGTGGAAACAGGACCAGTACGTCCATCTCACCCGCTACGAGGACTATGTCGCCGCCGACGGCAAGGCTTCGGGCTACACCGGCAAGGTCTCCGCGCCCACCAAGGACATCTACTATCAGTTCGTGACCGAGGCCTCCACGCGCGTGAGCGGGTTTGAGACCGGCGAGTACGATATCGCTGGCGAGATCCCCACCGAGAACTACCACGACTTCGACGGCAACGACGACGTCAAGCTCTACACTCATAACGCCGGCGTTCTGACCGCCTTCCTCAACATGAATGAGGGCATCTTCGCCGACGAGGAGATCCGCAAGTGCGCCCTCATGGCTATCGACTGCGAGGCGGCCGCTCTTGCCGCCTATGGCGAGAAGGAGCTCTTCAACATCGATCCCAACCTTGGCAACCCCGAGAACACTCAGTGGGCGACCGACGCGGGCAAGAAGTACTTTAACCAGGCCGACGCCAAGGCCGCCAAGAAGGCCCTGGCCAAGACCTCCTATGCCGGTGAGACGGTCAAGCTGCTGACCACCCCCGACTACAAGGATATGTACAACGCCACCGTCGCGCTGCAGGAGCAGCTCGAGAAAGCCGGCTTCACCGCCGAAGTCGAGAGCTATGAGTTCGCGACCTTCATGGACATCCGCTCCGGCAAGCCCGAGCAGTGGGACCTCTTTGTGGCTTCCACCAACTACAAGCCCATCCCGGCCCAGTCCCTCTCGGTCTCCAAGGCCTTCTATGGCCTGTCCGACGAGAAGGCGCTCAAGCTCGTGGCCGAGACCCGCACCGCCAAGGACACCGACGCCGCGGCCAAGAAGTGGGCCGAGGCTCAGGAGCGCCTCTATGAGATCGCCGTCATCGAGCCGCTTTGCCACTACGCTTCCATCACGGGCACCCAGGCAGACGTCGAGGACGTCGAGGTGCTCGACGGCGCCATCATCTGGAACGCCAAGCGTCCGGAGTAATGCAATAGATGGCGTGGCGGCTGGAGGGGTCTGGTCCCCTGTGGCCACCACGCCCTGTCCACGTTCAGAGGGGAAATAGACGCCTCGCATGTTGAAGTACACGCTCAAACGTATAGGCGCGATGGTTCCGGTGATGCTCGTCATCTCGGTTGTCGTGTTTTTGATTATCTATCTCACACCGGGTGACCCGGCCTCTTCGATGCTCGGCATGGAGGCTTCGGCCGACCAGATCGAGCGCGTCAACGATAGCCTGGGACTTAACGAGCCGCTGCCGCAGCGCTACGTTGAGTGGATGGGCGGCGTGCTTACCGGCGACCTGGGCGATTCGTATTTTATGCGGCAGCCCGTCACGCAGGCGATCGCCGAGCACTTTGGCCCCACGCTATCGCTCGCGCTTCTGGCACAGCTCATCGCGCTATTGATTGCACTGCCCTGCGGCGTCGTCGCTGCCCTTAAACATGGGTCGCGCACCGACGCGGCCTTGCGTGTCGTTGCTCTTTTGGGCGTGGCGATACCCGGCTTTTTGATGGCGCTCATGCTTATGTGGCTGTTTGCCGTCACGTTGCGTGTGTTCCCGGTGGCCGGCTATGCGCCGCTATCGGAGGGTTGGTTCAGCCATTTACGCTATCTTGCGTTGCCGGCCATATCGCTTGGATGCGTTCAGGCCGCGCTGCTCATGCGCATGACGCGTGCGAGCGTGATCGAGGCCATGCAGCTCGAGTGCGTCAAGACGGCGCGTGCCAAGGGCGTCTCCGAGGCTCGCGTGGTGCTGGCCCATGCCCTGCGCAACGCAGCGCTGCCGATTCTCACCTCGGTCGGCTATTCTTTTGGCGCCCTGATTACGGGCGCCGTGGTGACTGAGGCCATTTTTAACATCCCCGGTTTGGGCCAGCTGGTCACGAGCTCTATCGAGCGTCGCGACTATCCGGTGATTCAGGGTGTGCTTCTGGTCGTCGCCTTGTTGAATTCGGTGATCAATCTGGCCGTCGACCTTGCCTACGGCGCTTTTGACCCGCGCGCTCGCAAATGGGGCGATGCATGATGGCAAACTTTAAGAAGGCTCTTGCCAACAAGGGGTTTGTGGTCGGTGGCTGCATTTTCCTGGCGATTGCGCTGATCGCGCTCGTCGGTCCGCTGGTGTGGACGGTTAATCCCAATGCGCAGGAGATGGCGTTGCGACTTTCGGCACCTTCGCCCGCGCATCCCTTTGGCTGCGATGACTTTGGCCGCGACCTGCTTGCCCGCGTCATCGTGGGCGCGCGCGTGTCGCTTGGCGTTGGCATTGCCGTCACGCTCGCGACGAGTGCGCTCGGCTTGGTGATCGGCGCCTATGCATGCTACAACGAGAGACTCGATCATATTCTCATGCGCATCTGCGACGGCCTTATGTCCATTCCGGGTGTGCTTTTGGCTATCGCGCTCATGGCCATGATGGGCGCCTCGGTCTGGAACGTCATCATTGCGCTCTCCATCGTCTATACGCCCAGCATGGCGCGCATCGTGCGCTCGCGTGCGATGGTGGTCAAGGAGGAACCCTTTGTGGAGGCCCTGCGCGTGCAGGGCGCCTCGACCGCACGCATCGTGTGGCTGCATATCGTGCCCAACGTTATGGCGCCCTTCCTGGTGCAGGCGACCTTCGTCTTTGCCGAGGCCGTGCTCTCGGAGGCCGCCCTCTCGTTTCTGGGCCTGGGTATCAAGGCGCCCGACGCCAGCTGGGGAAACATCCTGCAGGCGGGCAAGAACGTGATGCGCAAAGCCTGGTGGATGATCTTCTTCCCGGCAGCGGCCATCATCGCGAGCGTGCTTTCGCTGAACCTTGCCGGCGACGGCCTGCGCGACGCCCTCGACCCCAAGACCAAGGAGGACTAGCCCATGGCTCAGCATCTTTTGGACGTGCGCGACCTCTGCATCTCGTTTGTGGGCCGCGATGGCAACGCGCTGGAAGCCGTCAACAAACTCAACCTACATATCGATGCCGGCGAGATCGTTGGTGTTGTCGGCGAGTCCGGCTGCGGCAAGTCCGTCTTTGCCCAGTCGGTCATGCGCCTATTGGAGCATGAACAGAAGATGGCCTATGAGGGCCAGATTGTGTTTGATGGCGAGGACCTGCTCGCGCGCCCGCTCAAGCGCATGCGCGAGGTGCGCGGCTGCGACATCGCCATGATTTTCCAGGACCCTTTGAGCTCGCTTAACCCCGTCATGACGGTCGGGGCCCAGGTCGTCGAGGCCGTGCGAGCCCACCGTAAGGTGAGCCGACGCGAAGCCCGCAACGAGGCTCTATCGCTGTTGGAGCGCGTGGGAATTCGAGATGCCGCGGCCCGCTTCGACATGTATCCGAGCGATTTTAGCGGCGGTATGCGCCAGCGCGTGATGATCGCCATGGCGCTTGCCGGTCATCCGCGACTGCTGATCGCCGACGAGCCCACCACGGCACTCGACACGACGACTCAAAAACAGATTTTGGATCTTCTGCGCGACCTCAACAGTTCCGAGGGCATGGCGGTGCTTTTTATCAGCCATGATTTGGGTGTCGTCACGAGCATCTGCTCGCGCGTGCACGTCATGTATCTGGGCCAAATCGTAGAAGAGATCGACGCCTGCGGCCTTATGGAGCGCCCGAGTCACCCGTATGCCCAGGGGCTCATCGCGAGCATTCCGCCGCTCGGAGGCGAGCGAGTTGACATGCTGACGGATATTCCGGGCACAGTGTCGCCGCTTACGGCAATACCCTGTGGATGCCGTTTTGCGCCTCGTTGCGCCCGAGCGGACGAGCATTGCCGCGCGCAGGAGCCTCCGCTGTTTGCCGTGAATGCGTGCGACCGGTCTAAATGCTGGCTTGTCGAGAAAGGGGAGTGCCATGGCTGTTGATAGCGAAGCCCTGCTTAGGGTCTCACATTTGACTAAAGCGTATCCCATGCCGGGCTCAGGTTTTAAGCGTCAGGCCTTTACCGCCGTGGACGATCTGTCGTTTGAGATCGCGCCGGGCGAGGTCTATGGCCTGGTTGGCGAATCCGGATCGGGCAAGTCGACGACTGGACGCCTGATCTGTGGTCTCGAGTGTGCGGATTCCGGCTCGATTGTCTATCGCGGGCACGACCTCGCCACGATGTCGGAGCGCGAACGCAAGCCGTTTCGCCGCGAGATCCAGCTGGTATTCCAGGATAGCTCTACGGCTTTTGACCCGCGCAACCGTGTCGGCCGCATTTTGGAGGAGCCGCTGATTATCGCCGGCGTGCGCGACGCGGATGAGCGCCATGGGCGCGCGCTCTCGGCCCTGGCCTCGGTCGGTCTTCTGGCAGAGCATTATGACCGCTATCCGCATGACCTTTCGGGGGGACAGCGTCAGCGACTCAATCTGGCACGGGCGCTTATTTGCGAGCCGCGCCTTGTGGTATGCGACGAGCCGGTCTCGGCGCTTGACGTGTCCGTTCAGGCCCAAGTGCTCAACTTGCTTCGCGACCTGCAGCGCACGACGGGCGTGGCGCTGCTGTTTATCACGCATGATATGCGTGTGGTTCGGCATATGTCCGACCGGATTGGCGTGTTCTACCACGGTCGTCTTGTCGAGGAAGGCGCGGCCGAGGACGTGATCGCGCACCCGAGCGATCCGTATACGCAGGAGCTTATCGACGCCATTCCCTAGAGGATGATTCCTTTTGGGTATGGCGTGGGTTCGTTGTTTAATTGTCGGTATATCGGTACAAGAGAGGGGAACTACTATGGCCGATATCGAGGAACAGCCGTTGCCGCGCACGTTTGAGGAGTTCAACGAGCAACGCAAGGCGGCGTTTATTCGCGTCAAGGATTATAAGCAGGCGGGTAATCGCCTGGTCGGCTTTTTGTGCAGCTATACGCCGCTCGAGATTATCGATGCCGCGGACGCTGCAAGTGTGGCCTTGTGCGGCACATCCGATGAGGTGATTCCCGAGGCCGAGAAGGTGCTGCCGGCAAATCTCTGTCCGCTCATCAAGTCGACGTACGGCTTTGCCTACTCGCAAAAGTGCCCGTTTACGTACTTTAGCGACATGATCATCGGTGAGACCACTTGCGACGGCAAGAAGAAGATGTACGAGCTACTCAACGAGCTCAAGCGCACGCACATTCTGCACCTGCCGCAGGGTCGCGATCGTGTCTACGAGCGTGAAGGCTGGTACGAGGAGTGCCGCCTGCTCAAGGAGGAGCTCGAGAGATTCTACGGCATCACGATTACCGACGATGACCTGCGCGCTGCCGTCCGTCGTCGCAACCGCCTGCGTGCTGCCCAGCTCGATATGTTCGCGCTTCAGGCCAATCAGCCTGCGGCCATGAGCGGCGTCGATCTGATGAGCACCATGTTTGCCGGTACGTTCAGCTTTGATATCGAGGCCTATACGCAGCAGCTGGAGCAAAAGGTTGTCAAGCTGCGCGAGGCCTACGACGCGGGCGAGCGTCCGGTTGCGGCGGATGCCAAGCGCATTCTGATTACCGGCTGCCCGGTGGGCGGTGTGATCAACAAGATCGGTCGCACCATCGAGTCCAACGGCGGTGTGGTCGTGTGCATGGACGACTGCTCGGGCGAGCGCACGGCGGCCATGATGATCGACCCGGACGCGCCCGACATTCTGCGCGCCATCGCCGACCGTTATCTGGATATCAACTGCTCGGTTATGACGCCCAACGACGGTCGTATGGAAAACACGCTGGCCATGTGCGAGAAGTATCATGTCGATGGCGTGGTAGAGAGCGTGCTGCAGGCGTGCCACACCTTTAACGTGGAGAGCGCGCGCATGCAGGAGGCCGTCGAGGGTGTGGGTATTCCGTACATGAAGATCGAGACCGACTACAGCAACGGCGACATGGGTCAGATCGAGACGCGTATCGCTGCCTTTATCGAGACGCTCTAGCTTCCTCAGGCACCGGATCTTGCCCCTCAAAGTACGCTGCGCTCCTCTTTCGGGGCAATCTCCGGCACCTGAGAAACCTAGAGCTAAGGCGTCTGAACGCGCCGTTGTCTTTGATGTTTAGATTGGGAGAGAGCCATGATAGGGATCGGGATCGATATCGGGTCTACGGCGGCTAAGGCTGCTGTGGTCGACGGGGAGGGTTCGGTGGCGTGGACGTGCGTGCAGCCAACCGGGTTCTCCTCGGTCGATGCTTCCGAGCGGCTGCGCGAGGCATTGGCAGCGGCCGGCTATGACGTGGCTGCCGACGACGTGCGTGTGATCGCGACCGGCTACGGCCGTGTTGCCGTGCCCTATGCGCATAAGGTCGTGACCGAGATCACCTGCCACGGCACCGGTGCCGTGCGCCTGTTTGGCGATCACGGCACGGTGATTGACGTGGGCGGCCAGGACACCAAGGTCATTCAGCTTAAAAGTGGCCGCGTGGCCAAATTTGCCATGAACGACAAATGCGCTGCCGGCACGGGGCGCTTTTTGGAGATCATGGCCGACCGCCTAGGCATTTCCCAGCAGCAGATGGCAGACCTCGCCCGCACCGGCGAGCCTACCAAGATCAGCAGCATGTGCACGGTGTTTGCCGAAAGCGAGGTCATCAGCCTGATCGGTCGCGGTGAGCCGCGCGAGAACATTGCGCGTGGCGTGATCGACAGCGTGGTCTCGCGCGTGGCGACCATGGCCGGGCAGGCCGCGGGCGCCCCGTACTACCTGACCGGTGACCTGTGCGAGAACGCCTTTGTGGTGGAGCGGTTGGGCGAGCTACTGGAGTCGCCGGTGACCACCTCGCCCCAGGCTCGCTTTGCCGGTGCCATCGGCGCGGCGATTCGCGCCGCCGCCTTGGCCTAGGGGTGTACTGCGACATGCGCATCCTCAATATCTCGGCACAAAAACCAGATAGCACCGGCAGCGGCACTTACCTTGCCGCGCTCGTGCGCGAACAGATCGAGACGGGGCATCGCGCCGCCGTGCTTTGCGGCGCGGCACCGGGTGATATCCAAGGCGAGCTGGACCGGCGTGCTGCCGTGTTTGCCGTACCGTTCGAGTCGCCCGAGCTGCCGTTTCCCATCTGTGGTATGTCCGATGTCATGCCCTATCCCTCTACACGCTATCGTGACCTGACGTCTTCGATGCTCAAAGCATTTGAGCGGGCATTTGCTGCTGCGATTGATCGGGCGGTGGCTGAGTTTCGGCCCGATCTGGTGCTCTGCCATCACCTGTATCTGGTGACCGCATTGGCGCGCGAGTGAGTCCAGGGCGTGCCGGTTGTTGCCGTGTGCCATTCGACCGACCTGCGCCAGCTGCGTTCGCATGCGCTCGAGCGCGATCGCATCATAAGTGCGGTTCGTCGGCTCGATGCCGTCTTTGCGCTCCATGCTGAGCAGGCTGAGCAGATTGGCCTGGTGTGCGGCGTCGATGCCGATCGCATCCACGTGATTGGGACGGGCTACGACCATCGCGTCTTCTGTCGCGACGCAAGCGTGGCGAGGCAGCCGGGATCGCTTGTGTACGTGGGCAAGATTTGCTTTAAAAAGGGCGTCGAGTCGCTGGTTCGAGCCGTGTCATTGCCGATTGACGATGACGTCCGCCCATCTGGCTTGGTACTTGTGGGCGGCCGCGGGGACGATGCCGAGTACGCGCGCATCGAGCGCTTGACCGCGGCCTCGGATGTGCCGGTGACGCTGGCGGGGCGCCTGGATAGCGATGGGCTCGTGCGTGCCTACCGCAGTTCCGACGTCTTTGTGCTGCCGTCGTTTTACGAGGGTCTGCCGCTCGTGACGATCGAGGCCCTCGCGTGCGGCTGCAAAGTTGTGGCGACCGATTTGCCCGGCGTTCGTCCCTGGATGGAGGCGATGCTTCCCGGTGCTCCCGTGACGTGGGTGGCGTCGCCACGTATGACGGATGTCGACACGCCCGTGGCGGCCGACCTTCCGTTGTTTGAGCGCGCACTGGCAGATGCTATCGCGCAGGCGCTTGCGGCTCCGCCTTCGACGTTCGAGCCGTCGGCGGTCTCTTGGGAAGCGTGCCTGGCGCGTATACTTAAAGTCGTTGATTTGTTGGAAGGGGGTTCGTATGGCTAAGGACACCATGAGGCTCACGTCTATGACTGCCGCGAGCGGTTGAGCCGCTAAGTTGGCTCCTGGAGCCCTCGCCCAGGTCCTGGGCGACTTGCCAAATGTGCCCAACGACAATCTGCTCGTGGGGTTCGATACCTCCGACGATGCGAGCGTTTTCCGCGTTGGCGAGAACTTGGGTCTCGTGCAGTCCATCGACTTCTTCCCGCCGATGGTCGACGATCCCTATCTGTTCGGCCAGATCGCCGCGGCCAACTCGCTGTCGGACATCTACGCCATGGGCGGGCGGCCGAGCCATGCCATGAACTTGCTGTGCATACCCAGTTGCCTGGGCGTTGAGGTTGCCGGCCAGATTCTGGCGGGCGGCGCCGACAAGTGCGTCGAGGCGGGTTGCTCCATCGCGGGCGGTCACACCATTAACGATGACGAGCCCAAGTACGGCCTGTCCGTGAGCGGCTTCGTCGCGCTCGACCGCATGCTCGCCAACAGCGGCGCGCGCATGGGCGATGTTCTGCTGCTGACCAAGGCGGTTGGCTCGGGCATTATCACCACGGCCATTAAGGGCGAGCTCATCGAGCAGGACGAGCCCGCAGCCATGTTTGACTCGATGTGCACCCTCAACGAGGCGCCGATTCGTCTGGCCGAGGGACTTGAGCTTCACGGCTGCACCGATGTCACGGGCTTTGGCCTGATCGGGCACGCGTGCGAGATAGCCGAGGGCTCGGGCGTGCAGGTTGAGCTTGCGTCGGGGGCGGTGCCGCTCTTTGACCAGGTGCTCGATATGGCGCGTTTGGGCATTATTCCCGCGGGCTCCTACCGCAACCAGGACTTCTTTGGCCCGCGCGTGACGGCCGACGATGACCTAGAGCCGGGCATGCTCGACGCGCTGTACGATCCGCAGACCTCGGGTGGTTTGCTCATCGCGGCGCCCGCGGCGGATGTGGATGAGCTTGCGCGTCGCCTGGATGCCGAGGGGCGCGTTGCCGCCGTTGTCGGGCGCGTGTGCGAGGCGGAGCCGGGCGGTCCTGCCGTCCGCGTTGTCCGTTAACGGTTTGTTTATTCAACTATCTATCGTTCTTGATTGATTCATTCGAAAGGAATTTACTATGTCTACCAAAATTGAAGTCAATGCCATGGGCGATGCCTGCCCGCTGCCCGTCGTCAAGACGCTCAAAGCCCTGAAGCAGCTCGATGGCGAGGGCGCCGTCGTGACCTCGGTCGACAACGAGACCGCCGTCAAGAACATTTCCAAGATGGCGCAGGAGAAGGGCTGCACGGCCTCGGTCGAGAAGATCTCGGACACCGAGTGGCACGTGACCGTCGCGACCGCCGGTGCCGTGGCCGTTGTGGACCCCGAGCAGGATGGTGCCGCTTTCTGCGACGCCAGCGCCGGCAAGGGCAAACTCGTCATTTCCGTCTACACCGATTGCATGGGCCGTGGCGACGACGAGCTGGGTCACAAACTTATGAAGGCGTTTATCTTTGCCGTGACGCAGCAGGAGGAGCTGCCCGCGACCATGCTGTTCTACAACGGCGGCGCCAAGCTCACCGTCGAGGGCTCGCCGGTGCTCGATGACCTGAAGGGCCTGGCGGAGCAGGGTGTCGAGATTCTCACCTGCGGTACCTGCCTGGACCACTATGGCATTAAAGACCAGCTTGCGGTGGGCGAGGTCACCAACATGTACGTAATCGTGGAGAAGATGGAGCAGGCCGTGCGCGTCGTGCGCCCGTAGCGTATTGGTTGGAGTTGCCATGAGGGAGAAGCGCCCGGCGCTTGTCATCACGTTTCCCACTACGGCGGCCGCCATGGGCTGCGAGTCCCTGTGCATCGAGCGCGGCCTTCCTGGGCGAACGATTCCCGTGCCCGGGGAGGTCGCTGCCGGCTGTGGTCTGGCGTGGAAGGCGTTGCCTGCCGATGAGGAACTGCTGCGCGGCGAACTCGCCGCGGCGGGCGTTCCCACCGAGGGCTATACCGTGATTGATATGTGGGAGGTCGTGCGATGATCTACCTGGATAACGCGGCGACGACCATGCACAAGCCGCAGACGGTCATCGATGCCGTGACGCAGGCGATATGCTCGCTCGGCAATGCCGGGCGCGGTGCCACGTCGGGTGCCCTCGATGCCGCTCGTACGATTCACGGTTGCCGCGCCAAGCTCGCGCGCCTTTTGGGTTGCCCGAGGGCGGACCATGTGTGCTTTACGCCCAACTCCACGGCGGCGCTCAACACCGCCATCAACGGGGTGGTGTGCCCTGGCGATCGCGTGGTCACAACGGTGCTCGAGCACAACTCCGTGCTACGTCCGCTCAACCGCCTGGCGGTAGAGCGGGGCGTGACCGTTGAGCATGCGGGCTGCGACGCGAACGGCGTGCTCGACTACGACGAGCTCGAGCAGCTGGTCACACCGGGCACGCATGTCGTGGTGGTGACGCACGCCTCCAATGTGACTGGCAACTCGGTTGACATTGCGCGCGTGGCTGCCATGGCCCATGCGGCCGGCGCGCTGGTGATCGTCGATGCCTCGCAGTCTGCCGGCACGGCGCATATCGATATGCAGGCCATGGGGCTCGACGTCGTGTGCTTTACCGGCCACAAAGGGCTCATGGGACCTCAAGGCACCGGCGGCCTGGCCGTGGTAGAGGGCATTGACGTGGCCCCTTGGGCCATGGGTGGTACCGGTGTTCACAGCTTCGATGAGCTGCAGCCGCTTGAGTGGCCCACGCGCCTTGAGGCGGGCACGCTCAACGGCCACGGTATCGCCGGCCTTTCTGCCGGCCTCGACTTTATCGAGGCCCAGGGCGGGGTGGAGACGATTGCAGCTCGCGAACGCTCGCTTGCTGATCGCTTCCTTGCCGGTGTGCGCGAGATTCCCGGGATTAAGCTCTACGGTGCGTTTGACCAACCCGCGCGCTCGGCGATCGTGTCTCTCAACGTGGGCGATATCGACTCTGCTGAGATCTCGGACGCGCTCATGCAAGGGTGGGGGATTGCGACGCGCCCCGGCGCCCATTGCGCTCCGCTCATGCACCGCGCGCTCGGGACCGAGCGCCAGGGTGTCGTTCGCTTCTCGTTTGGGTATTTCAACACGGACGAGGAAGTCGACACCGCTATTGATGCTCTGTGCGATTTAGCCTGCTAAAGCTGCTAGACCGTTTATACTTGCGGGACGGGTGTTTTTGCCCGTCCCGTTTTTGTTTCGACCCGAAAGGTGGGCATATGGCCTCATCCGCTCCGCGCGGTTTGCGCTCCGACCATGTCGTTACCGTCGGCATTGCGCTGTTCTCGATGCTCTTTGGCGCCGGCAACCTCATTATTCCGCCGCTGCTGGCACTGCAGGCAGGTTCTGCCACGCCGGTCGCCATGCTCGGCTTTCTGATTGCCGCCATCGGCCTGCCCGTCATGGGTTTTATCGCCGTGGCACTTGCCGGAACGGCGCGCGAGCTTGCCGGCCGCGTGCACCCCAAGTTTGGTGAGTTCTTTGTCGCGGCGGTGTATCTGGCCATCGGCCCGTGTCTGGCTATTCCGCGCACGAGCTCCACGGCCTTTGAGATGTTGGTGCCGCTGCTGCCCGAGGGCGTCTCGCTCGGCACGGCTCGCCTGGTGTTTGCCGTTGGCTTCTTTGTCGTCGCGTTTGCGCTTACGCTGCGTCCGGGCGTCATCACGCGCGTACTCGGTCGCATTACGGGCCCCGCGCTCATTGCGCTCATCGTGCTGGTCGTGGGTGCTGCCGTGATCTCGCCGCTGGGACCGGCTGCCGCGCCTCAGGCTCCCTACGATGCAGGCGCCGCCGTGCAGGGCTTTTTGACCGGTTACCAGACCATGGACCTGCTCGCGTCGCTCGCCTTCGGCATCATCATCGCCGAGACCATCCACGAGCTGGGCGTTACTGATGACAAGCGCGTGGCCTTTGAGATTTCGCGCTCCGGTGTGATCGCCGGCGCACTCATGGCCGTCATCTACTGCGGCCTGGCGCTTGCCGGCACGCAGCTCAGCACCGTGATGCCCGATGCCACCAATGGCGCCGCCATCCTTGCCCGCTCTGCCTCCATGCACTTTGGCCTTGTCGGCACGGTCGTGGTCTTTGCGATCTTTTTCCTTGCCTGCATGAACGTGTGCATCGGCCTCATCAGCTGCTGCTCGCGTTACTTCTGCGAGACGTATGTGGTCGAAGGGGGAGCGGAGGCCTCCGAGGAGGCCATGCGCCGTCCCTTTGCGATTCTCGCCTTTGTGTTCGCAGCGTTTTCGTGCGTGCTCTCCAACGTGGGCCTCGACGTGATCCTCATGTTCTCGGTGCCTATGCTCAATGCCCTGTATCCCGTTGCCATTGTGCTGGTACTTATGGGCCTGGTGCACGGCTTTTGCGACGCGCACCCGCAGGTGTGGGTCTGGGTCGGCGGCGTTGTCGCGGTACAGAGCGTAATCACTTCGGTCCGCGATGCGTTCTTTGCTGGCGCGTGACTGCCGTTTGATGCGTTGCCGCTGGCAGATATCGGCGCTGCGTGGGCGCCGGTTGCTGTGGTCGCGTTTGTGATTGGTCTGGTTCATAGCCAGTTTGTCGCACATTCGAGGAGCTAGGGTTTCTGCGCTTGCACAGGCGGGGAGTCTCCCCTATAATTTCCTTCGCTTTGGGACACGCAAGGTCTAGACCTTAGCTGCTCAACACCTTCGGGACGTGGCGCAGTTTGGTAGCGCGCCTGCTTTGGGAGCAGGATGTCGCAGGTTCAAATCCTGTCGTCCCGACCATATCTTGCGGGCGTAGTTCAATGGTAGAACCCCAGCCTTCCAAGCTGATGACGCGGGTTCGATTCCCGTCGCCCGCTCCATAGGATAGTTTTAACGGCTTTGGCTCCATTTGGTGCCAGAGCCGTTTTCATAAGCGTGCCGGGCGACGGGAATCGAAACCGGCAGGGTGCGAAGCTGAGAAAATGCGTGAGCATTTTCCAGCGCAGCACGCAAGGGCCAACGGCCCGCAGCGAAACAAGGGTTTGCGAAGCAAACCCTTGGACTTCCCGTCGCCCGCTCCACAAGATAGATGAATGGCTCTGGTTCCTTTTGGGACCAGAGCCATTTTCGTAAGTGCACGGGGTGACGGGAATCGATGCCGCCCCACATCCCCTCTTAAGTTGCGGTGAAATAGTTCCTGGATTAGCCGCAAAAGCTGTTATCCAGGAACTATTTCACCGCAACTTATTGAGGCCGAGCGGGGTGGGTCGATGATGGGTTCTGTTGTCGAGAAGATGAGGACAGCCGGTCAGGAGTCTGCGTAGGGTTTTGCGGTTGGTATACCGTAGCCGCGCATCATGGAGCCGAACGCTTTGATATCGTAGGTGTCTGAGAGCTTGAAATGAATGACGTTGTGGCCCATGGCACGCAGGTTCGCGTCGCGCATGAGGGCAGCGCGATAGGTTTTTGCCGCAGTATGTTCCGGATCATTTTGGGCATCGTCCTCAAACTTGCCTAGTCCATGCAGCTCAGCCAGCATCCAAGAGCCGTTTGGCATCTGCCAGCCGTAATCTGCCAAATAATAGCCGGCGTTTCCCGGTCGAGTGATTTCAACCTGAAGTTCAGGAGCGGCAACTCCCGCCAGAATCATTGCCGCCCGTGCTTCGGATTCTCCACCGTTATCCGATCTGCCATCCATATGTTCAAAAACGTCAAATGCGCGCGAGATGCCATGCAGTCCGCGGCAGTTCGCTTGTGCATATGCACGCAATTCTTCACGCTCGACACCGTACTCACGAGCCAACCCGTCGACATAGCCTAGTGCATATCGAAAAGCGCTCGTTCGGGCGATGTCGACCACCGTGCGATATGGATCCGTTAACGTAAACGGGCCGAGCTGCCATACGTCGCCCGGCCGCCAGCGTCGGTATTCAACGAATTCGTACATATCGCGTCTGGTGGAACGCGGCAGCAGCACTTGCACCTTGTCGAGAAGCGAATATGCAGAACCGATGCCATAGAGCAGTGCCGCCGTTGCTCCACAAAACACGGCATCCGGTTCAACGACCGCAATAGCGGATGCCAATTGAAAGATGCGATCTTCGACGCCGAGGTCATTCCAATACACGGAATCAGCGTAGACATGGTTGTAGAGTCGAATAATCATCTCTTTTTGCATGAGCGCGTAGGCACAGCGTTCATCCCATTTTTTGGTAGCCACAAACAGGTGCCCGCCATGATGGGCCTTGAATAACCGGAAGAACAGCTCTACTTGCGGTTTGGAACAGCGTTTATCATGACTCATTTTCGACCCCATGGTCTTGAGGGGGAGTGAATGACACTACGCTAACCCATATTTGGTCCGCCAGACCTTGCCATGAACTGACCAAAAGCTTGACGGGGCAGGTCAGAGTCATGAATCAGAGCCAAACATATCGGCAAACGGTTGATTAGTGTCCCTCGGCGGCACTAAAAACCACCCTTACAGAAAGTTGCGGTGAAATAGTTCCTGAAAAGCTCGAATGAGCTTAATTCCAGGAACTATTTCACCGCAACTTAGGAGGGGATGGGGCTGAGGGGCGGGCGATGCCGTTGTCTGTCGGTTAGTGGCGACCGTGGTGGCGGAGTTTGTCGATGGTGGCGTCGGTGCCGTGGTCGCGGGCGTCGGTGCCGTGACTGTGGGCTTCGGCTGCGGTTTGGCGCTTGCGGCGGTAATCGATCATGCCTTGAATGATGGGCTTGCCAAAGCTCACGACATCATCGTTGTAGATGGCGGTTCGGGCTGCGGGGAGGCAGTCGGTAAAGTCCATATGGGTCTTGCCAAAGAGTTTGACGGCAAGGGCGACAACGGTGGGCTCGTCGACCATGACGTCATCGAGCAGCCTTCTCATGGCCTTAGCAATCTCAGCGCGGGGAACCTTATAGACGTCGCGCAGCGTGACCACGACGCGCGTGATGATCTCGGGGTAGACGCGAGCGGTGCGCGTGGCGATGACCTTGGCGGCGCGCGGTGACAGAACTTCGTCGTCGTCAAGCAGGTAGCGTAGGATGACGGTCTCGTCGATGATGGTGCTACTCATGGATATCTACTTCCTCGGGACCCAAAATCGAATCGTCGCTTTCCGTGGCAAGGTATTCAACCCAGGCATTGCGCTCCTCGGCGCGGCGATTAGGGTCACCATATGCTTTGAGCGATCCATAGGCGGCGGTGCCGTCCTTTGAGCGCACGGCGACCGGCTGAAAGGGAAGCTTGCGCATCAAAATGCTTTGCGCGACAAATAAACGGACAGCCTCGGCGAGCGATGTGCCCATGGCGTCGTAGAGATGCTCGGCATGCTGCTTGTCTTCCTCGCGAATGCGCACCTGCAGGATGGCTCGTTTTTGAGTCGATGACATTACTGGCCTCCCTTAATGAGCGTGCAATATAGTCGGTCAAATGCGGCATGTGCCGATACTTGAGTATCTTATAACGATTACTTTATTTCGCTCAAGTAAATAACCATTAACTTGAATACAAGCGTAGTACATCTAAAATGAGAGCGCGTAAAAATCTCTGAGGCGTACGCATGTAATACACTCACCTTTATAGCTTTTAGAGAATAATTCCAACCTGCCAAAACCCCTGCAATACACCCGTATTGCAGGGCCTATGCTCAAGTTTGCCACCTGCAACTGCGTATATTTAGCCTGTATATCGTTGGAGGAACTCTATCGATGCGCCTGTTTCGCCGCATGCGCTTCGATACGCCGATGCTGGACCACGGGCGGTCCGGGGCAACGTCGACAGGGTCTCTCCGGCATGGGATTCAGGAGGGAGTGAACAACATGGGCAATAAACGAGTCGTGGCTGATTCTTCACGCTGCATTGGGTGCCAAACCTGTATGGCGGCGTGCATCGAGGCACACGATATTCCCGGCAACATCGCCGCACCTCGCTTGCGCGTGACGCGTACGTACGAGATCTCCGCACCGGTGGCTTGCCATCACTGCGAGGACGCTCCGTGCGCCAAGGCCTGCCCCACGGGCGCCTTGTTCTTTGATCCAAAGAACCATCGCATCGGCGTCAACGAGGACAACTGCATCGGTTGCAAGAGCTGCGTCATGGCATGCCCCTTTGGCGCCGTGAGCGTGGCGACCACGCAGGTCCCCGTCTTGATGGGCGACGTGCGCGTGGGTTCGCAGACTAAGAGCTTCGTGCTCAAGTGCGACCTGTGCGTGGACCGTCCCGGCGGTCCGGCGTGTGCCGAGGCGTGCCCGACCAAGGGCCTCACCTTGGTAGACGAGGAGCGCCTGGCAGAACTGACTGCCGAGCGTGCCCGCGCCACCATCGAAAACGAGGCGTAGCCGGGCGGCCATACAGGCCCAACGATTGTCAAATACGTACCGATTAATCGGTAGCAGAGAAAGGAAGGAGGGTGTCATGGAGAAGCATAAAGTGATCTGCCCGTATTGCGGCGCCGGTTGCCAGTTTAACCTCTTGGTCCAAAACGGCCAGGTTGTGGGTACCGAACCGCTCAACGGCATCACCAACCAGAGCGAGCTGTGCCTTAAGGGCATGAGCGGCTACGACTTCATCAACGACACCAAGATCTTGACTCCTCGCGTACTGCACCCGATGATCCGCCGCACTAAGGGCGCGGATCTTGAGCGCGTAAGCTGGGACGAGGCACTGGATTTCACCGCATCTAAGATGCAGGCCATAATTGACGAATATGGTCCTAACGCTGTCATGACCACCGGCTCTTCGCGAGGCGGCGGCAATGAGGCGAACTACGTCATGTAGAAGTTTACGCGTGCGTGCATCGGCACCCACAGCGTGGACAACTGCGCCCGTACTTGACACGGCCCTACTGTCCTCGGTCTGATGGACACGGTTGGTTCAGGTTGCATGTCATGCTCCATCCCCGGTATGGAGGATGCGGGCTGCATTTTCCTCTTCGGCTATAACCCTGCCGATTCGCACCCCATCGTCGCAAGGCGTATCGTGCGAGCCAAAGAAAAGGGTTGCAAGATCATCGTCGCCGACCCGCGCCATATCGAAACCGCGCGTATCGCCGATCTCTACCTTCCGATCAAGAACGGTTGCAATGTTGCGTTCCTCAACGCCTTTGCCAACTGTCTGGTCAACGATGGCCTCTACGACAAGGAATTCGTCGCCGAGCACACGAATGGCTTTGACGAGTGGTGGGAGACCATCAAGAACTACACTCCCGAATCCGTACAGGACATCACGGGTGTCGAGCCCGCGTTGATCCACCAAGCTGCCGAGATGTACGCCACGGCGAAGCCCTCTGCCATCATTGGCTGGGGCATGGGCGTATGCCAGCAGAAGCAGAACCTGAAGACGGTGCACACCATCGCCTCCATCGCCTGCGTTGCCGGCCAGATCGGCAAACCCAATTCCGGTCTCGCGCCCGTGCGTGGCCAGAATAACGTCCAGGGCTCCTGCGATATGGGTATGCTGCCCAACCTGTACCCTGGCTACCAGAAGGTCACCGACCCGGCAGTGCGTGCCAAGTTTGCCAAGGCTTGGGGCGTGCCCGAGGAAAAGCTCCCGCTCGAGGAGGGCTACAAGCTCACCGACCTGGGCCATCTGGTCGACGAGGGTAAGGTGCACTGCTTCTACAACTACGGCGAGGACCCGGTGCAGACCGAGCCCGATTCGGCCGGTATGCGCAAGACGCTCTCCGAGCTGGATCTGTTCATTTGCCAGGACATCTTTATGACGCAGACGACCATGCTCGCCGACGTCATCCTGCCTGCCACCTCTTGGGGCGAGCACGAGGGTGTCTTTACCGCATCCGACCGTAGCTTCCAGCACTTTGACGCGGCTGTTCCGCCCAAGGGCGAGTGCCGCCACGACTGGGAGATCTTCGCGGACCTGTCCACGCGTATGGGCTATCCCATGCACTACGACAACACCGAGCAGATCTGGAACGAGTGCATTAGCCTGTGCCCCAACTTTGTGGGCGCGACCTACGAGAAGATGGCTCCCGAGGGCGGCTACGCCCAGTGGCCCGTCAAGAGCACCGATGTGAACGACCACGGTACGCCCGACATGTTCGCTGGTGGCAAGTTCACCACCAAGGACGGCCGCGCCAACCTGATGGCGCACGACTGGGAGGCGCCCTCCGAGCTTCCCGACGATGAGTACCCGCTCATCCTGTGCACCGTCCGTGAGGTCGGCCACTACAGCTGCCGCTCGATGACCGGTAACTGCAAGACGCTGGCGCTGCTTGCCGACGAGCCCGGCTTTGTCCGCATGAATCCCGCGGACGCCGATGCACGCGGCATCAAGAACGGCGACATCGTCTCGATTCACAGCCGCCGCGGCCAGGTATACAGCCGCGCCGACGTGAGCGACCGTATCAACAAGGGCACGGTCTATATGACCTACCAGTGGTGGATCGGCAAGTGCAACGAGCTGACCATTCACAAGGTCGACCCGGTCTCGCATACGCCCGAGGACAAGTTCTCCGCCTGCCAGGTCGACGCTATCGCCGACCAGGTCTGGGCTGAGGGCGAGGTCGAGCGTCAGTACACCGAGCTCAAGCAGGCTCTGGTGGACGCCGCCGCTCCTCAGGACGTTGAGCCCGGCGCCGCCAAGTTCGACGACGAGACGCACGTGAATCAAATCGTGTAGTCCCGTTCTCGTTGGCTTTTTGGGCCGGGCGTCCCGTACGTTCGGGAGCCCGGCCCGTTATTTTGAAAGGAAGTGGGGATGAACCGCTTCATCGACATCAACCCGGAGAGGTGCATCGGCTGCGGAACATGCCAGTCCGCCTGTGCCGACGCCCACCGGATGCAGGGTCTTCAGGATACGCCGCGTCTGGCGCTCGTGAAGACCGGCGGTATTTCGGCCGCCCTTGCCTGCCACCATTGCGAGGGTGCCCCCTGCGCCGAGGTTTGCCCGGTGAATGCCATCGAGCACGATGGCGATCGCATCCACGTCAAGGAGCAGGAGTGCATCGGGTGCAGGCTGTGCGCCATCGCGTGCCCCTTCGGAGCCATCCATCCCGATGGCACGTCTATCGCCGGTGTCGCAGGCATGTGCGACCCGACGCCTTCGTATCCTAAGTCCCTGAGCAGCCTGCTTACGTGGGCTCCCGGCCAGTACACATGTGCTGTCAAGTGCGACCTGTGCGCCTTCGATCCGGACGGCCCGCATTGTGTGGCGGCGTGCCCCACCAAGGCGCTGACCGTCATGGGCGGCGCGGCCGATCGCGAACTCGACGAGGCCAAGCGCCTGCGCTCGATCGAAAACGGTCCGTCCGTCGACGTTACCGCTGTGGCCCAGGGTCTGTCCGAGAGAGCAGAAGGGAGCGTAAACAATGGATAGCATGACGCTGTTTATCGCATCGCTTGCCGTCTCGTGCATCGGTGCGCTCGCCTCGGTTCTGCTGATCAAGGCCGATAACGCCGCCAAGACCGCCGGCTGCCTTATCGGCGCCGTCGCCGCGGTGCTTTCGTTTGTGGCTGGTATCCAGGCCGTGCTGGGCGATGTCACGTCGGTCGACACCATCGTGTTCTTCCCGTTTGCCCATTTCCAGCTGCTGCTCAATCAGCTGTCCGGTCTGTTCGTGGCGCTCATCTCGGTGCTCGCGTTTGCCGGTTCGATCTACGGTCTCAACTACTTTGATGAGTACCCGGGCAAAAAGGGCCGCGCCGGCTTCTTCTTTAACACCTTCGTGGCGTCCATGATGCTCGTCATCACCGCCGACAACGTGTTTTGGTTCTTGGTCGCCTTTGAGCTCATGTCGCTGACCTCGTACTTCCTGGTCGTGATCGAGGAGAACGAGAACTCCATCCACGGCGGTTGGCTCTACTTTGTGATCGCGCATGTGGGCTTTGTGCTCATCATGGCGAGCTTCCTCACCATGACCAACTTCGCCGGTGGCTCGTTTGCCTTTGCGGATTTCCGCGCCACGCAGTTTAGCCCCGCGGTCGCATCCGTGTGCTTCGTGCTCGCCTTCTTTGGCTTTGGCGCCAAGGCCGGTATCATCCCGCTGCACGGCTGGCTGCCCAAGGCACATCCCGAGGCGCCGTCCAACGTGTCTGCCCTCATGTCCGGCGGCATGATCAAGATCGGTATCTTCGGCATCCTCAAGGTTGGTCTCGACCTGCTCTCCGCCTCGGGCGTTCAGGTCTGGTGGGGCCTTATGGTCATGGTCTTCGGTGCGATCTCGTCGGTCCTCGGCGTGGCCTTCGCCCTGCAGGAGCATGACATCAAGCGCCTGCTGGCCTATCACTCCGTCGAGAACATCGGCATCATTCTGCTCGGCGTCGGCGCCTCCATGGCCGCCATGGCGCTCAACTCTGTCGGCATCGCCGTCCTGGCTCTGATGGCCGCCCTCTACCACACGTTTAACCACGCGATGTTTAAGGGCGAGCTGTTCTTGGGCGCCGGTGCGCTGCTGTACTCCACGGGTACGCGCAATATGGAGAAGATGGGCGGCCTGTTCCGTCGTATGCCGGCAACGGCCATCTGCTTCCTCATTGGCGCGCTTGCCATCTCGGCCATCCCGCCCTTCAACGGCTTTGTGTCCGAGTGGTTTACCTATCAGTCGCTGTTTAATGCCGCTATGCAGGGTGACAAGGCCGTCATGATCGTGGCCGTGTTCGCTGCCGTCGCGCTTGCCATTACCGGCGCGCTGGCCGTCACGTGCTTCGTCAAGGCCTATGGCGTCTCCTTTGCCTCCGCGCCCCGCTCCGAGGCCGCGGCTAATGCCAAGGAGGTTCCCGCCCCCATGGTGTTTGCGCAGGGCCTGCTCGCGGCCATCTGCGTCGTGCTGGGCATTGGCGCTCCCGTGATCGCGCCCGTGCTGGTCGATGTCGCCGCGACCGTGCTGCATCCGTACGGTGGCGTGTTTGCCGCCGAGGGCATGGAGCTCATGAACCAGTACTCCGGCGCTGCCACCTCCACGCCCGCGATCGCCATTGCGCTCGTGGTGCTCGTCGGCCTTGCCTGCGGTTATCGCAAGCTCAAGACCGTCGGCAAGGTGCAGAAGTCCCAGCCGTGGGCATGCGGTTATGCTCCCAACGAGCATATGCCCGTCGTGGCCACGACCTTTGCCTCCGAGGTGTCCTGGTTTATGCAGCCGCTCTACACGCTGCGCGACCGCTGCACGGCCGTCTGCTGGTCCATCGCGCACTTCTTCCAGAAGCTCACCGGTGTGGCCGAGGCTGTGGAGCCCGTACCCGACAAGGTTCTCGTCGATGCCCCGCATAAGGGTGTCGAGAAGCTCGCCGACCTCGCGACTAAGCTCGAAGGCGGCAACTACAGCATCTATATCTGCTACATCGTCGCGGCACTCGTGGTGTTCCTCGTGCTCGCCGTGCAAATGGGTTAAGGAGGGGAGAGCATGAACAACATCGTACTTGCCGTTCTGCAGGGCGTGGTCGTTATGGCCGTCGCGCCTTTCTTCTCCGGTCTCGGCCGCGTGATTCGCGCCAAGATGCACAACCGTCGCGGCCCCAGCATCATGCAGGACTACCGCGACCTGGCCAAGCTCTTTGCGCGCCCCGAGTCCCAGAGCGAGGACGCGAGCTTTGCGCTGCGCATTATGCCGCCGCTGTTCTTCGCCGTCGCCTTTATGCTCGCGATGGGCCTGCCGCTCTTTACGGCACAAAGCCCCATCCCGGTCTTTGGTGACGCCATCACCATCATGTACAGCCTGGCGCTCGCCCGCTTCTTCTTCGCCCTCTGCGGTGTGGATTCGTCCAACGCCTACGCCGGTATCGGCGGCGTCCGCGAGCTGCTCATGAGCGTGCTCATCGAGCCGTCCATGCTGCTGGCGCTGTTTGCCGCCGCCCTGGTGTGCGGTTCCACCGACATCGCCACCATGGGTCAGCACATCATGACGGGCGCCGTCGACGCGCCGGTCGCCGTGATCCTCGCCGGCATCGCCTTTGCGATCGCTTGCTACATGGAACTCGGCAAGCTGCCGTTTGATCAGGCCGAGGCCGAGCAGGAGCTTCAGGAGGGTCCGCTCGCCGAGCTTTCCGGCCCGTCGCTTGCGATGGCCAAGCTCGCCATGTCCATGAAGCAGGTCCTGGTCGTCGCCTGGTTCTGCGCGATCTTCGTCCCCTGGGGCGAGCCCGCGACCGTGGGCGCCGCCGCCGTTCTGGGCGCAGTCATCTTCCTGGTGAAGTGCCTGATCGACTTTGTCGTGTGCGGCGTGATCGAGAACTCCTGCTCGCGTTCGCGTTTTAAGGTGCTTGGCAATCAGACCTGGGCCGTCGTGGGCATCGCCGTTCTGGCGTTTGTCTTCGTGGTCGTCGGCGTGTAGGAGAAGGGAGAAACAATGTCATTTGCAGTCAGTCTGTCCCTTCTCGGCTTGGTCGCTATCGCGGCCCCGATGGTGGCCTCGGTGCTCGTCGCCCTGTTCCCCCGTCCGTACGCCAAGTGGTTCAGCGTTTTGGGTGCCGCCGTCTCGACGGTCTGCACCATCGCCCTCGCCGCGAATTTCGCTGGCGCCGGCATGCCCGACACGCAGGTCCCCCTGATCTCGTTTGGGCAGACCCTCGTTATGGGATTCACCTTCGATCGCATGAGCACACTGCTCGCGCCCGCCTTTGTGGGTATCGGCCTGCTTGTCGTGATCTATTCGATTCCCTATATGAGCGAGAATAACCGTGAGCATCCCGACGCGCCGCGTCGTCGATTCTACGCGTACCTCGCGACCTTCATCGGTGCCATGGCCGGTCTTGTGTACAGCTCGACCCTTTTGGGCCAGCTCGTGTTCTTTGAGATCACGGGTGCGTGCTCTTGGGGCCTCATTAGCTACTACATGACGCCTACGGCCAAGAAGGCCGGCATGAAGGCCCTGATCATCACACATATCGGTGCGCTTGGTCTGTATCTGGGCGCCGCCATTGTGTTTGCCCACACCGGCACCTTCGCCATTACCGCGATTGCCGGCCTCGACGCCAAGCTCAAGGCTATCGTCCTTTTGCTCGTGCTGTTTGCGGCCTGGGCCAAGTCCGCACAGGTCCCCATGTACATGTGGTTGCCTTCGGCCATGGAGGCGCCGACGCCTGTTTCGGCCTACCTGCATGGCGCCTCGATGGTCAAGGTCGGCGTGTGCGTGTTCGCACGCGCGCTCGTCTCTGCCGGCGAGATTCCCGAGATCGTGGGCTGGGTCGCCATTATCGATGCCATGGTCACCATGCTCTTTGGTTTCCTTATGTACCTGCCGCAAAAGGACATGAAGCGTCTGCTGGCCTTCTCCACGATCGCCCAGCTCTCCTATGTGTTCTTTGGTCTGGGCCTTTCGGTCTTTGGCAGCCAGCTGGCCTTTGATGGCGCCGTGTGCCACATCTTTAACCACGCTTTCGCCAAGACGCTGTTCTTCCTGATTGCCGGTTCGTTCTCCTTTACGCTCGGCACGCGTATGCTGCCCAAGCTTCGCGGCATCGTAAAGAAGTACCCGATCTCGGGCGTGGGCTTTGGTGTCGCGGCGCTCGCCATTGCCGGCGTGCCGCCCATGAACACGTTCTTCTCGAAGTTCCAGATCATCGCCGGCGGCTTTTCCGTGGGTGCCGGCAACGTCGCGATCCTGGTGCTCGTGTGCATTATGGTCGCCGAGACCGTCGCCACCTTTGCATGGTTCCTTAAGTGGATGGGCTATTGCCTGCCCGGCGAGCCGAGCGAAGAGGTCGCTGCGGGTGCCCCGCTTCCCCGCGCGATGGCGTTCGTGTTCATCGTGCTCATCATCATGGTCATCGTCAGCGGCCCGCTTTCGGCCAGCTGGATCGGTTAGGAGGTAGAACGACATGGGTTATTCGATCGTCAACATCCTTGGCGGCCTTCTGATCGTCACGTCCACCATGGTGGTCGTCTCCAAGAACATCAAACATGCCATCAACTGGTATGCGGTGCAGTCGCTGGTGCTCGTGGGGCTGCTCGCTACGCTCGGTGCCACTACCGGTGCGCAGGAGCTGCTTATGTGGGCCGGATCTGCCTTTATCACCAAGGTCGTCCTGGTCCCTTATATCCTCAACCGTGCGTACAAGAAGATGGGTGAGCCGAGCGACGCATCGCTCAAGGCTGGCCTTAAGCCCGCGTGGGCCATCTGCATCATCGCCGTCGAGGTCGCGATTTGCTTTGCCGTCGTGACGCAGATCAGCCTGCCCACGGCCGAGGTCGCAACGCCTGCGCTCGCTATTAGCTTCGCTCACTTCTTTGTGGGCCTCACCTGCATCATCTCGCAGCGCAACATCATGAAGCAGATCTTTGGATACTGCCTTATGGAAAACGGCAGCCATGTGACGCTTGCGCTTTTGGCCCCCACCGCTCCCGAGATCATCGAGATCGGTATCGCCACCGACGCCATCTTTGCCGTCATCATCATGTCCATCGTCGTGCGTCGCATTTGGGACGACTCCCACTCGCTCGATGCGCGCGACCTGTCCGAGCTGAGGGGGTAGTCCATGGAAACGTTGATTCTCGCCCTGCTCGCGACTCCTTTGGTGTTCTCGCTCGTCATGGCGTTTTTGCCCAAGAACACGTCCTATAACGTGTTTGCCGGTCTCAACCTGGTCTCCGTCGCAGCCGTCCTGGTGCTGTCGATTATGACGGCCGGTGACGTCCTTATGAGCGGCGACACCGCGAGCGCTTTTGGCCTGTGGTTCCACCTCGATTCGCTGGGCGCCATCTTTGTGCTGCTCATCGGCTTTATCGGTTTTCTTACGGGGCTGTTCTCGCTGCCCTATGTAAAGGCCGATATCGAGGAGGGCTCCATGCCCGCCGAGCGCGCCAAGCAGTATTTTGCGCTGTTTAGCCTTTTTGTGTTCACCATGCTGCTCGCGTGCCTGTCCAACAACATGATCCTCACGTGGGCCGCCGTGGAGGCAACCACGCTTTCCACCGTGTTCCTCGTGGGTATCTACAAGAACAAGACGGCCCTCGAGGCTTCTTGGAAGTATGCGATGGTCTGCACCGCCGGCGTGGCCTTTGGCCTGTTCGGTACGCTGCTGATCTACGCCAACGCCGCCGACGTGATTCCCAACGCCCACGAGGCCGCATTCCTGTCGTGCGTGCTGCCGTATGCCGACCAGTTCGACCCGACGCTCATGCGCCTCGCCTTTGCGTTTATCGTGATCGGCTTTGGCACCAAGGCCGGCCTGTTCCCCATGCACACTTGGCTGCCCGATGCCCACTCCCAGGCCCCGAGCCCTGTCTCGGCCCTGCTTTCGGGCGTGCTGCTTAAGTGCGCCATGCTTGTGATCATGCGCTTCTACGGCTTTACCATCCAGGCCGTGGGCGCCGAGTATCCGCAACTTTTGCTGTTGATCGTCGGCACGCTGTCCATTTTGGTGGCGGCACTTTCGATGTTTCGCCAGGACGACCTCAAGCGCCGCTTTGCGTACTCGTCTGTGGAGAACGTGGGCGTTATCGCCCTGTGCCTGGGTATCGGTGGCCCGCTGGGTATCGCCGCGGCCCTGCTGCACAGCGTGTTCCACGGCTTTACCAAGACGCTTGCTTTCTGCGTGTCCGGCAACATCCAGCACGCTTTTGGCACGCGTAGCCTGGCTAAGATCCAGGGTGTCGTCGAGGTTGCTCCCGCAACCGCCGCGCTCGCCGTCCTGGCGCTGCTCGGCCTTGGTGCCTTCCCGCCCTTTGGCATGTTTATCTCCGAGTTCCTGACCTTTGTCGCCGGTGTTACCGCCGGTCCCATGTGGCTGGTCGTCGTGGTCGCCCTCGGTCTTACCGTGGCCATCTCCGCGCTCACCCGCATCGCACTCAAGTCGGTATTCGGCCATGCGCCCCAGGGCATGGATAAGCATGAGGCCCCGGCGCTCATGCTTATCCCCGAAATCATCCTGGCTGTCATGATCTTGTGGTTTGGCATCGCCACCCCGCTGCCTCTCGTGCACGGTGTGGAGACCGCGACCGGCATCGTGCTCGAGCAAAGCACTGAGGAACTTCACGCGACGCCGATGTACCGCGCTGTGTTCGGTACCGAGACCGCTCAGAGCGAGGTGGAGTAACGAATGATTGAAACTGAGAACAAGGTGTATGCCCGTCGCTGCGAGAGCCATGTCGAGGCCCTGCGCCGCGCCGTTCCGGGCTGCATCGAGAAGGTCGAGTGGCAGTGCGAGGACCAGCTGACGATTACCGTCAGGCAGGACAAGCTGCCCGAGGCCGTCCACTACCTGTATTACGAGCGCTACGGCTGGATTCCCGTGATCGTCGGCAACGACGAGCGCAGTCTGTGCGGTCGCTACGCCGTGTACTACGTCATCTCCATGGAGGGGGAGGACCCCGGCTGGGTGACCGTCCGCGCCGAGGTCGATCCCGCCAAGATGACGTTCCCGTCCGTGACGCCGTTCGTCCCCGCCTGCGTGTGGGGCGAGCGCGAGCTACGCGATATGTTCGGCCTGATCCCCGAGGGTCTGCCCGATCGTCGCCGCCTGGTGCTGCCCGATGACTGGCCCAGCGGCCTGTACCCGCTGCGCAAGGACTCCATGGATTACCGCTTCCGTCCCGCTCCCGCGAGCGACATGGAAAACTACGAGTTCTTGGCCGATACCAAGGGCAAGGAGACCACACTCGTCCCCATGGGCCCGTTGCACATTACCTCCGACGAGCCCGGCCACTTCCGCCTGTTCGTTGAGGGCGAGACGATCGTCGACGCCGACTACCGTCTGTTCTACGTGCACCGCGGCATGGAGAAGGTCGCCGAGACGCGCCTGAACTATGACGCCGTGACGTTCCTCGCCGACCGCATCTGCGGTATCTGCGGCTGCGCCCACTCGGTGGCCTATGCCGAGGCCGTCGAGCGCGCCCAGGGCATTCATGTCCCGCCGCGCGCCCAGTACATCCGTGCCATCATGCTCGAGGTCGAGCGTCTGCACTCGCATCTGCTCAACATTGGCCTGGCGTCGCACTACACGGGCTTCGACTCCGGCTTCCAGCAGTTCTTCCGCGTCCGCGAGAAGTCCATGGACCTGGCCGAGAAGCTCTCCGGTCACCGTAAGACCTACGGCCTCAACGTGATCGGCGGCGTGCGTCGCGACATTTTGGCCGAGCAGAAGCTCTCCACGCTCACGACCATCCACCAGCTGCGTTCCGAGGTTCAGGAGCTCGTCGACGTGCTGCTCTCCACGCCCAACTTTATTGAGCGTACGAGCGGTATCGGCATCTTGGACCGCAAGATCGCACGCGACTTCTCGCCGGTCGGCCCGCTCATGCGTGGCTCGGGCTATGACCGCGACGTGCGCTTTGACCATCCCTTCGACGGCTACGCCGATCCGGACGTCCAAAAGATGCACGCCGCCACGGCCGACACCTGCGATGCCTTCGGCCGTACCGCCGTCCGCATCCAGGAGGTCTACGATTCGATCGACATGATCGAGACCATGCTCGAGAACTGCCCGACGGGCCCCATCCTCACCACGGATTGGGAGTACACCCCGCACAAGTACGCCATCGGCGCCACCGAGGCGCCGCGCGGCGAGGACGTGCACTGGGCCATGCTCGGCAACAACCAGAAGTGCTACCGCTGGCGCGCCAAGGCCGCCACGTACAGCAACTGGCCGGTCCTGCGCTACATGTTCCGCGGCAACACCGTGGGCGACGCTGCGTTGATCGTCGGCTCGCTCGACCCGTGCTACTCCTGCACCGACCGCGTGACGGTGACCGATGTCGCCGCCAAGCGCGACCACGTGCTCGACAAGGAGCAGTTCGAGAACGTCTGGCGCGACAAGTCGCCGCTTGCGGGCGAGGGCACCATGGCCGCTCCGCTCGATGAGGAGGCGCTCTAATATGCTGAAGCTTTGGAAGGTCAACGCCAAGGCCGGCGACGCGACGGTCAAGTACCCGTTTGCGCCGTTCCCCACCAACAAGGACATGCGCGGCAAGCCCGAGCACAATGCCGAGCTCTGCATCGCCTGCGGAGCCTGCGGCGTGGCTTGCCCGGCCGATGCCATTCGCATGGACACCGACCTTGCGGCCGACACCATCACCTGGTCGATCGACTACGGCCGCTGCATCTTTTGCGGCCGCTGCGAGGAAGCCTGCCCCATGGAGGCCATCAAGCTCACCGAGGAGTTTGAGCTGGCCGTCATGAGCAAGGACGACCTCACCAGCAAGAGCGTCTACACGCTCGAGCACTGCTCGCGCTGCGGCAAGCCGTTCGCCCCGCACAAGGAGATCGACTACGCTAAGCGCCTGCTGCAAAAGGCCGGCGGCATGGAGGCCGAGCAGGCCGTCCGTACCGTCGGTATGTGCCAGGAGTGCAAGCGCGAGCTCGACGCCCTGCGCGCCGCCTCGGCCGTAAAGACCGGCAACGCGCACGGCATGGCTGCCAACGAGACGCTTGCGTCCGGTGAGCCCCAGGGCCCCGGCATGGAGTATCTGGGCGGCCACGGTGTGAACCCGGAGTATATCGACCGCGAGCTTAACCCCGATGCGCCCGAGATTCCCGCCGGTCCGGCGCCGGTCGAGGGTATCATCATGGATTTTGAAACGAAGGAGGAGTAACCATGGCCGAACCCACGCTTTTGCCCGAGCGGCTTCAGTACCGCCCGACCAAGATCGAGCTCGACGAGAGCATCGAGAAGGCCAAGGCGACCCTTCTTAAGAAGATCAAGCGCTCGGTGTACGTCTACCGCGTTGACTGCGGCGGCTGCAACGGCTGCGAGATCGAGATCTTCGGTTCCATCACGCCCGTCTTCGACGTCGAGCGCTTTGGCATCAAGGTCGTGCCTTCGCCCCGTCACGCCGATGTGCTGCTGTACACCGGTGCCGTGACGCGTGCCATGCGCATGCCGGCCCTGCGCGCCTTTGAGGCCGCACCCGATCCCAAGATCGTGGTGTCCTATGGCGCGTGCGGCTGCACCGGCGGCATCTTCTACGACGACTACTGCGTCTGGGGCGGCACGGATAAGATTCTGCCGGTCGATGTCTACATCCCCGGCTGCCCGCCCAGCCCCGCGCAGACCGTCTACGGCTTTGCCATGGCGCTCGGTCTGCTGGACCAAAAGCTCCATGCCGAGACCACGGTGGAAGCCGCCGGCGAGCAGGCCGATATCCTGCACCCCGGCGTGCCGTACAAGCTGCGCGTTGCCATCGAGCGCGAGGCTCGCGCCATGAGCGGCTACCGTTACGGCCGCGACCTGGCCAACGAGTTTATGGATACGCTCGAGGGCGCGCCCAAGGGTGATATCCGAGGTGCCATGGCGCTGCTCATCGACAAGCAGGACGATCCGCGCCGCGTTGAGGTCTACTCGGCGCTGCAGGATCTGGTGCTGGCCGGAGGTCACTAGATGGAGCTCACGGACCGCTCTGGTTACTTTGCGGGCCCCGGTATGCTCGGCGGCTCCTTTGGCGATGCCTCGCGCGCAAGCGACGAGGCCGCCGAGGGCGTCGCCGACCCCTGCCTGGGCCATGCGCCCGACCAGGTGGTCTTCTATGAGCTCACGCGTAAGTTTGTGGAGACCGAGGAAGACGTTCCCCAGGAGGCCTGCGACGTGCTGTACTACACGCTCGCCGTGGGCCACCACACCGGCGTGCTCGATTGCTTTGAGCCGCGCCTGTCGGTGCCGGTGGATGTCTTCTATTCGCTCGTCGATGCGCTGCCGGAGGGGGAGGCCAAGACCAAGTTCGAGGCCATCCGCTCCTTTGGCGAGTGCCAGCTTGACAAGGCGGCGGTGCCGTCGCTGCTCGAGGCCTGCGACACGCTGCTCGACGAGCGCGGTTTTCGCGGCTCGGCCAAGGCCGGCATCTCGGTGTTCGACGACGACTTTGGCCTGCATGCCCAGCAGGTCGCGTTTCTGATGAAGTTCCGCGATCTGGTTGAGCGCGTGCGCGATGTGTCGGGCGTGTACCTGACGGGAAGGTTGCAGTAATGGGTCGCGTTGTGGATGGACGTGTGAACGGCGCCCCGTTTGCGGGTATCGTGCTCACGGCGGGAAGCGTGCTGCGTGCCGACGATGCCGCCGGCCCCGTGCTCTCCAAAAAGATGGAGGACGCGCCCATTGCCGGTTGGTACACCATCGACGGTGGCCAAACGCCCGAGGATGACATCATCGAGGTCAAGCGCGAACGTCCGCCGCGTTTGGTATTGGTCGATGCCGCCGACATGGCGCTGCTCGTCGGTGCCATCCGTTTGCTCGATAAGACCGACGTCGCGCGCAAATCGATGTTCACCACGCATTCGCTTCCTTTGTCGATTCTGATCGAAGAGATTGAGCAATCGTGTGATGATATCGTCTTCGTCGGGATTCAGCCGGGCGACACGGAGTTCTACAACCCCATGTCCCCGGAAGTCTTTGACGCCGTCGACGCCGTGTACGACGCCGTGGCCGCCAACGATTTTTCCCACTTTGTCCGCTTGGGGCAGGAGCTATAGCAGCGCTTGCCTCTGCTGAATAGGAAAGAAGTGATTGACATGGCAGATTCCAAGGCAGAGTACCCCGCTCCCGATTGTCTGGCGCCCGCCGCGATCGAAGCCAAGACCGAGGCCGCCGGCGTGACCAAGGCCAACCTGCCGGTCGTAAAGGCCTTTCTGTTGGCAATGTTCGCCGGTGCGTTCATCGCCTTCGGCGGTCTGTTCTTTACCGTGTTTTTGAGCGACAGCACGCTGGGCTGGGGTGCCCAGCGCGTCGTGGGCGGCCTGTGCTTTTGCCTGGGCCTGGTGCTGGTGCTGGTGTGCGGCGCCGAGCTGTTTACCGGCAATTCGCTTATGGTCTGCGCGCTCAAGAGCAAAAAGATCACCCTGGTCCAGATGCTCAAGGCCTGGGTTGTCGTGTGGGTCGGCAATTTTGTCGGTGCCCTGTTCAGCGTCTTTTTGGTGTACATGGCCGGCATCTATAAGCTCAACGGCGAGGCGGTCGCCAATTCCATGGTGAGCGTCGCCGCCGGCAAGGTGACGATCGACTGGGTGACGATCTTCTTCCGCGGCATCCTGTGCAACATCTTTGTGTGCCTTGCCGTGTGGATCGGTACCGCCGGCAAGACCGTAGTCGATAAGGTTGTGGGCATTTTGCTGCCGATCGCTGCCTTTGTGGCCTGCGGTTTTGAGCACTGCGTCGCCAACATGTACTTTTTGCCTATGGGCGCCGTAATGCACGCGTGCGGCTATGGTGCCGACGTCGCCGGCGCTGATGCGCTCAACGCTGCGGGCATTGCGTTTAACCTGTCCGCCGCCACGCTGGGCAACATCGTGGGCGGCGCGGTTCTGATCGCGCTCGGCTATTGGTTTGTCTACGCTAAGAAGTCCGAGGCGTAATAAGCCGGAATGACGTACGGGCCTCCCGAGGGGCGTTTGCCTTTTGGGAGGCTCTTCGTGTCTTGCTGCGGTAGATGCTGCGGGCTTTGCGTCGCGGCAGCTGGCGGCAGAGCTGTGGTGCGGTGGGGCCTGAACCCCTGAGCTGGAAGGAATAATCGAGATGGCATCGATAACTATGCATGACGGTCGCTCCGTGGTTACGACATGCGGGGGATGCTATGCCGATTGCGCCTTTGCGGCCCATGTTGAGGATGGGCATGTGGTGGCCGAGTTGCCGGTGCCGGGGCATCCGTGCGGTGCGCGTGCCCTGTGCGCCCGCGGACGGCATCGCCTGGCAATGCCGTTTGACGAGCGCGACCGCATTGTGCACCCCATGCGACGTCGCCAGGATGGCTCGGGGTTCGATGCGATTACCTGGGACGAGGCGTTTGCTCAGATTGCCGAGCGTCTTTTGGGGATTGTTGACGAGTGCGGGCCCCGTGCGCTGGGCATGACGCTCGGCGTTCCTTCGTTCGACCGCTACTGGGCCTATCGCCTTATGCATGCGCTGGGTTCGCCCAACGTGTACGGTGCCGATGGCGCCTGCGAGGTAAGCCGACTTACCGGTTGGGAACACAGCCTGGGTTATAGTCCCGCCTCCGACCTGGCACATACTGATTGCATTATGTACCTGGGGCGTTCCATTGTCGATTCGTCGACGATGGGAGCCGTTGATGCGCTCAACGATGCGCGCCGGCGCGGGGCGAAGATCATCGTGGTCGATCCCCGGCGCAGCGGCTCGGCCGCGCTTGCCGATCGCTGGCTCCGCGTACGCCCGGGCTGCGACTTGGCGCTGCTGTTGGGTATTGCCCACGTGTTGATTGACGAGGGCCTGTACGACCGCGAGTTTGTGGACCGCTATACCATGGGTTTTGACGAGCTGGCACAGGCGGCCAGTGCTTGGACGCCCGAGTGGGCCGAGTCGATGTGCGACGTGCCGGCCGCAGAGATTGTCGCCACGGCGCGCGATCTCGCTGCCGCTGCGCCTGCCGCCGTGGTGGATGCGGGCTTTCATGGCGGCATCGGTATCGCGTATGCCAATAGCACCCAGACCGCGCGCGCTATTTGCTTGGTCGATGTGCTGCTGGGCTGCATCGGACACGCGGGCGGCGCGCTCAACCCGCCCACGCCACTTGTGTTGGGCGACCTCGATCCCGCACGCTTTGCGACGCCGCCGGTGCCACGCGGGCCCAAGCTGGGGTCCGAGCGCTATCCACTGGTCGATCCGGTGCGCGGCCTGTGCACGACCATCGGTCAGTCGATTCTTGCCGGCGATTTGCGTGGGCTCATCGTCTATGCCAGTAACCCCGGTGCGGGCTATGGCAATTCACAGGCTTGGCTGGGTATTTTGCAGCAGCTCGACTTGCTCGTGACGATTGATATTCGCTGGTCCGTGACGGCACGTGCTTCTGACTTCGTGCTGCCCGATGTGACGTATTTGGAGGCCGACCGCGGTGTGGGCACAGTCGTAGGCGCCAACGATGCGCGCGTGTTCTACCGCAACGCCGTGCTGCCCGTGCAGCATGACGACACACGTCCCGGTCGGGAGATTTTTGCCGGTCTGGCGCAGGCGTGTGGCGTGGGCGAGTACTTCCAGTTTACGTCTGACGATCTGGCGGCTGCCCAGGTGGCGCCGTTTGGAATTGACCTCGCTGCGCTTAAGGAGCGCGGTTGGGCCGATACGGGCGTGCCGCTGCCGTCGCGCACGGGTGAGCCGGCGATTCCCCTGGATGGCGGCAAAACTGCGCTGGCAAGCGACGTATGGGAACGAGCCGGCCTGGGTTGTGTACCCAACTGGATCGCTCCCATGGTGGAGCCTGGCCCGGGGATGTTTCGCCTCATTAGCGGCAATCGACCCTTTGAGTCGCATACCTCGCGCAGGCTCGCGGCCCAAGGTGCCGCCGAGGCTGGATCGGACCTGGATGCCGTGCAGATGAATGCCGATGTCGCCGCTCGCATGGGTATCGCCGATGGCGAGGTCGTTGAGCTCGTGAGCGATATGGGCCGCGACCGCGTGCGCGTGGAGACGACGCCGTATCTGCATCCGGCGTGCATCTTCACCTCGGCCGCCCCCGGTGGGCGTTCGTTTGGCGCCGATGCCGGTGGCGCTCAGGCCTTGGGCGTCGGCCCGCTCGACCATACACCGTTGCGTTGGGACCCGTTGACGGGCGCCGCGCTCACTCAGGAAAACGCCGTTCGCGTGGAAAAGATCGCGGCGCGCGAGGATAATAGCGATTGATTGAATCAGCTGATGTATTCGACTGATCCACGTTTCTTTTGAAAGGCCGCACATGAGCGATAGCCAGAACATGTCCGATGAGGTACGCGCCCGCCTGCGCGCCATTCCTTCCGTCAACGAGCTGCTTGCCGAGTGGCCGGTAGTGAAGGCGGCGGGGGAGACCTGCGACGCGGTGGTGCATGCCGCCGTGACGGCCGAGCTCGACGAGGAGCGCGCAGCCATTCGCGCCGGTGCCGCCCCGCGCTCTAAGCGCGACCTGGCCTCGGCCATCGAGTGGCGTGCGCACCGCTCCGCGTTGCCGAGCCTGCGCCCTGCCGTCAACGCTACGGGCGTGGTCATCCATACCAACTTGGGCCGCGCCCCGCTCGCGGAGTCGGCGGCAAAGGCCGTGGCCGAGGTTGCGCGCGGGTACAGCACGCTCGAGTACAGTGTGGACACTTGTTCGCGCGGGTCGCGCAAGGAGCACGCCGCGCAGCTGATCCGCTCGCTCACCGGTGCCGAGGACGCGCTCGTGGTCAACAACAACGCCGCCGCGGTACTGCTGGTGCTGGCGACCCATGCCGCAGGCAAGAAGGTTATCGTCAGCCGCGGCGAGCTTGTCGAGATCGGCGGCAGCTTCCGCATCCCCGATGTCATGGCGGCTTCGGGCGCCAAACTCGTCGAGGTCGGCGCCACCAACCGCACGCATTTGGACGACTATGAGCGCGCCATCACGCCCGATACGGCGATGATCCTCAAGGTCCATCCTTCCAACTATCGCATCGAGGGCTTTCACGAGGAGGTGGGCTCTCGGGAGCTTGCCGCTCTGGCCCACAAACATGGCCTGCTGTTCTACGAGGACCAGGGGTCGGGCGCGCTGTTGCCCGACGACATCTTGGTGCGCGGCGGCGAAGAAACCACGCCGGCTTCGGTTTCGGCAGGGCTCGATATCGTGTCGTGCTCGGGTGATAAGCTGCTCGGTGCCGCACAGGCGGGCATCATCATGGGCCGTCGCGATCTGGTCCAGGCCTGCGGGTCGCATCCGCTTATGCGTGCCCTGCGCCCGGGCAAGCTCGCACTGGCGGCGCTCGAGGCTACACTGCGCATTTACATGGATGGGGCGGATGTGGCCCATCGCGATATTCCGGTGCTCAGCATGCTTACGCTGCCGCAGGCTCATTTGGAGCGACGTGCCCGCAAGCTGCGCGATCGTATGGTCGCCGGGCTCGACAAGGCTGGCTGCCCGTGCGCCGTTCAGGTGGAGATCGTCGAGGAGTCGTCGACTCCCGGTGGTGGTTCGCTGCCTACCGTCGAGCTGCCCACGATGTGTGTGGCCGTCTGCCCGGTCGACGGGCGCCTGTCCGTCGACGCGCTCAAGCGCTCGCTTGTCCAGGACTTCGACACGCCGGTCGTCACGCGAACTTCGCACGATCGCATTTTGTTTGACGTCCGTACGCTCGTGGGCGACCGAGATATCGAGACGGCGGCATCGACGTTCGTAGCGTGCGTTGAGAAGGCGGTTGCACGATGAGTGAGGTTCAGGCGCTGGTGGAGTGTCCCGTTATCGTTGGCACGGCGGGCCACGTCGACCACGGTAAGTCGGCACTGATCGAGGCGTTGACCGGCAAGAATCCCGACCGTCTTGAGGTTGAGCGCCGTCGCGGTATGACCGTGGAGCTGGGCTTTGGCGAGCTGGCGCTGCCGAGTGGCAAGATCGTCGGCCTGGTCGACGTGCCGGGGCATGCCCATTACCTGCGCGCCATGGTGCAGGGTGCGACGGGCATCGACGTTGCCGTGCTGGTGGTTTCGGCCGTCGAGGGCGTGATGCCGCAGACCCGCGAGCACGTGCATGTGCTGGAGCTGCTGGGCGTTACGCACATGGTGGTCGCGCTGACGATGTGCGACCTGGCCGATAGCGAGATGGTTGATCTGGCCGAGCTCGATGTCGATGACTTTTTGTCGGGTACTGTGTTTGCGGGCGCGCCAATTGTGCCCGTGTCGTCTAAGACGGGCGAGGGGATTGACGGGCTGCTCGCCGTGCTCGACGAGCAGGTGGGTGTCTGCTGGGATACCTGTCGTGAGCGTGCCGAGCGGAGCGATGCCGCGCCGCGCCTGCCGATTGACCGCTGCTTTACGATCAAGGGCGCCGGCACCGTCGTGACGGGAACGCTGCACGATGCGCCGGTTGCGGTGGGCGATGAGCTCGTCGCGCTGCCGTCGCGCACGGTCTGCCGCGTACGCGGGATCCAGGTGCATGGCGACACGCAGCAGGCGTTGCCCGGTCAGCGTGTGGCACTCAACTTGGTGGGCGATGCTGTCGCCGCACTCGATCGCGGCGAGATGCTCGGCGTGGAGGGCCGTTTTGGCCAGACGCTGCGCTTTATGATGACGTTCACCTACCTGGGCCGCGAGGGCGCCAAGCCGCGCGTGCTCGAGTCGGGAGCGCGTGTTCACGTGATGGCGGGTACGGCCGAAGTCGTCGGCCGCATCATGCTTTTGGAGGGCGAGGCCCCCATGGCGGTGGGCGAGACCCGTACCGTACAGGTGCGCTTAGAGGAGCCACTGCCGCTGCGTGCCGGAGACCATGCCGTGGTGCTGTCGTATTCGCCCGTGATGCTCATTGGCGGCGGGCGTGTTCTGCTTTCGCGCTGCCGTCGCTCGCGCGAGCTTGCCGAAGGAGAGCGTGCGCTGTATGTGGCGATCGAGTCCGGCGATATCGCGGGCGGTGTGGGCGCTTGGCTGGCGCTACAGACGTTGCCGGTCGTGGCTGCCGACGTTGCCGCGGCGCTGGATCTTGTTTCCGGTGGGGTCGATGCCGCGCTGCACGGGTTGGTGGCGCAGGGCGCTGCTTGCGCGCTTGCTGGCTCGGATGGCTCGCTGTATGCAGATGCTTCCGCGCTTGACGCCGCGATGGATACACTGGCGGCGACCCTGTCAGCCATGCACGCGGCGGCTCCCAAGGAGACGGGCTTTACGCCCGGCGCCGTTGCCCATGCTGCGTGGCCTGCCGCTGATGAAGACGTTGCTGCGGCTCTGATTGTCGAGGGCTGCTCGCGTGGCGTGTGCGCCGCCGAGGGCGCCGAGGTATTCGATCCGCATTCGGCCGCCGCGGCGGCACGCGTGGTGCGAGAGGCTTGCGAGCGCATTGTCGCGCTGCTTGACGAGACCGGCCTGGACGCACCGGCGCTTCCCGAGGTGGGCGAACAGCTGCAGCTCGGCCGCGACACCATGACGCGTGCCCTGCGCGAGCTTTCGCTCAACCGCTCGATCGTTAAGGTTGAGCGCGACGTTGCCCTGTCCGCTGCCGCCGAGGCCCATGCGCGTGAGCTCGTCGCCGCCGCCATTGAGGCAGCCGGTGGCGCAGCCACAACGAGCATGCTGCGCGAGGCCCTGGGCGTGTCGCGCAAACGCGCCATCAGCATCTTGGAGCACCTGGATGCCGTGCGCTTTACGGTGCTCGACAAGGATGCCGGCGGCCTGCGCTCCCTGCGCTAGATTGGCTGCTCGGTTTGGTAAAATACCTCCGCACTTGGGAACGGATGGGCTCCGGTGGGCTCCGCGGTCCTCAAAACCGTTGCGAGGCGTGCAAAACGTCTTGGATGTGTTCGATTCACATACGTTCCCGCCATACGTTACCAGCGCTTTTGTGCTCGCGGTCTTGCTGCGTGCCGCAAAGGCGCTGTTTTGTTTTTGTACGGGTCCGCCGTGTCGCCTGTCATGCCGTCTACGGTAACTGATCCCGTGCGTTGGGTTTTGAACGTGCCGATGGAGGTGTTTTGCCGTATGACTACCGTAAGACGGGCCGATCTTTCTTGTGTCGTCCAGGCGGGCGGGTTGTCGTCGCGCATGGGTTGCGATAAGGCGCGCATGGCGTTTTGCGGCGAGCCGCTCATCGAGCGCGTGCTGGGTCGGCTGGCGCCAGTTGCCGGCGAGTTGGTCGTGACGACGTCGCGTCCCAGCGAGCTTGCCTATCTTGAGGAGCGCGCGTTTGGCGGCCTGGTGCCGCGTGTGGTGGCGGACCTTGAAGGCTCGGCGGGCGCAATGCGCGGCATCGCGAGCTCGTTGGCTGCGGCTCGGCTGCCTCTCGTGGCGATAGTTGCCTGCGATATGCCGTTTGTCTCGCCGGAACTCATTGGCGCGCTTGCCAATCGTGTTGAGGCCGAGGCACTCGACGTGTGCGTGCCGTGCGAGGAGCGGGGGATTGAGCCGCTTTGTGCCGTCTGGCGCCGTGCCGCATGTGCGCCGGTTGCCCAAGAGCTGCTCTCCTGCGACCGACAGCGCATTCGCTGCCTGATCAATCGCGTTCAGGCCGGTTATATGGATGAGCCGCAGATCGTTAAGGCCGCGGGGTCGACGCTCTGCTTCGAGAACGTCAATACGCCCGAGGAGTTTGCGGCGGCCGAGTTACTCGCCTAGAGGATTGGAGTTGCGATGTCTCACGATATTTGTCCCGACACGGGGGAACCTTGTACTTGCGACGGGTCCGAACCCTGTACCTGCGGTTGCGGTGGCTGTGGACATACCGCGGAAGAGGAAGCGGCCGCCGCGGCGTATCGTGAGGCACACCGTGAAGGCCCGACCGGTGATGCCCTCGATCGCGAACGCAAAATCATCGTTTCGTTCGACAGCACCTTCGATGTGATGGAATGCGAACAGCTGTGTCTTGCCGCCGGCGTGCCTGGGCGCATCATGCCGCTGCCCGGCTCCATCGCCGCCGGCTGCGGGCTGTGCTGGGCCATGCCGTTCTCGGGCGATGCCCTCGCCGCCTTCCGCGCCGCCACCGAGGGCCGCGTAACCCCCGCCGACTACCACCAGCTCGTCCTCTAATCGCCAACACCACCACAAAGGTGCCTGTCCCCAATGTGGTGGTTTGGAACACGTGGACGAAACAGCTTCGAAACACGCGATTTGTACGTCGAGTGCTCAAAAACGCTTCTACCTGCATCGTAATCAAAACGAAACATCCGCCCGTCGGCTTATGCGAAACTTTGCTGCAACAGTGCGATATTATCCATACTCGATAAAGCTCGCGGCGCATGGGGCGCCTCGAACGACACTTTTCTTTTCCATCAATTGGAGGAAGCATGAGCTACACGCAGAAAGTTCTCGACGAGCTCAAGGCCCGCTATCCCGAGCAGCCTGAGTTCATCCAGGCCGCGACCGAGATCCTCGGCACCATCCAGCCGGCGCTCGACGCCCATCCCGAGTACGAGGAGGCCGCTCTGCTTGAGCGCCTCGTCGAGCCCGAGCGCATCGTTATGTTCCGTGTCCCCTGGGTCGACGACCAGGGTAAGGTCCAGGTCAACCGCGGCTACCGCGTCGAGTTCAACTCTGCCATTGGACCCTACAAGGGCGGCCTGCGCTTTAACCCGACGGTCACCCTGGGCATGCTTAAGTTCCTGGGCCTGGAGCAGATCCTCAAGAACAGCCTGACCACCCTTCCCATGGGCGGCGGCAAGGGCGGCTCCGACTTTGACCCCAAGGGCAAGTCCAACAACGAGATCATGCACTTCTGCCAGTCCTTCATGACCGAGCTCTATCGCCACATTGGCCCCAACACCGACGTTCCCGCCGGCGACCTGGGCGTTGGCGGCCGCGAGGTTGCCTACCTGTTCGGTCAGTACAAGCGCCTGACCAACGAGTGGACCGGCGTCCTTACCGGCAAGGGCCTCTCCTTTGGCGGTTCGCTCGCCCGTACCGAGGCCACCGGCTACGGCTTGGTCTACTTTGTGGACGAGTACCTCAAGAGCCGCGGCGACTCCTTCGAGGGCAAGAACGTCGTCGTTCACGGCTCCGGTAACGTCGCCATCTACGCGGTCCAGAAGGTCGCCCAGCTCGGCGGCAAGGTGCTGGCCTGCTCCGACACCCATGGCTGGGTCGAGGATCCCGACGGCATCGACTACACCGTGCTCGAGCATGTCTACAACAAGAAGCGCTCCGGCCACGACAAGGGCGTTACGCTCGCTATGTACGTCGACGAGAAGCCCAATGCCACGTGGCACGAGGGCGACGGCCGCGGCGTGTGGCAGCTGCCATGCGACATCGCGCTGCCCTGCGCTCGCGAGAACACGCTGCTGCTCGAGGACGCCCAGGCGCTCGTCGCCAACGGCTGCAAGGTGGTCGGCGAGGGCGCGAACATGCCCACGACCATCGAGGCCACGACCTACTTCCAGGAGAACGGCGTCGCCTTTATGCCCGGTAAGGCTGCCAACGCCGGCGGCGTGCTCGTGTCCGGCCTGGAGATGAGCCAGAACGCCGAGCACCTGTCCTGGACCTTCGAGGAGGTCGACGGCAAGCTCGAGCAGCTCATGCGCGGCATGTTCCACAATGTGGACGACACCGCCAAGGAGTACGGCGAGGAGGGCAACTTCGTCATGGGTGCCAACATCGCCGGCTTCCTGAAGGTCGCCGACGCCATGCTCGCCCAGGGCGTTTGCTAAATCTTCGCTCGATATAGCATGTGATAAGGCTCTCAGCCATTCCGGCTGGGAGCCTTTTTCTATGGCGGTGAGGGTCGTGCGCTCTCGTTTGGTACACTTAGAGGTACTGGACAAGTGAAGAGATGGGGGAGAACGTGCTCAAGTTCGGTACCTACGTCCGTGTTGGAAACGCGGCCGAAGCCTATGAGCTCTTACAGAAGAACCGCAACAACAAGATTGTGGGCGGTGGCATCTGGATGCGCCTGGGTTCGCGTCGCGTAGCGACGGCGATTGACCTTTCGGCCTGCGGACTCGATCAGATCGAGGAGACCGAGACCGAGTTTCGCATCGGTGCCATGTGTACCCTGCGCCAGCTCGAGCGCCATGCCGAGCTCAACGCGCTTGTCAACAATGTCTTTGAGTTCGCCGTCCATGACATCGTGGGCGTGCAGTTGCGCAATACCGCCACGGTGGGCGGCAGCATCTACGGCCGCTTTGGCTTCTCGGACGTTCTCTCCGCCTTCCTCGCGCTCGATTCGTACGTTGAGCTGACGGGTGCCGGCCGCGTGTCGCTCGCGGAGTTCGTGGGCATGGGCTACGTGCGCGACGTGATCGAGCACGTCGTGGTCGTTAAGCACGACTATCGCGCAAGCTACGAGGCCGTGCGCAAGGCTGCGACCGACTTCCCCTCGCTCAACGTCACCGCCGCCTGGTGGGACAACAGCTGGCACGTCACCGTGGGCGCCCGCCCGCTGCGCGCGACCCTGCTGCAAGGTGAGGCATGCGGCCTTACCGCCGAGCAGCCTTCCGAGGACGAGTTGCGCGCCCTGGCCGCATCCGTGCGCTCGCTGAGCTACGGCACCAACCTGTGGGGCTCGGCCGACTACCGCCGCCGCATCTCGGCCCCGCTTGCGATTCAGGCCGTGCGCCGCGCCGCCGGCATCGAGCTTTCGGCCGCGCTTGCCCGCGAGCTCGAGACCGTGCAGATCCCCAAGTTTGCCACGGACGAGTATTCCTGCCGCCGCGTGCCCGGCGTCGATTCTAGCGAGGTGCGCTAATGGCTGCCAAACTCATCGATCTTTCCTTTACGCTCAACGGCCGCAAGGTCAAGGTTCAGATTGCCCCCGACACCATGCTCTTTGCACTGCTGCGCGAGCAGGGGTGTGCGTCGGTGCGCTGTGCCTGCGAGACCACCAACTGCGGCCTGTGCACGGTGTGGCTCGACGGCGACCCGGTGCTGAGCTGCTCGGTTCCCGCCGCGCGCGTCGAGGGCCGCTCCATCACCACGCTCGAGGGCCTCAAGGCCGAGTCCGAGGCGCTCGCCCGCGCAATGGCTGCCGAAGGTGCCGAGCAGTGCGGTTTTTGCGCCCCTGGCCTTATCATGAACGTGTTGGCGCTTGCCCGCGCCGCCAAGGAGGACCCGAGCCTCGTCGCCACGCGCGAGGAGCTCTCGCGCCAGCTTGCCGGCAATCTCTGCCGTTGCAGCGGCTACGAGAGCCAGCTGCGCGCCATCGTGCGCTTCCTCAACGAGTCCGGCGCGCAGGTGGGCTTCGAGATGCCCGAGCTGCCGGTCAATAACACCAGCTCCGATGGTGTCGCGTACAAGCAGATCACTCACAAGCAGCCCAAGAAGGATTCGAAGGCTCTGCTCGAGGGTCGTCCCGTCTACACGGGCGACATGGTGCCCGCCGGCGCGCTCATCGTTAAGCTCAAGCGCAGCCCGTATGCGCGTGCCAAGATCCGCTCCATCGATACGTCGCGCGCCCTGAAGGTGCCCGGCGTTGTGGGCGTCTACACCTATGAGGACGTGCCCAAGCGCCGCTTTACCATCGCCGGCCAGAGCTATCCGCAGCCGAGTCCCTACGACCGCCTGATCCTCGAGAACCTCGTGCGCTACCAAAACGAGGAAGTGGCGATCGTCGCCGCCGAGACCGAGGAGGCCGCCGACAAGGCACTCAAGCTCATCAAGGTCGACTACGAGGTACTCGAGCCGCTGCTCGACTTTACCCAGGCACTCGATAACGACATCGTGGTCCACCCCGAGGGCGACGTGACCTTTATGTTCCCGCAGGGCGGCGACGTTCCGCGCAACTTGGTATGCAGCGGCACGAGCGACTATGGCGACTTGGACGAGGCGTTCGCCCAGAGCGACATCGTCTTTGAGCGCACCTACACCAGCCAGGCCACGCAGACCGCGCCCATGGAGACCTTCCGCGCCTTCGCGACGACCGACGCGTTCGGCCGCATCTCGGTAACCACCTCCACGCAGGTTCCCTTCCACGTGCGCCGCATGGTCGCGCAGTCGCTCGACATTCCGCAGTCGCAGGTGCAGGTTATTAAGCCGCGCATCGGCGGCGGCTTTGGCTCCAAGCAGACGGGCTGCTGCGAGATCTTCGTGGCGTTCGTGACGCAGCAGACCGGCCGTCCGAGCTACTGCTGCTACACCCGTGAGGAGACCATCACCGCGGGCAACTCGCGCCACCAGATGCAGATGACTGTTAAGCTGGGCGCCATGAACGACGGCACCATCACGGCCATCGATCTGCATACGCTGTCCAACGCCGGAGCGTATGGCGAGCACGCTACCACGACGATCGGCCTTTCGGGCCACAAGAGCCTGCCCATCTACAACGACGTGAAGGCGAGCCGCTTTAGCTGGGACGCCGTCTACACCAATACCAACCGTGGCGGCGCGTATCGCGGCTACGGTGCCACCCAGGGCCAGTTTGCCGTGGAGAGCGCCGTCAACGAGCTCGCCGATATGCTGCACATGGACCCCGCCGACCTGCGCCTTAAGAACATCGTGCGCGAGGGCGAGGTCATGCCGCAGTACTACAACGAGAAGCTCAACGCCTGCGCGCTCGACCGCTGCCTGCTGCGCGCGATGGACATGATCGGCTGGCGCGACAAGCCGCTAGCCGTCGACCTGGGCGACCGCGTGCGCGCCCTTGGCTGCGCGCTCACCATGCAGGGCTCGGGCATCTCCAACGTGGACATCGCCGGCATCGACATGCGCTTGGAAGAGGACGGCTTCATTACCATCGGTACCGGCGCCACCGATAACGGCATGGGCGTCGACACGATCCTGGCGCAGATTGCCGCTGAGGAGCTGGGCGTGGAGAGCTCGTTGATCGTGGTGCGCGGCGTGGACACCGACGTGTCGCCGTTCGACGCCGGCTCGTACGCGAGCTCCGGTACCTACGTGACGGGCCTTGCCGCCAAGAACGCCGCGACCGAGCTGCGTGAGAAGATTTGCGCCAAGGCCGCCCAGATGTGGGACGTGGACGCCGCCGACGTGGTCTTCGATGGTCAGTACGTGCGCCTGTCCGACGAGCGTGCCGCGCGCGAGCAGAACCGTTACCTCACGCTGCGTGACTTTGCCAACCTGTGCGTCAAGAACATCGCGGGCGGCGACGCGCTCACCTCGCATGCCTCTGCCTGCCTGCCCGTTTCGCCTCCGCCGTTTATGGCCGGCATCGCCGAGGTCGAGGTCGACAAGGCCACCGGCAAGGTGACCGTGGTGGACTACGCGGCGGCTGTGGACTGCGGCACCGTTATCAACGAGGCGCTCGCGCGCGTCCAGGCCGAGGGTGGCATTGCCCAGGGTATCGGTCACGCGCTCTACGAGATTGTCGAGCACGACGACCGCGGCCGCCTGCGCACCGGCAACTTTATGAGCTACAAGCTGCCCACGCGCCTGGATATCGGCAGCATTCGCGTGGCCTTTGAGCCGAGTTACGAGCCGACGGGTCCGTTTGGTGCCAAGTCGATCGGCGAGGTCGTCATTAACACGCCGCTCGCCGCCGTGGCCTCGGCCGTGGCGCACGCCACCGGCCATCAGGTTCGCTCGCTTCCGATCACGCCCGAGAAGGCCCTGCTGGGGGAGTAGACGAGCAGGCCGCCGCTCTTTGCCTAGCCCGGGGAAACTGCAGCCCACTTTTCGACCGAATTGTGGGCTGCAGTTTCCGTTTGAGGCCCTCGGCGGAAAGTGCATCCCGGAATAGGGGCTCAAAACGGGTTGCAGTTTCCGGTTGATGGCTATAGCGGAAGCCGCATCCCATTCCGAGGCCCCAAGCCGGGACACGCTTTCCGGCGCATGGCCAGCATCGCCAGGCTGCCGAGTCCCGCCGAAGTTGCGGTGGAATAGGGACTGTTTTGGAGGACTGGAGCCCCAAACAGTCCCTATTCCACCGCAACTTCGATGGGGCGGCGGGGGATTCGATGCGTACTCGTGGTGAGGTCGTGAGCTTGTAAAAGGTGTGCGTGCGCTTGCCGCTCGTATCTGCTATCATTCCTAGTCTGTGCGCTCATGCGGGCGTGGCGGAATTGGTAGACGCGCCAGATTTAGGTTCTGGTGGGATTCCCGTGAAGGTTCGAGTCCTTTCGCCCGCACCAACGCATCTGCGTCGGCTTCGGCCGTCGCGACTCTTTGTTGCATAAAGGTACCAGCACCTCAGATAAGCTGGGCAGTATGAGGAGGAACGTGTTGAACATCACCGCTTCTGACGTCAGGGACGCCAAGCTCACCGCTACGGTCACCATCCCGGCCGCCGACGTCGACGCCGCGATCAAGAAGGCCTACAAGGACACCGCCAAGAAGTACCGCTTCCCGGGCTTCCGTGCCGGCAAGGCTCCCCGTCCGGTCATCGATTCCGCTCTTGGCGCCGAGGCTACCCTCGCTCAGGCCACCAACGACCTGATCGCCGCCAACGAGCCCGCCGTCCTCAACGAGCTGGACATCGTCCCCACCAAGAGCGGTGACTACAAGGAGCTCGACCTCGCCAAGGATCACGAGGACTACACCTACACCGTCGAGTTCTCCCTGCGTCCCGCTGCCGAGCTCTCCTCCTTCGACGCTGTCGAGATCGAGATGCCCCCTGCGGAGGTCACCGAGTCCGAGATCAACAACCAGGTCGAGATGCTCCTCAACTACCGTGCCACCTTCGAGGACGTCGAGGGCCGCGCTGTCGAGTCCGAGGACTACGTTACCGTCGACCTCAAGGCCGTCGAGAACGCCGACAACTTTGCCGCCGAGGGCCGTATGCTCATCGCCGGTAGCGACAGCAACCCCGCCGAGTTCAACGAGGCTCTGATCGGCGCCAACGTTGACGACGTCAAGTCCGTCACCTGGACCGACGAGGCCGAGGAGGGCGAGGAGGCCGAGACCCACACCGTCGAGGTCACCGTCAAGGGCATCAAGGTCCGCAACACCCCCGAGCTCACCGACGAGCTCGTCAAGTCTGACTTTGGCTTCGACAGCATCGACGCTATGCGCGACGCCATCAAGATCGAGATCGAGCAGGACAAGGCTTCCCGCCTCCCGGCCGAGAAGGAGAACCGTTGCGTCTCCGCTCTCGCCGAGCGCCTGCAGCTCGACGAGATGGACGCCGACTACGAGCAGTCCGTCTTTGAGGAGCTTGGCCAGAACTTCCTGTCCAACCTCGCTGCCCGCGGCATGACGCTGGACACCTGGCTGCCCGCTTCCGGCCTGACCATGGAGCAGTTCATCGGCGACCTGCACAAGCAGGCCAACGACGTTGCCCGTGAGTCCCTGGCGCTCGACGCTCTCTCCCGTGAGCTCAAGATTGAGGTCACCGAGGACGACATCAACGCCGAGTTCGAGAAGGCTGGCGTCAAGGACGTCGAGGCTTCCAAGGCCGAGTTCATCGCCGATGGCCGCATGCCTGCCGTCCGCGAGTCCATCCGTCGCTCCAAGGCCGTCGATCACCTGGTCGAGAACGCCAAGGTGACTGAGGTCGACGAGACCGCCAAGGACGCCGAGTAATTCTCGCCACCTTGCACGCGAGCGCATGTATGTGCCCGTGATGGGGTAAAGTTATAAGCCGGTTATCCGGTTGCTTCGTACGGTGCCAGCCAATGCATAGCATGCGGGCACCGTACGTTTGTCTAGAGCCACTATTGGTCCGTAAGAGAAATGGAGATGCGTATGATCGCTAAGTTCGATTCCGCCCTCGTGCCATACGTTATCGAGCAGACGCCGCGCGGCGAGCGCAGCTACGATATCTATTCGCGCCTGCTCAACGACCGCATCATCTTCTTGGGCGAGGAGATCAACTCCGTCAGCGCCAACCTGGTCGTTGCCCAGCTGCTGCATCTTGAGAGCCAGGATGCCGAGAAGGATATCTCGCTCTACATCAATTCGCCCGGTGGCGAGGTTTACTCTGGCCTGGCGATTCTTGACACCATGAACTTCATCAAGCCGCAGGTCTCCACCATCTGCGTCGGTATGGCCGCGTCTATGGCTGCCGTGCTGCTTTCGGCCGGCGCCAAGGGCAAGCGCTTCTGCCTGCCGCACTCCAAGGTCATGATTCACCAGCCCAGCGGCGGTGCCCAGGGTCAGCAGACCGAGATCGAGATCGTGGCCGAGGAGATCAAGAAGACCCGCCGCGAGCTCAACCAGATCCTGTCCGATGCCTCGGGCCAGCCGATCGAGAAGGTCCAGGCCGACACCGAGCGCGACAACTACCTGACCGCTGCCGAGGCCCTCGACTACGGCCTGATCGACCGTATCGTCACCTCGCGCGATCTCGCGGCGAAGGACGCCTAGGATGGCAGGAAACATGCAGGACAACTTTGACGAGAATGGCAACCCCATCCGCTGCTCCTTCTGCGGAAAAGAGCAGGGGCAGGTTCGCCGCCTTGTAAAGGGTCCGACCAACATCTTTATCTGCGACGAGTGCGTTGCCGCCTGCTCCGAGATCCTTGAGGAGTCGCTGGCTTCGGACTTTATGGACGCCGCCCGCAACGGCAAGCTGCCGGGCTTCCTCAATGACCACGGCCAGGCTGCATCCCAGCCCGCCGCGGACCCCGAGACCGAGGGTTTTGAGCTCGAGGACGATCGCCAGGTCATCACGCACGTGCCGACGCCGCACGAGATCTATGACGAGCTTTCGGCCTATGTTATGGGTCAGGAGGACGCCAAGCGCGCCATGTCGGTGGCCGTGTACAACCACTATCGCCGCGTGATTGAGGGCGGCGCTGCGGTGTCTGCCTTTGATGACGACATGGGCTCGCAGTTCGATGACGATATGGACGAGGTCGAGCTCGCCAAGTCCAACATCCTGCTGCTCGGTCCCACCGGTACCGGCAAGACCCTGTTGGCCCAGACGCTCGCGCGCATCCTCGAGGTGCCGTTTGCCATCGCCGATGCCACCGCGCTCACCGAGGCCGGCTATGTGGGCGAGGACGTGGAGAACATCCTGCTCAAGCTTATCAATGCTGCCGATGGCGATATTGAGCGCGCGCAGGTGGGCATCATCTACGTAGATGAGATCGACAAGATTGCCCGCAAGGCCGAGAACCTCTCTATTACTCGTGATGTCTCGGGCGAGGGCGTTCAGCAGGCGCTGCTTAAGATTCTTGAGGGCACGGTGGCAAGCGTTCCGCCCACCGGCGGCCGCAAGCATCCCCAGCAGGAGCTGCTGCAGATTGACACGACCAACATCCTGTTCATCTGCGGCGGTGCCTTTGTGGGTCTGGACAAGATCATCGCCGACCGCGTGGGCAACAAGGGCGTGGGCTTTAACTCCGAGATCGCCGGCCCCACTTCGGTCGACGAGAACGACCTGCTGCGCCAGGTGCTCCCGCAGGACCTCAACGCCTTTGGCATGATCCCCGAGTTCGTGGGCCGTACGCCCGTTGTCACCCAGACGCAGGCGCTTGACGAGGACGACCTGGTGTCGATCCTGACCGAGCCCAAGAACGCCGTGGTGCGTCAGTACCGTAAGATGTTCCAGCTCGAGGACGTTGAGCTTGAGTTTGAGGACGCCGCCCTGCACGAGATCGCCCGTATGGCGCTCGCCCGTAAGACCGGCGCCCGCGGCCTGCGCTCCATCTGCGAGGACGTGCTTCAGCAGACGATGTTCGACCTCCCCAGCGAGGAAGGCGTTGCCAAGGTCGTCGTGACCGAAGCCTCCGTAAAGGGCGAAGAACAGCCCCAACGCATCTACGGGTAAACCAGCCTAAAACGTGTTTGCAAATAGCCTCCGACCACCCGCGGTCGGAGGCTATTTTATATATGCGCAATAACCCCAACTACCTGTGCTATTCTGTGTGTTTGTTTAAGCCTCGGCAAAGTCAACTCAGACTGAAGTAATCGATACCTAAGGGGAGGAATGTAGGCCCGATTTTCGTAGATTCCGCACGAGCCGAAGACCACTTAATGTGGTCTTCGAGCGAGCCCAGGACCTGACCGAGCGAAAATCGGGCCTACATTCCTCCCCGACGGGCAAGGGAGAGATATATGGAAGAGATGCCCAAGAACTACGATCCGTCGACCAACGAGCCGGCGATCCTGCAGAAGTGGCTCGACGGCGGCTACTACAAGCGCCGTGAGGGCGTGGGCGACTGCACCGTCACCATTCCGCCTCCCAACGTGACCGGCAAGCTCCACATGGGTCACGCCACCGACGACTCCATCCAGGACGCCATCATCCGTATGGCCCGCATGCGCGGCAAGTCCACGCGTTGGGTGCTGGGTACCGACCACGCCGGTATCGCCACGCAGACCAAGGTCGACAAGAAGCTCAAGAGCGAGGGCATCAGCCGCCTGGAGATCGGCCGCGACAAGTTTGTCGACGCCTGCTGGGATTGGACCCACGAGTACGGCGGCATCATCGTTGAGCAGATCAAGCGTATGGGCTGCTCCGTCGACTTCGACAACGAGCGCTTCACCATGGATGAGGATTACGCCCAGGCCGTGCGCAAGGTCTTTTGCGACTGGTACCACGACGGCCTGATCTACCGCGGCAAGCGCATCGTCAACTGGTGCCCCAACTGCACCACCGCTATCTCGGACGACGAGGCCGAATATAAGGACGAGAAGGGCCACCTGTGGCACCTGCGCTACCCGCTGACCGAGCCGGTCAACGGCCAGGACTACATCGTCGTCGCCACCACGCGCCCCGAGACCATGCTCGGCGACACGGGCGTTGCCGTTTCCCCGAAGGACCCCGAGAAGGCCGCTTTTGTGGGTAAGACCGTCAAGCTTCCCATCGTCGACCGCGAGATCCCCATCTTTGAGGATTGGCATGTCGACGCCAATTTCGGCTCTGGCTTCGTCAAGGTAACGCCTGCTCACGACCCCAACGACTACGCCATGGGTCAGGCCCACGACCTGCCGCAGATCAACATCTTCGACGAGCACGCGGTGGTCGTCGAGGGCTACGGCGAGTTCACCGGCATGAACCGCGACGAGTGCCGCGAGGCCGTCGTCAAGTGGTTCGAGGAGCACGACCTGCTCGATCACGTCGAGGACCTCGATCACTCCGTCATGCACTGCTACCGCTGCGACGCCGCGCTGGAGCCGTGGCTGTCCGAGCAGTGGTTTGTGGCCGTTGACAAGCTCAAGGGGCCGGCGCTCGACGCCGTTAACTCCGGTAAGGTTACCTTCCACCCCGCGCGCTGGACGCAGACCTACACCACCTGGATGGAGAACCTTAAGGACTGGTGCATTAGCCGCCAGCTGTGGTGGGGCCACCGCATCCCCGTGTTCTACTGCGAGGACTGCGGCTGGGAGGACGCTCTTACCGAGGACACCGATGTGTGCCCCAAGTGCGGCGGCCATCATGTGCATCAGGACGAGAACGTGCTGGACACCTGGTTCAGCTCGCAGCTGTGGACCTTCGCCACGCAGGGCTGGCCGCAAAAGCCGGAGCTGCTCGAGGGACATCACCCCACGACGGCGCTCGTCACCGCACGCGACATCATCGCGCTGTGGGTCGCCCGCATGGTCATGAGCTCGCTGTACTTCCTGGACGAGGTTCCGTTTAAGGACGTCGTCATCTACCCGACGATCCTTGCCAAGGACGGCAGCCGCATGTCCAAGTCCAAGGGCAACGGCGTTGACCCCATGGACCTTATCGGTATGTACGGCGTCGACGCCATGCGTTACAACCTGCTGACGCTGTGCACCAACAACCAGGATGTTAAGTTCGACGCGAACATCGACAAGAAGACCAAGAAGCTTATCGACAGCCCGCGCACCGATCAGGCCAAGAGCTTTGTGACCAAGATCTGGAACGCCAGCCGCTTCCTGCTTATGAACATGGAGGGCTACACGCCAGGCGAGCCCGTCGTGGAGACGCCGGCCGACGCTTGGATGTTCAGCCGCCTGGCCAAGGCCGTGAAGATGGTCACCGAGGGCATCGAGAACTACACCTTTGGCGACATGGCCCGCGGCGTGCAGCAGTTCTTCTGGAACGAGGTCTGCGACTGGTACGTCGAGGTCACCAAGGCCCGCCTGAAGGGCGAGGGCCGTCTGCAGGCGCAGCGCAACCTGATCTTTGTGCTCGACACCTCCATTCGCCTGATGCACCCGCTTATGCCGTTTGTCACCGAGGAGATCTGGGACAACATGCCGGCGAGCGTGCTTGACTTGGACGCCGAGGGCAACCTAGACCGCGCCGAGGCGCTTATGATCGCCAAGTGGCCGGAGCCCGCCGACTACGCCAAGTATGTCGATGAGCCCGCCGAGCGCGCGTTTGAGCTTTGCCGCACCGTCGTTTCCGCCGCCCGCGCCACGCGTTCGCGTTATCGCTTGAGCCCCAAGGCCGAGCTCGACGTGGTCGTGCGCGCCGGTGCCGAGGATATCGAGAAGCTCGAGAGCCTGCGCTCGACCATTGAACCGCTGGCGAACACCGCCTCGCTGGTCATGGGCACCGACGTCGAGAAGCCGGCTGCGAGCATTGCCGTGGTCGACAGCGGCGTCGAGGTCTTTGTGGTGCTCGAGGGCAAGGTTGATCTTTCGGCCGAGAAGGCGCGTCTGGATAAGGAGATCGCTGCGGCCCAGAAGGAGCTCGCCGGCTGCGAGAAGACGCTCGCGAACGAGGGCTTTGTGGCTAAGGCCGCGCCTGCGGTGGTCCAGAAGAAGAGGGACCGTGCAGCTGAGCTCAAGGAGATCCTGACGGCGCTGACTGCTCAGGTTGCTGACTTCTCGTAGGTCTTACTGAGGGGCGCGTCCCGACGCTTTGCTCGCTACTGCGGACAGTCCTGCGCAAGACGGACAGCACATTAAGTGCTGTCCTTTGCGTGCGGAACTTGCGGCGAGCAAAGCATCGGGCCGCTCCTAGTTCGTTTACGTGGTTGTTTGCAACTGGTAGTTTAGGGCCACTTGGTTGTGGCCTTGAGGTCGCTGCAAAGCGGTGTTTGGCTGATATTTTGTATGGGAGGGGCTCGTTGTTGATTCGGGCCTCTTTTTATGTTGAGGGGACTTTGGTTTATGCCTAAGCGTTCGGGGTCGTATTCTGTGCCGTTCTCGTTTGAGCTGCTTTCGTTTGATGAGGCTGTTGGGCTTGCTGCTGATACGGGGCGGATTTCTGGGGATGCTGGGCCTCTGCTTGAGACGGTTGTCGATATGCTTGATGAGCTGGGGCGTCCGGACGAGTACTTTGATTGCATTCAGGTCGCCGGTACCAATGGCAAGACTTCGACCACGCGTTTTTCGGCCGCCATTCTTCGCGGCGAGGGGCTCAAGACCGCGCTGTATACGTCGCCGCAGCTTGTTCGCTATCCCGAGCGCATGGAGGTTGATGGGCACGTCGTGAGTGACGAGGCGTTTGTCCGTGGCGTTTCGGCCGCTGTTGAGGCGGGACATCGCGTGAATGGCCGTCGTGTGGCGGCGGGGGAGCGTGCCTATACCATTACGCCGTTTGACCTGCTGACGGCTGCTGCGCTTGTGGTATTTGCCGAGGCCGCGGTGGATGTTGCCGTGCTCGAGGTTGGTATGGGCGGGCGTTGGGACGCCACAAGTGCGACCGATCCCGTCGCCGTTGCAATCACGGGCATCGGCCTCGATCACACGCGCATTTTGGGCGATACACTCGAGGCCATTGCGGGGGAGAAGGCCGCGGTCATCAAGCCCGGGCGCCTTGTTGTGCTGGGCGAGGGCACGCATGAGGCGAGTGTTCAGCGTGTGATGGATGCCCGTTGCCGCGAGTGCGGCGTCGTGCCGCTCGTGGTGAGCCACGCCACGACTAAGGTGCCGGCGCATGTGGGCGACACGGTTGAGTTTAGCTGCACCACGCCGCGTGCAATCTATACGTCGAGCATGGTCAAGCCGGCCTATCAGCCGCAGAATGCCGCGTGCGCGATTATGCTTTGCGAGGGGTATTTGGGTCGCGAACTCGATCATGACAAGCTCGATGCGTCACTTATGGGCTGTCCCACACCGGGTCGTTTTGACGTGCTGGGGACCGATCCCCTCAAGCTGATCGATGCCTGCCATAACCCTCAGAGCTGCGAGAACTTTGTAGGCGCGCTGGATGAGATCGATCCGTGCGTGGAGAATCGCCCCACGCTGCTATGCGCCGCGCTGGCAGACAAGGACGTAGCGGGCATCGTCGATGTGCTGATCCCGGCCTTCCCGCGCGTGGTCGTGACCCAGACCGATTCCGATCGCTCCCTGCCGGCAGAGGAGCTCGCGGCCATGGTGGACGCGGACAAACTCGCGGGCGTATACCTGAGCGTGTCCGAGGCCCTCGCTGCCTTCGATGTCGCAGACGAGCCTTTCGTAGCCGCCGGCACCATCACCCTAGCCGGCGAAGTAGCCGGCCTGCTGCGCTAATCCCGTCCCCTCATTAGTTGCGGTGAAATAGGGACTGTTTTACAAGCCAGGAGCCCCAAACAGTCCGCATATCACCGCAACTCAAAAGCAGTCAATTTGGGACGGGGCTTTTTTAGCTGCCCTGTACCCCGAGTTGACTCGCTTGTCACGAAATGGGCCTATTTACTACGTTTGACCGGTAACCCTTGACCATAGCGAGAATCGCGAAATTAAAACCGACGCTCCTATAAGTTGTCAAGAGGCAGTTTGCGGGAGCGCTCTCTCCAATTCGCACAGGAGCTCGTAATACCTCCTCTCCAGTTTCGTCGACCGCCGTTTCCCCCGTTCCAAGTGCCCGAGTGTGGCTGCGG
>DBEYWP010000033.1:0-25440 GCA_048183675.1 Collinsella sp. | reverse complement strand
GGCCAAAGGGAGCTCAAGCCCATAAGGAGGGCCTACGAGGCATGGGTCGAGGCCGGACTTCCGCTCGATTGGGACAGGCAGGCCTTCGAGGCCGAGCGCAAAATGGATTCTAAAAAACACCTTGCCAAATAGGAGCGTCAGCACGAAGCCCCCTTATCCGCAGCTCCGAAGGAGCAGGATAAGGGGGCTTCAAGTGCGAGGACGCATTCAGAGGGAGACCCGTCGGGTCCCGGTGAGAGCCACAGGGCTATCGATTACCCCGTGTTCTGCAGTCCTGCCGAGACGCCGGTCACAGTCGAAAGAATCAGGCTCATGTACTCGGCCTTCTTCTCCTCGGCCATCTCGTCCTGATTCATGCGCACCTCGCGAAGGGCGCGGACCTGGGCGATGGACAGAGCGTCGACGTAGGGGTTACGCACGCGAACGGCGCAGCCGAGCACGCGACGACGCTGCAGCGGCCACTCATCACCGACGATGGCAAGGACCCACTTACGCGTGAGCTGCATCTCGGTGAAGACCTTCTCGGACAAATCATCGCGGTCGCCCAGGTGCAGATACATCTTGGCGATGCGCTGGTCGGTCTTGGCGATCGACATCTCGATGTTGTCGATAAAGGTGCGGAAGAACGGCCACTCCTGGTAGGCAGCCTTGAGCTGGTCAAGATCGCCAAGCTGCTCGCAGGCGGTGCCCAGACCGTACCAAGCGGCCAGGTTAATGCGCGCCTGGCTCCAGCTGAAGATCCACGGGATGGTACGCAGGTCGTCGAGCGACTTGGCACCCAAGCCGCGCTTGGCGGGACGCGAGCCGATCGGCAGCAAGCCGACCTCGGTCAGCGGCGTCACGGTCGAGAACCACGGTGTAAAGTCCTCGGTGTTCAGCAGGTCCAGATAGCGCTCGTGGCTTGCGGCGTTGAGCTTCTCGGCCATATCCCAGAACTTCTGCGTGGTCTCGGTGTTGGTCTTCTCGACACTCGGGGCCGACTGCAAAAGCGTTGCGGCGGCAACGGACTCAACATGACGCTGAGCCAGCGTGCGGTTGCCGTAACGGGCAAAGATGACTTCGCCCTGCTCGGTGAGCTTAAAGAAGCAGTTGACCGAACCCTTGGGCTGCGCCAGCACGGCCTTGTTGGCCGGGCCGCCGCCACGGCCCACGGCACCGCCGCGGCCGTGCATGAGCACCAGGTCGATATCGTTCTTCTCGGCCCACTTGGCGATGCGCTCCTGCGCGGAGTGCAGTGCGAGCATGGCCGTGGTAGGACCGGCATCCTTGGAGGAGTCGGAGTAGCCCAGCATGACCTCCATGCGGCGGTTGGTCTGGGCAAGGCGCTTCTGCACCACGGGCAGCGTGAGCATCTGGTCGAGCACGTCGACGCAGCCCTCGAGGTCCTCGAGCTGCTCGAACAGCGGGATCACGTCGAGCTCGGGGACATCCTCCTCGTGTGCAAAGGACAGGTGGGCGAGCTCAAAGACGTCGGCCACATGCTGGGCGCTCTTGGTAAACGAGATGATGTAGCGGTGCGCCATCTTCTTGCCGTAACGCTTTTGGATGGAGCCGATAGCGCGGAAGGTATCGATGACCTCGCGCGTCATGGGCTGCAGATCGCCATGGATACCGTTCTCGTGGATATCCTTGAGGGCGCGGGCATGCACCACGGAGTGCTGACGGAACTCCATCTCGACCATATGGAAGCCGAAGGACTCGACCTGCCAGATGATGGTCTGGACCGGGCCGTAGGCGGCACGGACGGCACCGCAGGCAGCCAGCGAACGCTGGACGACGCGCAGGTCATCCAGGAATTCGTCGGCACTGTGATACATGGTGTCGGTGATGCGGCGCACGGTGGCGTTCAGACGGTCGGCCATGACGAGCATGACGGCGCGATGCGGCTCGTGCTCGGAGATCAGCTCGGCGCGAGCCGTGTACCGAGGGCTCATCTCGACCTGATGGTTCCACAGGTTAATGAGCTCGGCAGACGGCTTGCTGTAGGTGGCCTCGAGCGTGAGGTTGCGGCCGATGCGGCGGCACTTGTCCTCGAGCTTGAGCACCATGTGGGTAAAGTACTTGGCGGCGACCTCACGGCTCACCTTGGCGGTGACGTTGGGGTTACCGTCGCGGTCGGAACCGATCCAGCTGCCGGGATGGAAGAACGCCGGGCACAGCGGCGGCACGGTACCGGCCTTGTCGCCCAGCACCCAGTCGTCAAAACGACGATAGATGACGGGGATAACGTCGAACAGCGTGTTATCAAAGATGTCGATGATGGTATCGGCTTCCTCGACCGGCGTGGGCTTCTTGAGCGCGATGGGGCTCGTACGCACCAGGGCGTCGATCTCCTGCAGCATATGGCGCTCGTTCTCCACCAGGTCGGAGCCGCCCAAACGCGGACGCTCCTCCAGCAGGTTGGAGATACGGCGAATCTTGCCCTCGACGGCCTTACGACGAGCCTCGGTGGGATGTGCGGTAAAGACAGGGTGGAACTCGAGCTTGCCGAGCAGCTCGTTGGCGCCCTCGACACCCATCTCGTTTACCAACTGGTGATAGGCGACGGTGAGTTCGTTAGCGGGATCGACCTCGGTATCGGTCGATGCGCCGGCCTCGCGCTCGCGCAGCTGCGCCACACGGTAGTTCTCCTCCGACAGGTTTGCCAGATGGAAGAAGCTCGTAAAGGCGCGGACAATGACCTGTTGCTTATCGAGCGGCAGGCTGTCGATCAGATCGACGACTTCGCGAAACGCCACGGCGGTGGGCTCGTCGGCAGTGGGCACGCCCTGTTCGTCAACGGACTCGTCGGCAGCGCGGCTACCGGGGTTGCCAGCATTGGCCACAATCTCGGCTGTCAAAATCTTGTCGAACAGGTCCGCGATCTCGGGATCATACTCGCTAAGCACACGACGTTCCAGGCGCAGGAACAGCGCCAGATTATCGCGCAGCTCCTCGGGGATCTCGATCTCGGCGAGACGCTCCCTGGACTCGGCATTCGAGCCGATTCGGTTAACGAGGCGGTTGACCACGGCAGCGACGCGCGCCGCGGCTTCGGGTACAGACTGGTTGCTTAGGTTCTCAGCCACGTTTCCTCCCATTCCTCCTTCTATGCACGTAACATGCGGTATTCATTATAGGCGCTTGAGAAATACTTTCGACACTGATTGCGCTTTACCACACAAAAGTATTTTCTGCATTGCAAGGGTTTTTGCTCTAAATGGTCGTATTTCTCGGTGGACGGCATACACAAACGGGGGCATTCCGCATAAATGCGAAACACCCCCGTAACAATCGCTCGTCGCGAGCGGGACATGTTAGCGGGTCCGCAGCTCAAAAATCATACGCTACAGACGCTCGCGAACCGCCTCGACGACGTTGGCCAGATCGACGAGAACCTCGTCATGGCTCTGCATGTCGCGCACCTTGACCTTGCCGGCGGCAAGCTCGTCGCCACCCAGAACCAGGATGAGCTTGGCGCCTACCTTATCGGCCTGCTTAAACTGGGCCTTGAGCGAACGGCCCTGATAGTCGGCCTCGGTCACGATGCCTGCGGCGCGAAGCTCCTGCGTAATGGCAAAGACGTTCTGGCGCAGTTCCTTGCCGGCATTGGTGACATAGACGCACGGGGCCTCATCGGCACCCAGATCGCTGCCAAAGGCCTGCAGGGCCAGCAGGGCGCGCTCAAAACCGACGGCAAAGCCGACGCCCGCCGTGGGCTTGCCACCCTCGAGCTCGACCAGGCCATCGTAGCGGCCGCCGCCGCCGATGGAGCCGACGCCGGCGCCAGGGGCCTCGACCTCAAAGACGGTGCGGGTGTAGTAGTCCAGACCACGCACCAGGGTGGGATCCTCTACATACTCGATACCGGCAGCATCCAGATAGCGCTTGACCTGCTCGTAGTGCTCGCGGCACTCGTCGCACAGGTTGTCGCCCATCAGCGGGGCCTCGGCCATGATCTCGCGGCAATGGTCGTTCTTGCAGTCGAAGGCACGCAGCGGGTTAAGCTCGGCGCGCTCGCGGCACTCGTCGCACATCTCGTCTGCGTGATCGAGGATGAACTGCTTAACCTGCTCGCGGTATGCCGGACGGCACTGGGCGTCACCCATCGAGTTGATGAGCAGACGAAGCTTGGAAAGATCGAAGCCCAGGCGCTTGTAGAACTCCATGAGCATGATGACGCACTCGGCGTCTGCCGCCGGATCGGGAGCGCCGAGCCACTCGATGCCCACCTGGTGGAACTGGCGCAGGCGGCCCTTCTGGGGACGCTCGCCGCGGAACATGGCCTCGGCGTAGTACGCCTTAAACGGCGTGGAGCCCTGGGGCACCAGATTGTTCTCGACGACGGCGCGCACCACGCCGGCCGTGCCCTCGGGGCGAAGTGCCAGGCGCTGCTTGGGCTTGAGTTTGGTGTCGGTGCCCTCGGTAAAGACGCGCTCCAGGTTGGCACCGCTGAACACGCGGAACATTTCCTTGCGCACGACGTCGGTCGACTGGCCGATACCGTGGACAAACACGTCCACCTGCTCGATCGCGGGCGTCTCGATGGGTTTAAAACCAAACGGCTCGAACACGCCGGCCGCAATCTGCTGCATCTTTTGCCAGGCGCGCATCTCGGCGCCGATAAGGTCGCGGGTTCCCTCCGCCTTCTGTGCCTGCATGGGCAAACACCTTTCTTTTGTATCGCGTCATAGGTAACGGTCATTATACGGCACAAACACAAACCGCGGCGGCGCGTCTGACCGAACGAGGGTATGGGGACTCGTTCGGCCTGACGCACCGCCGCTGTTTGCGATCCGCTTTCCTCCGTCCCCTTCGGATCACGTGATCTGTTGGGGACGGAGGAAAACGGATCATTTCGTAGGCCCGTGGCCGCCTTGGAAACCGAATGATGGCACGAGCATCCATTCGGCTTCCAAGGCGGCCACGGACAGAACGGGGCGAACAGAAAAGAGCGACGGACGCCTACTCCCCCGCCACGCTTGCGCGCAGCTTGGCGGCGATGGGCTCCGAGGCCAGCAGGAATACGAGCATGACAACAGAACACACCAGGCACACGATCTAGGCGCTCGCAAAGGAGCCCGAGACGGCAAAGAGCACATAGACCTGCCAAAGCTCACCCACAAAGCTCATGCCCGCGAGCACCGCCGAGGTGGCGATAACGGTTAGGGAGCCCAAAACGCGACCGCTTACTTTATCGGCAACATGGCCAATGACAAGCGATCCGATAACGCTCACCACGGTAGAGATCGCATTGGAGACGTTGTACTGGGCAAGCGTAATCCCGAGGTTGCTGACGATCAGCAGCTGGAACATGCTCATGCAGTTGACGAAAATCGTGTAGCACGTGGCCATGATCACGAAGCCGGAGGCCACCACGAGCCAGCCGGGGAAGAACTTATGCTGCTGGGGCATACTGCTCCTTATTTAACAGACGAATAGCCTGCGCCGGGGGCCGGTAGTGCCCAAGATTGCCTTGAAAGACAAGGGCATAGGCCTTACGGCCATGCCCGCAGGCTTGAAAGGCAAGGTTGGGTGCTACCGGTGGTCGGCGATATAGCCCAAAGCGACGGCGGTATAGGCCGCGGCACCGAGCGGCAGCTCGGCATCGTTAAAACGTGCCTTGGGATGGTGCTGGGCAAAGTGTTCGTCCGTGTCGGTTACGGCCGCGCCCACGGTAAAGTACGCACTTGGGATCTTGCTCGAGATAAGCGCGAAGTCCTCACTCGCCATGGCATGGAAAAGCGGCAAGAAAGCCGTCTTGGGCAGCACTGCGCCCACGTAGCCAAGCGACGCCTGAGTCATATCGCTGTCGAGTACAAGCGGCGGAACATCCGAAAGCGTCTCGATGGTCGCCGGCGTACGATAGGTCGTAGCAACGCCGTTAACGACCTCCGCGATGCGGGTCTTTAGGTGAGCCATGAGCTCAACATCAAAGCCGCGCAGCGTTCCCTCGAGCACGCAGGTGTCGGGGATGACGTTGGCCGCCAAGCCGCCGGCGAACTTACCAACGGTAAGTGCGACTTCCTTGGCCGCCGGCACCTCGCGGGAGATAAGCTCCTGGAGCGCCAGGTGCACGTGGACGCCGGCCGTGATGGGGTCGATGCAGATCTCGGGGCTGGAACCGTGGCCGCCCTTGCCCTGGAGCGTGATGCGGAAACCGTACACACCCGAGAGCGCCGGGCTGCCGTAGAGCACCAGGCCAAGCGGCGACTGGCTGTTGACATGCATGGCAAAGGCCGCCTGAGGGCGCGGGTTCTCGAGCAAGCCGTCGGCGATGGCAGCGCGTGCTCCCTCAAAGGTCTCCTCGCCCGGCTGGAACAGCAACTTGACGGTAGCGTTGGCCTCTACAAGCTCGGCCTCGCGGGCCTTGAGCAGGCGCGCCGCACCAAGCAGGGCCGTCGCGTGCATATCGTGACCGCAAGCATGCATGCAGCCATTGGTGGATGCAAAGGGCTCGCCGGATTCCTCGACAACGGGAAGGGCATCCATATCGCCTCGGAGCATGACGACCGTTCCGGCCTGCTCGTCCTTGCACGTGCCATTGCCCTGAGCGGCCGCACCGGCACCGATCAGGCCAACGACGCAGGAACCGTCGACTAGCGTGGTATGGGGGATGTCCATCTCGTCCAGACGTGCCTGGATATAGGCAGACGTCTGCGGAAGATTGTTACCCAGCTCGGGCATCTGGTGTAGATCGTGTCGCCATGCAGCGAGCTCGTCTGCAAAAGCCTGAGCTTCTGCGACAAGACCGTCACCGATAGCGGCCTGCGCCGCCGCGGTGGCCTGGGGCGATGGTTGCGGTTGAAAATCGGACAGAGCTGATGCCATAGAAGCCCTCCAGTAACGTTTTTGCAGCACGCACTTTGATAGCGTAAAGTGCAAGGTACAACTGTAAGGGCATGACATAAAAATGCCGCCCTGGGAGGGCGGCGCAACAAGTTGTTTACAATTGCGGGTGTGATTTTCGGCGCAAGAAATCGAAATGCGTCTCGCTCAAGATAATCGAAAGAAAGATGGGCGCGAAGCCGGCGAGCAGGCGCGAGGTGAGCGCCTCCCCCATCAGCAGCACCGAGAACAGCACGCCCGAAGGCGACTCCATCGAAAGGAGCAGCGAGCCCGTCGAGGCCGGGACGTGCGCCAATCCAACGTTTTGGACGAGCAGGGCTACGCACGTACAACCCACCGAGAGAAAAGCCACCACGCCGATAAAGCTCGGCGTCCACACGGACAGAGGCGCCTGAGTCTCGAATAGTAGCGACGTGATTAAGCTCAAAACGCCATTGCTCACAAACATCCAAAACGTGATGACGTTGATATCCATCTTGCAGCCATACTTGGCGGTCACCGCCATCTGGATGGCAAAGAAGACCGCGCCGCCCAGCGTAATGGCATCGCCGGCATTGAACTCGACGCTATCGAGTGCCACCAGGCCAATGCCCGCCAGGCACAGCAATGCGGCGCCCAAGTTGTAACGGGTAAGCTTTTCTCCGCCCAGGACATAGCTCGCAAACGGCACGAGGATGCAATAGGTACCCGTCAAAAATGCACTCTTGCCCGCCGTGGTCTGTGCCAGGCCAATCGTCTGCAAACCGTACGCGCCAAACATAAGTGCGCCCATACCAAGCCCGACGATAAGGTTGCGAGCATTAAAGTGCGCGATGATGCGTTTGTGGAAGATGGCGAACATAACCAGCGAAGCCGGAAGGAAACGAACGTAGATCAGCGCGAACGCCGGAATGGTGTCGAGCGCATCTTTCATGGTGGTAAAGGAATAGCCCCAGATGACCGCCACCGAAAGCAGCAAGAACTTCCAGAAGAACGGAGAACGCGCGCCGGCGCCGCGGGAGGTGCCGCCGGCACCCAGGTCCTCCCGTGCGACAGGGCTATCAGGCATGTTTTCGATTTCATCAACGGCATTCTGGGCCATAGGGCATCCTCGCGCTCAGTCTGGGCGTGGTGTCCGCACGCGCATGGCCGCGTGCCGCCTCATGGTCAAATAAAAACAGGGCGCCCCGGACCCCCGACACGCCCCGCTACTGTAGCAACAACCAGCGCTGCATCGCAATCCAGTCCGCTAAAGCGTTTTGTTCCGCCGTTCTACCGAACGGCGGACCGGCCGACACTGCGCGAGCCGCATTCACGCCAATCTGACGTTCAACTTCAAGGGCGCGACCAGAAGGTCAGCGCCCTTTCATTTCACGTCACCTTGGCGCAAATGCGGCTCGCTCGCTGGCATTACCACTGCATCAGCGTTAACGTTGCTGTACTAAATAAGCTTTGTTGATTCCAGCTTTTCGTTAATCCAGTCGTTGGCTTTGATGACCGGGCGGCGGAAGACGACGCCCAGGGCCAGCGACGGAATCAGATAGCTCGCCAGAATACCCAGCTCAACCCAGTACTCCATATGGTAGGCGCCGGCCATGGCGGCGTGCATGGCGTTGATGCCGTGAGTAAACGGCAGGAACGGATATATCGCCTGGAACACAGGCCCGGTCATCTCGATGGGGAACGTACCGCCCGAACCGCCGACCTGCATAACCAACAGCACGACGGCGAGTGCCTTACCGATATCACCAAACGACACGGTGAGCGTGTAGACGATATTGGAGAACACGAGACTCGCGACCCAGCCGGCAAGTACAAACTGCAGCGGGTTGTCGCATTGGATGCCAAAGAACAGGATGTCGCCCGCGCACACGAGTGTCGCCTGCAGCAGGGCCAGACCGCCAAAGAACAGGTAGCGGCCCAGGTAGATCTCGTGCAGGCGCACGGGGATGAGCTCGTTGATGAGTTCATCGTCAACCGAGACCTTCATCATGGCCGCCAGCACGATCGAGCCCACCCACAGCGACAGAATCGTGTAGAACGGCGCCATGGCCGAACCGTAGTTGCGGATCGGATAGACCGGCTTGCGGTCGAGCGCGACGGGGCCGGAAAGCGACACGGCCAAACCCTCGGGATCGTTGCCGATCATCGTCTTGATCGTGGCAAGGTCGTCCGACATCAGGGCGCCATCGAGCTCGTCTTTAAAGGCACTGATCTTATCGGACGCTTCACCTAGCTGATCGGAAGCCTTGTTGACCAGCTTGGCGGCCTTGGAGAGGCCCTTCGCCAACGAGCCGGATGCATCGGTGAGGCCGCTCACGGCACTATCCAGATTGCTCGAAATACCGTTCAGCGAATCCAAAACGCCCGAGATGGTCTTCTTGAGCTCCTTTGCCTTGACCGAGAACGTAGAGTCGTAATCGATCTTGGCACCCGAGACGCCCGCCTTGGCGTCGGCAATCGCCTGGTCGGTTTCGGCGCGGACATCGTTAACCTTTGCCATGCTGTCCGAGAGCGACGCTGCGATGCCCATCAGCTCCTTGGCATTGTTGCGGTACTCCTCCGCAGTTCCGCCAAGAGACGTCGCAACAGACTCGAGACCTTCCTTGAGCTTATCGTTGCCCACCTGGCCGGCAAGGCTGCGGAGCTTATCGGCAGCAGCGTCAATCTCATCGGCGCGCGCGTTGAGCGACGCGGCGCCATCGTTGAGTTGCGATACCGTCAGATCGACATGCTGGTTCGCGGCGTCAAAGGCCTTTGCGAGCTCGGTGGACACGTTGTCGAACGACCCGGCACTTCCATCAATCGCGGCATCGATGGCATCGCTAGCAGCCTTGAGCGCTTGCTCCGAATCACCGATACCGCTCTTGGCATGCTCCATCAGCTGTTTCACCGACTGCTCGGTAGTTCCGGTCTGCTTGAGCAGGCCGCCCGCCGACGTCAGCGAATCGGACGTGGAGCTCAAAATGCCCGCAAGCGAAGTAGCGCTGGCCTTGATGTCCTGCAGGTCCTGAACCGAGTCGCCAAGCGTCGAGGACAGGTTGGCGATAAAGTTGCTGACCTGATCGGTGCTCATGTAATCGAGCAGGCTGGACACCGTCTTAAGGCCGATCGTCGTGATGGTCTCGGTAAAGGTCTCGTTGACCTGGTTCTGAACAGCACTCGAGCCCTTCTCGGTCACGATCTGGGCGATGGCGTTGGCCTTCTGGTTCTCGTAGAACTCGATATCGGCATGTTTCACGTCGGTCGAGAAGAGCGTCATCATATCGGCACTAAACGTCTTAGGGATAACGACAGCCGCATAGTATGCGCCCGATTCGACGCCCTCGATAGCCTTGTCTCGATTGTTGAGCACAACCCAATCGAAGCTCTCGTTGCCGCGCAGGGTGGCGGTCACATTTTCGCCCACGTTGACCTCGACGGGGATCAGATCACTCTCGTAACCCTCATCGGTGTTGACCACGGCGATCTTAAGATTGCCGGTGTTGCCGTACGGATCCCAGCTGCCGGCGATGTTAAACCACGCGTACAGGCACGGTACGATAATGAGGCCCATCACGACAACCAAGCCGATCACAGAGTGAGACACGTTTTGAACGTCACGCTTAAACAGATGCAGGATGTTCTTCATTTATGCCTCACCTCCTTTTGAGTGCTTGCCAAGCGGGACGCCATCCTCATTCATCACAAATGTGTCGTCCCCGTTCGCGGGCACATGGTGCATATCGTGGTGAGTGGACTGGTCGACAGCCTGATCCTTGGATTTAGAGCCTCGCTCGCTGGCATTCAGGCCAAACATGCGACGGGCGGCAGGGATCGCCGCTGTGTGCTCGCGCATCTCGCGGCGCAGGTCCTCGTCCGAAAGCGCCGAGATGCGCATCTGGGTGTTGAGGCTTGCACGGATGTACTCGATATTGATCAGCCAGCCGCAAATGACAATGACGGAGATAATCCAAATGACCAGCAAGATGATTTTGCCGTTATTGTCGACATCGAGAACCGTCGAGAGCACAAAGATCAGCACTTGCACGCCCACCACGGCAGCAAAGCCGCCCTTGATGTAGTACGGGTAACGATGCTCAAAAGCCACTGCATGTTCGAGCAGCTCGCGGCGATACGAATCGGAATCGAGCATGACGCGCATGGCCGTGCGCAGCGAGTAGCGCTGGCGCGGCAGGTCATTGGACTCGCAGATCATCATACCCGTCGTGGAAAGCTGCTTATCAAAGAGCAGGTTGAGGTTGAGCAGCAGCGGACGCAGCTGCAAGCCGATAAAGAGTGCGATGGCAAGGAACACGCCCAAGATGCACAGGTTGAACAGGTAGTTGTACGAGTACATGCCGCCGACGGTCTCGCGCAGCAGATTGATGCCGTAGGTAAAGGGTAGCAGCGGATGCAGCCATTGGAAGAAGCCGGGCATCATCTCGATGGGGTACATGCCCGACGAACCCGGGATCTGCACGATGACGAGAATGACGCCGATTGCCTTGCCGATATGCTTAAACGTGGTGGACAGCGCATAGATGATGTTGACGTACGTAAACGAGATGGCGATACCGCCCAGCACGAACAGCAGCGGGTTGACGCATTGCACGCCGATCACCAAATCGCCCACCGTAACGATGATGGCCTGCAACGCGCCCAGGAGCACCAGGAGCAGCCAGCGGCCAAAGTAGCCCTGACGCGCGGTAAAGCTGCCGATGCCTTCGCGGTCGACCTCGAGCTTGTAGATAGCGATGAGCACGTAGCCACCCACCCAAAGTGCCAGGTTGGTATAGAACGGGGCAATGCCCGAACCAAAGCTTTTGACCGGATAGATTGACTTGGACGTCAGCTCAACAGGGGACGCCATAAAGTCCGCCACGTCGTCCACGTCGACGCCCATCAGGTCGGCCAGCTCGCCCATAGACTCAGAGGTCTGCAGCGCCGCGATGTCGTTAGCGGCGGTTGCAAGCCTGTCCTGGACCTTGGCAAGCGAGGCATCGGTCTGGGACAGCGTGGTCTTGGCCTGCTTGAGCGTGGCATCGAGCTGCGATAGCGTACCGCGCGCATTGGCGATTGTAGGCGTGAGGCCCGACACGATACCGGTTAGGTCGCCCGATACAACCGAGAAAGAGTCGAGCGCGCTGGAAGCCTTCGGCAGCGCATTTTGACCAAGATCCGTCTGAGCCTGGCTAATGTTGGTCGTGCCGGTCTGAATTGCAGTATTGATAGCGTCGCTGGCGCCCGAAACGGCCGAAGCGTCATTCGCAATAGCACTCGACTGTGCCGAGAGATTGTCCTTGACGGCCTGGAGGCTTTCGTTTTGTCCTCGAAGCGTATCGATCGTCGACGCGATGAGCGCGTTGATTTCCTCCGAACCCGTCGGCACGCTGTCCGCCAACTTCTGCAGGCGGTCGATCAGCGCGTTGTTGTGGTCAATTGTCGTTTGAAGCGATTCGAGCGAATTGTCGATGCGAGTGGTCGTAGACGTCAAGGCGCCCGCCATCTTTCCGACCGCAGCGTTCGCCGAAGCCGACGTCTTGGACAGTGCAACGCTTCCCTCCGAAAGCGCCTTAGAGAGCGAGGTAATCGATTTGCCCGCGGTGGTGCGAGCTTCGCCCAACAGGTCGTTGCCTTGGGAGATCGCTTGAGTCAGCGAAGGCGTCTGACCCTGCAAACCGGCCAGCGCCCCATCCGCCGAGGCGATAGCACCGCTCGTTTTGTCGATAGCGGTGTTCATGTCGTTGATCGAATCGCGAACCTCGCTCAAGGTACCGGATGCCTCGGACACCGAACTCGTCAGCAAATCCTGAACCTGGGCGGTCTTATCCTTAAAATCGATGCCGGCATCCTTGGCGATGCCCGCTACGGTCTCGCCCACCGTGGAGACAAACTCCGAGTTGATCTGCTCCTCGATGGTGTTGGCACCGGTATCGGTGACCTTGGGCGCAATGGCGCTCTTTTTCTCGTTGACGTAATAGGTGAGTTTCGGCTGATGGTAATTGCCATCGAGCATCGAGACAAGATTGTCGGAGAAGTTCTTGGGGATTACGATCGCCGCGTAGTATTCCCCGCTCTCGACGCCCTCTTTGGCGTCGGCCGCCGAGTCGACGAAGGTCCAGCCCAGCTGATCGTTTTCCTTGAGCTGATCGACAACCTTGTCGCCCGCGTTAAGCTCGCCCACCATGTCGTTTTGGGTTCCCCGGTCGTTGTTGGCGATAGCGATTTTAATGTCCTGGGTGTTTCCATACGGATCCCAGTTAGCCACGATGTTGTACCAGGCATACAGCGAGGGAATAACACACACGCCGAGGGTAACCACCAAGGCGACGGGGTTCAGAAGCAGTCGCTTAATGTCGCGCTTGAATATCGCAAAGGAGACCTTTGTATCGGATAGTTTGCTGCCGAGACTCACGCTTGGACCATCCATCCTGTCGTTAAATCGAATCGTACTATCGACAACCATTGTAGTAGGCGCTTTAACGTCTCAAAGCACAATGGTGTTGAGTTTTGCGGGTAGCAATATACTACGAAGATGCGTTAACGTACAGATGTACAGTATCCTAAATTTCAGCAGGTCACAAAACCACAACCCGCACAAATTAGCAATTCAAATAGTCATTTAAGAACGTCCCCAACGACTACTCCGTACAAAAGGAAACGAGAGTGGAAAATCTCCCACTTCAAGCCCGCATTCGAGCCAAAAGCGGGAGATTATCCACTCTCGTTCTAATCTAGTTACGGTGCCGTATCCCCGAACTACATCAAGTTGCAAACAGCCGCCGCGAAGGCAACGGGGTCCTCGGGCAAAATGCCCTCGACCAGCAGAGCCTGGTCATAGAGCAGACCGGAGTACTGCTTGATCTTGTCGGCGTCGCCTGCCTTCTGGGCAGCGACAAGCTTGTCAAAGACCGGGTGCTTGGCGTTGAGCTCGAGCACGCGTTGGCTCTTGGGCATGCCGTCGGGCGCGCCCTCGGGTCCCTTCTGGAGCACCTTCTCCATCTCGAGCGAAAGTGGGCCCTCGGTGGTGATACAAGCGGGGGCATCGGTCAGGCGCGCGGAGACGGCGACTTTCTCGACCTTGTCACCGAGCGCCTCCTTCATAGCGCTAAAGAGGTCCTCGTTCTCCTTGGTGGCGTCCTCGGCCTCCTTCTTCTCGTCCTCGGTCGCCAGGTCAAGATCACCGGTCGCAACGTTCTTGAGCTCTAGATGACGATCCTCGACCTCGGGCTCGGCACCGTCGGCCACAGCCTTCTCGGCAGCCTCGCGGGCAGCATCGTCCTCGTAGATCTTGGGCATATCGGCGGCAACGTACTCACGCATAGCCTGGAACGTGAACTCATCCACATCCTGCGTCAGCAGCAGCACGTCATAGCCGCGGTCGAGCACGCCCTTTACCACGGGCATCTTGGCCAAGCGCTCACGCGAGTCGCCGGCGGCGTAGTAGATGGCCTTCTGATCCTCAGGCATGCCCTTGGCATACTCGGCCAGGGTAATCATCTTCTGTTCCTTGGCAGACCAGAACAGCAACAGGTCGGCGAGCTCATCGGCCTTCATGCCATAGCTCGAGTAGATGCCGTACTTAAGACCGCGGCCAAAGTTCTCAAAGAACTTCTCGTAGGCCTCGCGGTCGTTGTCACGCATATCCTCAAGGTCGGCGGTAATCTTCTTTTCCACACGCTTGGCGATGGCCTTGAGCTGACGGTTCTGCTGCAGCGTCTCGCGCGAGATGTTGAGCGACACGTCGGCGGAATCCACGACGCCGCGGACAAAGTTGTAGTAGTCGGGCAGCAGGTCGTCGCACTTCTCCATGATCAGGACGTTGGAGCTGTAGAGCGCCAGACCCTTCTCGTAGTCCTTGCTGTACAGATCGAACGGCGCGCGTCCCGGCACAAACAGCAGGGCGTCATACTCGAGCGTGCCCTCGGCGTGGAAGCTGATGGTGCGCGCAGGATCGTCAAAGTCGTGGAACGTGGACTTGTAGAACTCGTCGTAGTCCTTCTGCTCGACATCGGAGCTGTGCTTCTTCCAGATCGGTGTCATGGAATTGACGGTCTCGAGCTCCTGGTAGTCCTCGTACTCGGGCTTGTAATCGTCGCCGGCGTCCTCGGGCTTGGGTTTCTGGCGGCTCTTGGACACCATCATCTGGATCGGGTAACGCACATAGTTACTGTACTGCTGAATCAGGCTCTTGAGACCCCACTCGGTCAGGAAGCGATCGTAGGTCTCGGCCTCGCCGTCAGCATCGAGCTTCTCGTTCTCGCGCAGCGTCAGGATGACATCGGTACCGTGCTCGGCGCGCTCGCCGTCCTCGATGGTGTAGCCCTCAAGACCGTCGGATTCCCACACATGGGCGACATCCTCGCCGTAGGCGCGGCTGACGACCTTCACATGGCTGGCGACCATAAAAGCCGAGTAGAAGCCCACGCCAAACTGACCGATGATGTCGACATCGGAGCCCTGCTGCTCGGCGTTCTCGGTCTTAAACTCCTCGGAGCCGGAATGGGCGATGGTGCCCAGATTGCGCTCCAGCTCCTCGGCGGTCATGCCAATGCCGTTATCCGAGATGGTAATGGTGCGGGCGTCTTTATCAAAGGAGACGCGAATGGCCAGGTCGCCCTGGTCGATCTTGACGCTCGGGTCCTGCAGGCTCTTAAAGTTGAGCTTGTCGACGGCGTCGCTCGCGTTAGAGATAAGCTCGCGCAGGAAGATTTCTTTATTGGTGTAGATGGAGTTGATCATGAGGTCGAGCAGTTTTTTGCTCTCGGTCTTAAATTGACGCATGTGCAGTCCTTTCGCGCTACCCCTGTCCGCAAAAACGGCTCGGTCGCCCGAGCCGCATCGCAGACCTGCTATGTTCAGACTTAGATTTTATAACCCATTAACGCGCATATATACATACGGAATCGAAAAACTGTATGTCCGAGCGCTCTGATGCGCCAATTGCCAAGGAGTGTCCCCAACTGCCGGCAGGAAAGGAACGTTCCTATCTGCCATCTACGCGCTTGGCCATCCAGGCATGAGGCTGGCCCTCGTCTTCGTAGTCCACCGGGGCAATCTGCGTGTAGCCCGCCTTGGCATAGAGCGGCAGCACGTATTCCTGAGCATGCAGCTTAATGAGCTTGGCGCCGGCATCACGCGCGCACGTATCACTGGCCTCGACAATCTTGCTCGCCAAACCGCGACGGCGCATGCTCGGCAGCACGGCCACGCGCCCCATAATGTAGGTCTCCCCCGCCGCGACACCTTCGTCCAAGTCGCACGCCGGCGACACCGGAGCCTCTGCGTCAGCCGCGTGCTCAAGCTCTTCGGGAAACACGCGCGAGCAACCGGCAAGCTCGCCGTCTACATAGAGCGTCACATGAATGCAGTTCGGATCCTCGTCGATAGCGTCGAACTCATTCTCGTAGCCCTGCTCGTCCATAAAAATGACGCGGCGCACCAACGCCGCGTCATCAAAGCATCCCGTCTTAAGTTGGATATCCATGGCTGCCCTTTCATTCAATGCGAACGTTAGGGACAGATTTTAGCGAAAATGAGCTCCGCGCACGCTAAACTTCGCGCGAGCCTTCGCCAGGCAATCGTAATGACCCACGTTATGGGCATCGCTCGCGATGAAGCTGTACAGGTTCTGATCGAACAGGCGCTGTGCCGGCTTTTTCTCGCGACCAAAGCGACCGCCGGCAATAAAGTCCGCCGAAGCCTGCAGCTTGCAGCCCATATCGACCAGGCGCTCCGCCACGCTTACATCCTTTTGAACCGCACGATAGCGCTCAGGATGAGCGATGATCACCTGGTAGCCACGGCACTGCAAATCGTAAATCGTGTTCTCGTACTCTCTAAACGCATACGCATCGGCATGCGTCGAAAGCTCGAGCAGAAACTCGTTGGTCCCATCGAAATGCAAGTGCTCCGCGGCATCGATACCAAGCTCAACGAGCTTTCGATGGTTGACCTCGAAGCCCATCTGGAGCGGAAAACCGTCAGCGTTATCGCGCAGCAGCTCAAAGGCATCCCACATCTTGTCGTAATCAAAATAGGGATCACGGCAGTGAGGAGTGCAAACAATTCTGGTTACACCAGCCCGCTTGGCAGCCTCGAGCATCGCCAAGCTCTCATCGAGATCGGCGGCGCCGTCGTCTACACCCGGCAAGATATGGCAATGAATGTCACGCATAGGTCAGCCTTAATCAACTAAACGTTTGCTCGGTTGGTGAAGATGCCCTTTTTGGAAGTCCCCTGATCGTCGGAGCCCTTCTTCACCTTCTTACCGTCCTTGGTGTAGTAGGAGTAGTAGTACTCGCTGGTCTCGGTCTCGCAGTAGTTCATAACGGTACCGATGAGCTTGACCTTCTCGGACTTTTTAAGCTGACCGATGGCGTTGAGCGCCTCCTCGCGCTTGGTGAAATCCTCACGCACCACGAACAGCGTGCCGTCGGTCAGGCTGGCAATCTCGGCAGCATCGATGAAGGTGCCGACCGGGGGAGCATCAAAGATGACGTACTGGAACTTGGCGGACAGCGCCTTTACCAGCTTGGCAAAGCGGTGAGAGACGATGATGTCGGCAGGATTGGGAATATGCGGCTCGGCATCGAGGAAGTAGAAGTTCTTCTGACCCGTCTCGACAATTGCCTGGTCAATGGAGATCTGCTCGGAAAGGACCGCATAGAGTCCGCCGCGCGAACGAACGCCGAGCATATCGGAAAGGGACCTGCGGCGCATATCGGCCTCGACCAGAAGCACGGACTTGCCGCTCGTGGCGATTGCCTGAGCAAGGTTAATGGAAACCGTAGACTTGCCCTCGTTGGGAATCGAGGAGGTAACGGTGATGGTGCGGATGGGGTCGTCCACGCTCGCAAAGCGGATGTTGGCCAGAAGGGTCTTGGCGGCATTCTGTACAACGAGCTTGTCGGTGTTCTTTGCCTTAGCCATGCCTATTTACCACCTTTCATAGCCGGAATTCGGCCAACAACGGGAATGCCCAGGAGCTCTTCTGCCTCTTCGGCACCGCGGATGCGGGTATTGAGCATGTCTGCCAAAACGACATAGGCGACTGCGATAAAGATACCGGCGAGGAACGCGACGGCAATATACAGCGTGCGCTTGGGGCCGCTGGGGGCTTCGGGGGTCTTAGCCTCGTCGATAACGTTGATGCTCTGGGCAGCGCCGACGTTCTGAGCGACCGTACTCACCGAGCTGGCCATGGCCTTTGCGACCTTAGCCGTCTCCTTGGCATCGGTGCCGGTAACCGAAAGCGTAATGACACGCGTGGTGGTCTCGGAGGAAACAGACACCTTGTAGTCATCCAGATCAGTGAGGCCCAGTTCATTGGCTGCGCCGCTCTTAACGCTATCGCTATCCAGCAGCGTGGCGATATCGTTGGAAAGCATCTGACTCGCCGAGAGATCGTTGTAGCTCATCTGACCGCTATCGTCGGTCTTGGCGAGAATGTACATGCTCGTCGTCGCGGTATAGGTGTTGTCCATCGCAACGAAGGACACGATGCCCATGGCGATCGCGCAGACCACCGGAAGGGTGATGACCAGCTGAAGCTGCTTCTTCAGCAGCTGGAACAGTTCGAGAAGGGTCATGCAGCTTGCCTTTCATTTCCCCAGTTCGGATTGACAAAACTGTCCGTATATTATCGCATCTTTTTACCGAAACCAAACTCTATACATAAGAAACAGGCTCTCCTGTAAAAATGTCGGAAGCAATCGTAAAATTGCACAACAACGCCGCACCCGAAAGTCAAATGCGGCGTCTGCATCAATATCTATGTTGTATCGCTATGCGAATGGCTCGTCCTGCCGTATGGGAAACGTCACCGTAATGGTGGTTCCCACGCCCAACTCGCTCGACAGATCGAGCGTGGCGTGATGATACAGGGCCGCATGCTTGACAATTGCAAGCCCCAGACCGGTTCCGCCGCGCGCCTTGGACCTACTCTTGTCCACGCGATAGAACCGCTCAAATACCTTGCCCTGTTCTTCAGGCGCGATACCGATTCCCGTGTCGGCGACCGCAAGGAACGGATGGCCTTCGTCGTTGGTGCCGCACTGCAGCGTAACCGCACCGCCGGGTCGATTGTAGCGGATGGCGTTGCTCGCCAGATTATAGATGAGCTCGTCAATCAAGCGCGACACGCCTTCGATGACCACAGGCTTGGTCTCATGACTTATCGTCACATTCGCCTGACGGGCGACCTGTTCAAGACGCTGCTCAACCGCGTAGATGGCACGCGAGAGCTCAATAGGCTCCGTGGAACCAATGGGCACCGCCTCGCCCTCAGTTGCACGCTCGGCCTCGTCCAAGTTAGACAGCGTAAGGATATCGTTGACAAGCGCTGCCAAGCGGCCCGCCTCACGATAGATGCGACCGCCAAAGTTGCGCAGGTCGCCCTCGCCCTCGACCATGCCGTTTGCGATGAGCTCGGCATAGCCCGAAATCGCCGTAAGCGGCGTCTTGAGCTCATGGGTGATATTCGCCGTGAACTCGCGGCGCATACGGTCGTTGTCCGCTAGCACCGCCATTTGGCGCTTGAGTTCCTGGCGCTGCGACTCGATACGCTCAAGCATGGGGACCATCTCGGCATAGGCGTGCTCATAGCTACGGCGTGGGTGGTCCAAATCCACCTCTTGCAACGGCGCGATGATGGCACGGGACTCGCGGCGCGCCATAAAAAACGAGAGTACCGCACCCGCTGCTGCGATAAGCAGCATCGGCGCCACCATCGACAGCAAAATCGCCGTAACGCCAGGCTGGGCCTGCGCCAAGCGGACAACCTGGCCGTTATCAAGGGCGACGGCGCGATACAGCATAATCTCGTCGAGCGTAGAGCTTGCGCGCTCCGCGGAACCCAAACCACTCTCAAAGGCCTCGATGACCTCGGGGCGATCGCCATGGTTGGGCAGTGCGGAAGGCGACGCCTCGTTGTCGTAGGCAACCGATCCATCCTTGTTAATCAGCGTGATTCGCAAGTCCTCGCGATCAAGGCTACGCAAGAACGGGATGGGCTCCTGCTGTTCGTCGAGAGCGGCAGCAATGAGCTCGGTTTCCTGCGCCAGATTGGTACTCGTGGCATCCGCCAAGGTGTTTTGCACAAAGAACGCACCCAGCACCGTAAACGCCACGATAACCGCCATGGCGCAGACAAAGATCGTCACAAAAACGCGGTGCGACAGCGTATGTTTTCCCTGGGGGGCGAAGACCACGGGTTACTCCTCCGATGCGGTGGCCGCGGTGTCGTCACCTTCGGCACCATCACCGGCAGAAGGCTCGGCCAAGCGGTAGCCCACGCCGCGCACGGTCTCGATGGCGCTGGCATGCTCGCCCAGTTTTTGGCGAAGCGTCTGCACGTGCACGTCAACGGTGCGCGAACCGCCGTCGAAGTCCCAGCCCCACACGCTCTGCAGCAACGACTCGCGGGTAAAAACCACGCCGGGCTTGCGCATGAGGTACTCGAGCAGGTCGAACTCGCGCAGGGTGAGCTTAAGCGACTCGCCGGCAACAGTCACCTCACGATGGCTGGGCGAGAGCACGATGTCGCCCACGCTGAGCACATCGCTTGCCTGTTTGACCATGCCGCCGCGACGCAGCAGTGCGCGGCAGCGGCTGGCGAGCTCCATGAGCGAAAACGGCTTAGTCAGGTAATCGTCGGCACCGCCATCGAGCGCCATCACCTTGTCGAGCTCGGTATCCTTGGCGGTAAGCATCATGATGGGCACCGTCGCCGTCAGGCGGTCGGCACGCAGTCGACGCATAATCGCCAAGCCATCGGTATCGGGCAGCATGATGTCGAGCAGGACGGCATCGGGTACCCGTCGCGCCACGGCAGCCTTAAACTCACCGTCGCACGAAAAGCCTTCGGCCTCAATCCCCTGCTTGCGCAGCGCATAGACCGTCAAATCCCTGATGTTGTCATCGTCCTCGACGTAATAGATCATGTTGAACCCCTTTGCGGCCGGCATGACCGCATCTTAACCCTAAAGGTACCTTTACTAGATGGTATCAGCCAAAACGCCCCGTCAAATAATCCGCCGTGCGCGGATCGGTCGGATTCTTGAAGAGTTGCGCGGTGGGCGCGTGCTCCACCAGCTCACCCAGCAAAAAGAATGCGACCGAATCGGAGATACGCGCCGCCTGCTGCATATTGTGCGTAACGACCACGAGCGTGCAGGTCTCTTTGAGCTCGCAGGCCAGCTGCTCCACCACCAGCGTCGATACGGGATCGAGTGCCGAGGTCGGCTCGTCCATCAGCAGAATGTCGGGCTGCACGGCAAGTGCGCGGGCGATGCACAGGCGCTGCTGCTGGCCGCCCGAAAGACCCAGACCCGACTCTTTGAGCTTGTCCTTGGCCTCGTCCCACAGGGCGGCGCGTCGCAGGGAGTCTTCGACCAGCTCGTCGAGCACGACGCGATCGCGCACACCCATACCGCGCGGCCCATAGGCGACGTTGTCGTAGATGCTCATGGGAAACGGGTTGGGGCGCTGGAACACCATGCCCACGCGCTGGCGAAGGCGGCAGATGTCGTAGTCGCCCAGGATATCTTGACCATCGAGCGCAATCTTGCCCTCGATTCGGCAGTCCTTGATGCCGTCGTTCATGCGGTTAAAGCAGCGCAGCAACGTGGACTTTCCGCAGCCCGAAGGCCCGATGAACGAGGTAATCTGCTTGTCGCGGATCTTGATATTCACGTCCTTGAGCGCATGGTGGTCGCCATAGAACAGGTCGAGGCCCTCAACATCGATTCGCGTCGGCGAGGCGGCAAGATCCTCTGCCGTGGGGCGAGTCGCATCCCCAACCTCGCGCTCGTGCGCGGCCTCGGCCTGCGCTTTCATGAGTTCTTCAAGCTCCGTGGGCTCCACAGCCGCAGCAGCCGTCATACCGCATACCTCCACATCGATATCAATTCAGCAGTATCGATAGTAGGAATCGCGGCTCATATGCACGTGAGCGCATTGTCAAGTGTTTGTAAGGGCACGCTGGCTATGCGGCGGGCAGCTCGATGGTGAATATCGTGTGTTCGGGCGTCGATTCACATGCAACGGTACCGCCGTGCGCGCATACGATCTCCTTGGCGATGGCAAGCCCCAGTCCAGCGCCGCCGCGATTGGTCGCACGCGCCGCATCCAGGCGATAGAACTTCTCAAAGATCACCTTGAGCTTAGCCGCAGGGATGGGATCGCCCTGATTGATAAAGCGCACGCGCACGCCACCGCCGTCCCGGCGTCTGGCCTCGATCGTGATGGTCGAGCCCTCATAGCTATAGGCAATAGCGTTTTTCATGATGTTGTTGAACACGCGAGCCATTTTGTCGCCATCCACGAGCACCGTCAGGTCCTCGCGAATATCAACTTGGACTTCCTTATGCTGCTCGTTGAGGATGGGATAGAACTCGTCAGTCACCTGAGCCAGCAGCAACCCCAGATCAACATAGCCGCGCGTGAGCACGATATCGTGGAAGTCAAAGCGCGTGATATCGAAGAACTCTTCGATGAGCGTATCGAGCCGGTGCGCCTTGTCGAGCGCCACGCCCGTAAAGTGCGCACGTTGCTCAACCGGCAGCTCGGGAGCCTCTTGCAGCAGCGAAAGATAGCCCACCACACTGGCAAGCGGGGTGCGTAGGTCATGTGCCAAGTACGTGACCAAATCGTCCTTGCGATGCGACTCGTCACGCAGAGCTTGCTGCACCTTGCGCTCACGGTCACGCACGCGGTTAAGGGCGCCCTCGACCTCCAAGAAGTCGCCGTCGATGTTATCCCAGGTGTCGGGGTGATCGATCAGGCGATCTTGAATACGAGCGGCCAGCACACAATCGGCATGCTGCTCGCCCTGCTCGTAGCCCTGGTAGTACAGGGCGCGGCCACACAAGAACAGCACGCACGCGGCAAGCGCCAGCACAAAGCCAAGCATGTTGAATACAAAGCCGGCATCGAACAGCACCGGCCCTTCGATGCCGCCGAGCGCCATGGCGCCAATCGCCAACGTCATGGCCCACGCGGCGCCGCCAATCACCACGCAGCGGCACACGATCTCAAATCGATCGATCAGCAAAAAGCCGACAAGCAGCACCGCCAAGATTCCGACGATGTTGTCGATGCCAATCAGCAGCAGGCTCAGCAAAAAGAGCAGCACCGTTGCAAGCGCGCGGTTGTCGACGACCGACCTCACGTATTCAAAGAGCCGATCGGGCACCTCGAACGCTTGCCTATCGTCTTTTGTCATATCAAGATCCTCACAAGCGAAAAGCGTTATTCGATGATGTAGCCGACGCCCCAGACGTTTTTGATAAAGCGTGGCTTTTGCGCGTCGTCGCCGATCTTTTCGCGCAAGTGGCGAATATGCACCATCACCGTATTGTTGGAGCCGGGCATAAAGTCCTCGTTCCACACCGCGCGGAACAGGTCCTCCACGGCCACCACGCTGCCGCGATGCTCGACCAGATACAGCAAGATTGAATACTCGGTGGGCGTGAGGCGAACCGGTGAACCGTCCACTGTCACGGAACGAGCATCGCGGTTGATCTCCAGGCCGTCGAGCTGAATGGTCGGCGACTCGGCCGCCTGTGCACGGCTACCGTAGCTGGTGTAGCGGCGAAGCTGAGCGTGCACACGCGCGATGAGCTCCAGCGGACGGAACGGCTTAACCACGTAATCGTCCGCGCCAAGCGAAAGGCCCCCGATCTTGTCTTGCTGGGCATCGCGCGCCGTCAGCATGATCACGGGATAGGTATGGCTGGAACGGATCGTACGCAGCAGCTCAAACCCATCGATATCGGGCAGCATGACATCAAGCAGCGCCAGATCGAACTCCTGCTCCAAGATTGCCTTGGCGGCATCGGCCCCGCTATAGGCAATCTGGACGTCAAAGCCTTCTTTTGTAAGGTAGATGCCAACCAAGTCGGCGATGGCCTTCTCGTCATCAACTACCAGTATGCGCTCGTTCATGCGTGCTCCTCTCGCGCTCCATTATGCCTGAGGCGACGCACGCCACACACAACAAGCGTGGGTGATTAAGTCGGTCTTAAGCACCCTTGCGCCCGTTCGGGAGCGGATGTGGGCCACGCACGCACGCGATAATCGCCGACGCCGGCAAACGATATACTCTAGTTCCAGAAGAGACCATCCCGTCGAAAGCGAAATCTGTGAAGTCCCTCGCCTCTTTTGCAAAGCGCTCAGCCCAGCTTGCCGCCGGCTTTGTCTGCGCTATCGCCCTTGCCGCTGGCGCGCCCACCGTCGCCGGCGCCCAAGTGCTCACGACCGACAATGTTTGCGGCAAAACCGCCGATGCGCGCGGCATCACGGCCGAAAACCTGCCCGATATCGATGCGACCAATGCCCTCGTCATGGGCAAAGACGGCACCGTCTACTATGGGCGCGGCGCCGATGAGCAGGTCAAGATTGCCTCGATCACCAAGGTCATGACCGCAATCCTAACCGTCGAGAATTGCAAGATGGACGAGAAGGTCACGGTGAGCAACGCCGCAGCCACTGTGGGTAATTCGACCGCCGGCTTGCTCGAAGGCGACGAGCTTACCGTGGAGCAGGCACTGCGCGGCCTGATGATTCCCTCGGGCAACGACGCCGCCATCGTGCTCGCCGAATATGTGGGCAAGAAGATCGACCCTAAGACCAAAGACGCCGAGGCCACATTTGTGAAGGCCATGAATGAGCGCGCTAAGAAGCTCGGCTGCACCGGTACGCTTTTTGAAAACCCGCATGGTCTGGACTTTGATGAGTGGGCTGGCGATATGCACTCAACCGCACACGACGTAGCGCTGATGATGCAGGAGGCCATGAAAAACGACACGATCCGCGAGGTCGTAGCGAGCGAGGATTCCTGGATCGAAGTCACGGGCGCCGACGGCACCGACCATTCGCATTCCATGGACACGCATAACTATTTGCTGGGCCAAGATGGCAACATCGGTGGCAAGACCGGCACCACCGACGACGCGGGCTATTGTTTTACGGGTGCCTACAACCGCGATGGCGACGAGATCTACACCGTTATTTTGAACTCCACCACCACCGACCAGCGCTTTACCGATACCGCAACCCTTGCCAACTGGTACTACGACCACAAGGTGACGGTCGCAATCGCCAACACGCAGGAAAAGACCGCCAACGGCAACCCGCTTATGGCGCGCATTAGTCAAACCGACTGGACGGATAAGACGATCGACGCCACGCTCGCCGATCCCACGGCGCAAGCGACCGTGTTTTCCCTTGCCGGCGAGGTGACCGAAAAGGTTAGCTACGACGATCTTTCGGGCACGGTGCATGTGGGCGACAAGGTGGGCAGCGTTACGCTCAAGCAGGACGGCACCAAGATCGCCGTCATGGACCTGGTTGCCGACGAGGAAGGCGCAGGGCCGAATCCCATTGAATGGCTGCTCGTGAAGCTCGATCGCTTGGGCCGCCGCATCGACAACCGCCCACTTGCGGCAGAGAGCGAGACCGTCGCCAAGGCTCCTGAGGTGTAGAGCGCAAGAATAATCAGCCCACTGAGGTAGTGTCGCGAATGTTGGTGTAGAGCTCGGTTCTCGAGGGTAGTCGCAGGCTGCCCAAGGAACCGAGAATCACCTAGAATGCCGTCATTCTAGCTCATGTCACGCCGCCTTCCTGCCGGGAACCGGGTTGTCGGCAACG